>NZ_RFFG01000063.1 GCF_003696215.1 Actinomadura harenae | reverse complement strand
GGGGCGCAGGGCGTCGCCAGGCGCTACGCGCTGAGGCGCCGCTACGGGGCGAGGCGGTCGGCGCGGCGGGTGAGGTGGCGGCGTTCGGGGGCGCTGGTGGCGCGGCGCGCGGCGGCGCGGTACGCCCCGGCGGCCTCGGACGTCCGGCCCTGGAGTTCGAGCAGGTGGGCGCGGGTGGCGAGGAGGCGGTGGTGGTCCCTGAGGCGCTTGTCCCGCTCCAAGGCGGCGAGGAGGGCGAGCGCCTCCTCCGGGTCCCGGGCCTTCGCGACCGCGACGGCCCGGTTCAGGGACACGACCGGGTTGTCCGGATCGGCGAGTTCGAGCAGGTCGTAGAGGGCGAGGATCTGCGGCCAGTCCGTCGCGTCCGGGGACCCGGCCTCGTCGTGGACGGCGGCGATCGCGGCCTGGAGCTGGTAGGGGCCGACGTCGCCCCGGGGGAGTGCGCGGCTGACCAGGTCGACGCCCTCGGCGATGAGCGCCCCGTCCCAGAGAGAGCGGTCCTGCTCGTCGAGCGGGACGAGTTCGCCCGACGGGCTCGTGCGCGCGCGACGGCGGGCGTCGGTGAGCAGCATCAACGCGAGCAGGCCGGACGTCTCGGCGTCGTCCGGGACGAGCCCGTGCAGCATCCGGGTCAGCCGGATCGCCTCCGCCGACAGCCCGGGCGCGGTGAGGTCCGGACCGCCGGACGCCGTGTACCCCTCGTTGAAGATCAGGTACAGGACGTGCCGGACCTCCGCCAGCCGCGCGGAGCGCTCCGCGTCCGGCGGCATCCCGGACGCCTTCAGCGACTGCTTCGCCCGGCTGATCCGCTGCGCCATCGTCGCCTCGGGCACCAGGAACGCGGCGGCGATCTGCGCCGTCGTGAGGCCGCCGGCCGCGCGCAGCGTCAGCGCCACGCGGCTCGGCTGCGACAGCGACGGATGGCAGCACAGGAAGAGCAGGAGCAGCGAGTCGTCCCGGTCGAGCGCGGGATCCGGCGCGGCGGGCTCCGGCTCGGCGGCCCGGGCGTCCTCCCGGCGGCGGCGCGCCTCGTCGCTGCGGATCTCGTCCACCAGGCGGCGGGACGCGACGGTCAGCAGCCACCCGCCGGGATTGTCCGGGACGCCCTCCTCGGGCCACTGCAGCGCGGCCGCGAGCAGCGCCTCCTGGACGGCGTCCTCGCACGCGTCGAACATCCCGTGCCTGCGCACGAGCGCGCCGAGGACCCGCGGCGCGCACTCGCGCAGCAGGTCCTCGACGTTCTGCCCGCTCACGACGGGCCGGTCGCCCGAGGAGGGGTGCCCGCCAGCGGAGGGTCGCCCGCCTACGGGGGGTTGCCCGCCCACGGCCGGCCGGGGGCTCACGGGCTTCCGGGGGCCTGGTGCAGGACGGGCCAGAGCTCGACCGGGTCCCGGTCGGACATCGGCATCTCGGCGACGATCTCCTGCGCCCGCTCGGCGCTCTCGACGTCGAGCAGGTAGAGGCTGCCGATGTACTCCTTGGTCTCCAGGTAGGGACCGTCGGTCACGACGGGCGCGCCGTTCTCGCGCCGGACGAGCCGCGCGGTCGCCTCGCTCCCGAGCCCGTAGGCCGCGAGCAGTTCACCGGTCGCCTGGTACTTGGCGTTGAAGGCGTCCTGCTTCGCGGCGACCTCGGCGAACTCCTCCGGCGAGATCGAGTCCCATTTCTCCTGGTTGCCGTAGATCAAGGCGAGGTACTTCACGGTGGGCCCCTCCCGGTTCTGGGGCCCCCATTCTCCCTGGTCCGGGGTCAGGCGGAGAACCCGCCGTCCACGCTGATCGCGGTGCCCGTGACGTACGCGCCGCCCGGACCGGCCAGGTGGACGATCACCGAGGCGATCTCCTCCGGCGTGGCGTAGCGGTTCAGCGCGGTGAAGCCCGCGAACGTCGCGGCCATCTCGCCGTCGGCCGGGTTCAGCTCGGTGTCGGTCGGGCCGGGGTGGACGACGTTGACGGTGATCCCGCGCGGGCCGAGGTCGCGCGCGAGGCCCTTCGCCATGCCGACCAGCGCCGACTTGCTCATCGCGTAGAGCGAGAAGCCGGGGAACGGCACGTGCTCGGCCACGTTGCTGCCGACGCTGACGATGCGCCCGCCGTCCTTCATGTGCCCGGCGGCGGCCTGCGACGCCAGGAACGGCGCCCGGATGTTCAGCGCGATCGTCTGCTCCAGCTCGCCCGTGCCGAGCCGGTCGACGGGCGCGACGATGAACGCGGCGGCGTTGTTGACCAGGATGTCGAGCCGCCCGAGCGTCGCGGCGGCCTCGTTCACGGCCGCGACGACGGCCGCCGCGTCCGCGCCGTCGGCCTTGATCGCGAGGGCCCGGCGCCCGGTCTCCTCGATCGTCGCGACGACCTTCGCGGCCGCCTCCTCGTTGCTCCTGTAGGTGAACGCCACGTCGGCCCCGGCCTCCGCGAGGCGCACGGCGACCGCCGCGCCGATGCCCCGGCTTCCGCCCGTGACCAGTGCGACCTTGTTCTCGATCTCGTTGCTCATGGGGATGAGTCTGCGTCGCTCCGGCGCCTCGGGCTGGCGGGAATCCGACACCTCGTTGAACGCGCAACCACCGTGATCCAGGTCACGGGAACGTTCCCGCTCCCCGCCTCCTCTTCCACGCGACACCACTTCCTGTGAGAGGCGCGAATCGTGAGCGGTGACCTTCGGCGGCGGACGGCGGGACGAGCCGTCGCCACGCTGCTGGCCGTGGACGGCGTGTTCCACCTGTACTGGGCGACCGGCATGACCTGGCCCGCGACCGACGACCGGTCGCTGTCGCTGGCCGTTCTGGGCGGCGAGGTGCCGTTCACCCCCGGCGTCCTGTTGCCCCTGGTCGCCGTGCTTTTCGGCGCCGCCACGGGCGTGCTGCTGTTCAGCCAACGCCGGTTCCCGCGCTGGACGGGCCTGGTGACGTTCGGCGTCGCGACCGGGATGCTGGTGCGCGGGCTGGTCGGCATCGTGTGGGCGTGCGGCGTCCTGGACGGCTCCGGAAGCACCTTCTTCTGGCTCAACCTGCTGCTCTACACGCCCGTCTGCCTGCTCTTCGGGACGGCCGCGGCCTGGCTCGCCGGGGTGCACCGCCACCTCGGACGCGCCGTGGCGATCACGCTTCCCCTGGTGCTGACGGCCGCCGCGATGGTCGGGGCGTACGGCTGGCGGCCCGCTGAGCAGCGCGGATACCGGTCGCCGTTCCTGGCGTCCGTCCCGTCGCGGTACCTGGAGACGCCCGTCGCGCGGTTCCACTACGTCCAGGCGGGGACGGGCGGGTCGCCGGTCGTGCTGCTGTCGCCGGGCGCGGCCTGGGCATTCGCGTGGCAGGAGCAGCTCACGGCCCTGTCCCGGACGCACACCGTGTACGTCCTCGACCTGCCCGGACAGGGGTACACGACCGTCCGCGACCCGCGTTTCACCTGGGACCTCAAGGGCATGACGGCCGCGATCGACGCCTTCCTCACCGGCATGCGGCTGCCCTCGGTGGCGCTCGCCGGGAACTCGTGGAGCGGCGGATGGGCCCTCGCCTACGCGCAGCGGCACCCCGACCGGGTCGGGCGGCTCGCGCTCCTCGCGCCGTCCGGACTGCACGAACGCGACCCGATGACCTGGGAGATCATGAAGATGCCCCTGGTCGGGGAGCTGCTGACGAACCTCGCCGCCGGGCGGGGCACGGTGGCGCCGTCCGTCCGGGCGCTGTTCGTCCACAAGGAGCGCGCGACCCCCGCGATCATCGACGAGATGTGGGCGCCCGGCACCGCGAACGTGAACCTGCGCTCGAACTACCGCCTGGAACGCGGCCTCGACTGGCGCGAGACCCAACGCGCGCTGCCGTCCACCCGGCAACCCGCCCTCGTCATCTGGGGACGCCAGGACACCGTCCTCCCCGTCGCCCAGGCCGGGCGGTTCGGAGCCCTGCTCCCGAACGCCGACGTGCGCGTCCTGGAAGGCTGCGGGCATGCCCTCACGCTCGACTGCCCCGGCCAGGTGAACGGCCTGATGGAAGCGTTCCTCCGGTGACGCCCCTGTCGGAGACCGATCCGCACGACCCGGGCGTCTCGCTCGCCCGGGCGGCGCTCGCGGGCGACACGCTCGCCATGCAGGACCTGCTCGCCCACCTCGCCCCCTACGTCGCGCGCGTCTGCGGCCCGATCGCGCTCGACGGCGGCCCGGACGCGGCGCAGGAGGCGCTCGTCGCGGTGTTCCGGTCGCTGCGCACGCTGCGCGACCCGGCGGCCCTCTACGGCTGGACGCGCGCCATCGCCGTCCGGGAGGCCGTCCGGGTCGCCCGCCGGGACGCCCGCGCGCGGCCCGCCGAACTCGCCGACGTGCCCGCCCCGGACGACCCGGAACTCGCCGCCGACGTGCGCGACGTCCTCACCCGGCTGTCGCCCGAGCACCGCGCCGTGCTCGTGCTGCGCGACCTGGAGGGCCTGGACGAGCGGGCCGCCTCCCGCCTGCTGGACATCCCCGCGGGCACCGTCAAGTCCCGGCTCCACCGAGCCCGGGAGAGCTTCCGGAAGGCGTGGTCGGCATGAACGGAGAAGCGCGTATGAGCGGCGAGAACGGTTGGCCGACGGCCGAGCTGGACGACGTCCGGCGGCTGCGGGTGATGGCGGAGGCGATCCCGGGCGCGCGCGTGAGCGAACGCGTCCTGCCGCACTCCCTGGACGAGGTGTGGGCCGTGATGGGCGACCTCGAGGACGGCTTCGGGCGGTTCCAGCCGGACATGCGGGACGTCCGCGTCCTGCGGGCGGAGCACGGGCGGGTCGTCGCGCTCGCGCGCAGCCGGTTCGGGATGCGCGCCCGCCTGGAGGGGACGCTGCGTCCCGGCTGGTGCTGGCTCCAGAGCCGCTTCCTGATCATCGGGATGGCCGCCGCGCCCGAACCCGGCGGCGGCACGCGGGTGGCGGTCACGGGCGGCGTCCGCGTCCCGTCCCGCGCCGCGATCGTCCCGCTCGGCGCCCGCCGCGAACTCGACCGCGCCCTGACCCGCCTCGAAACGATGTTCTAGCTGGTCAGGGCTTGTGTGGGACGCGTCGGGCGGACGCGTCCCACACGCGCGTCAGGACGGGATGGCCGGGAATGGCCGGATCCGGCCACCGCCCTCAGGTGTACCCGCCGCCGAACGCGAGGCCCCGGGAGGCCGCGGAACGGCCTCCCGGGACGTCCCCGCAGGTCAGCTCGTGCGCTTACGACGCGTCCAGGCGACACCGCCGCCGATCGCCGCGAGCACGACCACGCCGAGCCCGACCCACAGCCACCCCGCACTGCCGCCGCCGCTCGACGACGACTTCGACTCCGCCGACGGAGACGCGGAAGCGGCCGCGGATGCCGACGCGGACGCCGGGGGCGAGGCCGACGTGGTGGACGAGCCGGTCACGGTGAACGTGAAGTCGCCCGTGACCGGATGCCCGTCCGCGGACACGACCCGCCAGCCGACCGTGTAGACGCCGTTCGGCAGCGGGCCCTTGACGTCCTCGGTGACGACGTTGTCCACGGCGCGCGCGGAGCCCGCCTCGTGCCGTCCGCCGGACGCGTCCGTGAGGACGATCTTCGGGTAGCCGACCGGCTCCGCGTACGTGAGGGTGATCTTCGCAGGGGAAGCGATCTTCGCGCCCGCCGCCGGATCCGACGACTTCAGCGCCGTGTGCGCCGACGCCGGAACGGCCGGCAGCCCCAGCATCGCCACCGCCGCGACCCCGACCGTCAGCCGCCGCGCCCTCACGAGCCGCTCCTCGCGTTGCGGGCGCGGACGAGGCCGAACGCGCCGACGCCGATGCCGATGACGCCGACCGCGATGCCGACCCCGCCGAGCGTCCGGGCCGTCCCGTCGTCGGACGTGGCGGACGCGGTGGCGACGGGCCCGCCCCCCGCCTCGGTCGTCTCGGTCGCCGCCTTGGGCGTGAGCTTCAGGACGGGCGAGGGGTGTTCGGGCTCCTTCGTGCCGTCGCCCGGGTCCTGGTCCCAGTTCACGACGCTCTTGTCGGAGTAGGTCTGGACGGCCTTGAACACCAGCCGGTCGGCGTCCTCGGGCAGCGGCCCGACCGACATGTCGAACTCCTGGAACTGGCCGGGGTCGATGCGTCCGCCCGACCAGGTCACGCTGGACACCGCCTCGGTCAGCTCACCGCCCTCGGACTTCAGCGGAGTGGCCAGCTTCGTCTTGGTGACCTTGACCGCCCAGCCCGGGAGGGGCCGGACCGACACGAAGGCGACCGGGTGGTCGGCGGGAAGGTCCACCGTGACCTGGGTGGTCCCGGCGTCCGGCTTCTCGTTCGGGACGCGGAAGGAGACCTTGGTGAAACCGCCCTTCTCGGCGGTCCCGGGGGTGACGCTGACGTGCGCGGACGCGGCCGTGGCGAAACCGACGAGCGAGACGCCCGCGAGCGCGGCGACGGCGACGGCACGTCGCGCGCGGATCGTGGAAGACATGGGAACTCCGTTCAAGCAGGAGGATCCGGACGGC
This sequence comes from Actinomadura harenae, assembly GCF_003696215.1. Taxonomy (GTDB): domain Bacteria; phylum Actinomycetota; class Actinomycetes; order Streptosporangiales; family Streptosporangiaceae; genus Spirillospora; species Spirillospora harenae. The sequence continues at coordinate 41,424 of NZ_RFFG01000063.1, read as the reverse complement.
TGAGAGCACGTCCGGAAGTGATCCGGGGGCCGCGCGTGGGTGATGCGCCGCGCGCGGCGGCGACCGGCCCGTCCGGAGGTGGGTCAGGCGGTCGCGGGGATGCGTGAACGGAGAAGCGGCGGCCCGCGCCGGACGACCTGGTGCCGCAGCGCGCGCCGGAGCGCCGCCATGGGCTCGGACTGGACGACCGGAACCCGCACGAGAGGCGCGACGACCTCTGACGCGGCGGCCAGCAAGGCCCGCAGCGCCAGCAGGAGCCGGACGGGACGATCCGCGAACGAGGCGGCCCGGCGGGCCAGCGACCACGCGGCGCGCTCGCCGCGCCACAGCCACCAGCCGGACACCAGACCCGCCGCGACGTGCGCGAACGTCATCCCCGCGCCCGGCCCGTGCGCGGGGATGACCACCGCCATGGCATGGCCGTCGTGGATCGACGAGACCGCGCCCCCAGGGTGGGACGCGGGCGCGCACGGGCCGCAGGCGCTCGTGTACAGCGTGTGCAGGGCGAACTGCCCGCCGACGAGCCCGCCCACGATCGTCGGCAGCGACCGCTCATGCCCGGTGAGCGCGTACGTGACCGCGAGGACCCCGGCGAATCCGGTCAGCGCCGCCCACGCCGGGACGGCCGCCGAGGCCGCCAGGGCATGCCCGAGCGTCGCCAGGGCGACGCACACGGTGGAGAACACCAGGGCGCGCGCGAGGCGGAGCGTCGGCCGGTCGGGCGGGGCGGCCGACCCGTGCGGTGGGGCGGTGGACATGTCGCACTCATGGTGCCATCCCCGCGCCGCGCCGACGACCTGACCCCCCGGATAGGACTTCGGACACGCCCAACATGTTGGGGTTGCAATGTGAGCCGCCTCAAGATGTAGGGTCAAGCCCCGTGCTGGTTCGCCCGCACCGCCGCTCCGCGCCGCCACGCGTCGAGCGGTGGTGCGGGCGTCGTAAGAGGGAACCCGGTGGGAGTCCGGGACTGCCCCGCAGCGGTGAGTGGGAACGACCGCCGTCATGAGCACTGGATCCGCCGCGCGCGGACCGGGAAGCGACGGCCAGTAGGCCAGGCGACGCGACGCGAGAAGCGCCGGCCGTGCCCGCGAGTCCGAAGACCTGCCCGCACGACGGATCGTCCGAGAGCCTCGCGGGAGGCCGAGGACGAGCGCGCGAGCCTGCCCGGACACGGGGCGCCGCCCGCGGACCCGGCACGACGCCGGGGCCCGGCGGCCGACGACGGGAGGGTGACGCGCGCTCGCCCCGGCCGTCCCCGCGAGGGTGGTGTGAGGGGAAGAGGGGCACATGACGCAGCAGCTGGACGCGCCGGTGGAGACCGCACGGGGTGTGCTCGAGGCCGAGGTCGGACGGGCCTGCGCGGGACTCGCGGACGCCGAGCCCGGCCGGGTCCTGGCCGCGGTCCGCGGCGCGGACGGCGCGGACGCGACGGCCCTGCGGGAGCAGGCGATCGCCGAGGCCGCCGCCCTGGTCGCGGTCGAACCCGCCTACTCCAGGGTCGCCGCGCGGCTGCTCAACGCGCACATCGCCGACGAGGCCGCGGGCCAGGGCGTCCGCACGTTCGCCGAGTCGGCCGCCGCCGCGCACCGCGAGGGCCTCATGGCCGACGCCGCCGCCGCGTTCGTCGCCGCCAACGCCGGCGCGCTGAACGCGCTCGTCGACGACACGGCCGACGACCGGTTCGAGTACTTCGGCCTGCGGACCGTCTACGACCGGTACCTGTGGCGGCACCCGCGGACCCGCAAGGTCCTGGAGCGGCCGCAGTTCTTCCTGATGCGGGTCGCGGTCGGGCTGTCGGAGACGGTCGACGACGTCCGGGAGCTGTACGGGCTGCTGTCGACGCTGTCGTACCTGCCGTCCTCGCCGACGCTGTTCAACAGCGGCGCGCGCCGCTCGCAGCTGTCGTCCTGCTTCCTGCTGGACGCGCCGCGCGACGAGCTGGAGTCGATCTACGAGCGGTACGCGCAGGTCGCGCGCCTCAGCAAGTACGCGGGCGGCATCGGGATCTCCTGGACGCGGGTCCGCTCGCGCGGCTCGCTCATCCAGGGCACCAACGGCCTGTCGAACGGGATCGTCCCGTGGCTGCGGACGCTCGACTCGTCCGTCGCGGCCGTCAACCAGGGCGGACGCCGCAAGGGCGCGGCCTGCGTCTACCTGGAGCCGTGGCACGCCGACGTCGAGGAGTTCCTCGAGCTGCGCGACAACACCGGCGAGGACGCCCGCCGCACGCACAACCTGAACCTCGCCAACTGGATTCCGGACGAGTTCATGCGCCGCGTCGAGCGCGACGAGGACTGGTCGCTGTTCGACCCCAAGGTCACCCCCGAGCTGACCGACCTCTACGGCGACGACTTCGACCGCGCGTACCGCGCGGCCGAGGCCGACGGGAAGGCCGTCCGGACGATCTCCGCGCGCCGCCTCTACGGCCGCATGATGCGGACCCTCGCCGAGACCGGCAACGGCTGGATGACCTTCAAGGACATCTCCAACCGCGCCTGCAACCAGACGGCGGAGAAGGGCAACGTCGTCCACCTGTCGAACCTGTGCACCGAGATCCTCGAGGTCACCAGCGACGGCGAGACCGCCGTCTGCAACCTCGGCTCGATCAACCTTGGCGCGCACGTCGTCCCCGGCGGGACGGGCGGGATGGGCGGCACGATCGACTGGGAGCGCCTGCGCGCGACCGTCCGCACCGCCGTCCGCTTCCTGGACCGGACGATCGACCGCGGCTTCTACCCGACCGCCGAGGCCGAGAAGGCGAACAAGAAGTGGCGTCCCATGGGCCTCGGCGTCATGGGCCTCGCGGACGTCTTCTTCAAGCTCCGCCTGCCCTTCGACTCGGACGAGGCCAGGACGCTCTCCACCCGCATCGCCGAGGAGATCTCGCTCGCCGCGTACGGCGCGTCCGCCGACCTCGCCGAGGCGCACGGCCCGCACCCGGCCTACGACCAGACCCGCACCGCGCGCGGCCAGCTCCACATCGACCACTTCCCGGACGCCGCGATCACCCGCCCGGACGCCTGGGACGCCCTGCGCGCCCGCGTCGCCCGCACCGGCCTGCGCAACTCGCTGCTCGTCGCGATCGCCCCGACCGCGACGATCGCGTCCATCGCGGGCTGCTACGAGTGCATCGAGCCGCAGGTGTCCAACCTGTTCAAGCGCGAGACGCTGTCCGGCGAGTTCCTGCAGATCAACCAGTACCTCGTCCGGGACCTGAAGGCCGAGGGCCTGTGGCTGCCGGAGGTCCGCGAGGCGATCAAGCGCGCGAACGGCAGCGTCCAGGGCCTCGCCGACCTGCCGGACGACGTCCGCGTCCTCTACCGGACGGCGTGGGAGCTGCCGCAGAAGGCCGTGATCGACCTCGCCGCCGCCCGCACCCCGTTCATCGACCAGTCGCAGTCGCTGAACCTGTTCATGGAGACCCCGACCATCGGGAAGCTCTCCTCGATGTACGCCTACGCCTGGCGCAGCGGCGTCAAGACCACCTACTACCTGCGCAGCCGTCCCGCGACGCGCATCGCGCAGACGACCGTCTCGGCCACCGAAGCCGTCATCTGCTCGCTCGAGAACCCCGAGACCTGCGAAGCCTGCCAGTAAGGCCCTGCCGGAACGACCTGGAGACCACCGAAATGCTGCTCGACCCCGGCATGGACCTGACCCTGCGGCCCATGCGCTACCCCGACTTCTACGAGCGCTACCGCGCCGCCATCCGCAACACCTGGACGGTCGAGGAGGTGGACCTCGCGTCCGACCTCGCCGACCTGGAGCGCCTCACGCCCGAGGAACTGCACCTGGTCAACCGCCTGGTCGCGTTCTTCGCCACGGGCGACTCGATCGTCGCGAACAACCTCGTGCTCAACCTGTACAAGCACGTGAACGCGCCGGAGGCCCGCCTCTACCTGTCGAGGCAGCTGTTCGAGGAGGCCGTCCACGTCCAGTTCTACCTGACCCTGCTGGACACCTACCTGCCCGACCACGACGAGCGCGTCAAGGCGTTCGCCGCGATCGAGCACATCCCGTCCATCCGCGCGAAGGCCGAGTTCTGCTTCCGCTGGATCGACTCGATCGGCCGCCTGGACGCGCTGACCACGCGCGACGAGCGCCGCGCGTTCCTGCTGAACCTCATCTGCTTCGCGGCCTGCATCGAGGGCCTGTTCTTCTACGGCGCGTTCGCCTACGTCTACTGGCTGCGCTCCCGCGGCCTCCTGAACGGCCTCGCGTCCGGGACGAACTGGGTCTTCCGCGACGAGTCCATGCACATGGAGTTCGCGTTCTCCGTCGTCGACACCGTCCGCGCCGAGGAGCCGGACCTCTTCGACGCCGAGCTGACCGCCTCGGTCACCCGCATGATCGAGGAGGCCGTCGAGGCCGAGCTGGCCTTCGCCCGCGACCTCTGCGGCGACGGCATGCCCGGCATGAGCGCCGACGACATGCGCCGCTACCTGGAGTACGTCGCCGACCAGCGCCTCACCCGCCTCGGCCTCCCGCCCCGCTACGGCACCGCGAACCCGTTCGCGTTCATGGAGCTCCAGGACGTCCAGGAGCTGTCGAACTTCTTCGAGCGCCGGGTCTCGGCCTACCAGATCGGCGTGGAGGGCACCGTCGCCTTCGACGAGGCCTTCTAGTCACACCCCGGGCGGGCGCGGGTGCGCCCGCCCGGCGCGGACGACGATCGTGCCGGCCCGCCGGTCGTGATCACACCGCCGCAGTGCCCGGTCGGACGTCAGGGACAGGAGGTCGTCCAGGACGCCGAGCGAGGCTCGCGACCGGCGCACGTACCGGCGGCCGGCCGCCGCCCGCCATCCCCGGAAGGGCTCGCCGGTCCCGGCGTCCACGACCCGCGTCCCCGCGAGCCGCTGCCCGACCGTCCACCCGAACAGCGCCAGCGCCCCCGTCCGCAGCAGCAGGACGACGGCCATGTCCGCCACCGTCATGACCCCCATCACAGCCGCGGCGCCCTTGGGCCCGGCCACCTCCATGACCCGCGTGGCGACCAGCGCGATCAAGGCCACGGCCGCACCCATGACGACCACGTCCAGAACCCGCCCCACCACGCGCCGCGTCACCCCGGCCACCACCAGCACGGGCCGCCCGCCCTCCACCGGCTCCCCGCCGTCCCTGACCAGGACGAAGATCGGCTCGACACTCATGCCCGCCATGCAACCACGCCCCGAGTGTGCGCTGAAGCCTTCCGTCATGTATCCCATACGGGATGGAAACTGCCGTGACGACGTCCGCCGCGCTGGTGCGGCTCGACTGCACCGTCCGCTGCTATGCCTGGGGCTCGCGGACGGTGCTGGCCGAGCTGCTCGGACGCGTGCCCGGGGACGAGCCGCAGGCCGAGCTGTGGGTCGGGGCGCACCCGGAGGCGCCGGCGCGGCTGCGGGCGGACGGGCGGACGCTGCCGGAGTACATCGCGGGGGACGCCGGCGCGGCGCTGGGGCCGGACGCGGGGGAGCGGCTGCCGTTCCTGCTGAAGGTGCTGGCGGTGGAGCATCCGCTGTCGCTCCAGGTGCATCCGGACGAGCGGCAGGCCCGGGAGGGGTTCGCGCGGGAGAACGCCGCGGGGCTCGCGCCCGACGCGTCCGACCGGAACTACCGGGACGACTCGGCCAAGCCCGAGATGGTGTGCGCGCTGACGCCGTTCGACGCGCTGTGCGGGCTCCGGGAGCCGCGGGAGGCGGCCGGGCTGGTCGGGGCGCTGGGGGTCCCGGCGCTGGACCAGGTCGTGGCGGCGCTCGCGGCGGGCGAGGCGAAGCGGGCCGTGGAGATGCTGCTGACCTGGCCGTCCGGGCGGCGGGGGGCGCTGATCGAGGACGTCCGGAAGGCGTGCGCCGGCCTTTCCGGCGAGCCGTACCGGGTGGTCGAGCTGCTCGCCGGGCTGCATCCGGACGACACCGGCCCGGTCACGTCGCTGCTGATGAACCTGGTCCGGCTGGAGCCGGGGCAGGCGCTGAACGTGCCGCCGCGGACGCTGCACGCCTACCTGCGCGGGACGGCCGTGGAGATCCTCGCGAGCTCGGACAACGTGCTGCGGGGCGGGCTGACGCCCAAGCACGTGGACGTCGCGGAGGTGCTGGCCGTCGCGGACTTCGGGGCGTTCGACCCGGTGCCGCTGAGGGCCGTGCCCGCGCCGAACGGCGAGGGCGTGTTCCCGTCCCCGTCGGCGGGGTTCCGGCTGACGCGGTGCGTGCCGGGGGCGGAGGAGATCGTCCTGGACCGGCCGGGGCCGAGCGCGCTGCTGTGCCTGGACGGCGCCGTGACGGTGACCCGGGACGGCCGCCACGAGGAGCTGCGCCGGGGCGAGGCGCTGTTCGTGCCGTTCAAGGGCGGGCCGGTCGCGCTGACCGGCGAGGGCGAGGTGTTCCGCGCGACCCTGGCGTGAGGGGGCTCGCGTGGTGACGCAATCGCCCGCTTACTAGGCTCGGCGGGCATGAGCGGCGATTACCTGTACTGGGAGACGGTCCCGACCCGGTGGAACGACAACGACGTGTACGGGCACGTCAACAACGTCGTCCACTACATGCTCATGGACACCGTGATCAACCAGTGGATGATCCGGACGGCCGGGTTCGACCCGCTGGGCGGCGGCGCGATCGCGATGTGCGTGGAGTCGCACTGCGTGTACAAGGCCGAGGTGTCCTTCCCCGACACGATCCGGATGGGGCTGCGGGTCGGGAAGCTGGGGCGGTCCAGCGTCCGCTGGGAGATCGGGATGTTCCGGTCGGACGGGACGCTGGTCGCCGAGGGGCATTTCGTGCACGTGTTCGTCGGCCGGGAGAGCCGCCGTCCGCAGGAGATCGCCGATCCGATCCGGTCGGAGATGCAGAAGCTGGTGATCGCGTGAGCCTGACGACCCGGGCGGCCGTGCTGGTGGAGTCGGGACGGCCCGCGCCCTACGCGGAGTCGCGTCCGCTGGAGGTCGCGGAGCTGCGGCTGGATCCGCCGGGGCCGGGGGAGCTGCTGGTCCGGGTGGGCGCGGCGGGGCTGTGCCATTCGGACCTGTCGGTGATCAACGGGTCGCGGCGGCGGCCGCTGCCGATGGCGCTCGGGCACGAGGCGGCCGGGGAGGTCGTCGAGGCGGGCGAGGGCAGCGGGTTCGCGCCGGGCGACCGCGTGGTGCTGGCGTTCGTCCCGGCGTGCGGGGAGTGCGAGCGGTGCGTGTCCGGACGGCCCGCGCTGTGCGGTCCGGGCGCGGCGGCGAACGGGGCGGGAACGCTGCTCGGCGGCGGCCGCCGGTTCGCCCACGCCGACGGGACGCGTCCGCACCACCACCTGGGCGTCTCGGCGTTCTCGGAGTACACGGTGGTGTCGGCGAAGTCGGCCGTGCGGGTCGACGCGGACCTGCCGATGGAGATCGCGGCGCTGTTCGGCTGCGCCGTCCTGACCGGGGCGGGCGCCGCCCTGTACAGCGCGAACATCGTCCCGGGCGACACGGTCGCGGTGTTCGGGCTGGGCGGGGTCGGCCTCGCCGCGTTGCTGGCGGCCCGCGCCGCCGGGGCCGCGCGGATCGTCGCCGTGGACGTCGTGGACCACAAGCGCGACCTGGCGCTGCGGCTCGGCGCGTCCGGGGCGGTGGCGGGCGGGCCGGACGCGGTGGAGGCCGTCCGGGAGCTGACCGGCGGGGGCGCGGAGAAGGTGATCGACACGACCGGGGTCGCGGCCGTCCTCGCGCAGGCGTACGCGGCGACGCGGGCGGGCGGGACGACCGTGACCGTGGGGCTGCCCGATCCGTCCGCGCCGCTGACGCTGCCCGCGCTGAGCCTGGTCGCCGAGGAGCGGACGCTGCGCGGCAGCTATCTGGGGTCGTCGGTGCCGCGCCGGGACGTCCCGCGGTTCGTCGGCATGTACCGGTCGGGGGTGCTGCCGGTGGACGCGCTGCTCTCGCACCGGCTGACCCTTTCCGAGGTGAACGCGGGGTTCGACCGGCTGGCCGCCGGGGACGCCGTCCGCCAGGTGATCACCTTCTGATCGGACGGGCTTTCCGGCCGCGGGAGTTTCTCCTGACCGTTCGCCAGGTAGGTCCGGATCATGACTGTGTACCGGGTGGTGTACGGACCGGCGGAGCAGCCGGTCACCGAGGAGATCGAGGCCGACCAGATCGTGGAGGAGGGCGGGATCGTCACGTTCTTCAAGGGCGACGACGCCGTCCTGCGCGTCCAGAAGGCGCACATCCACAACCTGCCGGACCTCCCGATCCAGAGCTGAGGACCGGGAGGCCCGGGACGCCTACCGCGCGCCGGCGTCGCCGTTGAGGCGGGAGCGGCGCCGTCCGTAGCCGAAGTAGACGACGCAGCCCAGGACGAACCAGACCGCGAACCGCACCCAGGTCTGCCACTGGAGGAAGGTGATCAGCCAGATCGAGAAGCCGATCCCGACCAGCGGGACGACCGGCATGAGCGGCGTGCGGAACTCCCGGGGCAGGTCAGGGCGGCGGTAGCGGAGCACGATCACGGCCGCGCAGACGACGATGAACGCCAGCAGGATGCCGATGTTGGTGAGCTCGGCGGCGTCCGCGATCGGGAAGAACCCGGCGATCAGCGCGGAGCCCGCGCCGAGGATCCAGGTGATCCGGGTGGGGACGTGCCGGGTCGGGTGGGTGCGCGCGAACCAGCCGGGGAGCAGGCCGTCCCGGCTCATCGCGAACCAGATCCGCGCCGCGCCCATCATGAAGGTGAACAGCACGGTCAGGATGCCGATGATCGCGCCGGCCGCGATGACGAACCCGACGCCGTTCATCCCGACGCTCTTGAACGCCGAGGAGAACGCGGCGGTCGGGTTGATCTCGGTGTAGGGGATCATCCCGGTCAGCACCAGGCAGGCCAGGACGTACAGGACCATCGAGACCGCGAGCGACAGCAGGATCGCCTTCGGCATGTGCCGCTGCGCGTCCTTGGACTCCTCCGCCGCCGTCGACATGGCGTCGTAGCCGAACACGGCGAAGAACACCGTCGCGGCCCCGGTGAACGCGCCGCCCCAGCCGTGCGGGAAGAACGGCGAGTAGTTCCCGGCGTGGATCTTGAAGACGCCGACCACGATGACCAGAAGCACGATGCCGATCTTCAGGTAGACGGCGGCCGTCTCGAACCGCGCCGCGCTCTTCATGCCGAGGTTCAGGACGTAGGCGATGAGCAGGCAGAGCAGCGCCGCGAACAGGTTGATCTTGTAGCTGTGCGCGGCGACCCCGGCCGGTTCGGTGCCGGGCGCGCCCATCATCCAGGCCGGCAGGTGGACGTGCAGGAAGCCGAGCAGGTCGTTGAAGTACCCGGAGATCCCGATCGCGACGACCGCGACGATCGCGGTGTACTCGAGCAGCAGGTCCCAGCCGATGGCCCAGCCGGTGAACTCGCCGAGCACCGCGTACCCGTAGGTGTAGGCGGATCCGGCGCGCGGGATGAGCCCGGCGAACTCGGCGTAGGAGAACGCGGCGGCGGCGCTCGCGACGCCCGCCACCAGGAACGAGATCAGGACGGCCGGTCCGGCGTCCTTGTGCGCGACCGCCCCGGCGAGGGAGAAGATCCCGGCGCCGATGATGCCGCCGATGCCGATGGCGGTGAGCTGCCAGAGGCCGAGCGTCCGGGTGAGCGCGGCCCCGCCGCCCCCGCCCTCCTCCTCGATCCGGTCGATGGGTTTGCGTCGGGTCAGGTCGCCGAACAGCGCCATGGGCCGTGCCCTCCTCCGCGGTGTGTCCCCCGACTCGGAAAGGTCTCCAAGATCGTCACATATCGCTATCGAGAGGGGAAGGTCCCCCTGACCGGCCGTTAACCCGCGGCGCGCGATCCTGCGTCGATGACCAGCCGACGGACGCTCCTGGGCGCGGCGGCGGCCGCGCCCCTCCTGGCCGCCTGCGAGGGGGCCCGGCACGGCGCCGCGAGCGCCGCGGGCTCCGGCGCCGACCTCGTGATGATCATCCGGCACGGTGAGAAGCCGCCCGCGCAGGGCGCCCCGTACGGCGTCACCGAGGACGGCGTCCGCTCGGACGGGTCGCTGACCGTCCGCGGCTGGACGCGCGCGGGCGCCCTGGCCGTCCTGTTCGCCGATCCGCGCCGTCCGGGGCTGCGCCGTCCGGACCGGATCTTCGCCGCGAGCCCCGGCGGCGGCGCCGGCGGTGCCGGTGGCGGCAAGGCCCTGCGCCACAGCCAGACCGTCACCCCCCTGGCCGGACGCCTCGGGCAGCGCCTCGACCTCACCTACACCAAAGGCGAGGAGCGGAAGCTCGGCAAGCACCTCGCCCGCCTCACCGGTGTGACCCTCGTGGCCTGGGAGCACAAGGCCATCCCCGACATCGCCCGGGGCCTCGGCGCCTCCGTCCCCGCCTGGCCCGACGACCGCTTCGACCTCGTCTGGCTCTTCGCCAGATCGTCCACCACCTGGAGGTTCTCCCAGGCCTCGCAGCTCCTTCTCCCCGGCGACCGCCCGGTGTGACGGTCACTCCTCGGGGAGGTAGAGCAGGGCGTGGACGGCCCGCCGCTGGACGCCCGCGTCCCACAGCGCCACCGCGCCCGCGACGAGACCGTCCAGTTCGGCGAGGTGGTCGGCCCGGCCCGTCCGGCGCTCGGCGTCCCACGCGCCGACCCAGCGGGCGTGCGCCGCGTTCAGGTCGATCAGCCGGACGGCCGTCGTCTCGCAGAACGCCCGGACGCCGTGCCGCCGCATCGTCCCCCACGCGGACGCGGGGGACGAGACGAGCGGACCCGTCCAGCGTTCGGCCAGGTCGGAGAGGTCGAGACGGCCGACCCGCTCGTCCAGCTCACCCCAGAGCCGGGACCGGTCGCCGTGCTCCAGCAGGCGGGCCAGCAGCGCTTCGGCCCGCTCCAGGTTGACGGCCTTGGCCCGGAGGACGCCGTCCACGCCGCGCCGCGTCCGCGCGGCCCCCGACCGGACCGCGTGGACGGCCTCGCCGAGCCGGACGGCGTACCCGCCCTCCAGCGACAGGCACCGGGAGAGCCGGTCCCAGGCGTCGACCGGCCCCCTCTCCGCATAAGATCGGAGAATTGCATTTCCCTGGAATCCCATGAAGAACACCCTCCCGAGGCAGTGGAGAACGCGGGTGTCTCCATTCTGGGAGCGGTGATCTGAGGGGGCCACACAGCCGTCAGCCCAATTATCCACACAAGGCTGGATCAATCGGAGACCCCGGCGGACACTAGCGTTGTGTCGGAATATCGGGGAAATGACTTGCTTCGTCGAGCCCGGACCGCCCTCGGGTACTCACAGCATGAGTTCGCCGAGCGACTCGGCGCGTTCATGCGTGAGAATCTCAAGATCAATGTCGCCCCCAACGGTAATCTCGTCGGCCTCTGGGAAAGGGGTGAAGTCCGTCCGGGCCGGAAATATCGGCAGGGGCTGAGCTCCTTCACCGGCCTGTCCGAGACGGATCTGGGGTTTCCGGAGGCTTGGGTTGGCAAAGCGCCGATCGTGTCGCGAGTGACGGCGCGGGTCGTCGGGCAGGATTCCCGGGACGACGAAGAGGCGGGTGAGAACGTGCTCCGGCGAGAACTGCTGATGCTGGGCGGCGTGACGCTGGCCGGGGGGCTTGTCGGCTCGTCCGCCGATCCGGTGACCGGCCCGATCGAAGCGGTTCTGGTCGCCGCGCCCGAGCGGATCGCGACACCGGGCGTCCCGGTCCTGCGGCGGGTGCTCGACCGGGCGTGGCGGGCGTACGCCGACTGCCGGTACGCCGAGGCGGCCCGGGGGCTTCCCCGGCTGATCAACGCGGCCTCGGTGGGACGCGACGACGGCGTGGGCGAGGAACGGGCGCGGTACTCGGCGCTGCTCGCGCAGGCGTACATCCTGTCGTGCGAACTCGCGGTGAAGCGGAACGAGAACAGCCTGGCCTGGGTGTCCGGCGACCGGGCGCTCCAAACCGCGCGCGCGAGCGGCACCCCGTCCGTCGTGGCCGCCGCGTCGCTCGCCGTCGGAATGTCCATGCGCCGCGTCGGACGCTGCGACTCGGCGACCCGGCTTCTCGCCGGGACCGCGAACGACCTGGTGCGGCACGCCCGGCCCACGCCCGAGACCCTCGCCGACTACGGGTCGCTGCTGTGCGCGGCGTCCTACGCGGCGGCGCAGGGCGGTCGCGACGGCGTCGCCCTGGACCTGCTGGACGAGGCGGAGCGGGCGGCCGTCCGCATCGGCGGGACGTCCGCGCGGACCGCCGGGCACCGCTCGTTCACGCCGACGAACGTGGACGTCTACCGGATCAGCGTGTGCACCGCGCTCGGCGACACCGCCGCCGCCCTGGACGCCGCCGACCGGGTCCGTCCGCACCGCCTCGCCTCGGCCGAGCGCAGGCAGCGCTTCGTGATCGACAAGGCCCGCGCCCTCGTCCGCCACGGCCGCACCGCGGACGCGTTCGTCCTGCTGAGGACGGCGGAGGCGACCGCCCCGGAGGAGTACCGCCGCCCCTCCGTCCGCGCCCTGGTGGGGAACATCATCCAGGCCCCCGGCCCGAAACCGCACGGCCTGTACGAGATGGCCGCCCGCATCGGCGCCCCCCGCTGACAAGCACTCGGGACGCTCGACGTCCCGACGGCGCGAAACGCGATGAGTTTTCGGGGAACCCGCGGTCTGAGCGTGCGAATGATCGGAGCACGCACGTGCCCCTCCCCGGAAGGAAGAGCCCATGGCCTCACTGGTCCTCAAGATGTCGGTCTCGCTGGACGGCTTCGTCGCACCGGCCGACGGGAGCGGCGACTGGATCGCCGCAGGGGGCTCCGCCGACGCCCTGAGCTGGAGTGTCGAGACCGTGAGCAACGCGGCCGCGCACCTCATGGGCTCCGCGTCCTACAAGGTGATGGCCGCCCACTGGCCCGGCGACTCCGGGCCGTTCGCGAAGCCGATGAACGAGATCCCCAAGATCGTGTTCTCCGACTCGCTCACGTCCGCCGACTGGCCCGAGACGACGATCGTCCCCGGAGACCTGACCGAGGCCATCACCCACCTCAAGAAGGAAGAGGAGGACGGATACCTTCTCGCCCACGGCGGCGTCCGTTTCGCCAGGTCACTGGTCGCGACGGGCCTGATCGACGAGTACCGCCTCATCGTCCACCCGGTCATCCTGGGCACAGGCGAGCGCATCTTTCTCGAGCGCCTCAACCTCACCCCGACCAGCACCACCGCCTTCACCGCCGGAGCCGTGGCCCACACCTTCACACCCCAGCCCTGACCAAACGCACAAGGGCCCCGGCCGCACCCAGCGACCGGGGCCCACCAAGCCCGAAGGGACGTCCGTCAGGCCGCAAGTTCCCGAACGGACCGGACGAACGAACGCCACTCCCGCCCGTCCAACACCAGCCGACCCCGATCAGGCGCCTTGGAGTCCCGCACCCCCACTGATCCCGTCAGATCCGCAACCTCCACGCACTGCCCGCCCTCGTGTCCGCTGTGACTGCTCTTGCGCCACTGTGCCGCTGCCTGATCCACCAGCTTCACAATTCCTCCAGGAGTCTCCTGATCAGAGCAAGTGACTCTGATACGGAAATGGCATATCCCCTGAGCGTCTCGTAACGCAACAGGTATTTGGCGACCTGCGTGCGTTCGTTGATCAACATCCCGGTTCCTGCGGATTCCGTGTAGCCAACGTGGGTGCCATCCTCTAGGCCAAGGACAGTGAAGCTCCCGGTCAGGCCCGGGTGGTATCCGGTATCCGCCGGAATCACGCTGATCGAGACGTTCGGAAGCTGCGCGGCATCGATCAGGGCCTGATACTGCTCGCGCATCACCTTCTTGTCGCTCACCTGCCTGCGCAGGGCGACCTCGTCGATGACGAAGAAGCAGTAAGGGGCGTTCGGCTTCGTGAAGATCTCCTGGCGCTTGAGTCTCTCTGCCAACAAGCCCTCCGCCAAGTCCGGGAACTCGTTGGCGCTGAACACAGCGCGCGCGTATGCCTCGGTCTGAAGCAGGCCATTGATCAGGTTCGCGTCGAAGAAGCGGCAGGACGTCGCCGTGCCCTCGTAGATCAGGTACTCGGGGAAGCCCGGGGGGACGGCGGCGTGGAGCTCGATCTCCTTGGAGAGCTCCCACATGCGGAGGAAGATGCCGTCCGTCTTGAAGAACGTGTCGAGGTCTTCGGCGCTGTCCTTCGAGATCTTCTTTCCGCTCTCCATTTTTGATACCCATCCGGGGGAGCAGCCGAGTTTGGACGCGAGCTGCTCCTGTGTGAGATCGAGGCGAGTGCGCATGCGCTGCAACTCGCGGCCGAAGAACGCGCAGGCGGGGTTGAGGACGTTCGACATTCGACCCTCCCGGGGAGCTTGACCGGACGCGCCGGTCACGTTGGATCCCACCTGACCAGGGGGCTGGTCGGGCGGTGGTCTTGCCCAAGCCCTTCCGAGAATAACCCCGTGACTGTGATGGTGTTCACACGAATTCGAAACGGTTCTCAAACGCGAAGGTTCTCCCGATATGGACATGCGGCGCATCCCCGACGGCGCAGCTCTTGCCGCCCTTGAAGAGGATTTCCCGGCGTGGAGATTCATCCTCAGCGATAAGGGACGCTGGTGGGCACTAAGAGGCCCGCTGTCGATGGACGAACTGCACGAGCGGGACGCGTTCGACGCCGATACCGCCACCGAACTGCGGGCCGCGCTGCGCGCGCACGGGTGGGGGAACGGGAAGTTGGGAGGCTCCCGATGACCCCGCCTTACGGCCACAGCCCGGCTCGCCGGGGGGAGGGGACGGCGTGGCCGGTGAGTGGGCCCCCACCCTCACCGTCCGCGCCCCCTCCCCCCACTCCACCCCGCCCGTCCGGCGACGTCTCGTACATCCTGAGGAGGGACGTCCCGGACGGGCGGCACCCCACGCCCATCGCGCGTCTGCGCGCGTGCTTTCCGGGCATCCACTGTTGGTGGGGTGTCTTCACGTTCAGCTGGTGGGCCTACGTTCCCGGCCCTGGCCTCGGCTACCTGATCGAAGCCGAAACCCCCGACCAACTCGGCGACCGCCTCGCCCGCCTACGCGCCCAGTCCGGCCTCTGAACAGACGTGGTGGTGATTTCGCGTGAGCTCGTTCGACTATGACTTCTGGAAGTGTGAGCCCGAGGTGTGGACGGGCATGCAGGTTCACTGGCATTGCCATTTGTGGCGGGCTACCGGGGATCAGTACCGGAGTGACGCCCAGCGGCGGGATCCTTCGTCCGACCTCGCGCCGCTCGTGGTTCAGGAATGGCTTCAGAAGTCCCCGCGGCTCATCGATCACGTCGCGCGGACGCCGGAGGACGGTGTCGCCTGGTTGTCCCGGCAGTGGGACGACCTGAAGTCGAAGGTCGCGGGCGCGTCCGCCCCTTCGGATGAGACGCGGCTCGGGACGGCCCTCTACGAGCTGCGTCTGGGCCAAGGGGTGGCGTGGGGGTTCTGGACGCTCGACTCGTCCTACTTCGTCGGCCTGTACGTGGTGGCCGCCGAGCAGGACTGCCACTGACCCGGAGGTAGCGTTCACTTCCAGTTCAATGCAACGATAGTGAGAGTGTTCGTTGCGTTAGCGTCGAGGGCGTTGCAACAATATTGCGGGCATGAACTGCGGTGATGTTTGTTTCATGCAACGTCGAGCTTGTAGAGATGTGGAAAGCAACGTAGCGTTTGCATTGTTCGAAACGACGGGCGGCATCGGTCGCCCCAGTCCCTCAGGAGCTCACGATGCAGAAGTTCGACACCGCCGCCCCGATCGCCCTCGTCCTGGACGTCCCCGCCGGGCGGGTTCGGATCATCGCCGTCGAGCAGGACGAGACCACCGTGGTGGTCCTGCCCGCGAACGACTCCAAGGGCCGCGACGTCAAGGCCGCCGAGCAGACCACGGTCGAGTTCGCGGACGGCGTCCTGCGGATCGGCGCGGCAACCGCCGGCAACCAGTACTTCGGCTCGTCCGGGTCCGTCGAGGTCACGGTGCAGCTGCCCGCCGGGTCCACCGTCGAGGCGAAGTCGGGCAGCGCCGAGCTCGTCACCACCGGACGCCTCGGCGACGTCGCCTTCGAGGGCGCGTACCGCGAGATCAAGCTCGACGAGGTCGCGGGCCTGCGCCTCAAGGCCGTGGACGGCGATGTCGAGGTCGGGCGGATGAGCGGCTCCGGTGAGATCTCCACCTCGCGGGGAGACATCACGGTCGGCGAGGCCCAGGGCGGCAAGGTCGTGCTGGCCACCCAGACCGGTGACATCACGGTCGGCGCGGCCGCGGGCGTCTCCGCCTCGCTGGACGCGGGCGCCGGCAACGGCCGCGTCACCAACTCCCTCAAGAACGACGGCACCGTCGCGCTGGAGATCCACGCGACCACCCCCAACGGCGCCATCACCGCCCGCAGCCTCTGAGTGGGCGGGCGCGACCGACCGGCCGATCAGCGGCGATCGAGGTTCCCTCGGTCGCCGCTTCGGTCGTCCGCCGGCTTGAGGCCTGTAGGTTCCGGGCGTGAGCGACGACAAGATCCGGATCCGGGACGCGGAGGCGGCGGACGCCGCTGTGATCGCGGAAATCCACATGACCTCTCGGTCGCAGACCATGCCCTATCTGCCCCCACAGACGCATACTCGCGAGCAGGTGACGCAGTGGGTCCGGGACGTCCTTTTGAAACAGTGCCGTGCCTGGGTCGCCGTGCGCGATGCGGAGGTCGTCGGCTACGCGGCTCTGGACGGCGACATGCTCGACGACCTCTACCTACGCCCGGACGTCCGGCGACAGGGAATCGGCACGCTCCTTCTCGACGAGGTCAGGCGGCATAGCCCCGACGGGCTGTCCCTGCACGTCTTCCAGCAGAACACCGACGCCCGCGCGTTCTACGAGCGTCGCGGCTTCACCGTCCTGGACACCAACGACGGTGAGCGCAACATGGAGAACCTGCCCGACATGACACTTCGCTGGACGCCGGACACCACTCGGTGAGTGCTGGTGGGACGGGCGGCCGCAGGCCGATGGCGTCGAGCGCCATCGGCCTATGGACGGGACGAGGTCACACGCGCTGGAGCTCGGCGACGGCCTGTTCCGGGACCTCGATGACGACCGAGTGCAGCGAGTCGATCCGGGAGACGATCGCCTCCCGGGGGCCGTGGCGCCACTCGTCGCTGGAGTAGAACGCGTCCTCCTGCTCGCGGTGCTGCTCGACCGAGGTGAACGCGCGCAGCAGGTACGCCTCCTCGTGACCGTCCTCGGCCACCAGGGACGGCCCGCAGTCGACCACGCGCAGCCCGGCCTTCTCCAGCAGCGGCATCGCCTCCTCCCGCATCACGCGGAGGAACTCGTCGCGGGTGCCTGGCTTGAGGCGATATGTACGCATCTCGAGAATCACGAGGGTCATCCTTCGCAGGGGGTCCGATCGGCCGCGACCAGGTTCCTGATCATGGCGATCGGACTCTACAAGCCGCCGCCCGGGGTGGTCTCCGGAAGCCCGGAGGCCACCCCGGGCGGTCAGGCCGGGGAGGCGACGGCGATGTGCGGACGCCCGGTGAGCGGATGCGGGCCGATGTGGGCGCGCACGCCGAACACCTCGGCGATGAACGCGGGCGTCAGCACCTCCAATGGCGGCCCGGACGCCTGGACGCGTCCGTCCCGCAGGACGACGACGTGGTCGCAGTAGGCGGCGGCATGGTCGAGATCATGCAGCGCCGCCACGACGGTGAGCCCCAGCGAACGGACCAGGTCGAGCAGGCCGAGCTGCGCGCCGACGTCCAGGTGGTTGGTCGGCTCGTCCAGGACGAGCAGCGGCGCGCGCTGCGCCAGCGCCCGCGCCAGCAGGACGCGCTGCCGCTCGCCACCGGACAGCGTCGCGAACAGGCGGTCGGACCTGCCGTCCATCCCGACCCGCTCCAGAGACTCCGCGATGACCGCCCGGTCGGCCTCGGACTCGCGGTCGAGCAGCCCCTGGTGCGGGCCGCGTCCCATCGCGACGACCTCGGCGACCGTGAACTCGCCGCCCGGATCGCCGTGCTGCGTGACGGCGGCGCGGCGGAGGGCGGCCGTGCGGGGACGCATCCGCCACAGGTCGTCCCCGTCGAGCGACACGACACCGGTGGACGGACGGAGCGTCCGGTACACGGTGCGCAGCAGCGTCGACTTGCCGCTGCCGTTCGGGCCGATGAGCCCGACGAACTGCCCCGGTTCCGCGGTCAGCGCGACGCCCGTGACGATGTCGGTGCCGTCGACCGTGGCCGTGACATCGGAGAGATCGAGACGCATCAGGCCGTCCCTCCCGTCCGGCGGCGCAGCAACCACAGGAAGAACGGCACGCCGATCGCCGTCGTGAACACGCCGACGGGCAGCTCGTTCGGACGGTCCACGGTGCGTGTCGCCAGGTCGACGACGACCAGGAACACCGCGCCGAGCAGCGTCGCGACGGGCAGGACGCGCCGGTGGTCGGCCCCGACCACGAACCGGGCCGCGTGCGGGACCATCAGCCCGATGAACCCGATCCCGCCGACGACGCTGACCGCCGTCGCCGTGAGCAGCGACGCGATGGCGAGCAGCGTGATCCGCAGCGTCCGGACCGGGGTGCCGAGCGAGGTCGCGGCGTCGTCCCCGGCCAGCAGCGCGTTCAGCTTCCGGGCCTGGGCGAGCAGGTACAGCGTGCAGGCGGCGATGACGGCCGCGGGCAGCCGCAGGTCGTTCCAGGTCGCGCCCGCGACGCTCCCCATCAGCCAGAACATCAGCTTCTGCAACTCCGACGGGTCCAGCTGCAACTGGACATAACTGGTCGCCGCCTGGCACAGGTACCCGACGGCGACCCCGGCCAGGACGAGCCGCGAGTCGAGCAGCCGCCCGCCGCGCTGCGCCAGCACGTACACCAGCAGGACGCTGACCAGAGCCGCCGCGAACGCCGCGCCCGTCACGCCGAGCCCGCCGAGCGCGGGCGCCCCGAGCGCCGCGACCAGCACCGCGCCGAGCGACGCCCCGGACGAGACGCCGAGCACGTACGGATCGGCGAGCGGGTTGCGCACCAGCGCCTGAAGCGCGACGCCCGCCGCGCTCAACCCGGCCCCGACGAGCGCCGCGACCAGCACGCGCGGCGTCCGGATGTCCCAGATGACCTGGTCGTGCAGCGGATCCGCGCCGCCGCTCCCGGTGACGTGCGCGACGATCACGCGCCACGTCGCGCCGAGCGGCACCCCGACCGACCCGAGCGAGATCGCGACGACGCACACCACACCGAGTGCCACCGCCAGCCCGGCCACGAGCACCCCCGTCCACACCCCCGACACGAGATGTGGACGCCGCGCCGCCCTGCCGCCATCGGCCCGAGCGGCGTCCGCCCTGCCGCCGCCCATGCGGGCTGCTGCGTTCTCGTTCGTGTCAGCCAACGCCGTGCACCGCCTTCGCGATGCGCTCGACGGCCCAGGCGTTGAGCGGGCCGAGGAACGCTCCGTCCGACACCGTCGTGTAGGTGCGCGTGCGGGACGCCGACCACTGCGGGTACGCGGCGAACAGGGCGCGGGCCTCGGCGTCCGGGTCCTCCTTGGCGGAGAAGACGCCGACGACCAGCACGTCCACCCGCGCGGTCGCGAGCTGCTCCTTGTTGAGGGTGCTGGTGGTGTCGCGGTCGCGGCCCGCGAAGGCGTTGACGCCGCCCGCGGCGCGGATCACGTCGTCGGTGATGCGCCCGGTCATGACGGCGGGCAGCCCGTTCGCGTTCATCATCGCCATCCCGGGATAGGCCAGCAGCACCTTCCGGGTGGGTTTCCCGGCGACCGCGCGCTGGACGTCGTCCACGCGTTTCCGCAGGTCGTGGACGACGTCGGCGGCCTTGTACTGGACGTCGAAGATCCGTCCGAGCAGCAGCAGGAACGCCCGGGACGAGTCGATCGACACGCCCTCGTACGCCTTCTTCTCGGCGGGCCCCGCCTCCGGCTTGCCGAGCGCGCAGTTGACGGGGTTGACCAGCGTGTTCGCCCCGGCCGCGGTGATCTGCCCGCGCGTGGCGAGCCCGCGCTTGGGGTCGAACCCGCCCGACCAGGTCGAGATGACGAGGTCGGGCTTGGCCGCGAGGGTCTGCTCGGCGGGGACCTCGAAGTTCCGGTTCATCGTGAGGCCGCCCTTGGGGAGGGCGGCGACGCGCGCGGTCATCGACGGGTCGTCCGAGACGCCGTACGACTGGGCGTTGGCGAGGACGCGTCCCTGCAGGCCGAGCAGCACGAAGCTCTCGGACTCGGCCACGGACGTCCCGTTGAGGATCAGCACCCGCTCGGGCGGACGCGTGAACGTCACCTTCTGTCCGCAGTTGTCGACACTGAACGGATAGGTCGTCCTTCCGGGAGAGGTCAGGACGTCGTCGAGCGCGTCCGTCGACGAGCCGGTGCCAGCGCCCGCGCATCCGGCGGACGTCAGGAGGGCGGCCGTGACGGCCGCGAGGGTCCTGCGTTTGAACATGAGGGGTCGTTCCCTGTGATCCGGTGGTGGAAAGGGCATGCGAGGCACGCCCGACCGGCCCACCGGCCACGAACGATCCGAGGGGGCTCAGGCGGCGTGCGACGCCGCCACCGGAGGCCCGCGACGCCGCACGGCCCGTGCCAGCAGCACACCGAGCCGGGGAGCGGGGGAGTCGGCGAACGCGATCCGGGACGGCCGCCACGACTCGGCCGGACGTCCCAGCACCAGCAGGACGACGGCGGCGACGGCGAACACCGCGCCCCACAGCCACCACAGCGCGCGCTCGGCCCCGGCCAGCAGCACCGACGCGGCGAGCGCCGCGACCGCGTGCCCGGCGATCATCGACCAGGTCAGGCCGCCCGCCGCCATCGCGGGCGGCGGCGCCATGCCGTGGTGGACGCCGGGACCGCTGAACACCGTGAACGCCACGTGGAACGCCACCTGCGCCCAGCCCACGACGACGAGGATCTTCCAGAACGACATCATCCGGCCCGCGACCGCCACGCACAGCAGCCCGACCACGGCACCGGTGCCGAGGACCGCGGGCAGCGGCGGGACGCAGCAGGCGCCGCGCGCGCCGAGGGTGTGGCCCGCGAGCGAGAGCGCGGTGCAGGCGGCCGCGAGGAACAGTCCCCGCGCGCACCGCGGCGCCGCCGCTCCCGGAGTGATCACGAAGGCAAGCCTAAGATCCTTTTTCCCGTGGCCGCATGCCGACCCCCGCCGTGGGGCCACGGCGGGGGCCGGCGGCACCGGGACTACTTGCCGAGCTGGTTCAGGAACCAGGTGGCGAGCGGCTCGGTGACCAGGCCGTGCGGGGAGTTGGTCTCGTCGCAGACGAACGCGTCGAGGTCGTACTGGTCGGGGTCGAGGTCGTTGGCGCGGGTCGTCAGGTCCATCGGCCAGGCGACCGGGTCGAACGAGGCGGCGACCGCGCTGATCGTCGGGACGAAGCAGGTGTTCTCGAAGACCGGGTCGATCTCGATCCCGAGCTCCTCGGCCACCAGCTTGAACGAGTCGAGCGTGCCGCCCGGAGCGCCGTCGTGGGCCGGGACCGCCGTGGTCGTCGAGTTGGCCCGCCACAGGATCTTCTTGCCGCCGATGTACTGGTCGACGCCGCCGTCCGGCTGGGTGAGGGCCGTCGCCTGGACGCCGAGCGGGCCGTTCCAGTCGAAGACCTGCGCCCCGGCGGGCACGCCGTTGCCGGTGCCGTCGCCGCGTCCGGACGCCATGCCGAGCTTGATCGGCCGCATCGGGAACCAGCCGACGGCGCGCAGGTCCTCCAGGAACTGGGCGCGCAGCGGGCTCGCCGTCGCGACCGGGCCGGAGTAGTCCTCGGACGGCACCCACGCCCACAGCAGCTGCTGCGCGGCGGGGCTCTTGATCAGGTCGGCCTGGGACGGCTGCCCCGGCTCCGGCTTCTTGCCGTACTTCTCGGAGAAGTAGGCGAGCTGCTGGAGGATCAGCGGGACCCACGCCCCGTTGTGCGGCGAGTCCAGCGAGAAGTACCGCGCGGTCCGGTGGTCCATGCGGTTTCTCTCGAGCCGGGCCAGCGCGTAGCGGGTGATGAGCCCGCCCATGCTGATCCCGCCGACCGTCAGGTCCTCGTCGCCCACGCTCTCGGCGATGGCCCGGAAGATGCAGGACGCCGCGACGCCCGCGTTCGCCTGGATGTAGGTGTGCCGCTCGCCGAAGCCGAGCAGGATGACGTCGTGGCCCCGCTGCCGGAGCTCGTCGAGCAGGCCCGGCTGCCCCTCGGTGTACGGGGTGTTCAGGTAGTCGTACAGGCCGGGCATGTCGCTCGGGCCGTACCGGAAGCCGTCCGCGAGGATCAGGGGCCGCCGCAGCTCGGAGTGCCCCTGCCCGAAGTAGACGTGGGCGGTTCCGGTGGCGGGAAGGCCCTGGTAGCTCCAGGCGCCGATCAGCTCCCACTCCAGGTCCGGCGGACGGTGCGCCGCCGTGGTGTTCGGGTAGGGCGGCGAGAACAGCACCCCGGTGGGGAGCGCCGCCTCGACCTGGGCGATCTGGCTTTCGGGGAGCGTCTCGTCCTGCGAGGGCTTGTTGCCGACCTTGACGTCGATCCGAGCTTCCACCGGCACCTCCGAGATCCAGGGGATGTTGCCTCCCCTTCTCTACGTGGAGGACTTCGATGGTGACAACACGCTCTCCATTAAGGACGGTGAGTGACTTTCGGTGAGTCCTGAATCCGCTCCTTACAGGAGTCGGACGTCCAGAAAAGGTGTTCCGGGCCTCGTGACCGGCGGAAGTGTCGGCGTAGCTGTCGGCGGAACTGTCGGAGGCGGATGTGAGGGTGGACGGCATGCGCGCACTGACACTGGACGAGATCGCGGGGGCCCTGCGGGCGAGCTGGGCGGGCGACACCTGCTCCCCGGACGACCTCGAACGCGCCCCCTGGACGCCCGGCAACCCGGCCTGGGGGCACTGCGACATCACGTCCCTGGTGGTGAACGACTTCTTCGGCGGACGCCTCGTCTGCGGCGAGGTCCTCACGGCCGACGGCGAACCCGTGTGCGCGCACTGGTGGAACCTGCTCGACAGCGGCCTCGAGATCGACATGACGCTGGAGCAGTTCCTCGACGGGCAGCGCGTCGTCCGGTGCGAGACCGTCGAGCGCCCGCTCCCCTACCCGCGCATCAGGCAGGACGAGTACCTCCTGCTGCGCGACCGCGTCGCCGAGCACCTCGGCTGGTATCCGGAGCTAGGGGGTGGTGACGTGCTCGAGGATGAGGCGGTCCAGGTCGGCCGCTAGGGCGCGGTAGTTCTCGCGCAGGGCCGGGCCGGGCCAGCCGGGTGGGAGGAGCTCGTCCGGGAGGATCGGGTCCTCCAGCAGGTGGCGCAGGACGGCGGCCGAGATCGTGAACCGGTCGGCGAACGTGCGGCACGTGCCGAGCGCCTCCAGGAGGGCGTGGGCTGTGCCCGCCCATTCGGTGAGGTCCCAGAGCGTCGCGGCGAGCTCCACGGGGGAGCGCTCGGGGCCGCCGGTGAGGAAGACGCACTGGCTCTCGACGATCTCGGGGCGCGGACGCGCCAGGTTCGCCGGGCGCAGCCACGTGCCCTCGCGGAGTTCGGCCAGGCGTAGTTCCGACATGGCCTGGCGGAGCGCCGCGCGGGCGGCGGCGGGGCGGCGCTCGGCGGTGACGACGGCGATCTCCCACATGCCGTCCCAGGGGCGGGTGCGCGGGTCGCGGGACTCGTCCAGGCGGCGCTGGCGGGAGAGCAGCCGCTCGGTGAGCGCGTACGCGCCGTCCTCCTGGACGAGGTCGCCGGACGCCACCATGCGCGACAGCGCGACCCGGACGGTGCCCTCGGCGATGCCGAAGCGCTCGCCCACGCGCACGAGGTAGCGCGCCGGGAGCCGGGGCGGATGCACGCCGAGAAGCGTGCTGAGCACGACCGACCGGGCGGTGAGCGGGCGCATTCCCAGATGGTTCGTCATCCTGAGCCGGACCCTACCGGCCCCCACCCTCACAACGCTTACCCGACCGCTGCGCGGGCCCCGGGCCTGGGGCGGGCCGGGGTGGGCTCGTACGCTGCCGGGGATACCGAACGACGCTCGGAGTGTGGTGCGCATGACGTCCTCCCCGCCTTCCCCTTCGGCCTCCCGGCCCGCGCGGCCCGGGCCCGCGTCGTCGCGGACGACTCCGCCGCCCGGTGCGCCGGCGCCCGCGCCGTCCGGCGAGGGGGCCGCGGTCATGCTCGCCTCGCTGGCGGGGTTCGACGGGTGCTTCGGCTGCGGCAGCGAGGCCGAGAGCGGCCTGCGCATCCGCCACACGGGGGTCGAGGACGGCGTCGTGACCTGCGAGTTCACCGTCCGAAGAGAGCATCAGGGCGCGCCCGGCCTCTGCCATGGCGGGGTGCTCGCCACCGCGATGGACGAGGCGCTCGGCGGTGCGGCCTGGCTGCTCGGAAACCGTTATGTCACCGGACGGCTGGAAACCGACTACCTCGCGCCGGTCCCGGTCGGGTCGGACGTCCACGTGCGGGCATGGTGCACCGGCCTCGACGGTCGTAAGGCATACCTCGAAGGTGAGGCGCGGGTGGGCGGGCCGGACGGGCCGGTCGCGGTCCGGGCCGCCGGCGTGTTCATCGAGGTTCCGCAGGAGCACTTCGTTCCGGAAAGCTGACGCGGACGCGGCCGACAGCGCCATGCTGACGGGCGAAGCCGCCGATGCCGACGGGCAAGGGCGGCGGGTCGGGCCGGCTACCAGAGGAGCTGATCGTCATGGGTGTTCGCGTCGAGCGCGACGGGACCGTCACCACCGTGATCCTGTCCCGGCCCGAGGTGCGCAACGCGGTGGACGGGCCGACCGCCGAGGCGCTGGCCGAGGCGTTCCGGGCGTTCGACGCCGACGACGACGCGTCGGTGGCCGTCCTGTGGGGCGAGGGCGGGACGTTCTGCGCGGGCGCCGACCTCAAGGGCCTGGGCGACGGGCGCGGGAACCGTGTCGCGCCGGACGGGGACGGCCCGATGGGCCCGACGCGGATGCGGCTGTCCAAGCCGGTGATCGCGGCCGTCGCCGGGCACGCCGTCGCGGGCGGGCTGGAGCTGGCGCTCTGGTGCGACCTGCGGGTCGTCGAGGAGGACGCGGTGTTCGGCGTCTACTGCCGCCGGTGGGGTGTCCCGCTGATCGACGGCGGGACGTTCCGGCTGCCGCGGCTGGTCGGGACGTCCCGCGCGATGGACATGATCCTCACGGGGCGTCCCGTGGACGCGGACGAGGCGTACGACATCGGCCTGGCGAACCGGGTCGTCCCGGCGGGGACGTCGCGGGAGGCGGCGGAGGAGCTGGCGGCGTCGCTGGCGTGCTTCCCGCAGTCGACGCTGCGCAGCGACCGGTTGTCGGTGCTGGAGTCCGAGGGACGGCCCGACGAGGAGGCGATCGCGGTCGAGTACCGGCACGGCCTGGGGTCGCTGGACACGGCCGTCACCGGGGCCGCGCGGTTCGCCGCCGGGCATGGTCGGCATGGGGATTTCTCCGACATCTAACGACAAGATCGACAAGGCTTGACCGAATGGGATTCGGCTTCTAGGTTCCGTAACGGACCATCCTCCCGAGGAGCCGAGATGACACTGACGGCAGACGAGGCCGGCCGGGCCCTCGCGAACCCGGCGGCCTACGCCGACGACGCCCGGTTCCACGAGGCGCTCGCGCTGCTGCGCCGCGAGTCCCCGGTGCACAAGGTCGAGCCGGAGGGCTACAACCCCTTCTGGGCGGTCACCAGGCACGCCGACATCCTCGAGGTCGAGCGGCGCCACGACCTGTTCCGGAACGCGCCCCGGCCCATCCTCGGAACCGCCACGTTCGACCGGATGAACGCCGCGCGCATCGCCCAGGGCACCGCGATGCGCACGCTCATCCACATGGACGACCCCGACCACCGGGTCATCCGGGCGATCGGCGCCGACTGGTTCCGGCCCAAGGCGATGCGCGCGCTCGAACCGCGCGTCCGCGAGCTGGCCCGCCGGTACGTCGACCGGCTCGCCGACCTCGGCGGACGCTGCGACTTCGCCCAGGAGGTCGCCGTCCACTTCCCGCTGTACGTGATCCTGTCGCTGCTCGGCCTGCCCGAGTCGGACTTCGACCGGATGCTGAAGCTCACCCAGGAGCTGTTCGGCGGCGACGACGAGGAGATGCAGCGCGGCACGACGCCGGAGGAGAAGCTCGCCGTCGTCCTCGACTTCTTCGCCTACTTCCAGGAGCTCACCGCCGCCCGCCGCGCGCACCCCACCGACGACCTCGCCTCGGCCATCGCCAACGCCCGCGTGGACGGCGAGCGGCTGAGCGACATGGACACCGGCTCCTACTACGTGATCATCGCGACGGCGGGGCACGACACCACCTCGTCCACGATCGCGGGCGGGCTGCACGCCCTGATCACCCACCCCGACCAGCTGGAACGGCTGCGCGGCGACCTGTCCCTGATGCCCCTCGCCGTGGACGAGATGATCCGCTGGGTCACCCCGGTCAAGGAGTTCATGCGGACCGCCACGACCGACTACCGGCTGCGCGGCGTGACGATCCACGAGGGCGACTCGCTGCTGCTGTCCTACCCGAGCGCGAACCGGGACGAGGACGTCTTCGACGACCCGTTCCGCTTCGACGTCGGCCGCGACCCGAACAAGCACCTCGCGTTCGGGTTCGGCGTCCACTACTGCCTGGGCGCGACGCTCGCGCGGATCGAGGTCCGCGCGTTCTTCGAGGAGCTGCTGCCCCGCCTGGAGTCGGTCGAGCTGGACGGCGAGCCCACCGGCATCGCCACGACGTTCGTCGGCGGCCTCAAGCGCCTGCCGATCCGCTACGTCCTGAAGGGCTGACCGGGGCGTGGTCACCGCGAAGGCCGGGGTCACCGCGACGGCGGGAGGCACCGCGAAGGCCGGGGTCACCGCGACGGCGGCGGTCCTGCGCGCCCACGACGGCCCGTACACGCTGGAACCGGTGGAACTGGCCGAACCGGGCCCGGGCGAGGTGCTCGTCCGGATCGCCGGGGTCGGCATGTGCCACACCGACCTGCTCGGACGCGTCCCCGGCGACCGGGTGCCGAAGCCCGTCGTGCTCGGGCACGAGGGATCGGGCGTCGTCGAGGCGGTCGGGCCGGGCGCGAGCGGGCTCGCCGTGGGCGACCACGTCGTCCTGTCCTACGACTCGTGCGGGCTGTGCGCGAACTGCGGCGACGGACGGCCCGGCTACTGCGTCCAGATGGCGCGCCTCAACCTGGCCGCCGCCGTTGTGGACGGCCGTCCACGGGCTTTCGACCGGGCCGGATCGCCCGTCCACAACCGGTGGTTCGGGCAGTCGTCGTTCGCGTCGCACGCGATCGCGACCGTCCGGAACACCGTGAAGGTCGATCCGGAAGCGCCGATCGAGATCCTCGGGCCGCTCGGCTGCGGGATCCAGACGGGCGCCGGGTCGGTGCTGCTGGCCCTTTCGGTCCGTCCGGGAGAGGCGATCGCCGTGTTCGGCGCGGGCGCGGTCGGGCTGTCCGCCGTGATGGCCGCGCGGCTCGCCGGCGCGAACCCGATCGTGGCCGTCGACCTGCACGCCTCCCGCCGCGACCTGGCCCTGGAACTGGGCGCGACGCACGCCTTCGACGGCGCCGACCCCGACCTCGCCCGGCGGCTCCGGGCCCTGGTTTCGGACGGTTTCCACCACACGCTCGACACGACCGCGCGGCCCGACGTCGTCGCGACCGCCGTCGCCGCGCTCCGCACGACGGGCGTCTGCGGCCTCGTCGGCGTGGGTAGAGAGGACTATCGACTCGATTCCACCCTCATGCTGATGGGACGGACGGTTCGGGGCATCATCGAGGGCGATGCCGTTCCCCGGACCTTCGTCCCCCGGATGATCGACCTGTGGCGGCGCGGCCTGCTGCCGTTCGACCGCCTCGTCCAGACCTATCCGCTCGCCGACATCGCCCGCGCCGAGGCGGACGCGATGTCCGGCACGACCGTGAAGCCCGTCCTGCTGCCGTAGGCCCGAAGTACCGCCGCAGGCCCGCAGGGACGGATCCCCACCCCGCTCTTCCGCGACGTCCGTGAAACCCCCGAGGTGGACATGAGCACCGAAGACCGCGCCCTCGCCCTCGTTCTCGGAGAGACCCGCCCGGAGCCGGGCGAACTCGCGACCCTGTTCCGGGCGCTGCCGCCCGTCGAGCCCGGCGGACTGACCGGGCTGTGGCGCGGCGGCGTGTTCGACCCGGACGACCGGATGGCCCGGCTGCTCACCCGGCTGCGCTGGTACGGCAAGCGGTTCACCGACCCCGAGAACGTGGACCCGCTCGTCTGCCGCACCGACGACGGAGCCCTCTACACCTACGACGGGATGGGCTCGGCGCGGCTGCGCGAGGTCGTCCGCGACGGCGTCGCGTCCGCCGCGATGATCTACGACGGGCGGCCGATCATCGACCACTTCCGCCGGATCAGCGCGGACGTCCTCATGGGCGCGATGGACGCCAAGGGCGAGGCCGCCGTCCTCTACTTCCACCTCACCCACCAGCCGGTGGAGCCCTAGCGGACGCGGTGGAGGAGGTCGGCGCCCGACTCCAGGCGGCGGACGTTCTCCATCGCGACCTCGAAGTACCGGTCCCACGTCTCGTGCGTGAGCCACGCGACGTGCGGCATCACCACGACGTCCTCGCGCTTCAGCAGCGGGTTCCCGGGGGCGACGGGCTCCTGTTCGAAGACGTCCAGGCCCGCGCCCGCGAGGTGGCCGGAGTCGAGCGCGTCCACGAGGGCGCGCTCGTCGATGACCGCGCCCCGGGCCGTGTTCACGACGACCGCGCCCGGACGCAGCAGAGCGAGCCGGTCGCGGTCCAGCAGGTGGTGCGTCTCGTCGGTCAGCGGGATGTGGACGGACACGATGTCGCTCGCCCGCAGCAGATCGTCCAGCGGACGCCACGCCGGGTCGTCCGGACGCGGCGTCCGCGACGTGTACAGGACGGTCGCGCCGATCGCGGTGAGCATGCCGCGCAGCAGCGTCGCGATCTCGCCGCCGCCGAGCAGGCCGACGGTGCGCCCGGCGATCTCGCCGCCGGTCAGTGCCGGGTCGGCGGGCCAGCCGCGCCCCGCGCGGGTGTGCGCGTCGAACGCGACGACCTTGCGGAGCGCCGCGAGCATGAGCAGCAGCGCGGTCTCGGCGACGGCCTGCGCGTTGCGGCCGGGCATGTTCGCGACGGCGACGCCGCGCTCCTCCGCCGCGTCCAGGTCGATGGTGTTGACGCCCGTGCCGAGCTTCTGGACGAGCCGGAGCTTCGGCGCCCGGTCGAAGTCCGCGCCGGTCAGGGGGCGCAGGACGTGCCAGATGACCTCGGCGTCCGGGAGGAGCCCGGCGAAGCGCGCCTCGTCCTGCTCCGAGCAGGTCACCACATCCCAGCCGGGCCGTTCGAACTCCCCGTCGTAGTGCAGCAGGATCCGCACCCCGGCCCCCTCCCGATCGCGCCGCGCCGTCCGGCGACTATCTTGCCGAGAGGAGGGGCGGCCCCGGCGAGCGGGGCCCCGCGTGGGCTCGGGAGGTTCGTATGGGCGGTCCGCCCCCGGCCGGACTGCGGCCCGTCGTGCTGGCGCCGATGGCGGGCGGGGCGGGCCGCCCGGAGCTCGTCGCCGCCGTGATCGAGGCCGGTGGCCTGGGCTTTCTCCCGGCCGGATACAAGACGGCGGCGGGGATGCGCGCCGACATCGAGGCGACCCGGGCCCTGACGGGCGGCCCGATCGGCGTGAACCTGTTCCTGCCGTCCCACGACGAGATCGACGACGCGGCCGTCGCCGCCTACCGGGACCGGCTCGCGGACGAGGCGTCCCGCCTGGGCGTCGAGCCGGGCACGCCGAAGGCCCGCGACGACGACTACGACGCCAAGGTCGCCGACCTCCTCGCCGACCCGCCCGAACTGGTGAGCTTCACCTTCGGCTGTCCCGGACGGGACGTCATCGGGGCGTTCCGCAGGGAGGACGTCATCACCGTCGTCACCGTGACGACCGTGGCCGAGGCGCGCCAGGCCGTCGAGTCCGGCGCGGACGCGCTCTGCGTCCAGGGCGCCGAGGCGGGCGCGCACCGGGGATCGTTCACCAACACGACCGAGGGCGCGCTGCCCTTGCGCGAGCTGCTGCCCGCCGTCCATGCCGTCACCGGGCTTCCCCTGGTGGCCGCCGGAGGCGTCGCCACGGCCGCGGACGTCGAAGAGCTCCGCGACCTCGGCGCCGTCGCGGCCCAGGTCGGAACGCTGTTCCTGCGCTGTCCGGAAAGCGGCGCGTCGCCCGTCGCGAAGGCCGCCCTCGCCGACCCCCGCTTCACCGAGACGGCCGTGACCAGGGCGTTCAGCGGACGTCCCGCGCGCGGCCTGGTCAACCGCTTCCTCACCGAGCACTCCGACGAGGCCCCGGCCGCCTACCCGGACGTGCACTACGTCACGTCCCCGCTCCGGAAGGCCGCCGCCGAGCGCGGTGACGCGGACGTCGTCAACCTCTGGGCCGGAACGGCGTTCCGGAGCGCGACCGAGAGCCCCGCCGCCGAGATCGTGGAACGCCTCACCCCGCGCTGATCCCGCCGGATTCCGATCCCGCTTCGGGTGAGGCGACCGGGCCGTCCCGGCGGGGCGGGTAACAAAGGGGGGTGAAACGCCGCTAGGTTGTGGCTTCGGGGATCTTTGACGGGGAGGTTGCCGGGTGGGGACCGGTATTTCCGCCGCCTTCGGGCGGCTCGGGGCGGGCGCCTGCTGCGCCGCCCTCCTGCTGGCCGGGACGGCCGCGTGCTCGGCGTCCGGCGCGTCCGAGAAGGACGGGCCGCACAAGGGGCCGGAGAACATCAAGGGCAAGGACGGGACGCAGGTCGACCCGTCCGCCTGGAAGAAGTGGGGGCTGAAGCCGATGCGGCCCGCGCCCCCGGCGCCGGCCGACAAGCCGATCAAGCTCTCGAAGAAGGGCCCGGCCAAGGTCTTCAACACCGTCCCGACGAAGGAGAAGATCGTCTTCGTCACGATCGACGACGGCGCGGAGAAGGACCCGAAGTTCGTCGAGATGGCGCGTGAGCTGCGCGTCCCGTTCTCGATGTTCCTGATGAACGACGCGGCCAAGACGAACTACGCCTACTTCAAGCCGCTCCAGGCGCTCGGGAACCACGTCCAGAACCACACGCTGACCCACCCGGTCATGCGGAGCCTGGGCCCGGAGGCGCAGAAGCAGCAGATCTGCGGTGACCAGTCGATCCTGGTGCGGCAGTACACGACCAAGCCCTACCTGTTCCGCCCGCCCTACGGCATGTACAACATGGCGACCCAGGAGGCGGCGGCGTCCTGCGGGATCCACGGCATCGCGCTGTGGCGCGAGTCCATGCAGATCCACGACATGCAGTACGACGACGCGGGGAAGAAGCTGCACCCGGGCGACATCATCCTCGCCCACTTCCGCGGGCCGAAGGAGCTCAAGGGCTCGACGATGACGCAGATGTTCGCGGCCCTCTTGAAGCACATCACCAAGCAGGGCTACACGGTCGCCCGCCTCGAGGACTACGTCCGGCCGCCCGCCTGACCGGTCCACCCCGTCGGCCCGACCGCTCACGTTCCGTCCGGGTTTCCTCCGCTCCGTCACCGGGGACAGGGAAGCCATGGACGGAAGGTGACGCGCGGTCATGCAGGGGCAGGGGTGGGTCCAGCTCGGTGAGCTGCTTCTGGCGATGGTGCTGTCAGCGGCCATCGGGGTGGAGCGCGGGCTCCGCAACAAGAGCGCGGGCGTGCGGACGCACACCCTCGTCGGCGTCGGCGCGGCCCTGTTCATGCTGGTCAGCAAGTACGGGTTCCAGCACGTCCCGGGGCCGCACGTGTCGTTCGACCCGTCCCGGGTGGCGGCGCAGATCGTGTCCGGCATCGGGTTCATCGGCGGCGGGCTGATCTTCGTCCGGCGGGACGCGGTGCGCGGGCTGACCACCGCCGCCGTGGTCTGGGTGACCGCCGCCGTCGGCATGGCCGCCGGGGGCGGGCTCTGGCTGCTCGCCGTCGCCGTCACCGCCGCGCACTTCGCGGTGGTGCTGGGGCTGAACACGGTCGTCCGGTGGCTGCCGCTGCAACGCTTCGTCCGGCATCCCGGACGCGTCCGCCTGCGCCTGGTCTACAAGGACGGACGCGGCGTCCTGCGGCGCGCCCTCATGGAGTGCACGGGCCGCGGCTTCGTCGTCGAGGAGGCCGCCGTCGACCGCGAGTACCTCGACGACGACGACGGCGCCGGGGGCGGACGCGACGAGCGGCTCGGCCGGGACGAGGCGGAACACCCCCGCACGGCCGCCGTCACGCTCGTCCTGGACGGGCCGGGCGACGTCCACGACCTCACCGCCGCGCTCTCCGAGCAGCCCGGCGTCATCTCCGTCACCAGCGGCGGCGAGCACGACGACCACGACTGAGCCGGCCGCCTTCTCCGGCGACGTCGACGGCGACGGCGAGCGAGCGGGCCGTTCTCCCCTGGAATGGCGAAAGGCCCGTGCATGACCCCTGCTCGCGGACTCGGCCGACGAGAGTTGCCTTGCGTTCGGACCCTTCGCGTTCACCATAGGTCAGCCCCGGCGTCCCGTAAAGAGGTGGTCACGGTTGGTGAGAGGGAGGTCAGTGGGCCCCGTGGGTGCCCGTGTTGCGGATGGTGACGTTGATGCGGTTCCAGGCGTTGATGGCCGCGATCGTCATGACGAGGTAGGCGAGGTCGTCCTCGCCGTAGTGGGCGGCGGCCTCGTTCCAGACGGCGTCCGGGACGGCGTCGGGGGTGTCGGCGATGCGGGTCGCGTACTCGGCCAGGTTCAGCGCGGCCCGCTCCTCGGCGGTGTAGAGGGTGGACTCGCGCCAGGCCGCCAGCGACCAGAGGCGCCGGTCGCTCTGGCCCGCCTTCTTCAGCTCGGCGGAGTGCATGTCGACGCAGAACGAGCAGCCGTTGATCTGGCTGACGCGCAGCCGGATCAGGTCGAGCGTGACGTGGGGGACGCCGCCGCGGCCGAGGGCGGCCTCCAGCGAGAGCATCGCCTTGTAGGCGTCGGCGGTCGTGGTCCGGATGGTGCTCAGACGGCTCTGCATGACGCTTCCTTCCTGGATACCTCGTATCCAGATTCAGGACCCGCGGAGAGGGCGGGCCGGTCGGGGGGATTCAGTTGAGCTCGTACCAGGAGCGGACGCGGTCGGCCAGCGTCGGCAGCATGCGCTCGGTCTTGGCGCGGATGTCGGCGAGGGTCTGCGCGGCCAGCGCGCGCCGCCACGCGTACTCCGCGTGGCGCATCGCCGTGTGGACGGTGCAGGGCAGCTCGAAGGCGCTCTCGGCCTGGTCCGCGCCCATGCCCCGGCGCCGGATGTCGGCGCACTGGAACGCCTCCTCCGGGCCCTCGATCGCGGTCACCACGTCCATCAGGGTGATCTTCTCGAGCGGTCTGACCAGGCGGAACCCACCGCGCGCGCCCGGCGTGGAGGCGAGGATCCCGGCGCGGGCGAGCGCCTGGAGCTGCTTGTTGAGGTACGGGGGCGGCAGCTCGTAGCCGGCCGCGAGCCGCGTCGTCGACACGGGCTCGCCCGTCCCCATCCAGTCGAGCAGGAGGCAGACGTGCACCGCCCACTCGACGCCCTCGTTCATCCGCACATTCAGGACCTTACATATCCAGGTTCCCGGACGCAACGGGCCCGGCCCCCGGAGCGCGCGGCATAGGGATAGCCCTACGCGGCATCCGTAACCATTGTCCTCTTTTGAGGGGACGTTCAGTCTTCATGAAGACCGGGGCTCCCACCCCGCCGTCGGGTGTGCTCCACCGCCAAGGGCGCGTCGCGTCCGGAGCCGACCGCGACGGTGCGGCTCCCTCGGTACCGCCATAACCGAGGGGGCCGCTCTTGCGGCCTGCGCGTTTGGGACCCGTGCGTGGCCGGCGGTGTGGAGGTGTGCCCGTGGAGCGTCCGGTCGCCTGCGGGCGCGTCGCCAAGGTACGCGCCCCTGTCCCACGGAGGGATACACCCCGTGAGCTCCCACCACCTGCCCAGGCGCGCCGGACTGACCGTCCTCGCCGCCACGGCGCTGACCGCGGCCGTCGTACCCGGCGCGCACGCGGCCCAGCCCAAGCCGCACGACCCCGCGACGACCGCCCGCGAGCTGGCCAAGCGGCTCGGCGGACGCACCGCGGGCGCCTACGCCGACCCGGCGACCCACAAGCTGGTCGTCACGGTCACCAGCGATGCCGACGCGCGGACCGTCCGCGCCGCCGGCGTCGAGGCCAGGACGGTCGGACGCGACGGCACCGCGCTGCGCGCCGCGACCGCCCGGCTCCGCCAGACCGCGCGCGTGCCCGGCACCGCGTGGTCCATCGACCCCCGCACCGACCAGGTCGTCCTGTCCGTCGACCGGACGGTCACCGGGGCCAAGTTGGCCAAGGTGAAGGCCGCGGCGGCGGCGCTCGGACAGGCCGTGCGGATCAGACAGGTCCGCGGCACGTTCCGGCCGCTCATCAGCGGCGGGGACGCGATCTACGGCGCGAACGTCCGCTGCTCGCTCGGCTTCAACGTGCACGACTCCAGCGGCACGGCCTACTTCATCACCGCGGGCCACTGCGGCAACGACTCCTCCTCGTGGACGGACGGCAGCGGCAACGAGCTCGGCCAGAACGTCGACAGCCGCTTCCCCGGGACGGACTACGCGATCGTCCAGTACACGGGCGGCGCGGACCACCCGAGCGACGTCGACCTGTACGACGGCTCGACGCAGCCGATCACCCAGGCCGCGGACGCCTACGTCGGCGAGTCCGTGCAGCGCAGCGGCAGTACGTCCGGCGTGCACGGCGGCACCGTCCAGGGCCTGGACGCGTCGGTCAACTACCAGGAGGGCACCGTCGACGGCCTGATCGACACCGACGTCTGCGCCGAGCCCGGCGACAGCGGCGGCTCGCTGTTCGACGGCACCTCCGCCCTCGGCCTCACCTCCGGCGGCAGCGGCGACTGCTCGTCCGGCGGCGAGACCTTCTTCCAGCCGGTCGGACCCGTCCTCAGCGCCTACGGCGTCGACGTCGGCTGACCGTTCCTCCAGGAGGCCGGGTCGCGCCCGGCCCCGTCACTCCCGGCCGGCCGCCGATACCCCGCCGGTGGCCGGCCGGGCGTCCCGCCCCAGCGCGGCGAGGGCGGTGCGCGCCCGCTCGACCAGCGGGTTCGGGTCGTCCGCGCGCCACACCAGGTGCAGCGCGGTGGACGTCCCGGCGAGCGGGCGCGCGGTCACCCCGACCCGGCGCAGCGAGCGCATCGCGTCGGGCAGGACCGCGGCGCCGAACCCGGCCGCGACCAGTGCGAGCAGCGTCGGGACGGTCCGTCCCTCGGCCGCGATCCGGGGCACCACCCCGGCCCGGTCGCAGAGCGCGATGACCTCGTCGTGCGAGCGCGCCGACGCCTCGCGCGGCCACAGCACCAGCGGGATCCGGCCGAGCGCGGTCAGCGGCAGCGGCCCCGTCCCGGACGCCAGCGCGTGGTTCTCCGGGACGAACAGCGTCATCGGCTCGCGCCACCACACCTGCGCGGCGAGCCGCGCGTCCCGCCCGGGCAGCCGGTGGACCGACAGGTCGTACCGTCCGTCCAGCACGCCCTCGGACATGTCGGCGTCGCTGAAGCTCTCCTCCAGGCGCAGGTCGACGTTCGGCAGCTCGCGGCGCAGCCGGCCGAGCGCGGCGCCGAGCGGCCCGTTGATCCCGGACGGCCCGAACGCGACGGTGAGCCGCCCGGACAGCCCGAGCGCGGCGAGCCGGACGTCCTCCCGCGCCGCCTCCGCCTCGGCGAGGATCACCCGGGCCCGGCGCAGCAGCGCCCGCCCGGCCTCGGTGGGAATCAGCCCGCGGCCCTCCCGCTCGAACAGGCGCGTGCCGAAGTCGCGTTCGAGTTCACGCAGCTGGCGGCTCAGTGTCGGCTGCGTGAGATGCAGCCTGCGCGCCGCCGCGCTGATCGATCCCTCCTCGGCGATCGCGACGACATAGCCGAGCAGTCGAATCTCCATCCATACCTCCCAGGCATGGACAGCATAGAAGGTCATGCTCAGAAGGCTGTGCCCTGGCCGCGGTGGGACAGGATCAGGACATCACCGAAAACGGACGAAGGAGTCCCGAGATGGACCGGAACGAGCGGAACGAGCGCTTCGAGCACGGGATGAAGGTCCTGGAGCGGGTGGACGGCGAGGGCGGGCAGCGCGTCGTCGCGTCGCTCGGCGACGTGTCGCCCGAGCTCGGCCACCAGGTCGTGGCCTGGGCGTTCGGCGACATGTACGACCGGCCCCAGCTGCCGCCCCGGGACCGCCAGCTCGTCACCCTCGGCATCCTCGCCGCGCTCGGCGGCTGCGAGATCGAGCTGGACGTCCACATCAACGCCGCGCTGAACGTCGGGCTGACCCCGACGGAGATCTCCGAGGCGCTGCTGCACACGGCCGTCTACGCCGGGATGCCCCGCGCGATCAACGCGCCCCTCGTCGCCAAGCGGGTGTTCGAAGAGCGCGGCCTCCTCCCCTTGAATATCGCCGGAGATGATCTAACCTCTGCCTGATCACCGACCTTTGGGGGGACAAATGACCTGGTACGAGCCGACCGAGACCGAGCGCGCCCACCTGCGCCGCTGCGTGGACCTGGCCGCCGAGGCCCTCGCGGACGGGGACCAGCCCTACGGCTCGGTGCTCGTCGCGGCGTCCGGCGAGGTGCTGTTCGAGGACCGCAACCGGGTCAAGGACGGCGACCAGACCCGCCACCCCGAGTTCGAGATCGCGCGCTGGGCGGCCGAGAACGTCCCGGCGTCCGAGCGCGCCGCCGCGACCGTGTACACCTCCGGCGAGCACTGCGCGATGTGCTCGGCCGCGCACGCCTGGGTCGGCCTGGGCCGCATCGTCTACGCGTCCTCGACCGAGCAGCTCGGCGCGTGGATGGCCGAGCTGGGCGCCCCGGCCTCCCCCGTCCTCCCGCTCGCGATCGGGGAGGTCGCCCCCGGTCTCCCGGTGGACGGCCCGGTCGAGGAGTTCGCGGACGAGATCCGGGAGCTGCAGCGCGCACTCGTCGCCCGGGGATGAACCCGCAGGTCAGACCGGTGGAACAGCGGTAGGCGTGGGTATGGGTCCCCCCGGGGGGCGGCGGACGGTCGCCCGAACGATCGGGGGGAACCGGCGATGAGTGATCTCGTGGCGATCGCCTACGACGACGTCGACACCGCCAACAAGGTCCGGGAGAAGGTACGGCAGCTCCAGACCCAGCACGTCATCGAGGTCTCGGACGCCGTGGTCGTGGAGCGCCGCCAGGACGGCAAGATCAAGCTGCACCAGGCGGTGAACACGGTCGCCGGGGGCGCGGCGGGCGGCGCGCTGTGGGGCGGCCTGATCGGGTTGATCTTCCTGCAGCCGCTGATCGGCGCGGCCATCGGCGGCGCGACCGGCGCCGCGATGGGCGCCGCCACCGACCTCGGCATCGACGACTCGTTCATGCGCCGCCTCGGCGAGGGGCTGCGCCCGGGCGCGGCGGCGGTCTTCCTGCTCATCAGCAAGAGCACGCCGGACAAGGTGCTGCCCGAGCTCGCGCAGTTCGGCGGCCAGGTCATCCAGACCTCGCTGTCCCAGGAGCAGGAGGAGCAGCTCCGCGCGGCCCTTCAGACCCAGCCGCAGGCCGGCGGGCAGGACCATCACGAGTCCGGCAGCGCGATGCCGTCCGACTGACCGCCCGGCCGGGGAGAGGGGCTCGCGCGGGGTCTCCACGGTCCGCGATCATGGGCGGATGAACATAACCCGACTTGTCACCCTGGCGGACGCGGCCGAGCTCGCCGGCGCCTACGACGCGAACCGGGAGTTCCTCGCACCCTGGGAGCCCGTCCGGGACGAGGAGTTCTACACCGAGGCCGGGCAGCGGGCCCTGCTGGAGGTGATGCTCGAAGGCCACGCGCGCGGGACGGCCGTCCCACGCGTGATCCTGGACGACACGGGCGCGATCGCCGGACGGATCCACCTGGTCGACATCGTCCGTGGAGCGTTCCAGTCCGGGAACCTCGGGTACTGGGTGAGCGGCGCCGCGAACGGGCGCGGCCTCGCCACGCGCGCGGTCGGGGAGATCGTGCGGATCGCGTTCGACGGCCTGGACCTGCACCGGGTCCAGGCGGCGACGCTCGTGCACAACGAGCGGTCGCAGCGGGTGCTGGAGCGCAACGGCTTCGCCCGGTACGGGCTCGCGCCCGACTACTGCAAGATCGCGGGACGCTGGCAGGACCACGCCCTGTTCCAGGCGATCCGCGAGGAGTGAGAGTCCCCGGCCGCCCCGGGGCGGGGCGGCCGGAGCGGGGGCTACCCGGCGGGCTAGCGGCCCCGGTTGAACTGGCGGGTGGGGGCGCGGCCCGCGTTCTTGCGGCCGCTGTCCACGACGCCGGCGCCGCGCTGGATCTGAAGGTCGAGCTTCGACCTCTTCTTCGCCAGGGCCTTGGCGAAGGGCGTGTTGTCGTCATTGTGGAATCGCATGAAGAGACACCTCCGGGCATGCTCGAATTCGGCCTGGAAAAGGCCGCGAAAAATGGCCGGACGTCCATGAGGGCAGGCGTCGGACACCGCTGGACGCGCAGGTGACGGCGCGGCAGGCGGGCATGACGAGACCGTGGGACGGCCGAGAGGGAGATGGGGGAGCGGGCCGCGGACGTGCGCGCCGTTCAGGACGGGCACGTGGCGGGCGGCTCAACCCGGAAGATGAATCAAAGCTCCATGGCCGCAATAGTAGTGGGGCGCGCCCGGCAGTTGTCAACCGCTATTTCGCGGATTCATGGATGAATGCGCCGCACGCCGTTTGGCGCGATCTGTGGGGTACCCGTCGTTGACGCCGTCCTCCCGGCGGCGGCACGCTCGAAGCGTGCAACGTGTCGTGTTCGTCGTCTTCGACGGGTTCCAGTCGCTCGACCTGACCGGGCCGTTCGAGGTGTTCTCCTTCACCGGGCGGTACGAGTGCCTGGTCGTCGCGCCCGAGGCCGGGGAGGTCCGGGCGAACAGCGGGCTGCCCGTCGTCGCGCGGCACGGCGTCCGCGACCTGGACCCGTCCCGCGGCATCGACACGCTCGTCGTGGTCGGCGGGGCCGGGGTGGACGCGGCCGTCCGGGACGAGGCGCTGGTCGGCTGGATCCGGGACGCGGCGCGGGGCGCGCGGCGGGTGGCGTCGGTGTGCAGCGGCGTGCTGCTGCTCGGCGCGGCCGGTCTCCTGACCGGACGGCGCGTCACGACGCACTGGGAGCGCGAGGAGCAGGTCCGGCACGCGCATCCGGAGGCCGTCGTCGACTGCGACCCGATCTTCGTCCGGGACGGGCGGATCTGGACCTCGGCGGGCGTCACCGCCGGGATGGACCTCGCGCTCGCCCTGGTCGAGGCCGACCTCGGCCGGGACGCCGCGCATCACGTCGCCCGCGAGCTGGTGCTGTTCCTGCGCCGTCCGGGCAGCCAGTCGCAGTTCAGCGTCCCGCTGTGGACGGCGCGTCCGGAGAGCGACCCGATCCGGACGGCCGTGGACGCCGTGCACGCCCGTCCGGGCGACCGGCACGGCATCGGTGACCTGGCCGAACGTGCCGGGCTCAGCACCCGGCAGTTGCAGCGCCGGTTCACCGCGGAGATGGGCGTCCCGCCCGGCGGCTACGTCGAGCGGGTCCGGATCGAGGCGGCGCGGCGCGCGCTCGCCGAGACCGCCGAACCGGTCGAGGCGCTGGCCCGGCGGCTCGGCTTCGGCACCGGCGAGACCCTGCGCCGGGCCTTCCACCGGACGGTCGGGGTCGCGCCGTCCGACTACCGCGAACGGTTTCGCACTACGGAGAGGGACGTCCGATGACGGATGACGAGCGGATGACGGCGGCGGAACGGATGACGGCCGAGGGGCTGACGTACGGGCTGCTGCTGTTCGAGGGGGCCGAGGAGCTCGACTTCGCCGGCCCCTGGGAGATCTTCACGGCGTCCTCGGCGGTCCGGGACGGGCGGGACACGGCGGTGCTGATCAGCGCGTCCGACGCCCCCGTCCGGTGCAACAAGGGCATGCGGGTGCTGCCGGACGCCACCTTCGACGACCATCCCGACCTGGACGTCCTGCTCGTCCCGGGCGGGAACGGGCGCGTCGCGGCGGGCAAGGACCCGGTGATCACCGGGTGGCTCGCGGCGACCGCGCCGAAGGTGCGCTGGCTGACCAGCGTGTGCACCGGGTCGCTGCTGCTGCACGACGCGGGCCTGCTGGACGGCCGCCGCGCCGCGACCCACTGGGCGGGCGAGGACGAGCTGGACGCGCGTGAGGGCGTCACGCTCGTCCGGGGCGAGCGGTTCGTCGTGGACGGCGACGTCGTGACCAGCCAGGGCGTCTCGGCGGGCATCGACATGGCGTTGTGGCTGGTCGGCGCGCTGCACGGCGCCGACCACGCGCGGGCCGTCCAGAAGTACGTGCAGTACTACCCCGAGCCGCCCTACGCCGAATGACCCGGGGCCCGGCGGCCTAGAGGGCCTGTTCGGTGTCGGCCTCGGCGAGGGCCTGGGCGCGCATCTCCTCCATCTCGCGGAGCACCTTCTTGCGGGCGCGGCCGGAGAGGCGGTCGATGTAGAGCTTGCCGTTCAGGTGGTCGGTCTCGTGCTGGAGGCAGCGGGCGAGCAGCCCCGTCCCCTCGACGGTGACCGGGTCGCCGTTCACGTCGAAGCCGTGGCAGGTGGCGCGGTCGGGGCGGGCGAGCGGCGCGTGCGGGCCGGGCACCGACAGGCAGCCCTCGTCGCCGTCGTCGAGGTGCCGGTGCGGGCCCTCGGGCAGGACGAGCGTGGGGTTGCAGATCACGCCCTTCTGGTTCACCTCGTCGCCGTCCGGGCAGTCGTAGACGAAGACGCGCAGGTCGACGGCGATCTGGTTCGCGGCGAGCCCGACGCCGTCGGCCTCGTACATGCTGGCGAACATGTCGTCCACCAGGGCCGCGAGGTCGGCGTCGTACGTCTCCACGGGACGCAGGGCGCGGTGGAGGATCGGCTCCCCCACCACGGTGATCGGTCGTGCCTGTCCGCTCGTCATGGCCTGCATGGTAGTCAGCCGGAGGTCCGGCCTGCGCAAAGGGCGGTTCGGGGCGATAATCACGTTCATGCGGTTCGGGGTGCTCGGGGCGACGGCGGCATGGCGGCGCGACGGGACGCAGGTCCCGCTCGGCGGCCCGGCACGCCGTGCCCTGCTGGCGTTGTTGCTGGTCAGGCCGGGTGAGGCGGTGTCCGCCGAGGGCCTGGCGGACGAGCTGTACGGCGCCGGCGGCCTGACGAGCCGGGGTGGCCCGGGTCACGCGCTCCAGTCGCAGGTGTCGCGGCTGCGGGGCGTCCTGCGGCCGGACGCCGACATCGAGAGCACCCCTGCCGGATATCGCCTGACGGGCGCGTCCGGCGCGTCCGGCGCGGACGTGGACGTCGATGTGGACGTGGACACGGCGCGGTTCGAGGTGCTCGCGGACGACGGCCGGGCCGCGCTCGCCGCCGGGGACGCGTCCCGGGCCGCCGACCTGCTCGCCGAGGCGCTGGGCCTGTGGCGGGGCCCGGCCTTCGCGGACGCGGCGGAGACGGCGTCCGGCGAGGCGGCGGCCGCCCGCCTG
>NZ_RFFG01000062.1 GCF_003696215.1 Actinomadura harenae | reverse complement strand
ACCGCGCCATCGCCGCCTACATCCGCTGGCACAACCACAACACCCACCCGAAAACCAACTTCGCCGCCAGCTCCCCGATCCGATCATGGACCAGTTACCCCAGCAAGGTTGCGTAACGAGCCACTAGCCGAAGAACGGGTGCGGGCCCGCTCCGGGAGGTTCCGGGGCGGGCCCGAGCCGTCTCCGCGGGCCTCGGCCGCCCCGGGACGCCCTGCCGCGGGCCTCGGCCGCCCCCGGGACACCCTGCCGCCGGGCCTCAGTGGCCTCCGGGACGGCCCGCCGCGGGCCCTGTGGCGGCCGTGGCGGCTCCGCAGTGGGGGTCGTACCAGGCGACCCACGCGGCCACGCCTGCGCCGCCCGTGCGGGTCAGCCAACCCGCCGGGTGACCGGGCCAGGTCCCCGTGGGCGGCGTCCCGTCCGTCGCGGCCGGGACGACGACCGTGCAGACGCCCCGCGCCGGAGCCCGGTGGGCCGCGTCGATCCAGCCGATCCGCGTCCACCACACCGGGTCGGTCAGCTTGATCCGCGCCACCCAGTGCAGCGACCGGTCGACGACGACGCCCCCGCGCTCGGACGCGGCGGGCAGCGGCGGCGTCGGCGCCACGCGCTTCCCGTCGCCCATGATGTCCACCATCGCCGTCGCGTTCACCACGAGGAGGACGAGCGCGACCGCCCACACGCCGCCGGACCGGCGACCCGCGAGCAACCCGGCCGCGACCAGCACCGTGAGCAGCCCGGTCGCGACGACCGTCGCGAGGACGAGCCGGAACTGCGTCCGGTCCTGGGTGAGGAAGTTCGTCTCGGGGAAGTCGAACCCGATGAACTGGTGCGTGCGCAGCCGCGTCCCCGCGTACAGGAGCACGGTCGCGCCCGTCCCGGCGGCGATGAGGATCCCGGCCAGGGACGCCCGCAGCACGTTCCGCGCCGTAGCCCGGAACAGCACCGCGACCGCGATGAGGACGTACACGAGCGCCAGCAGCGCCAGGTACCGGCCGTAGGCGAAGTTCCCGACGCGGTGCTCGTCGGCCAGCGCCGCCTCCGACGCGTACGCGATGCCGAACGTCGTCGTCAGCAGCACCCCGGCCATCAGCCGCGTCTCCCGGCGGCCGAGCGCGGCGAACGTCGCGACGAGCCCGATCCCCGCCAGGCCCCACGTCCCGACGACCAGGTACCAGACCTGGCCCGCCATCCCCGACAGCGACCACGCCTGCCCGGACACGCTGGTCAGCCGCTCCTGGAGCAGCCCGGCCATGTCGCGGGCGCCGCCCGGGTAGAGCGAACGCCGCAGCGCGTCGTTGACCGCGGACGCCGCCAGGTAGCCGCCCGCCGCCATGACCAGCCCCGCCGACATCTCGCGCCGCCGCGTCGCGAGCAGCGCGAGCACGTGGACGGCGAGCACCACCTCGCCGCGCGAGTGCGTGAAGCACGCGTACGCGGCGACCAGGCTCGCCAGCGTGCCGTCCACGGCCCGGCCCGTCCGGACGAACCGGTCGAGCAGCAGCAGCCAGCCGAGCACCAGCGTGGGCAGGATCGCGTCCGTGAGCGCGAACATCCCGAAGAACGTCGACGCGGGCAGCAGCGCGGCGGCGAACGCCAGGGGAAGCGCCGCGCGCCGCCCGAGCCCGAGCCGGCGCAGCGCCGCGACCCCCATCGGGAACAGCGCGGCCCCGACGAGCGCGTTGATGGCCATCACGCCGGTGTAGACGGTCGCGGGGTCGTCGGTGAACCAGTGCAGCGGGCTGATCAGCAGCGGGTATCCGGCCTGGTAGAAGGTGTGACCGGTGAGGTCCGCGCCGGGCCCGCCGGCCAGCCAGCGGGCACCCGCGAGATAGCTGGTGTCGTCCGGGTCCGCGACCGGGGCGGTGCGGGCGCGGGCCAGCCACAGCCGCAGCGCGACCTGCGCGACCGTGCCGAGCAGCAGCAGCCACGGCACCGGGTCGCGGCGGCGCGCGGCGGGCGGTGCGGACGGAACCGGCGGAGCGATGACCTGGGACATGAGTTCCACCGTCCCGGCGGTCCGTCGCGATCACGTTCGCACGATGTCCGGATTTCGTGACACAGGGAGGACAAAGATCGCCATACCCGGATAATGGTCGGGTGGCGAGCATCCTCTTCGTGGAAGACGACCCGTCCGCCCGCGCCGCCCTCGAGCTGGCCCTCACCCGCCTCGGGCACCGGGTCACCGCCCGCGCGACCGGCGAGGACGGCCTCGACGCGCTGCGCGCCCGTCGGCCCGAGATCGCCGTCCTGGACGTCATGCTCCCCGGCATCGACGGCATCGAGGTCTGCCGCCGCGTCCGCCGCGACGACACCCTCCCGGTCATCCTGCTCACCGCGCGCGGCGACGACCT
This sequence comes from Actinomadura harenae, assembly GCF_003696215.1. Taxonomy (GTDB): domain Bacteria; phylum Actinomycetota; class Actinomycetes; order Streptosporangiales; family Streptosporangiaceae; genus Spirillospora; species Spirillospora harenae. The sequence goes on along the minus strand of NZ_RFFG01000062.1, from coordinate 45,995 downwards.
GGACGTCGTCCTCGGCCTCGAGGCGGGCGCGGACGACTACGTCATCAAGCCGGTCGAGCCGCGCGTCCTGGACGCCCGGATCCGCGCCGTCCTGCGGCGCGCCGAGCAGTCCCACACCGACCGGTCCGCCTACGGCGACCTCGTCGTCGACCGCTCCGCGCTCAAGGTCACCAAGGCCGGGCGCGACGTCCGGCTCACCCCGACCGAGCTGCGGCTGCTGCTGGAGCTGACCCGCCGCCCGGGTCAGGCGATGACCCGCCAGCACCTGCTCGCCGCCGTCTGGGAGCACACCTACCCGGGCGACTCCCGGCTCGTCGACGCCTGCGTCCAGCGCGTCCGCGCCAAGATCGAGGACGAGCCCGCCGATCCGCGCCTCATCCAGACCGTCCGCGGCTTCGGCTACCGCTTCACCGCCCCGTGAGCGGCGGCGCCCGGCTCCGTTCGTGGCTGGCCCGCCCGTGGCCGGTCCGCCCGTGGCCCGTCCGGATGCGGCCCCTCCGCCCGGTGGCGCGGTACGTCCTGCCGTCCGCGCCACGGCTCCGCCCGATGGGCCTGCGCACCCGGCTCACCGCCGCGTTCGTCGCCGTGGCGCTGCTCGCCGCGCTGCTGGCGTCCGGGATCTCCTACGTGCTCGTCCGCCGCGCCGTGCTGCAGCGCGTCCAGGACACCGAGATCAGCGACGCCCGCCAGACCGTCGCCCGGTACGTCCCGGCCACGGCCCCGCCGGGGGTCGGCGAGATCGTCCGGCAGCAGCTCCGGGTGGCGCTGAACAACGGGGACCGGCAGGCGTGGGTGACCGACGTCCCCGACCCGGTGGCGGGGGTCTCGCCCGCGAGGAACCTCCGGGGACTCGCCGGGCGGGCGCTCGGCGTCCCGGTCAGCCAGGACTTCCTCGAGCAGGCGGTGCGGATCACGGTCTTCCAGCGGGTGCGGTCGCACGGCCACGCCTACCTTCTGATCGGGATGTGGCCGGGCCCGCCCGACGGCGCCACCTGGCTGGACCCGCGCCCGCTCGTGATCGTGGCGGTCAGCCTCCGGCACGAGGAGCAGGAGCTCGCCTCGCTCACCCGCGCGCTCCTGATCGCCGACGGGCTCGCGGTGCTGATGGCGCTCGTGATGGCCCTGGCCGCGACGCGCGGCGTCCTGCGCCCGGTCCGCGTCCTCGGACGGGCCGCGCGCGCCCTCGGGGACGGCGACCTGTCCGCCCGCGTCGGCGAGCGCGGCCGGGACGAGCTGACCGACCTCGCCCGCACCTTCAACCGGACGGCCGACCAGCTGGAGCGGATGGTCGGCGAGCTGCGCGCCAAGGACGCCGCGTCCCGCCGGTTCGTCGCGGACGTCTCGCACGAGCTGCGCACCCCGCTGACCTCGATGGTCGCGATGGCCGAGGTGCTCGCCGAGGACGGCGGCGAGGCCGCCCGGCTGGTCGCGGTCGAGACCCGGCGGCTGGGCGCGCTCGTCGGGCACCTCATCGAGATCAGCCGGTTCGACGCCGGGGCCGCGGCGCTCGTCCTGGACGACGTGGTGGTCGCCGACGCCGTCGCCGCGACCCTCGACGCGCGCGGCTGGACCGACGAGGCCGCCGTCGACGGCCCGCCGGACCTGGTCGTCCGGCTCGACCCCCGGCGGCTGGACGTCATCGTCGCGAACCTCGTCGGCAACGCGCTGCGGCACGGCGGGACGCCGGTCCGCGTCACGTTCGTCCCCGAGCGGGACGGTGTGGAGCTGACCGTCGCCGACACCGGGCCCGGCATCCCCCAGGACCTGCTGCCCCTCATCTTCAACCGGTTCGTCAAGGCGGAGGCCGCCCGGTCCCGCAGCGACGGCAGCGGCCTCGGCCTGTCGATCGCCCTGGAGAACGCCCGCCTGCACGGCGGCTCGCTCGCGGTCGCCAACGCTCCGGACGGCGGCGCCGTCTTCACCCTGTGGCTGCCCTCGGCGGACGAGGAGGACGAGAAGTGAGACCGATCACCGGCACCCCGCCCGTCCGGGCCGCGCTGGCGGCGCTGGCGGGGTTGGCCGCCGTGCTCGCGCCGACCGGATGCGGCGTCCGCGCGACGGGCCCCGTCGGGGCGGGCGACCTGCCGCGCCTGACGGCGCAGCCCAACCAGGTCGCGGTCTACCTGGTCAGGAACGGCAAGCTGGAGCGGGTGCCGCGTCCGGGCCTGCTGAACGAGCCGTACCTCGGCCTCCAGCAGCTCACCGTCAAGCCGTCGGTCACCGAGACGCGGCAGGGCTACCGGTCGCTCCTGCCGGACGGCGTCGTGCTGACGGCCGAGGCCACCGACCTCGACCCCGGCGGCCTGCTGACCGTCCGCGTCAACCGGGCGAACGTCGACTGGCCGCGGCTGCTCCTCGGCGAGGTGGTCTGCACCGCCAACGCCGCGCCCAACGTCAAGCAGGTCAGGCTCGACTACCCCATCTCCGTGGCCGTCCGCGGGAAGGGCGGCGGCCCCGAGGAGTCGAAGATGCTGGACAACCTGTTCAGGCGGATGGCGATCCGCTACACGTGCGCCGAGTTCGCCGACCTGACCGCGAACTGACCCCGCGCTGCCCCCCGCACCGACCCGCACTGACCCCGCACTGACCCCGCCCTGACCCGCACCGACCCCGCCCTGACCCGCACCGGCCCCGTCACCATGGCCCGCTAACCCTTGTCGAGCCAGTGTGTCGCCGTCGTCCCGAGCGCCGACCGGACGGCCAGGATCACCGTCCCCAGGATCAGCAGCGGGACGATCACCATGTGCTCGACCTTGCCGTTCGTCCTCGGGACGACCGGGATCGCGAGCCGCCACGGTATCGGCCACAGCACCGGACACCCCTGGGGTGTCAGGCAGTCGCCGATGATGTGCGCGAGGCACCCGACCGTGATCGCCCACCCGACGAAGCTCATGTCCAGGTCGTGCATCCACCAGACGGCGATGGCGGCCAGCGCGCAGTCGGCCAGCGCGGACTGCGGCTCCTTGCCCTCGAAGTCCAGGCCGATGCCCCGCAGCCCGAAGCCCACGATGATGAACAGCACCGCCCACCACGCGTAGCGCTGGTGGGTCGCGAGCCAGTCGACGCCCCAGCCCATCGCGACCGCGAACAGGATCGAGTGGGTTCCGTGCCGGTGCCCGCCGGAGATCTTCCCGACCCACTTGCAGAAGTGCTGCGACGGCGGGCCGAGCGTGTTGGCGATGCGCCCGTTGTGGTGGTCGATGTCCGGCAGCAGCGCCGCCCCCGCGGACACGACCGTCCCGGCGGCGAGCTGCTTGGTGTCGAGATGGAACGCGTACTGGTGCATCAGGTCCGTCCGCCCGAGCAGGGGGACGGCCGCCAGCCATACCAGTGCCCCGCTCAGCGCGTGCGTGTGCCCCATCATGCGCGCATCCCCGCCCCGTCCGTCCCGTCTTGCCAGGTACGGCGGGACCCTATCCCGTTAGTGATCGTTTTCGCGGACGGCGCGCCGAAGGTCGTGACCGCCCGTTCCGTCCGCCACGCCCCCCTCGTTCCCGGCATCGGGGACGTCATGCGCGTCGCGGGCCGCCATCACCCGCCGGACGTTGGCCTCGGCCCAGTCGGTCACGGCCTGGATCGGTCCCCGCAGGGAGTGCCCGAGCGGGGTCAGCTCGTACTCGACCCGGGGCGGGACCTCGGCGAACACCCGGCGGGCGAGAAGGCCGTCATGTTCCATTCCGCGCAGCGTGTGGGTAAGGACCTTGGGGGTGACGCCGCCGATCCGGTCGCGCAGGCGGGTGAACCGCAGCGGTCCGTCCAGCAGGCTCAGGACGATCAGCACCGACCACTTGTCGCCGATCCGGTCGAGCACCGTCCGGGTCGGGCAGGCCGGGTCGAAGGCGTCCCCGGGACGCATGATGTCCTCCATGGTTTCCCAAGGGTACCTATGGTTCGTTGTAGTAACCAGTATCCGATGGATACCGTGCGGTTCGACGAAAGGGAGACACCCATGAAGATCCTGCTCATCGGTTCCACCGGCATGGTCGGCTCGCGCGTCGCCGCCGAGGCGCGCGCCCGGGGCCACGAGGTCACCGGCGTGACCCGCAGCGGCAAGGACGGCACCGCCAAGGCCGACGCGAACGACGCCGCCGCCGTCGCCCGGCTCGCCCAGGGCCAGGACGCGATCGTCCTCGCGATCGCCCCGCCGCGCGACGGCTCGGACCCGGTCGCCCCGCTCCTCGCGGACGGACGCGGCGTCCTCGCCGCCGCCCGCGAGGCCGGGGTGAGGCGCGTCGTGATCGTCGGCGGCGCCGGCAGCCTCGAGGTCGCGCCAGGACAGCGCCTCGTGGACAGTCCCGGCTTCCCGGACCTCTACAAGAACGAGGCCCTCGCGCACGGCGCGCTCCTCGACGCCGTCCGCGCCGAGGGCTCCGGCCTCGACTGGACCTACATCTCCCCGGCCGCCGAGATCGGCCCCGGCGACCGCACCGGCACCTTCCGCCTCGGCGGCGACCGGCTCCTCACCGACGCCGACGGCAACAGCCGGATCAGCGCCGAGGACTACGCCGTCGCCCTGGTGAACGAGCTCGAGGACCCCAAGGCCGTCGGCCGCCGGATCACCGTCGCCTACTGACGGTGACGACGGGGTGAGCGCCTCCCGCCTCCGACCCGGCGTCAGCGGATGAAGATGGCGAACTCGGAGAGCTCGCCGGTGATCGCCGGGGGGAGGCCGGCGATCGCGGAGAGCTCCTCGGCGGAGACGAAACCGCCGGTCTCGGCGCGTGCCCGCTCGATCCGCCCGGCCAGCTCGGGGGTGACCCCGGGCAGCATGGTCAGGGCCTCGGGCGGGGCGTGGTTGACGTCCACCAGGCCGCCGTCGTTGAACTGGCGGTGCAGGTCGGGACGGCCGATCCGCAGCTCACGCGCGAGGCCCGGGTCGTTCGCGGCCAGGTCGCGGGCCTTGGCGCGCAGCAGCCGCTGCTGCCGGACCCGCTCCACCACCGCGTCGTTCCCGACGCCGGACAGCCCGTCCGGGTCGAACACCTGGCGCCGCACCAGGAACGCGTGCCCGCACCCGACGATCGCCAGCAGGAACATCAGGACGCCCGCGGCCCGCTGGGCCCCGCTGTCGGTCGCGAGGTTCGGCGCGATCAGCAGCAGGCCCGCGAACAACGCGCTGTACACGGCGGTCGCCCACACCAGGTGCATCCGCCGCCGCCACAGCGCGGCCGCCGCGAACGTGAAGGGGGTCGCGTAGCCCAGGGTCAGGAACGGCAGCGCCGCCCACGTCACGCTCAGCGCCGCTCTCCCGGGGGGCATGCTGTCCGAGGGCACTCGTGGCGGTTCGTACGGTGCGGGAGCGTTCATGAGGGAGCTCTTCCCGGACGCCCGGCGGCGGATGCCTCCGCGGTGGAGCGTCCTCTGTGGCGTGCTTCCCGGGAATCCGGCTACGGAAGCGTCAGGATCTCATGTCCGTCGTCGGTCACCAGGATGGTGTGCTCGAACTGCGCCGTCCGCTTGCGGTCCTTGGTGAGGACGGTCCAGCCGTCCGGCCACATGTCCCACTCGTGCGTGCCGAGGGTGAGCATGGGCTCGATCGTGAACGTCATGCCGGCCTGCATCACCGTCGTCGCCGCCTGGTCGTCGTAGTGCGGGACGACCAGCCCCGAGTGGAACGTGGTGCCGATGCCGTGCCCGGTGAAGTCGCGGACGACGCCGTACCCGAACCGCTTGGCGTAGGACTCGATCACCCGCCCGATCACGTTGATCGCGCGCCCCGGCCGGACGGCGCGGATGCCGCGCATCATGGCCTCGTGGGTGCGCTCGACCAGCAGCCGCGACTCCTCGTCCACCTCGCCGACCAGGAACGTCGCGTCGGTGTCGCCGTGGACGCCGTCGACGAACGCGGTGATGTCCACGTTGACGATGTCGCCGTCGCGCAGCTCGGTGTCGTCCGGGATGCCGTGGCAGATGACCTCGTTGATCGAGGTGCACAGCGACTTGGGGTACCCGCGGTAGCCGAGGGTGGAGGGGTAGGCGCCGCGGGCGAGCATGTACTCGTGCCCGATGACGTCCAGCTCGTCGGTGGTGATCCCGGGCCGGACGTGCCTGCCGACCTCCTCCAGCGCCTGCGCGGCGATCGTCGACGCCACCCGCATCCGCTCGATGATCTCCGGCGTCTTGACGTCCCGCTCGCCGGTCTTCGGCGTCTTCTTCCCCACGTACTCCGGACGTCGGATGTTCGCGGGTACCTTGCGCATGGGCGAGACACGGCCGGGCCGGAGGAGGTGGGTCGTCATGGTCAGCGAGTGTAGTCAGCCCCGGCGGGGGACGACTCCAGAGGCGTGATCGAGAAGGAGGGGGACATGGACCCGAACAAGGACATCGACGACGCGTGGTGGTTCTGCCTGAAGCACCTGCGCGTCGAGCACGGCGCGGGCTGCCCCGACAAGGACCGCATGGGCCCCTACGCGACCGAGGCCGAGGCGGCCAACGCCCTGGCCGAGGCCCGCGCCCGCAACAAGGCATGGGACGCCCAGGACGACGACTGACTCTCCACCAGGTCCGGGCGGCGAGCCCGCCCGGACCGGGCGGCCGGCGGCGCGTCGGTCGGCGGCGCGTCAGTCGACGACGGGGCCGGTGACGGCGTCGAGGAGGCGGGCGAGGCGGTCGCGCAGGCCCCGGCGCGACCGGGCGAGGTCCTGCCCGGCGGCCGCGCTGACCAGGTGCTGGGCACCGTCGAAGGTGACCAGGGGTTCGGCGGCCGGGACGGTCAGCGCCTCGTGGGCGAGGCCCTGGAGCTCCCGGTCGCCGCCGTCCAGGGCGAGGATCGTCGCGCCGACGCGGCGCGCGTCGTCGACCCGTTCCAGCAGCGGGACGGGCGCCTCGTCCTCGGCGACGACGAGGAGGGTCTCGCCGCGTCCGGCGTCCTCGAGCCGGTCCAGGCCGATCGCGAGGTGCGCGGGCGCGTCCGGCGGGGGCGACCAGCGGACGAGGGTGGGGGAGAGCCCCGGCAGCCCGTTCAGGCCGCTCTCGTCGTCCAGGTGGGCGGCGAGGTGCCACGGCTCGCCGCCGGGGGTGCCGACCAGCAGCAGCCCGCCGGGGGTCCGGGCGCTGACCCGCAGCGCCCGGCCGAACTCCCCGGTGCGCTCCAGCCAGCCGGTGGCGGCGAGGACCTCGCGCAGCATCATGACGTGCTCGGCGTCCATGCGTTCCATCGTGGCCCAGGCACGCCCCGGGGCGCGCCGTTTCGACGGGACGGGTCCCTGCCCTTCCGGACGGGAAGGGCCCGCGCGCGGCGCACTCCGCCCGGTTTGGCAGACTCGACGCCATGACAGACCAGCCGAAGAAGAACCCCCACGACCTGCCCGACGTCTCCGGCCTGAGCATCGGGATCCTCGGCGGCACCGGGGACCAGGGGAAGGGCCTGGCCCGCCGGTTCGCGCTCGCCGGGCACAAGGTCACCCTCGGCTCGCGCAGCGCGGAGCGGGCCGCGCAGGCCGCCGCCGACCTCGGCGCGGACCTGGGGATCCAGGGCGCGGCGAACGCCGAGGCCGCGTCCGGGTCGGACGTCGTGATCGTCGCCGTCCCCTACGAGGGCCACAAGGCGCTGCTGGAGTCGCTGCGCGAGGCCCTCACGGGCAAGATCGTGGTGGACTGCGTGAACCCCCTCGGCTTCGACAAGAAGGGCGCCCACGCGCTCCCGGTCGAGGAGGGCAGCGCCGCCGAGCAGGCCGCCGCCGTGCTCCAGGACACCGAGGGCGTCCGCGTCGTGGCCGCCTTCCACCACGTGTCGGCCGTCCTGCTGCTCGACCCCGAGGTGGACGAGACGGAGCTGGACGTCCTGGTCCTCGGCGACGACCGCGACGCCACCGACACCGTCCAGGCCCTCGCCGGGCGCATCCCCGGGATGCGCGGCGTGTACGGCGGGCGCCTCCGCAACGCCCACCAGGTCGAGGCGTTCACCGCGAACCTGATCTCCATCAACCGCCGCTACAAGGCCCACGCCGGCCTCCGCGTCACCGACGTCTGATCCCCGGGCGCCCGGCCCTCGCGGGGCCCCGGCGAGACGCTCACGGAACGTGACCGTCCGCGCTGCTACGGTTGCGTTCCGTGGAGATGGGGGAGGGGGCGGCACGGACCGCGCAGGTCATGCTGCCCTCACGGCGGCCCGGGCCGATGCGCGCGGTGCTCCGCCGCGTCGGGCTCGCCGTCGCGCTGCTGCTGATCGTGGTCGTCCTGGTCTACGTGGGACGGGACGGCTACCACGACGGGGCCCGCGCGCGGATGTCGCTGCTCGACTGCCTCTACTACGCCACGGTGACCGTCTCCACGACCGGCTACGGCGACATCGTCCCGGTGAGCGCCGGGGCGCGGCTGGTCAACACCGTCATCATCACGCCGGTCCGGGTGCTCTTCCTCATCGTCCTGGTCGGGACGACGCTGGAGGTGCTCGCCGAACGCACCCGCGAGGACTGGCGGAGAGCGCGCTGGAGGTCCAGGGTGCGTGACCACTTCGTGGTGGCCGGGTTCGGCACCAAGGGCCGCAGCGCGGTCCGGACGCTGCTGCGCAACGGCGTGCCGCCGCAGGAGATCGTCGTGGTGGACCCGGACCCGGCGGTGATCTCCGAGGCGACCCACGCCGGGGTGACCGGGGTCGTCGGGGACGCGACGCGCCGGTCGGTGCTGCGGCAGGCGGCGGTCGAGCGGGCCCGCGAGATCGTCGTCGCGTGCGCCCGTGACGACACCGCCGTGATGGTCACCCTGACCTCCCGGGAGCTGAACCCGGACGCGGGCATCCAGGCGACGGTCCGCGAGGCGGAGAACATCCCGCTGCTCCGGCAGAGCGGCGCGGACCACGTGGTCGTGTCGTCCGAGACGGCCGGGAGGCTCCTCGGCGTCGCCGCGCTGCACCCGCACCTCAGCGCCGTCATGGAGGACCTGCTCCAGCGCGGCAGCGGTCTCGACCTGGTCGAACGGGAGGTCCGGCCCGACGAGGTCGGGATCCCGGCCGGGACGGTCGCGCAGCCGGTGGTCGCCGTCGTCCGCGACGACCGGACGCTCGCCTACGACGACCCGGGCTGCTCCGTCCTGCGCGACGGCGACCGGCTCATCGTCGCCCGCTCCACGACCCCCGACCCGGACGCCGATGACTTCGACGACCGAACCCTCTGAAATCGGGAAGAGTCACCGGAGCGGTAGGTGACGTGCGGACGTCCAAGTGCTGACGTGGACGGGTGGCCGACTCTGATCCGCAGCATCTTCCGCGCCGTGCCGGAAACGGCGCGGAAGACGGTGCGGCGCGGGCATCCTGGGAGGTGCCGCGGCGGTTCCGCCGCGGCCGGGACGCGTCCTATGATCGCCGTACTACAGGGCAGGTGAGGATGAGGCAGATCCGGTCGGCCGACCCGTGGAGCGCCTTCCTGCGTCCGCCCGGACGCTCCTTCGACACCGGTCACGGGGGGACCGCGACGCGCGCGACCCCGGATCCCGGGAGCGGCGGCGGTCCCGTCACCGGACGAGGCGCCGGCGACCCGGACGGCGGCTCCGACCTGCCCGACGTGTGCCGGCGCGTTCTGGCGCGGCTCGGCGCCGCGGGACGTCCCCAGTCGCTCGAGCAGTTGCAGCACGGCACCGGCCTCGGGCTGCTGGAGATCGCGGACGCCGTGGAGACCCTCCGCGACCGGGGGCTGGTGACGGTGGAACGCGAGATCGACGAGATCGTGCGCCTCGCGCCCCCGGCGGACCGGTGACCTCCGGCGGACCGGTGACCTCCGGCGCACCGGTGGCCGGGAGCGGCCGGTGACGGGCTATCTGGTCACGGTCGCGCTCGCCTGCCTGGTGGGCGTCGCGGAGCTGGTGAGCCGGTACCGGGACCGTCCGATCACGCTGGTCCGGGTGCCGAGCACCTGGGCGTACGTGCTGATCAACGGGGCCGCGGGCGCCGGGTCGCTGTTACTCCTGCGGACGTTCCACTGGGAGTTCGGGGTGAAGTCGCCGCAGATGCTGGGCGCCGCGCAGGTGCTGGCCGCCAGCCTCGGCTCGATGATGATCTTCCGCAGCGCGGTGTTCACCGTCCGCGTCGGGGACGAGGACGTCGCGGTCGGCCCGTCCACCCTGCTGACCTCGCTGCTCGCCGCCGCGGACCGGGGCGTCGACCGCGTGCAGGCGCGCAGCCGCGCGCAGGACGTCGGCCGCATCATGGAGGGCGTCTCGTTCCCCCGGGCGAGGCTGGCGCTGCCCACCTACTGCCTGGGCCTCCTGCAGAACGTCTCCGCCGAGGACCAGGCCGACCTGCGCACCGCCGTCGACGCCCTCGCCGGAAGCGACATGTCGGACGGTCAGAAGACGCTCAACCTGGGCCTGCTGCTGATGAACGTCGCGGGCCCGGACGTCCTGGAGGCCGCCGTCCGCACCCTTCACAAGGAGATCCGCGACGTCGACGGCGCGGACGGCGCGGACGGGGAGGAGCGGCCCGGGCTCCCCGCGCAGCGGACGCCCGGGAACGGGCAGGACCCCGCCGGGGCCCGCGCTGGCACGGGCTCCGGCAGGGCCTGATCCGGTGCTCTACCGGTAGCTGTACTCGGGGGTCGGGAAGGTGCCCGCGACGACCTCTTCGGCGTACTCGCGCGCCGCGTCGCCGAGGACGGAGTACAGGTCGGCGTACTTCTTCACGAACTTGGCGGTGTGGGGGGTGAGCCCGGCCATGTCCTGCCAGACCAGGACCTGCGCGTCGGTGCCCTCGCCCGCGCCGATCCCGATCGTCGGGACCGACAGCGCGGCGGTGACCCGGCGGGCCAGCTCGTCCGGGACGCACTCCAGGACGACGGAGAACGCGCCCGCGGCCTCCAGCGCCTTGGCGTCGGCGAGCAGCCGCTCGCCGTCCTCGCCGCGTCCCTGGACCCGGTAGCCGCCGAAGGCGTTCACCGACTGGGGGGTGAGGCCGAGGTGCCCCATCACGGGGATGCCGGCGGCGACCATCGCCTCGACCTGCGGGAGGATCCGGCGGCCGCCCTCGACCTTGATCGCCTGGACGTTCGCCTCCTTCATGAACCGGGTCGCGCTCGCGAGCGCCTCGGGGACGCTCGCCTGGTACGACCCGAAGGGGAGGTCGGCGACGACCATCGCGCGCTTGGCGCCGCGCACGACGGCGGCGGCGAGCGGGACGAGGTCGTCCACGGTGACGGGGATGGTGGAGTCGTAGCCGTAGACGACCATCGCGGCCGAGTCGCCGACGAGCAGGACGGGGATGCCCGCCTCGTCGAAGACGCGCGCGCTGAGGGCGTCGTAGGCGGTGAGCATGGGCCACTTCTCGTGCCGACCCTTGGCGGCGGCGATGTCCCTCACCGTCACCCGGCGGGTGCCCTGGCCGCCGTAGAGGGCGGTCGGCTGGGCGGGTCCCTGCGGCTGTGCGGGGGAGTTCGGCGTGGAAGCGGACACGTCAGAAGACACGGTGTACCTCCAGTCTCGAGGCGCCACGGTGGCGTACCCGGACGGGACCGATGATCCCACCAGAACAACGGCCATGGAACCCCCCGCGATTCCCCCGCCGGTCCCTCTCCGGCGTGACGCGGACCTCCCCGCGCCCGGGCGCTTCGAGCATTCTGGAGGGTTTCGAAACGCTACGGTTGCGTATCTGAACTCCGCGGCGTACGCTCATTCCGCAACGCCTCCGTAGCGCAATCTCTTCCCGTGCCGCGAGCCCCCCGCCACGCATCACCCGCGACGAACCTCCCGCCGCGAACCACCCGCCACGAACCCGACACGAACCCTCGAAGGAGTTCCGTGGATCCCCAGACCATCCAGCGGCGACGCTGGTACGTCCTCGGCGTGCTGACGGTCAGCCTGCTCGTCGTGGTCCTGGACAACACCATCCTCAACGTCGCCCTGAAGACCATCGCCGACCCGCACGAGGGGCTCGGCGCGACGCAGAGCCAGCTCGAGTGGTCGATCAACTCCTACACGCTGGTGTTCGCCGGACTGCTGTTCACCTTCGGGGTGCTCGGCGACCGGCTCGGCCGCAAGCGGGTGCTGCTCGGCGGCATGGTGATCTTCGCGATCGCCTCGCTCGCCTCGGCCTACGCGCAGTCGCCGGCCCAGCTGATCTGGGCCCGCGCGCTGATGGGCCTCGGCGGCGCGGCGGTCATGCCGCAGACGCTGTCCATCATCACCAACGTGTTCGAGCCGAAGGAGCGGCCGCGCGCCATCGCCCTGTGGGCGGGCGCGGTCGGCCTCGGCGTCGCGATCGGCCCGATCACCGGCGGCCTGCTGCTGGCCCACTTCTGGTGGGGCTCGGTCTTCCTGATCAACGTCCCCGTCATCATCGCGGGCGCCGCGGCGATCGTGTTCCTGGTCCCCGAGTCCCGCAACCCCGAGCGCGGCGGCCTCGACCCGGTCGGCGTCCTGCTGTCGATCATCGGCCTGGTCGCGGTGTCCTACGGCATCATCCGCGGCGGCGACAAGGGCGCCTGGGGCGCGGTGGACGTGCTGGTGCCGATCGGCCTCGGCGCGCTGGTGCTGGCCGCGTTCGTCTGGCACGAGGCCCGCACCGAGCACCCGGCGTTCGACGTCCGGCTGTTCCGCGACCCGCGCCTGTCGGCGTCCGTCGCCGCGATCGCGCTGTGCTTCTTCGCCGCGGGCGGCGTGTTCTTCTTCTCCAACTTCTACATGCAGTCCGTGCGCGGCCTGAGCCCGCTCCAGTCGGGCGCGATGGTCATGCCGTTCGCGGTCGCTCAGCTGGTGTTCTCGCCGCGCAGCGCGTCCATGGTGCGCCGGTTCGGCGCCAAGGCGGTCTGCACCGTCGGCCTCCTCGCGGTGACCGGCGCCCTGGTCGGCTACCAGTTCCTGGACGTCCACACCCCGCTGTGGGTGCTCGGCGTGATCTTCTTCGTGCAGGGCGCGGGCATGGCGAACGTCATGCCGCCCGCGACCGAGGCCGTCATGTCGGCCCTGCCGCGCGAGAAGGCGGGCGCGGGCTCCGCGCTCAACAACACCGCCCGCCAGGTCGCGGTCGCGCTGGGCGTGGCCGTCCTCGGCTCGGTGATCTCCTCGATCTACCGCTCGGACCTGCGCGAGAAGCTCGCCGGGCTGCCCGCGGCCGCGCGTGACGTGGTCGGCCAGTCGATCGCGGGCGCGCACCAGGCGGGCGCGGTGTCCTCGGAGGCGAGGGCCCTGATCGCCCCCGCGGACGAGGCGTTCGTCCACGCGGTGCACGTCGCGGCGGGCGCCGCGGCCCTGATCGCGCTGTTCAGCGCGCTGGTGGTCCTACGCTGGATGCCGGGCCGCTCCGCCGTCGAGGACGAACCCGCCGCCGGTTCGCCCGCCGCGTCCGGGGACGGGGAGGCCGAACCGGCGCAGGGGAGCCAGGAGACGGCGACCGTGTGAGAATGTGAACCGCGATGACCGAGAGTAAGCCGACCGCGCGGCGGACGGCGGAGACCGACGAGAGCCGCCCGGGCGCCGCGCGCCCGGGGCGGCCCCGCAGCGAGCGCGCCGAGAAGGCGATCCTGGACGCCACCGTCGACCTGCTGGCCGAGGAGTCCGGCGTCGACGGGGTGTCGATGGAGGCCGTGGCCGCCCGCGCGGGCGTCGCCAAGACGACCATCTACCGGCGCTGGCCCAACAAGGAGGCGCTGATCGTCGACGCGCTGGGCGCGCTCAAGGGGCCGCTGCCCGAGCTGCCCGGCACCGGCGTCCGGGACGACCTGCTCACCCTCGCCCGGTACATGTCGGTCGAGCGGGGGCTCAAGGCGTCCCGCTGCTTCTGGAACGTGGTCGGCGGCGCGGAGAAGTACCCCGAGCTGTACGAGCGCTACCGGCAGGACGTCATGCTCCCGCGCCGCGAGGTGTACCTGGACGTGCTGCGCCGCGGCGTCGAGCGCGGCGAGGTGCGGCGCGACGTCGACGTGAACGTGGCGGTGGCGATGCTGGTCGGCGCGTTCGCCTACCACAAGCCTCCGGACCCCTTGCCGGACGGCTTCGGCGAGCAGCTCGTGGACACGATCCTCCGGGGTATTTCGACGGATTGACCGTGACGTCTGTTTTTCCATGCCGTTTTCGCCTCGTCGGCCGTGATCTTCTCCCCCAGCCCGCCGGGCATGCTCCATACTGGGCTGGGGGAGTGGATGCAGGACCGGCTGACTGGAGCGTCAGGTGAGATCCGTCATGGCGCCACGGGGCGATGGGCCCGTCGGCGATTCCCCGTCCCGCACACTCGTGCTCGGCTTCGACGCCGATCGCGCGATCGTCCAGTGCGGGCCCAACTGCCTCGCCGTCCTCGGCCATGATCCGGCCGGCCTGATCGGGCGCCCCGCGGCCGATCTGGTCGCCGACGACGCCAAGGCCGAGCTCGAGGCGCTGCTCGAGGCGGCAGCCGCCGGGCAGGAGCGCACGGCCGTGCTCTCCGCGCGGCACGCCGACGGCCGCGGCGTCGACGCGGTCGTCACGGCGCAGCCCATGGTCGGCGACGGCACCGTGGGGCTGCTGTACGTCCGGGTCGCGCTGCCGCCGAGCGAGCGCTTCCAGGACCCGTCCCTCATGCGCCGCGCGCTGATGGACGACGCGCTCACCCGGTTCGGCCAGTCCCTCGACCTGGACCAGACCGCGAAGGGCATCGTCGACGTCGTCGTCCCGCACTACTGCAACGTGTCGTCCGTGCTGATCCTGGAGAGCCTGATCGCGGCGGACGAGGTGCACGAGGAGACCGGCTCGGCGGTCATGCGCCGGATCGCGGTCACCTCCGAGGACGAGGACCCCGCCTGGACCGCGACGTTCCCGGTCGGCGAGGTGCTGGTGTTCCCCGAGGGCACGCCCTACCGCGAGGTCCTCGCCACCGCGCGGCCCGTCCACCTGGCGCACGTCGAGCGCGGCGACGCCGGCGACATCGCCGAGAAGTGGCGGCGCAACCCGGTCGGCCACCTGCTGTCGGACGTCTCGATGGTGCTGCTGCCGATGATCGCCCGCGACACGCTGCTCGGCTTCATCGCCTGCACCCGCGTCCAGGGGCACCGCCGCTTCGACCCCTACGACGTCGAGATCGGCATGGAGTTCGCCGCCCGCGCCGCGATCGTCATCGACAACGCCCGGCTGTTCAGCCGCGAGCGCGCCACCGCTCTCGCGCTCCAGCGCAGCCTGCTGCCGAACCGGCTGTCGGCGCCCGCGACCGTCGAGGTCCGGCACCGCTACCTGCCCGGCAGCAAGCTCGTCGAGGTCGGCGGCGACTGGTACGAGTCGATCGCGCTGCCCGGCGCCCGCGTCGCCCTCATCGTCGGGGACGTCGCCGGGCACGGCGTCCGCGCCGCGGTCACCATGGGACGGCTGCGCACCGCGCTCCACACCCTCGCGAACCTGGAGCTCCCGCCCGCCGACGCGCTGCACGTCATGCACGAGCTGATGATCGAGCTCGGCGAGCAGGAGCCGCACTTCGCCACCTGCGTGTACGCCGTGTACGACGCGACCACCGGCACGCTGGAGGTCGCGTCCGCCGGGCACCTGCCGCCGCTGCTCGCCGCCCCGGACGGCGCGAACGCCTACCTGGAGGTGCCGCCCGCGCCGCCGCTCGGCGTGACCGGCGGCGCGGCCATCGAGAGCCGCGAGTTCACCGTCGAGGACGGCTCGGTCTTCGTCATCTACACCGACGGCCTGGTGGAGAACCGGGGCCGCGACATCGACGACGGCCTGGCCCGGCTGCGCTCGCTGTTCACCGCCGAGACCGTCGGCCGCCCGATGGAGGACCTGGCCAAGGCCACCCTCGCCGGCGTGTACGCCGACCAGCACCGCGACGACATCGCCGTCCTGCTGGCGCGGCTGCACCGGATGCCCGCCGACCGGATGGCGTCCTGGCCGCTGCCGACCGACCCGGCGTCCGTCCGGCGGGCCCGCGGCCTGGTGTGCAGCAAGCTCACCGAGTGGGGCCTGGGCGACCTCGTCTACACCACCGAGCTCCTGGCGTCCGAGCTGGTCACCAACGCCCTGCGGTACGCGCCGGGCGGCATCGAGCTGCGGCTGCTGTTCGAGCGCACCCTCACGCTGGAGGTGCTGGACCGCTCGGCCGCCCTGCCGCGCCTGCGGCACGCCCTCGACGACGACGAGAACGGGCGCGGCCTGCTGGTCGTCAGCCAGCTCGCGCACCGCTGGGGCACCCGCCGCACCACGGCCGGCAAGGTCGTCTGGTGCGAGCAGGTCGTCCCCGGCGTCCCGCCCGAGCCGGAGGAGCCCATCCCCAACTGGCCCGGCGAGAACCACCACCGGTAGCGCCGGCGCCCCGGCGGGTCAGGGGTTCTCGCGCCAGCGGTCGGTGATGGGCAGGCGGCGGTCGCGGCCGAAGTTCTTCGGGGTGACCTTGGGGCCCGGCGGGTACTGGCGGCGCTTGTACTCGGCGAGGTCGGTGAGGCGGATGACGCGGTCGACCAGGTCCGGGTCGTGGCCGGCCGCGATCAGCCGGTCGCGTCCCATGTCGTGCTCGACGTAGTCGACGAGGAGCGGGTCGAGGACGTCGTAGGGCGGCAGGGAGTCGGAGTCCTTCTGGTCCGGGCGCAGCTCGGCGGACGGCTCCTTGACGATGATCGCCTCGGGGATCGGCGGCCCCTCGAACGGGTGGAGGAACGGCAGGTCGGAGCCGACCTGCGCGTTCCGCCACCGGGCCAGCGCCCAGACCATGGTCTTCACCAGGTCCTTGATGGGGCCGAACCCGCCCGCCGAGTCGCCGTAGAGGGTGGAGTAGCCGGTCGCGAGCTCGCTCTTGTTGCCGCCGGTCAGCACCAGGTGGCCGTGCTCGTTCGACAGGCCCATCCAGACGTTGGCGCGGATCCGTGCCTGGAGGTTCTCCGACGCCAGGCCGTGCAGGTCGAGCTCGGCCTCGAACGCGTCCACCATGCCGCCGATCGGGACGATCCGGGCGTGCACGCCCTGCCGCTTCACCAGCTCCTCGGCGTCGGTGACCGAGTGCTCGGACGAGTAGCGGCTCGGCAGCATCACGACGTGGACGTTCTCCGGGCCGATGGCGTCGGACGCCAGGGTCGTGACCAGCGCCGAGTCGATGCCGCCGGACAGCCCGAGCAGGACCGAGCGGAAGCCGTTCTTGCGGACGTAGTCGCGGGTGCCGGTGACCAGCGCCGCGTACACCTCGCCGAGGTCGTCCAGCCGCTCGGCGACCTGCTGCGGGCGGGCCGGGTAGGCGGGGACGGGGTCGCCGGACAGCACATGCCGCTCGATCGTGATGGTCGTGCCGTCGGAGGCGGCGACGGGCTCGCGCGCGGGCCGCGCCGCCGGGCCCGCGGCGGGCAGGGTGAGGTCGGAGACCAGCAGGTACTCGGTGAACTGCGGGGCGCGGGCGAGCATCGCGCCGTCCGCGCCGACGACGATCGAGTCGCCGTCGAAGACCAGTTCGTCCTGGCCGCCGACCATGTTGACGTAGACGAGCGCGCAGCCGGCCTCGCGGGCGCGGCGGGCGCACAGCTCCAGCCGGGTGTCCTGCTTGTCGCGCTCGTAGGGGGACGCGTTGAGGGCCAGTAGCAGGCCCGCGCCCGCCGTTCCGGTGACGCCGACCGGGCCGCCGTCCTGCCAGAGGTCCTCGCAGACGACGGTCGCGACGTCCACGCCGTGCACCCGGACGACCGGCAGCGTGTCGCCGCGGACGAACACGCGGTACTCGTCGAACACGCCGTAGTTCGGCAGGTGGTGCTTGGCCGAGCGGACGATCACCTCGCCGCCGTGCAGCCAGGCGGCGCCGTCCAGCGGGGACCCGGCGGGCTGCCCCGGCCGGACGAGGGCGACCGTCCGGCGGTCGAGGTGGCCGACGACGACGGGCAGGTCGCCGAGGCCCTCGTCCGCGAGCCGCCGGGCCAGCCGCTCGAGCGCGTCGCGGGACGCGTCGACGAACGACGAGCGGAGCGCGAGGTCCTCGACCGGGTAGCCGGTGAGGACCATCTCCGGGAAGACGACCAGGTGGGCGCCCGCGTCCCGGGCCCGGCGGGCCCAGGCGGCGACCAGCCCGGCGTTGCCGCCGAGGTCGCCGACGGTCGGGTTCACCTGTGCGAGCGCGATCCTGAGCTGTGCCACGTCTCCACCCTAGAAGGTCGCCGTTCCCCGGCCTCGGACCGGGTATCGTCACTATGACGATAATTGGCGTCCGGGGTCAAGCGGCGGAGGGGCCCGTCCGCCGCCGGATCGCCGGGGCGAGGGCCAGCTGGGCGCCCGCCGCGACGAGTCCGATCGCCCCGCACACGGGCCACATCAGCGCCGACCCGCCGAGGCCGAGCAGCTGCGTCCCGCCGAGCGGCGCCAGCATGAAGCCGCCGGACCACGCGAGCCCGTACAGCCCGCTGTAGCGTCCGCGCAGGTGGTCGGGGGACAGCCCGGCGACGACCGCCTGCAGGACGGACGCGACCATGATCTCGCCGAACGTCCAGAAGACCACGACGACCGCGTACTGCCACGCCGTGGACGCCAGCGCGGTGCAGCCGACGCCGATCCCCACGATCGTCATGCCCGCGACCAGCACCAGCGAGTGGTCCCGCCGCGTCAGCCACGCGATCACCACCGGCTGGACGGTGATGATCACCAGGCCGTTGAGCCCGATGACCCAGCCGTAGGTGCCCGGGCCGAGGCCGTGCTCGCGCATCGCCAGCGGCATCGTCGTCATGGACTGCATCAGCACGAACACGTAGGCCATCGCCGCGAACGTGTAGCCGACCATGACCCGGTCGCGCAGGACGTCCAGGAAGCTGCCGCGCGGCGCCGCGACGGCGACCGCCTCGGCGTCCGCGCTGTCCGCGCTGTCCGCGCTGTCCGCGCTGTTCACCGGGACGGACGGCCGCGTCTCCGGCACCGCCCGCCAGACCAGGATGCCGAACCCCGCGCAGGCCGCGGCGTTGATCCAGAACAGGGTGTGGAACCCGGTGCGGGCCAGCGCCCCCGCCGACACCATCGCGACCGCCCAGCCGAGGTTCACGGCCCAGAAGTTCAGGCCGAACGCGCGCGCCCGGTCCTCGGCGGGGACCATGTCCGCGACCATCGCCTGGGCGGCCGGGCGGAACATGTCGGCCATGAGGCCGAGCAGCGCCGCCGCCGCGATCAGCATGACGATGCCCTGCGAGTACCCGAGGACGAGCATCGCCGTGCCCGTGCCGAACGTGGACAGCAGCAGCGTCCGGCGCCGTCCGAAGCGGTCCGCGAGCAGCCCTCCGATGAACTGGCCGACGAGCGACCCCGCCCCGTGGACGGCCATCACGCCGCCCGCCTGCCCGAGCGACAGCCCCCGCGCGCTGGTCAGGTAGAGGCCGAGGAACGGCTCGACCATGGTGCCGAGCCGGTTGACCAGCGTGCCCGTCCAGAGCGCCCAGAAGGCGCGCGGGAAGCCGCCGAGGTGGGTGGCGAAGAAGGAGGTCAGGCGGTTCGGGGGAGTGGGCAGGACAGGGTCTTCGAGGCGATCGTCGAGCGTGGTCACGGAGACGATGCTCGGGCCGCCGGACCGGTCCCGACATTCATTTAGTCTGAGCTAAACGATCGGGGGAGCGATGATCGAGTTCGTGTTCACCCCGGACGACGCGGCCCGCGTCCGGTTCGTGTTCTCGCCGGTGTGGGAGGCGGTCGGCGCGCTGCGGGTGCTCGCCGGGCCGTCCCTGCGCGCGCTGCACCTTCCCTGGCTGCGCGCCGTCCGGCCCCGGCTCGACGGCCTCGACCTGGACCTGCTGCGCGCCTTCGTGCCCGCCACCGGGTACGTCCCCGACTTCCTCACCCCGCCGCCCAGCACCCCGCTGCCGGACTTCGCGGCCGAGCTGGAGACCGTCCGGGCCACCCCGCGCAACGTCGTCGTCGAGGAACTGCTGTGGACGGGATCCCAGGGCATGCCCCCGAACCCGTGCGGCTCGGACCACCCGCCCCTCGCGCGCCTCGACGCCGACCCCGACGCCATCCTCGACGCGCTCGCCGAGCAGCTCGAGGTGTTCTGGCGGGTGGCCGTCCGGCCGTACTGGGGCCGCATCCGCGAACTGCTGGAGGGCGACGTCCTGCGCCGCACCCGCGCCCTCACCGAGCGCGGCGCGGCGGGCGTCTTCGCGGACCTGCACGAGACCGTGACCTGGGGCGACGGCGCCCTGCGCATCAACCGGCCATGGACGTACCACGGCGGCCTGGCCGGGCGGGGACTGCTGCTCGTCCCGAGCGTGTTCACCTGGCCGCGCGTCCAGGTCGTCCCGCCGCCCTACCAGGCGATGCTCAGCTACCCGGTGTCCGGCGTCGCGACGGTGTGGGAGAGCCGTCCGGGGCCGCGCGCGGGGGCGCTCGGGGCGCTGGTCGGACGCGCCCGCGCGGAGATCCTGCACCTCCTGGACGCGCCGTCCTCCACCACCGAGCTGGCGCGCCGCCTCGGCGTCACCCCGGGCGCGGTCAGCCAGCACCTCGCCGTCCTGCGCTCCTGCGACCTGGTCACCGGGCACCGCATGGGCCGCCGCGTCGTCTACGTCCGGACGCCGACGGGCGACGACCTGGCCCGCATCGTCTGACCGGCGTCCTCGCGGGTCAGCGCGCCGCGAGGATGTCCTGGAGGCCGAGCTGCCGGCGGGGCGGCCGGGCCTCCTCGGGACGGGCGAGGTCGTAGCGTCCCGACTCGACGAGCCAGTCCAGGTGCGCCCGCGGGGCGTCCAGCAGCACCGGCACGACGCGGGCGACGGCGATCCGGTCGTCGTCCGGCAGCAGGAGCCGGTCGAGCGCGTCCGGCAGGACCCGTGCGGCGGCGGCCACGTCGGCGGCGCGGTGGACGATCCGGTCGAGCGTCCAGTGGACGGCCTGCCCGTCGCTGAAGCCGTGCGCGGCGGCCAGCACGGCGACCAGGTCGTGCGCGTCGCCGTCCGCCCGCTCGCGCCGGAAGGACGCCAGGTCGTTGCACCAGGCGATCATGTCGGCGGTGGCCTCGGTGAGCGCCGTCCACGGCGGGCAGGACAGGACCCGGCCCGGCAGCTCCACGCCCAGCACCGGCTCGACCAGGTCGAACAGGTGCGGGCCGCAGGCGCCGCGGCGCAGCGCCGCGTACCGCTGCAACGTCGGGACCACGCCGGTGCGCCGGTTCACCGCCTCCTCGGCGCAGCACGCCCGGTGCTCCTCCAGGTGCACCAGGAACCGGCGCCGCCACCCCGCGCTCATGCCCGCCGACGTCGCGCGCCACAGCTCCGCGAGCGTGCTCTCCAGCGGGCGGGCGCCGGGCCGGGCGGACCCGCGCCGCAGCGCGCGCAGCAGGTCGTCGTACAGGTCGCAGACGGCGGTCGCGCTCGCCGACAGCGGCCGCCGGTCGAGCGTGTCGTCGAGCGCGAACGTCCAGGTCAGCCAGTGCGCGAACAGCTCGACCCGGTCGAGGGGCGCGGCCCGCAGCAGCCGCGCGGCGAGCCGGTCGCAGCGGGCGCGGCCGAGCGGCGAGGTGTCCGGGTCGCCGATCACCAGGCCGCGCGCGCGGGTCCAGCCGTCCAGCCGCCCGGCGAGCGGCCACGCGCCCGGATGCATGCCGGACGGGGCGGCCAGCGAGTCCACCCGGTCGGTCAGCGACAGCAGCGTTGAGACGTCCACGACCCGTCCCACGCTAGTGATCATCGGCGGCGCGGCCGGACGACCGCCACGTCAAATCTCGGGAAACGGGATCGCCGGTTCCCGGCCGTCCGGAGCCGGGCCGCGGGCGTGGGATAGTCGATCGAAACCCCTTGCGCACAAGGAGCAGAGCGTGATCCGACGTCCCCTCTCCCGCCTCTCTCCGGTCGCCGCCGTGGTCCTCGCGGCGTCCCTCGCCGCCGGGTGCGGCGTGCGCGAGGGCGAGGTGAAGGGCGTGGCCCTGATCGACCGGACCCGGCTCACCGTCTGCACGCACCTTCCGAACGCGCCGTTCGAGGCGCGCGGGAAGGACGGCAAGGTCACCGGCTTCGACATGGACCTGCTGGCGCTCGTCGGCAAGCGCCTCGGCGTCCCGCTGAACGTCCGGGACACCGCCTACGACCCCATGCAGTCGGGTTCGGCGCTGACCGCGGGCCGCTGCGACATCATCGCGGCCGGACTCACGATCACCCAGGACCGCGCCACCACGGTCGGCTTCTCCAAGCCGTACTTCGACGTCACCCAGACGGTCGTCGGACGCAAGGGACCCGCCCTCGCGAGCCCCGCCGCGCTCCGGGCCGCGCACGTCCGGATCGGCACGCAGCAGGCCACGCAGGGCGAGCAGTACCTGCGCGACGCCGAGCTCGACACCGTCTCGTTCAAGACCCCGGAGGCCCTGCTCGAAGGCCTGCGCACCCGCAGGGTGGACGTCGTCGTCGAGGACCACCCGGTCGCCTGGGGCTGGCTCCGCGACCCCGCCAACGCCGCGTTCAAGATCCGCGGACGGTTCGGAACCGGCGAGCAGTACGGCTTCATGATGAGCCGGGACGGCGACCCCGCGCTCCTCCAGGCGGTCGACCAGACCCTTGACGCCGCCCGCGCGGACGGCTCCTACCAGCGCATCTACGCGAAGTGGATCGGCCTGTCACCGTCCGTCCGGCGGTGATGACCATGGTAGAAATCGTCTCCACGTGAATCACTGACCCCCTGGAGGATCACGTGTCCGGACGCATTTCCCGACTTTCGGCGCTCGCAGCCGCCGCCGCGCTGGTGCTCGGCGCGGCCTCGGCCTGCGGCGGCGGTGACGCGCAGGTCACCGTGCAGGGCGCCAAGCTGGTCAAGAAGGGCCAGCTCACGACCTGCACGCACCTGCCCTACCCGCCGTTCCAGTTCGAGAAGGACGGCAAGGTCGTCGGCTTCGACGTCGACCTGATGGACCTGGTCGCCAAGAAGCTCGGCGTCACCCAGAAGGTCGTGGACACCCCGTTCGAGACCATCAAGACCGGCGCCGCCCTGAACGCTGGCAAGTGCGACGTCGCCGCGGCGGGCATGACCATCCGCGCCGACCGCGCGAAGTTCATCGACTTCACCAAGCCGTACTTCGACGCCACCCAGGCCGCGATGTCGAAGAAGGGCGCCGCGTTCGCCTCGGCCGACGACCTGAAGAAGGCCAAGGTCGGCACCCAGGCGTCCACGACCGGCGAGGACTTCGTGCACGGCGCGAAGATCGACTCGGTGTCGTTCGACGACTCGGCGGCGCTGCTCAACGGCCTGCGCACCGGCAAGGTCGACGTCATCGTCGAGGACTACCCGGTCGTCCAGGGCTGGCTGAAGGACCCGGCGAACTCCGCCTACGCCGTCGGCGGCCAGTACAACACCGGCGAGCAGTACGGATTCGCCGTCCGCAAGGACAAGAACGCCGGGCTGAAGGACGTGATCGACGCCGTCATCGCCCAGGCCCGCACGGACGGCTCCTACAAGACGATCTACGAGAAGTGGATCGGTCCCATGCCCGAGGGACACTGACGTGGCGTCCACCTCAGAGTCCGCCACTCCAGGACCCGCCACGCCAGGGCCCGCCACGCCAGGGCCCGCCACGCCAGGGCCCGCCACGCCAGGGCCCGCCACGCCAGGGCCCGCCGCCACCACGGGCGGCAGGGGACTGACGCGCCGGCGGCGCAGGCGGCTCGTGCTCGGCGGCGAGTACGGGATCTTCGTCGCGGCCGTCGTCCTCGTGGTCGCGCTGGCCGACTGGCACTCGCTGCACGTCAACTTCTTCAACTGGTCGGTCGCGAAGGGCCTGTTCCCGGACATCATCACGGTCGGGCTGCGCAACACCGTCATCTACACGGTGACCGGTTTCGCGCTCGGCCTGGTCGGCGGGCTGCTGCTGGCGCTGATGCGCCTGTCGTCGGTGCTGCCGTACCGCTGGTTCGCGATGGCCTACATCGAGGTCTTCCGCGGCCTGCCCGCGCTGCTGATCTTCATCTTCGTCGGGACCGGCATCCCGCTCGCGTTCCCGGGCACCGAGCTTCCCGGCGGCGTGTACGGGCAGGCGGCGGCCGCGCTCGGCCTGGTGTCGGCGGCGTACATGGCCGAGACGATCCGGGCGGGCCTCGAGGCCGTGCCGCCCGGGCAGGCCGAGGCGGCGCGCTCGCTCGGCATGTCGCGGTTCCGGGCGATGCGGACGATCGTCGTCCCGCAGGCGTTCCGGGTCGTCATCCCGCCGCTCACCAACGAGCTGGTGCTGCTGTTCAAGGACTCGTCGCTGGCGCTGTTCATCGGCGTGTCCCTGACCCAGCGGGAGCTCACCAAGTTCGGCCGGGACCTGGCCAGCCAGCAGGGCAACACGACCCCGATCCTGGTCGCGGGCCTGTGCTACCTGCTGATCACGATCCCGCTCGGCTACCTGGCCCGGCGGCTGGAGGCACGGCAGAAGCGGGGACGGCGATGAGCGCGATCGAGATCCGGGGACTCCGCAAGACCTTCGGGACGCTGGAGGTGCTCAGCGGGATCGACCTGGACGTCGAGTCCGGCGAGGTGGTGTGCGTGATCGGGCCGTCCGGCTCGGGCAAGTCCACCCTGCTGCGCTGCGTGAACCTGCTGGAGGAGCCGTCCGGCGGGACGGTCACGGTGGACGGCGTCGAGCTCACCGACCCGGACGTCGACATCGACGCCGCGCGTCGGCGCATCGGCATGGTGTTCCAGTCGTTCAACCTGTTCCCGCACCTGACCGTCCTCGGGAACGTCACGGTCGCGCAGCGCAAGGTCCTGAAGCGCGACAAGGCCGAGGCCGAGCGGGTCGCCCGCGCGAACCTGGAGCGGGTCGGCCTGGCCGACAAGGTGGACTCCTACCCGGAGAAGCTGTCGGGCGGCCAGCAGCAGCGCGTGGCGATCGCCCGCGCGCTCGCCATGGACCCGCGCGTCATGCTGTTCGACGAGCCGACGTCCGCGCTGGACCCCGAGCTGGTCGGGGACGTCCTCGGGGTCATGCGCGGCCTCGCCGACGAGGGCATGACCATGGTCGTGGTGACGCACGAGATGAGCTTCGCCCGCGAGGTCGCCGACCGGGTGGTGTTCATGGACGGCGGCGTCGTCGTCGAGCAGGGCGCGCCGGACCGCGTGATCGCGAACCCGGAGCACGAGCGCACCCGGACGTTCCTCGCCCGCGTCCTGGACCCGGCGGCCGCCCGGGTCGGCGAGGTCGACGGATAACGAGGTCGGCGGATCCGGCGTTCGGCGGACGAACCCCTGCGAAAAGGGCCCCCGACCTGGGCATCGGCCGGGGACCTAGGGTAAGCGTCAGGTAAGCGCGGGTAAGCCTGGGGTGCGGAGACGTCATCGTGTCCTGTTCGTCCCCGATGTGGCAGAGTTGGCGACGCGGGGAACCATGTCCGTGACGCTCGAGAATGCTCGCATCGGTGGCGTTTCCGCTGGACAAACCGCCACCGGGGCGCGCACCCGCGACGTAACGTCGCGGTAACAGCGGCCGGTCATACTGCAAATGCCGGACCCGGCGCCACGACGTGCCGGGGACGGCGGAACGCCGCGCCCGCCGGGACGGCGTCGCACGAGGGAGAGGGCTTTGGACCGACAGCAGGAGTTCGTGCTCCGCACCCTGGAGGAGCGGGACATCCGCTTCATCCGGCTGTGGTTCACCGACGTGCTCGGCTTCCTGAAGTCCGTCGCCGTCGCGCCCGCCGAACTGGAGGGCGCCTTCGGCGAGGGCATCGGCTTCGACGGGTCGGCGATCGAGGGCTTCGCGCGGGTCTACGAGGCGGACATGATCGCCAAGCCCGATCCGTCCACCTTCCAGGTGCTGCCCTGGCGCAGCGAGACGCCCGGCGCCGGGCGCATGTTCTGCGACATCCTCATGCCGGACGGCACGCCGAGCTTCGCCGACCCGCGCTTCGTCCTCAAGCGGGCGCTGGCCCGCGCCGCCGACCTCGGGTTCACCTTCTACACCCACCCCGAGATCGAGTTCTTCCTGCTCCAGAACCGTCCGGAGGACGGCCGGGAGCCCGTGCCGGTCGACCAGGGCGGCTACTTCGACCACACCCCGCACAGCGCCGCGCACGACTTCCGCCGCAACGCGATCATGATGCTGGAGTCGATGGGCATCTCGGTGGAGTTCAGCCACCACGAGGGCGCCCCCGGCCAGCAGGAGATCGACCTGCGGTACGCCGACGCGCTCACCACCGCCGACAACATCATGACGTTCCGCCTGGTCATGAAGGAGGTCGCCCTCGAACAGGGGGTGTACGCCTCGTTCATGCCCAAGCCGTTCACCGAGCACCCCGGCTCCGGCATGCACACCCACATGTCGCTGTTCGAGGGCGACAGGAACGCCTTCTACGAGCCCGGCGCCGAGTTCCAGCTCTCCAAGGTCGGGCGGGCGTTCATCGCGGGCGTCCTGCGGCACTCGGCCGAGATCACCGCCGTCTGCAACCAGTGGGTGAACTCCTACAAGCGGCTGTGGGGCGGCGTCGGGTTCTCGGCGGGCGCGGGCGGCGAGGCCCCGTCCTACATCTGCTGGGGCCACAACAACCGGTCCGCGCTGATCCGCGTCCCGATGTACAAGCCCGCCAAGGGCCACTCGACCCGCATCGAGTTCCGCTCCCTCGACACCGCCGCCAACCCCTACCTGGCGTTCGCGGCGATCCTCGGCGCGGGCCTCAAGGGCATCGAGGAGGGGTACGAGCTTCCCCCCGGCGCCGAGGACGACGTGTGGGCCCTGACCTCGGCCGAGCGCCGCGCGATGGGCATCGAGCCGCTCCCGCAGAGCCTGGACGAGGCCGTCCGCGCGATGGAGCGCAGCGAGCTGATGGCGGACGTCCTCGGCGAGCACGTCTTCGACTTCTTCCTGCGCAACAAGCGCCAGGAGTGGGAGGAGTACCGCCGCCAGGTCACCGAGTTCGAACGCAAACGCCTGATGCCCGTCCTGTAGGACGCCGGGCCGTGGACCGCGCGATGGCCGGGAGCCCCGTCCGGGCTCCCGGCCGTCGTGGTCTCAGGGCCGGGTCACGGCATGATCTGCTCGGCGATCCGCCAGAAGTGCGGGACCTTCAGGGCCGACGGGGTGATCATGACGGCCCCCTTGACCAGCGGGCCGCCCCCGCTCCCGGGGTAGGAGTAGACCGCCCCGAAGGGGACCGGCCTGCCGGGGTACGCGCGGTCGTACTCGCCGACGACCAGGTCGCCCTTCCCGTCGCCGTTCAGGTCCTGGATGACGACGGGCCCGCCGAACATCGCGTTCTTCTGCGGACGGGCCGGAGAACCCGTGAGGGAGAGGTTGACCGAGCGGGAGCCCTTGGCGGTCAGGCCCTTGTGCGTCCCGAACAGGACGGTGACCGCGCCGGCCTTCACCGTGGTGCCGATCTTGGTGCCGGGGGCGCCGACGGCCACGTCCGCGAGGCCGTCGCCGTTGAGGTCGCCGACCGCGATCGACTCGCCGAACCGGTCCGCCGCCGCGCCCGTCCCCGGCACGCCCGGGGTGTCCTTGGAGAAGGTGACGGGCTCGCCGAGCCCCGCCTTGCCGCCGTAGAGGACGCTGACCTGCCCGACCTTCCCGGGCCGGTAGCGCCGGACGACCAGGTCCGCGCGTCCGTCGCCGTTGATGTCCCCGGCGGCCATCGGCCGGTCCGCCCAGGTGCCGAAGCGCCGCGGAGCGCCGAACCCCTTGGCGCCGCCGTACCGGACCTCGCCGAACCCGGTCTTGCGCACCTTCTTGCCGGCCATGGTCGAGGTGAAGGTCAGCGCGAGGTCGGCCTTGCCGTCCCCGTCGAAGTCGGCCGCCGCCGCCTTGACCCACTCCTCGTCGCCCACCGACCGGGTGATCCTCGTGGCCGTCGGCTTCACCGGGGACGCCCCGAAGTTGGAGTACCTCCGGAAGTAGAGGTAGTGGTCCTTGGAGGACACACTGTCGACGGTGACCAGGTCCGGCCTGCCGTCGCCGTCGAAGTCGGCCGCGACGATCGCCATGACGCCGCGCGGGGAGCCCGGAAGCAGGACGTGCCGTCCGGTGAGGCCCTGCGGCCCGCCGTAGAGCACCATGATGGTGCTCGAACTCCCGGCGTCGTCGGTGAGGGCGAGGTCGGCGTAGCCGTCGCCGTCGAAGTCGGCGCCGGCCTCGTGGTCGCCGAAGTGCTCGACCTCCTGGACGGGCAGCCCCGCACGACCGCGGGTCACGACGTCCCGGCGGCCGGCGACCGGTCCCCGCGGCGAACCGGGCACGATGACGACGCGTCCGTGATGGTGGTCGGCGTCGCGTTCGTCCGGGTTGGGCAGGACGAGGTCGCGGCGTCCGTCGCCGTTGAAGTCTCCGGGCCCGGCGGGCCTGCGCGCCGTGGCGTCCGTGACCCGCGCCGTGGCGCCCGTGACCCGCGCCGCGGTGACATGGAGGTCGTCCGCCAGGGTGAGGGCCACGGCGGAACCCGCCGCCACGGCTCCCGCGGCGACCGAACCGATCGCTGCCAGAGTGCGTCTTCTCATACGCGGAGACTCCTGAATGCGGGGGGATCGCGGGGGAGCGGCACTCCTCCCCCGTACCGTGAGTCGACGCAAGATCGACTCGGGTTCGGGCCGTGGCCGTTTCGTGATCTCGGATCGCTCTCCGTGCCCAGGCGGCCCCGGCGGATTACGGTGGTCGGGTGAGCACGCCGAGCGCACGCGACCGCCGTCCCTCACCCTCGCTGCCGACGAGGCTGGCCAGGCTGGGGTTCGACGACCCCGCCGGCGCCGAGCGCCTGCTCGCCGAGGCCGGTCCCGCCGTCACCGCCGAGCTCCTGGACGACCTGGGCACCACCGCCGATCCGGGCCTCGCGCTCCGCGGCCTGCTCGCGCTCATCACCGGCGCCGAGCACGAGGGCGAGGCCGCCGCCCTCGCCACCGCGCTGGCCACGGATCCGACCGTCCGCGAACGCCTGCTCGCCGTCCTCGGCGTCTCGTCCGCGCTCGCCGACCACCTCGCCCGCCACCCGTCCCACTGGCGGGCCCTCCGCGCCGAGTCGGACGACCCGAAACCGCCCCCCGATACCCCGCCCGACGCCGCCCCCGCACCACGGGTCGCGTCGGGCACGGAACCCGCCGACGTGAAGACCGCGAACACGGAGGCGAGGCCCCCTGCGGGGCCGGACGCGGCGCTGACGGACGCGGCGCTGACGGACGCGGCGCTGACGGACGCGGCGCTGGCGGACGCCGCGCTGACGGACGCCGTGCCGGGTGGGGCCGGGGACGCGGCGCGGGGCGAGCTGCTGCGGGCGGTGGGCGCGGATCCGGACGCGGACGAACCGGTGGCCCGGGACGCGTCGACGGCCACCCTGGTGGCGCTGCGGGTCGCCTACCGCAGGCGGGTGCTCATGCTCGCCGGACGCGACCTCACCGGCGAACTGGACGTCGCCGAGGTCGCGGCCACCCTCGCCGACCTGGCGTCCGCGGCGCTCACGGCCGGGCTGGCCGTGGCCCGCGCCGAGGTCCCGGGCCACGAGACGTGCCGCCTGGCCGTGATCGGCATGGGCAAGTGCGGCGGACGCGAACTGAACTACGTCAGCGACGTCGACGTGATCTTCGTGGCCGAGGCGCGCGACGGCCGCCCGGAGGACGCCGCGCTGCGCGCCGCCACCCGGCTCGCCGCCGCGACCATGCGGGCGTGCTCGGCGAGCACCCCCGAGGGCGCGCTGTGGGAGGTGGACGCGGCGCTCCGTCCCGAGGGCAAGGCCGGGCCGCTGGTCCGCACCCTCGCCAGCCACCGCGCCTACTACGAGCGCTGGGCCAAGACCTGGGAGTACCAGGCGCTGCTGAAGGCCCGTCCGGTCGCCGGGGACGCCGAGCTCGGCACCCGGTACACCGCATCGATGGGGCCGATCGTGTGGCACGCCGCCGAGGGCGTGAGCTTCGTCGAGGACGTCCAGGCCATGCGCCGCCGCGTCGAGGCGGACCTGAACCGCCGCACCGCCGAGGCCGGACGGCAGCTCAAGCTCGGCCCGGGCGGGCTGCGGGACGTCGAGTTCGCCGTCCAGCTGCTCCAGCTCGTCCACGGCCGGTCGGACGAGTCGCTGCGCGCCCGCGGCACCCTGGACGCGCTCGCCGCCCTCTCCCACGGCGGCTACGTCGGACGCGACGACGCCGCCGCGCTCGCGTCCGCCTACCGGTTCCTGCGCCGCGTCGAGCACCTCGTCCAGCTGCACCGGCTGCGCCGCACGCACCTGGTCCCGGACGACCCCGCCGACCTGCGCCGTCTCGGCCGGGCCCTCGGCCTGCGCACCGACCCGGTGGGGGAGTTCACCGCGCTGTGGCGGCGGCATGCCCGGGAGGTCCGCCGCATCCACGAGAAGCTGTTCTACCGGCCGCTGCTGCGCGCCGTCGCCCGGCTGCCCGAGGAGGAGGCCCGCCTCACCCCGGACGCCGCCCGCGCGCGCCTGGTGGCGCTCGGCTACCGCGACCCGGCGGGCGCGCTCCGGCACCTCCAGGCCCTGACCGCCGGGATGTCCCGCCGCGCCGCGATCCAGCGGACGCTGCTCCCGGTCATGCTCGGCTGGTTCGCCGACGCCCCCGACCCGGACGGCGGCCTGCTCGGCTTCCGCCAGGTCAGCGACGCCCTCGGCACCACCCCCTGGTACCTGCGGCTGCTCCGCGACGACGTGACCGTCGCCGACCGCATGGCGCACGTCCTCGGGGCCAGCCGGTACGCCACCGACCTGCTGCTCCGCGCCCCGGAGGCCGTCGCGATGCTCGGCCGCGACAGCGAGCTGCGGCCGCGTCCGGTGGAGGCGCTGCGCACCGAGGCGCTGGCCGCCGTCCGCCGCCGCACCGGCGGGGTGTCGGCGGAGGACGCGGTGTCGGCGGTCCGCGCCGTCCGGCGGCGGGAGCTGTTCCGCGTGTCGGTCGCCGACCTGCTCGGCACGCTCGACCCGGGCGCGGTCGGGGAGGCGCTCACCGACATCACCGCCGTGACCATCGAGGCCGCCCTGGACGCGGCGGCCGGGAAGGTCGAGGCGGAGCGGCGCGGCCCGCTGCCGACGGCGATGGCGATCGTCGCGATGGGACGGTTCGGCGGGCACGAGCTCGGCTACGGCAGCGACGCGGACGTGATGTTCGTGCACGACCCGCTGCCCGGCGCGGACGAGCGGGACGCCGCGTCCGCCGCGTCGGCCGTCGCCGAGGAACTCCGGCGGCTGCTCGCCCTGCCCGCCGCCGACCCGCCCCTCGCGGTCGACCCGGACCTGCGTCCCGAGGGCAAGGCCGGGCCGCTCGTCCGCAGCCTCGCGTCCTACGCCGCCTACTACGCGCGCTGGTCGGAGCCCTGGGAGAGCCAGGCCCTGCTGCGCGCCGACCCGCTCGTCGGCGACCCCGCCCTGCGGGACCGGTTCCGCGAGGTGATCGACCCCGTCCGGTGGCCCGAGGACGGCGTGCACGAGGACGCCGTCCGGCAGATCCGGCGGCTCAAGGCCCGGATGGAGTCCGAGCGGCTGCCGCGCGGCGTGGACCGCCGCCTCCACCTCAAGCTCGGCCCCGGCGGCCTCTCCGACGTGGAGTGGGTGGCCCAGCTGATCCAGCTGCGGCACGCCCACGAGATCCCGGCCCTGCGCACCACCCGCACCCTCGCCGCGCTGGACGCCGCCGTCGGCGCCCGCCTCCTCGACCCGTCGGACGCCACCGAGCTGGCCGAGGCGTGGCGCCTGGCGACCCGGATCCGCGCCGCGATCGTGCTGGTCAGGGGCCGTCCGTCCGACCTGCTGCCGACCGACCACCATCTCGAGCGCAGCGCCGTCGCACAGGTCCTCGGCTACCCGGCGGCGGGGGACCTCCTGGAGGACTACCACCGCCACGCCCGCCGGGCCCGCGCCGTCGTGGAACGCGCCTTCTACGGCGCGTCCTGACCCCGCGCCCGCCGAAGGCCAGAGGGCGTGCGGCCTCAGAGGCGGGGGCCGGGCCAGCCGTAGGGGCTCTCCCGGGCGGGGGAGCGCCGGAACCAGGGGACCAGGACGCGGGCGCCGCCGTAGGCCAGGACGAGGCCGAGGGCCGCCACCGTGACGCCGCCGACGGCGTCCAGCAGGTAGTGGTTCGCGGTGCCCATGATCACGAGGATGGTGGCGACCGGGTAGAGCGCGGCGAGGACGACCACCCAGCGGCG
The DNA here is from genome assembly GCF_003696215.1 of Actinomadura harenae. GTDB lineage: Bacteria > Actinomycetota > Actinomycetes > Streptosporangiales > Streptosporangiaceae > Spirillospora > Spirillospora harenae. Next base: position 14,071 of record NZ_RFFG01000062.1, on the reverse strand, counting down.
GCGGGCGACGGCGATGATCGCGGCGGCGCACCACAGGGACCAGGCGGTGTGCATGGACGGCATCGCCGCGTACTGGTTGGAGACCGAGGCCGTCGGGCCGGTGGTGTAGATGCCCCAGGTGCCGAAGGTGATCACGGTGTCGGTGAAGCCCGCGAGCATCCGCGGCGGCGCCAGCGGGTAGAGCCAGAACCCGAGCAGCCCGATCAGGGTCAGGAAGAACAGCGCCGTGCGGTACACGCGGTAGGCGGCCGGGCGGCGCCAGTAGAGCCAGACCAGCACCCCGATCGTCATGACGAAGATCATGGTCGAGTAGAAGTAGTTCGCCGGGACGGCGAGCCAGGCGTGGTCGACGAACAGCCGGTTCAGCGAGTACTCGACGTCCACGCCGCCCTTGGACTCGGCGTTCAGCAGCTCATGGCCGTGCTGGAGGGCCAGCGCGCGCTCGGTGGGGACCAGGTTGCGGATGAACTCGTAGGCGAAGTAGCAGATCAGGACGATCGCGAGCTCGGACCACAGGCGCGGCCGGTCGGCCCCGGCGCCCGGGCCGGGGGCTCCGGCCGGGCCGGGACCGGTTCCGGAGAGGTCCGCAGTCCTGGCCATGGACCGAGCATCTCAGACGCGCTCCGCGGACCTGGTACCGGCCACGGTCCGAATACGAACCATTACTTTCGTGCGACCCGTCCGCACCCTGCTCCCCACCCGTTCCCGCGCCCGCTGGAGGGGCTGCGGGGTGCGCCGGTAGAAGAGCCACGACAGCGCCAGCGATCCGATGATCAGCCCGATTCCGATCACCGCGTCCAGGATGTAGTGGTTCGCGGTGGAGAGGATCACCAGGACGGTGGTCACGGGGTAGGCGACGCCCAGCGCCTTGACCCACCTCTGCGTGCCCAGCCGGACCAGGACGAACCCGCACCACAGCGACCAGCCCGCGTGCATCGACGGCATCGCCGCGTACTGGTTGGTCATGGTCCCGGTCGAGTCGCCGGAGTACAGGCCCCAGGAGTGCAGCGCGGTCACCGGGTCGACGAACCCGGCGCTGCCGAGGAAGCGCGGCGGCGCCAGCGGGTACAGCCAGAACCCGATCAGCGCCAGCCCGGTCGCGATCATCACCGCCGCGCGCAGCCACCGGTACTCCTGCGGCCGGTACCGGTACAGCCACACCACCAGGGCGGTGGTCACCACGAAGTGCATGCTCGCGTAGAAGATGTTCGCGGCCTTGGCCAGCCACGTGACGTCCAGCAGCCACCGGTTGAGGTCCAGCTCCACGTCGACGCCGAGCGTCCGCTCGAGTGACAGGATGTCCTTCGCGTGCTGGAACGCCGGGCCCGTGCCGTCCTGGACCAGGATGATCCGGGTCAGGGTGTAGGCCGTGTAGAACAGGGCGATCAGCGCGAGCTCGCGCCAGAGCGGCGGAGCGTGGACGGAGCCGGAGTACGTTCGGACGGCGCGCGCGACCCGTGCGAGGCGTGCGAACCGGGGGGCGAGGCCGGAGGGACGGTGGTCGTCGTCCGCCGATCCCTGTCGGGGCAGGGGGACGTGCCCGGTGGGGGCGGCGGTCTCCTCGGTCTGGCCGCGGGGAGCTGCTGGGGCGGTTTGGGCCATGCTACCTATCTTTGCCGCGCGGCCACCTGTTTGAGATCACCGCGACGAATGGTCTTCATCTCAGCCTTGAGTAGTACGCCCCGGCGGGGAAATCCGGACTTCAGGGTGAGAACCCGTGGCACCCGGAGATGGCGTGAACTCGGCGTGATCGGGAGTCAGCATAGGAGGCCCCGGGTAGATCATGGATCGCCCCCCGCGCATCCGCAGGGGGGACGAATGTTGCAGAAGGGTCGACTGGGGCATGCCAGGGTGGCAATCGCCCTGACTCTGACCGTTTCCGGACCTGTCGCGTGCGGTGGTGGCGGCTCGTCCGGAACGCCGCCTGGAACGTCCTCCAGGACGGACTCAGGTATGACGTCCGGTGCGACGTCCGTCCCGGGGCTGCCCGCCTCGATCACCCGCCAGCATCCCTCTTGGGGACCATGCACCGGCCTGCCCGCGAACCCGGCCGTCACCACCGGCCAGACCGGCACCCCGGAGTGCACGCGCATCAAGGTGCCGCTCGACTACGCGAAACCGGACGGCAGGACCATCGACCTCGCCCTCCTCCGCTTCCCCGCGACCGACCCCGCGCACCGCATCGGGTCGCTGCTGTTCAACTTCGGCGGCCCCGGCGCCAGCGGCACCGAGGGGCTGTCCGGGTTCGCCGGGGAGTTCCAGGGCCTCGCCAAGCGCTACGACCTGATCGGGTTCGACCCGCGCGGCGTCGGCGAGAGCACGGCCGTGACCTGCCTGGACGGCGCCGCGCTCGACAAGTACCTCGCGCTCGACTCCACGCCCGACAACGCCGCCGAGGAGAAGGCCGTCGCGGACGCGGACGCCGCCTACGTGCGCGCGTGCCGGCAGAACAGCGGCGACCTCCTGCCGCACGTCGGGACGGTCTCGGCCGCCCGCGACATGGACGTCATCCGGAGCGCCCTCGGCGACTCCAAGCTGCACTACTTCGGCCTCTCCTACGGAACCCAGCTCGGCGCGAACAACGCCCACCAGCTCCCCGGGAACGTCGGGCGGTCCGTCCTGGACGGAGCCGTGGACACCAAGATCAGCACCGTGGACCTCTCGCTCCAGCAGGCCGCAGGGTTCCAGCGCGCCCTCGGGAACTTCGCCGCGTACTGCGCCGGACTCGGGGCCGCCCAGTGCCCGATGGGCCGCAGCAAGGACGCGGTCGTCGCGTCCGTCCAGAAGTTCGCCGACGGCCTGGACGCGCACCCTGTCAAGACCGACCAGCAGGGCCGGCCGCTCACCCAGAGCCTCGGCCTGACCGGCATCGCCGCCGCCCTCTACGACCAGGCCACCTGGAAGACGCTCGTGCTGGGGCTCGCCGACGCCGGCAAGGGCGACGGCACGCTGCTGCTCGCCCTCGCCGACATCCAGAACGGCCGCGACGAGCAGGGCCACTACTCCAACTTCCTCGCCGCCAACACCGCCATCAGCTGCGCCGACACCACCGAGCGCCCGACCGAGGCGGACGTCCGGCGCGAGCTGCCCCGGTTCCGGAACGCCTCGCCGCTCTTCGGCCCGGAGCTCGCGTGGGGCCTGCTCACCTGCACCGGCTGGCCGTTCAAGGGCGACGACGCGGGGAAGGAGGTGTCGGCGCCGTCCGCCGCGCCCATCGTCGTCGTCGGCAACGAGGGCGACCCGGCCACCCCGTACGCGTGGGCCCCCGCGCTCACCCGCGAGATCGGCGGCAAGGCCGTCCTCCTCAGCCTCCACGGGCAGGGACACACCGCGTATCTCACCGGAAACCGCTGCATCGTGGACACCGTGAACGCCTACCTCCTGGACGGCAAGGTCCCCGAGAACGGCACCCGCTGCACCTGACGGGAACCCGCCCGCTCCGACCCCACCTGGAATGAGGAACGCCCATGGACGGTGGCTCGCGCCGCCCGCCCATGGGCGTTCACTCATCCCGGGTGGCTATTCGACCGGGACGATCTGCTCCACGGTCATCGGCTCCTTGAGCGCGTTGCCGACCGTGCAGTACTTCTCGTGCACCCGCTTGGCGACGGCCCGCAGCACCTCGGCGGCCTCGTCGTCGCCCTCGGGCAGCTCGACGTCATAGGTGATCGTGATCGTGCCGAGCCGGCTGGTCTCGATCTTGTCGGCCTTCACGTCCGCGGCCAGCCTCACCATCTGGTGGCCCCGCTTGGCGGTCAGCGGCTCGACCGTGACGAGCTCGCACCCGGCCAGCGCCGTCAGCAGCAGCTCGACCGGCGTGAACACCCCGTCCTGGTCGGCGCTCCCGATCGGCACGGACGCGCCGCGCCCGTTCGTCCCGGCGAAGCCGCCGTCCGCCGTCCGCTCGACCCGCACCTCGGCCATGGCGTTCTCCTTGATCGTCTCACCGTTCGTCCATCCCAACACGGAGCGCCCCCGAGAAGTTCCCGGGGGCGCTCCGTACGGAAGAACTATGACGAATCAGACGCCGATGTCGAGCTCGCCGCACTCTCCGGCACCGGGCGCGCTCATCCGGCTACACGTCGTAGTACAGCTCGAACTCGTGCGGGTGGGGGCGGAGCCGGATCGGGTCGATCTCGTGCTCGTGCTTCATCGCGACGTAGGTCTCGATGAGGTCCGGCGTGAAGACGCCGCCCTCCAGGAGGTACTCGTGGTCGGCCTCCAGTGCGGCCAGGACGTCCTCCAGCGAGCCCGGGACCTGCGGGATCGCGCGGGCCTCCTCCGGCGGGAGCTCGTAGAGGTCCTTGTCCACCGGCTCGGGCGGCTCGATCTTGTTCTTGATGCCGTCCAGCCCCGCCATGAGCATCGCGGAGAACGCCAGGTACGGGTTGCAGGACGGGTCGGGCACGCGGAACTCGACGCGCTTGGCCTTCGGGTTCGACCCGGTGATCGGGATGCGGATGCACGCGGACCGGTTGCGCTGGGAGTACACCAGGTTCACCGGGGCCTCGAACCCCGGCACCAGCCGGTGGAAGGAGTTCACCGTCGGGTTGGTGAAGGCCAGCAGGGACGGCGCGTGCCGGAGCAGGCCGCCGATGTAGTGCCGGGCGTTGTCGGACAGTCCCGCGTAGCCGACCTCGTCGTAGAACAGCGGCGCCCCGTCCTTCCACAGCGACTGGTGGCAGTGCATGCCCGAGCCGTTGTCGCCGAAGATGGGCTTCGGCATGAACGTGACGGTCTTGCCCGCCGCCCGCGCGACGCTCTTCACGATGTACTTGTAGAGCATCAGGTTGTCGGCGGTCTTCAGCAGCGTGTCGAAGCGGAAGTCGATCTCCGCCTGGCCCGCCGTGCCGACCTCGTGGTGCTGCATCTCCACGTGGATGCCCGACCCCAGCAGCTGCTCCACCATCTCCGACCGCAGGTCGGTGTAGTGGTCCATCGGCGGGACGGGGAAGTAGCCGCCCTTGTAGGGGGGTTTGGCGCCCAGGTTGCCCGCCGGCTCCTCGCGCCCCGTGTTCCAGGCGCCCTCGATCGAGTCGAGGTAGTAGTAGCCCGCGTTCGGCCTGGTCTCGAACCGGACGTCGTCGAAGATGTAGAACTCGGCCTCGGGCCCGAAGTAGCAGGTGTCGGCGATGCCGGTGCCGCGCAGGTAGTCCTGCGCCTTCCGCGCCACGTTGCGCGGGTCGCGGCTGTACGGCTCGCCGGTCAGCGGGTCGTGCACGAAGAAGTTGAGGACGAGGGTCTTGTGCTGCCGGAACGGGTCGAGGACGGCCGTGCCCGGGTCCGGGAGCAGCAGCATGTCGGACTCGTGGATCTCCTGGAAGCCCCGCACCGACGAACCGTCGAACATCAGCCCGTCGGTGAAGACGTTCTCGCCGAAGCTCTCCACCGGGAAGGTGAAGTGCTGCATCTTGCCGGGCAGGTCGACGAACCGGCAGTCCACGAAGCGGACGCCCTCGCTGTCGATGAAGTCCAGGACCTCTTTGGCGCTGCCGAACATCCAGCCTCCTTGGGGGTGCTCTCGAGCTTCCGGAAGGGTCTCAGGGGGCCGTTTCCCGGCCGTGTCCCATGTGTTTCGACTGTGTTACGCATCACTGGGTGATGTCCGTCACGTCACTCTAGAACGCCCACTCCGACCCGCATCCGGGCGGGTCCGGGAACCGGATAGCGTAGAGCCATGGCAAGTGGTGAGCAGCGGGAGTCCACCGGCCCCAGGTGGACGCAGACGTGGCTCGGCGGCGCGGCGTCCGCCGGGGTCGACCTCGGCACGCCGGGGGCCCGGCTGGGGCTGCCCAAGGACGGTCCCGGTTCGGTCGCGACGTACGGACGGCGCATCGTCGCCCTCCTGCTGGACCTGCTCGTCGGAGCCCTGGTCGGCGCCGCGCTCGCCTCGGCCCTGCACTGGAGCCCCGCGACCCGGTCGCTCGCCAACACCGCCGTCTTCGCGGTCATGGTGTGGCTGCTGACCGCCACGCTCGGCACCACCATCGGCAAGCGCCTGGCGGGGCTGCGCGTCGTCCGGATCGACGGCCGCCCGATCGGTTTCGGCTGGTCCCTGGCCCGGACGCTGCTGCTCGTCCTGGTCATCCCCGCCCTGATCTGGGACCGCGACCACCGCGGCCTCCACGACCGCGCCTCCAACACCGTCGTCGTCCGCGCCTGACCGCACGGCTCCACGCCGGACGTGACGGCGGGCAGCACGGAACGAACACGGAAAACGGGAGGGCTCCCCGGCTGGGGAGCCCTCCCGTCACGTTTCCGCGGCCGTGGGCAGGACGGCCGGCGGAGGGTCAGCGCGTCTTCGGGTCAGCGCGTCTTCGGCTTCGGGCCGCGCGGCATGCGGGCGCCCTTGGGCATCGGGCCCTTCGGCATCTGCATCGCGCGGGGGAGCGCCGCCAGACGGCTGTTCACGTCGTTGACCTGCGCCTTGGTCAGGTTGCGGGGCAGCTTCATCAGGTGCCGCTGGAGCTTGTCCACCGGGATCTGGCCCTCTTCGTCCCCGACCTGGATGTCATAGATCGGCACGGACGGCACGGCGCGCGAGATGCGCTTCTTCTCCGCGCCGAGCAGCTGGCCGACGCGGCTGCGCGGGCCCTCCGAGACGATCACGACGCCCGGGCGGCCGACCGCCCGGTGCACCATGTCCAGGTTGCGGTTGCCGGACACGGCCTCGGTGACCGTCCAGCCGCCGCGCACGTTCTTCAGCACCGCCGCGGCCGCGCCCGGCTGCCCGGCGATCACCGAGTACTGGGCGCGCTGCGCGAGCTGGCCGAACACGATCATGCCGACCGCGACCGCCGCCAGGACGGCCAGCGGGATGAAGAACCACAGGCTGCCGACGACCCACCCGATGGCGATGACGACGACCAGCGTCCCGAGCGCCGAGGCGAACACGATCGGGAGGGCCTTGGGGTTCGCCTGGTGGAGGACCTGGGCGACCATGCGGATCTGCTTGAGGCGGCCCGGACGCTCCTGCGCCCCGTCCGTGGGCTTCTTCGACATGTTCCTAAGGATAATGGTCGCCGTCAGCGCTCTCGCGCCTCGATGGCCTGCTTGTACAGCCGGCCGGCCCGGTAGCTCGACCGGACGAGCGGGCCGGACATGACTCCGGCGAACCCGATCTCCTCCGCCTCGGCGGACAGCTCGACGAACTCCTCCGGCTTGACCCAGCGCTCGACCGGGTGGTGCCGCGGCGACGGACGCAGGTACTGCGTGATCGTGATCAGCTCGCAACCCGCCGCGTGCAGGTCGCGCAGGGCCTCGGAGACCTCCTCGCGGGTCTCGCCCATGCCGAGGATGAGGTTGGACTTGGTCACCAGGCCCGCCTCGCGCGCCCGCGTGATGACCTCGAGCGACCGCTCGTACCGGAACCCGGGGCGGATCCGCTTGAAGATCCGCGGGACGGTCTCGACGTTGTGGGCCAGCACCTCGGGCCGCGACGAGAACACCTCGGCGAGCTGGTCCGGGTCGGCGTTGAAGTCGGGGATCAGCAGCTCGACGCCGCAGCCGGGGACGGCCGCGTGGATCTGCCGGACGGTCTCGGCGTACAGCCAGGCCCCGCCGTCCTCGAGGTCGTCCCGGGCGACGCCGGTGACGGTCGCGTACCGCAGCTCCATGGTCGCCACGGACTCGGCGACCCGGCGCGGCTCGTCCCGGTCGAACTCGGCGGGCTTGCCGGTGTCGATCTGGCAGAAGTCGCAGCGCCGCGTGCACTGGTCGCCGCCGATGAGGAAGGTGGCCTCGCGGTCCTCCCAGCATTCGAAGATGTTGGGACAGCCCGCCTCCTGGCAGACCGTGTGCAGGCCCTCGGATTTCACCAGCTGGGTCAGCTCACGGTACTGCGGGCCCATCTTCAGCCGGGTCTTGATCCAGTCCGGCTTGCGCTCGATGGGCGTCTGGCTGTTCCGTACCTCGATGCGGAGGAGCTTGCGCCCCTCGGGAGTCGCCGTCGTCACCCCCACAGGGTACGTGCCGATCTCCAGGACCCGCACCCTGGCCACCCGCCCCGGGGCCGCGCCGGGGCGGTGGAACGGCGGAGAAGGGCGCGTGGGCTCACCTCAAGCGGATTCTCCGTGTTTCCACCCTGTGTAGCTGTGGATCTCTTAAGGTGACTGCCTGTTGTCGCACGAATCGCACGTGGAGAGAGTAGGACCGCCGTGGGTCTCGCGTTGTCGTATCTGAGGGTGCCGCCCGTGGTCGAAGGGGAGAGCGACCCCGCGCGGATCGCGGCCGCGCTGTTCGGCGCGCCGGGCGGCCGGAACGTTCACGCCCTCGATCTCGGTGGCGACTGGCAGGTATTGCACTGGGCTCTGACCGGCGACGCCTGGGAGGGCCAGCAGCCGGAGGCGGACGTGGTGTGCGGCGGACGGCTGCTCACCGAGGACGGCGCCGACGCGACCGGCGCGGACGTGATCTATCTCGCGCCGGAGCGGGTGAAGGCGGCGGCCGCGTACCTGGACGACCTCGGGTTCGCGGCCCTGCAGGGCCGGTTGGACGTCGCGGCGATGCGGGCGGCGGGCGTCCAGGACGCCGACGTCCCGGACCCCGCGGCGAGGTTGCGGCCCGCCTGCGCCCACCTGTCCGATTTCTTCCGGGCGGCGGCGGGCGAGGGCCAGGCGGTCTTCAAGGTCCTGCGGAACCGGCCCTAGCGACCGTCCGGACCCTAACGACCGTCCGGGCCCTGGCGACCGTCGCGGCCCGGCGGCTCAGGCGTTCTGGATCGCGAGCTGGGCGGTGGTGCGGTGGAGCACCTCGTCCGCGCCGAGCAGGGCGCCCAGGTGCCGTTCGACCAGCGGGACGACCTCGGCGACGGTGACCGGGCGGCCGAGTTCGGCGCTGAGGCTGGTGGAGCCGACGTCCCGGATCCCGCACGCGACGATCCGGTCGAACCAGGACAGGTCGTTCTCGCAGTTGAGCATGAAGCCGTGCATGGTGACGCCGCGCGACACCCGGATCCCGATCGAGCCGATCTTGCGGTCCGGGACGCCGCGGACCCACAGCCCGCTGCGTCCCTCGACGGTGGTGGTGGCCAGGCCGAACTCGGCGCAGACGTCCATCATCATGCGCTCGAGCAGCCGGACGTAGGCGACGACGTCCACCGGGTCGGGCAGCCGCAGGATCGGGTACCCGGTCAGCTGCCCCGGCCCGTGCCAGGTGATCTTGCCGCCGCGGTCGACCTCGACGACCGGCGCGCCGGGGTCGCCGAGCGGGCGGTCCAGGGGCTCGGTGCGCTTCCCGGCGGTGTACACCGGCGTGTGCTCGAGCAGCAGGACGGTGTCGCCGATCTCGTCGTCCGCGCGGCGCGCGTGGGTGCGGCGCTGGAGGTCCCAGCCCGCCTCGTAGTCCACGGCCGCGGTGCCGAACCCGGCGTGGACGACGGTCAGCGCGTCGATGTCGAAGGCGGGGAGGGGCGGCGCGGGACGCTCCCTGGCGGCGTCGTCGGCGGGACGCTCTCCGGCGGGACGGTCATGGGTCGCGCCACGTACGTCAACATCGCTCACGACGGCCAGCCTACGTCCTCAGTCGCGGGTGAGGAGCCGGGGGTCGATCGGGGTCTCCTTGACCCGGCCCGGGCCGTCCGCGTCGATCCGGTAGGCGCCCTTGCCGTCGGTGAAGGTGACGGCCTGGACGAACTCGGTGCCGACGTAGTGCAGCGCCGTGTCCTCGTCCGCCGCGTAGCCGCCGGGCAGGGCGCCCTCCCCGACGAGCCGCTGGAGCAGGGGACGGCGCTGCGGCTCGCTGTCGTAGTGGACGCCGCAGGAGTACGGGAGCAGGCCGAGCCCGCCCGTGAACGCCTGGAGCTCGGGCCCGTAGGAGTCGGTGTTGCCGCCCATGTGCCAGCACAGCGCCCCGGCGCTCTGCCCGGACAGCACCACGCCCTCGTGCCACGCCTCGCGCATGATCTCGCCGATGCCGTGGACCTGCCACAGGGCCATGAGGTTCGCCACGCTGCCGCCGCTGACGTAGATCAGGTCCTGGGAGAGCAGGTGCTCGCGCATGTCCGCGACGTTGGGCATCGGGAACACGGCCAGGTGGCTGACCTCGGCGTCCAGTGTCGAGAACGCCGCGTAGAACCGGGAGACGATCTCCGCCGAGTCGCCCATCGCGGTGGTCAGGAAGCACAGCCGCGGCCGGTCCTGCCCGGTGAGGTCACAGGCGTAGCGGAGCAGCGGGCTCGGCGTGATGCCGCCCCGGTCGTCCCGGACGAAGCTTCCTCCGCCGATCGCGAGGATGTGCGGCTGGCCGTCGGTGCTCATCTGCTGCCCCTCCCAAATGGACGCGCGTCAACGATCACCGTAAGGCCCGCGATCGTCGCGGGACGTGTTTTTGAAGATTCTTGAGAAGGCCGCGCCCAGTTCGGGGTCGGTGTGACGGAAACCGGCGTCGGCCAGCCGCCGCGGCACGACCCGCTGCCCGGGGAGGATCGCCTCGTCCGCGAAGCCCGGCAGCACCGCGCGCAGGGCGAACGCAGGGACGGGCAGGGGAGTGGGCCGGTGCAGGGCCCGCCCGAGCGTCCGGGTGAACTCGGCGTTGGTGACCGGGTTCGGCGACGCCAGGTTCACCGGCCCGGACAGGTCCCCGTCGACCAGGAAGCGGAGCGCGGCAACCTCGTCCGTGAGGGAGATCCAGCTCCAGTACTGGCGGCCCGATCCGAGGCGTCCGCCCAGGCCGAGCCGGTAGAGCGGCAGGAGCTTGCCGAGCAGTCCGCCGCCCGCGCCCAGGACGTGCGCCGTGCGCGCGATGGCCACTCGCGCGCCCGCGCGGGAGGCGGGGGACGTGGCGTCCTCCCAGGACCGGGCGAGCCCGGCGAGGAAGCCCGTGCCGCTGGGCGTGTTCTCGTCCACCTCGCGGTCGCCCGTGTCGCCGTAGAACCCGATCGCCGACCCCGACACCAGGACGGGGACCTCGGCGGCGGCGACGGCCTGGGCGATCGTCGAGGTGCCCTGCACGCGGCTCAGCAGCAGCGTGCGGCGGTAGCGCGGCGTCCAGGGCCGGTCTCCGACGCCCGCGCCCGCGAGGTGGACGACCGCGTCGACGCCCGCCAGGTCCACGGGCCCGCCGGACGGGTCCCATCGCCGCTCGTCCGGGCCGGACGGCGCGCGCCGCACCAGCCGGACCACCGCGTGCCCGTCGTCCGCCAGCGAGCGGACGAGGGCGGAGCCCACGAATCCCGAAGAGCCCGTCACCGCGATCTTCATGTCCCCACCCTAGGTCTCCGGCGCGCTCCGGACGGCGATAGCCTCCGTGCCATGGCAAAGATCCCCACCGCGGCCGTGGCCGCCACCGGTCTCGTCGGCGGTTACGCCGCCGCCCGCTTCACCCACCGCCGTCCGCTCGGTGGCGCCGTCCTCGCCGCCGCGGGCGCCTACTGCGCGCGCGAGTGGCACAAGACCGCCGGTCCCAAGGGCACGGCGGCGCTCCTCACCGTCTACCTGGCGGGCTTCGGCGGCTCCCACCCGCTGGCCAAGAAGATCGGCGCGTGGCCGTCCGTCCTGACCGTCGCCGCGGTATCGGCCGGGTCCGCCTACGCCCTCTCCGACCGCAAGCACTGACCCCACCCGGCGCCACGGCCCTCGCGTGGGTCAGGCGCCGTCGGACGGGGGCTGGGGAGCGCGCGCGAACTGTGCGCGCTTCTTCCGGTACGCCATGAACGCTCCGATGGCGCCCAGAAGCAGTCCCACGGGCAGGCCGAACAGGAGGCCCCGGAGCGCGCCGCCCCCATGGCCGCCGGCGAACCCGGCGATCAGGAGGACCCCCGCGACGACCAGGGACGCGACGAGGACGGCCAGCGGGATCCACAGCTCGCGGGTGAAGTAGTAGCTGCGCCCGGGACGCCCGGCCGGGGCGCCGATGTCGGCGGCGGGCCCGGCGACGGCGGCGAGCGGGCGCTTGGAGTAGGCCAGGAACAGCCAGTGGCCGCAGGGCTCCCAGCCGTCCGGCGCGAGCGCCTCGGCGTGCGCGGCGCGTTCGCGGCGTCCCACGACGTCCCGGCGGTACCGCCACTGCGTGGGGGACGCCAGGTCGCGGCGGCTCACGAAGCGTCCGAGGTGGTCGACGCGCTCGATCTCCCAGCCCTGCGCCCCGAAGCGGTTCATCATCGCCTCGTCGACCGACGCGTCCGCGGACCAGACCCAGTGCTCGGCGTCCGCCGGCGGGCCATCATGTGACGCTTCCGCTCCCGTGCCCTCGGCGAACTCGGCCGCGAAGCGCGCGGCCGGGCCGAACTCGTCCTCCGGGTCCGCGCCCGACTCGGCGGCGTGCCCGGACAGCTCGTCGACCAGCGGGCCGATCCGGTCCGCGGCGACGCCGTGACTCCGCAGGGCGTCCGCCAGCTCCTCGAAGTACGTCATGCCCCGCCTCCCGTGATCAGCGTCCGGACGGCACGGTGGAAGTCCAGCCAGGACTCGCCCTGCTCGGCGAGGGCCGCCCGCCCCGCGTCCGTCAGGCGGTAGTAGCGGCGTCCGGGGCCCCGTTCGGCCGCTCTGTACTCGGCCTCGACCAGACCGGCCTCCTCCAGCCGGTTCAGGACCGGGTAGAGGGTGCCCCCCTTGATCTGGCCCAGCCCCGCCCCGTCCAGGGCCTTGGCGAGCTCGTAGCCGTAGCTCTCGCCGGACCGCAGGCACGCCAGGACGGCCAGGTCGAGCACGCCCTTCAGCCAGTTCGCGCGCCGGTCGGCCGCCATCAGCGGCGTCCGGTCCGGGTCGCCGCGACGAGCGTGGCGGCGACGACGCTCACGGCCGCGCCGATCCCGGCGAGCACGCCGGAGGCGGTCGCGGACCCGTCGCCCCCGCCGGTCGCCCTCCCGGCCGCGTAGACGATCCCGGCGGCCGCGAGCGCCGCGAGGCCCGCCATGGACGCGCGGAGGGCGCCGCGCCGGACGCTCCCCCGCAGCGGCTCGTGCGCGCTCCGGACCGTCCGGTGGAGGACGACCGCCGCCGCCAGCGTCCCCCCGCCCGTGACCACCGCGGCGACCGGGCCGTGGAACAGCGTGGCGCCGAGGACGATCCAGAAGCCCAGCAGCGGCAGCAGGGCCGCGCTCGCGGCGTTCGGGGGCCGGTTTCCGGCGGACGGTCGGTTCATGGTCGCTCCCTGGGGGTCGTCGATGCCACCTAGACGATATGGCCACCTAGTTAGGATCGCAACCTATATGGCGTTCCGAGGGTCCGGGAAACGGCGAAGCCCGCCGTCCCGGGGAGCGGGACGGCGGGCTTCGCACCCGCCGTGAGGCGGGAGAGGGGCGTCAGAGACCGAGCTCGGCCTCGAAGTTGCCCTCCTCCAGACGGTGCTTGACGGTGCCCAGGAAGCGGGCCGCGTCCGCGCCGTCGATGAGGCGGTGGTCGTAGGTCAGCGCCAGGTAGGCGATGGACCGGACGGCGATGACCTCGCCCAGCTCCGGGTCGTCGATGACGGCCGGGCGCTTCACGACGGCGCCGGTGCCGAGCATGCCGACCTGCGGCTGGTTCAGGATCGGCGTGTCGAACAGCGCGCCCCGGCTGCCGGTGTTGGTCAGCGTGAACGTGCCGCCGGACAGCTCGTCCGGGCTCACCCGGTTGGTGCGGGTGCGGTCGGCCAGGTCGGCGATCCGCTGCGCGAGGCCGCCCAGGTTCAGCTGGCCCGCGTTGTGGATGACCGGGACCATCAGGCCGCGCTCCGGGACGTCCACGGCGAAGCCGAGGTTCTCCACGTCGTGGTAGGTGACCTCGTCGCCGTTGATGACGGCGTTCACCTTCGGGTGCTGCTTGAGCGCCTCGATGGCGGCCAGCGCGAAGAACGGCATGAAGGTGAGCTTCACGCCCTCGCGCGACTCGAAGTCGGCCTTCGCGAGCGCGCGCAGCCGCGCGACCTTCGTGACGTCGACCTCGACGACCGTGGTGAGCTGCGCCGACACCTGGAGCGACTCGACCATGCGGCGGGCGATGGTCTGCCGGATCCGGGACATCTTCTCGGTCTTGCCGCGCAGCGCGAGCTGCTCGGCCGGAGCCGCGAACGACACCGGGGCCGGGGCCGCCGGACGGGCCTGGCCCGCGACGGACGGCGCGGCGGCCGGAGCCGGGGCGGCGGCGGCCTCACG
>NZ_RFFG01000061.1 GCF_003696215.1 Actinomadura harenae | reverse complement strand
TCCCTGATAAGGATGAGGCCCCAGGTTCAAGTCCTGGTACGCCCACCAGCCAAAACCCGCCGGATCACCGGCGGGTTTTCGCGTTGAGTGGGGGAATAGTGGAGATCATTTCCCCAATGTCACCCGGCCTTCGCGATTTCCGCCACTGAACCCTTCAGATGCGCGGCCGCCTGGTGCTCGCGCAGCAGCCGGTCCAACAGCGGGACGGCCGACCGTGGGCTGATCGCCGCCCGCGCGCTCAGCGACTCCTCCCAGCGCCGCTGAAGCCCGGTCAGGATGGCCTGGCGCATGTCGTCGGACGCGTGCGAGTAGACCCCGCGGATACCGCCCATCGTGTGCCCGAGACGCTCGAACTGCGCGATCTCCGGAATGTGGTCTTCGAGCATCCACGTCTTGTGGCTGTGCCGAAGACCGTGCGGGGTCAGGCCAGGTTCGACGGGCAGCCAGGCGGCCTCGGCGCGCCCGGCGCTGTTCCGGCCCACGACCGGGGCGCCGGGCCAGCTGCTCTCCTCATAGGAGACGTACACCGGGGCCCGCTCACCGTCGCGCACCGGCCGCATCCCCTCAACCGCGGGGGTGAACTGGCGGCGGTAGTAGTTGGAGCGCCGGTGGTGCCCGGAGCCGGGACCGAGGAAGGTGTACTCGCGCGGCCGGTCGTCGTGCGGCTCGTCGCAGGCGCAGAAGTTCTTGTCGATGGCCGCGATCTGGTCGGCGATCAGGTCGACCAGGAACGGCGGCAGCTGGATGTCGCGCCGGCCGTCCCCCTTGGGCGGCCGCCGGTAGAAGTGCCCGCGGACCTCCACGAGCTGCCACTCGACCCGGATGAGCCCGTGGAGCTTGGCCCGCGCGTAGCGCTTCTCCAGGCCGATCGCCTCCCCCAAGCGCATCCCCGTGTAGGCGATCGTGAGCGGGAACAGGAAATCCTCGTCGCGTCCGCCGAGGACGCCACACCGTTCGGCGACCAGCAGCGCTCCCAGCGGGGTCGTCCACACCTCTTCCTCGGAGGAGGTCGGCGCGTTGTCAGACCGCTTACCCCGTTTCCGCTTGTGGTCGCAGGGGTTCTTGCGCGCATAGCCGTTGTCCACCGCGTCTTCCATGAGGGTGTACATCCGCGCGTGTGCGGTGGCGATCGAGGACGGCTTGTAGCCCTCGGCGCGCAGCTTCTTCGTCCACCCGGCGATGTTGATCGGCTTGATCGACCCGGTCCCCCAGCCCACCCAGTGGGGCAGGATCATGCTGTCGAGCGTCGACCGGTAGTTCGACATGGTGGTCTCGGCCAAGTCCTGCGCCTCGTACCACTCCTCGGCCCAGGTCTCGAAGGGAGTGCCGAGGAGCTTCGGGTCAGCCCAGTCGCCGCCCTTCATCTTCTCTTCCTCGGCGTTCCCCCAGGACTCCGCAGCCCGCTTGGTGCGGAATCCGGGCTCGCTGCCGGTCGTTCCGTCCGGCTTCGTGTAGCGCGCCCTCCATTTGCCCTGCTTGCCGTATCGCTCTGCCCATGCCATGGGCACCTCCAGGGGGTTAGGCGTCGTTGTCGGGGTCGTCGTCGCTGCTCGGGTCAGGATCGGGATCGGGAGCCGGATCGGTGCGGGGGGCGTCGGCCGGTTCGGGCTCGGCCTGGGCGTCCGGCGGGGCGGGCGCGCCCGTGTCGGGCGCCGGTGCGGGGTCAGGTGCGGGAGCGGGTTGGTCGAGGATCGGGCCGTCGGTGGGCGGGGTCGCGGCGGGCGCCGGGGCCTGGTCGTTGGTCGGCGGCTGCTTCGCCGGGTCTGGGGAGGTCGGTGCAGGGCTCGGGTCTACGGGCGGGGACGTCGGCGGCGCGGGCGGGGTGGAGTGCGGCGGGCTGGTGGGTGTCGTCGGCGTGGTGCTCGGGGGGATCGGATCGGGGGTCGGCGTCGTGGGGGTCGGGCTCGGCGTCGGCATGGTCGGGACGGGCGTCGGCGGCGTCGGCTTGGCGAGGGGATCCGTCGGTCCGGGCGGCGTGGGGGGTGGCCCCGTCTCGTCTGAGGCGTGGTCGCGAGCCGTCGGAGCGTCCGGGCGCTGCGGGATCTGCAGGCGGAGCGGTTGTTCCTGGTTGAGCTGGCCGACTTCCGTCGTGGTGTTGGCCGAGGAAACGGCTTGGGGTGGGACGGCGGTATGCCACCACGCCAGGTCCTGTGCGACGTAGGGGCCGGTGATGACGGCGGCGGCCGTCGCGAGCGGCGCGGCCGTGGACGCGAACACGGTCGTCGGTGTCGCCAGGGCCGGACCGGTCATGGACAGGTCCCGCCCCCACCGCATCATCAGCAGGAGCGGCAGCAGGACGATGCTCCACAACTTCCGGCCCGGGTTGTGGTCGATCCAGGCGCGGCGCAGCTTCCGGACGACCACGCGCGTTTCGGTGCCGAGCCACTGCCCGACCACCAGGCGCGTCGTGTCCGCGCGGTCGAGCACGTATCCGGCGAGCGGGCGCGGCAGCGCGGCAGGTGCGATCGGGCCGACGTTCGTCGGCGGCTGGGTGCGGGCGGCCGTGACCGCCGTCAGGTAGCCGTAGATCTCCTCGGCGGTGGTCGTGTCGGCGTCGCCGCCGACCGTGACCAGGACGCGCTGCCCATCGTCGAGCGGCACCCACCCCGTTCGCCAGGGCTCGCCGCCGGAGAGCAGAGTCTCCAGCTCGGGAGGCACGTACGGTTCGAGGTTCTCTTCAAGCTCTGCGATGCGGCGCCGCAAGCGCGCTTCTCGTTCTGCGGCCTCCCTTGCCTCGCTGCTGCCGTCGTGCTGGTAGGGATCGCGCATCCCCGTGTCCCCTATGCGTCGCCGCCCCCGGTCCCGCTGTTTTGGGGATCAAGCCCGCTCGCGCAGGCTGATCAGTTGTGCGCGTGGCCGCGTCAGCGGCCGGACGGGTACTGCCCGCTCGCGCGCGCAGCACGATGCTGCGGCGCTTGCCGGAGTAGCCGCTTCTCCTTCTCCATCCTGCGCAGCTCAACGCGCAGGATGGCGTACTCCCGTTCGTCCTCTGGCACGCCTTCGAAATTCCAGATGTGCTGGTAGAAGGGGTCGCCGCCAACGAAGTCGGGGTAGTCGGTGACGCTGCTGTCGGGGCCCGATCCGGTGACCGGGCGCAGGACGGTCAGGGTGGGCTGGCCGCCTTGGAGGATCTGCTCGACGCTGCCGTGGTCCCACAGCAGGACGTTCTCCAGGGCGATGACCACGCGTCTTCCTGGCCGGAGTGTGCCGTTCTCGATCTTGGAGAGCATCGAGATCGACGGGCCGCCGGCCTCTTGTACGTCAGCCTGGTTCATGTCCATGTCGCGGCGACGGCGGTGTACCGCTTCGCCCAGGCGGGCGTAGTCGGCGGGTGAGTAAGGGTGCTCGTCCATGGGTCCTGTCCTCAGGTGGGCGGGCCACGTCTCGGCGAGGCGCTCCCCCGGACTGTAGCTCTGAAAACGGACTTTGGCGAGTCTTCACGTGCTTTAGTGAGCAACTGATCTTTGAATCTGGAGAATCACCGATCGTTACTTGTAAAAATCGGTGATGGCTCGTTACAGTCCCTGATCATGACGCACTTGCACACCAGCGGTGAGCCTCCGCGTCTCTACAAAGCGGCCGAGGCCGCCACGATCACCGGACTCACCGCGCATTGGCTGACCTCCCATGCCCGCGCCAAGCAGATCCCGCACTGGCGCTTCGGCAAGCTCATCCGCTTCAGCAGGGCCCACCTGGACGAGATCGTTCAGCAGGCCCACCAGCCCGTGACCGTCGGCGGCGCGAAGTGACCGCCCGGACGGCCTCGACGGACTCGGCCTGCAGCCGCTGCGGAGCGCCCCAGCTCTACACCGCAGCTGAGGCTGGCGTTCGTCTCAAGGTCGCCGCCTCGTGGCTGGAGAAGCGCGCCGCTGCCGGGCTGATCCCCGCGACCTACGTCGGCAGGTACCTACGGTTCTCGGACGCCGACATCCGCGAGATCGCGGAGGCCGGCGCCACCCGTCCCGTCAGCGAACACAGGCGACGGTCAACATCGCGGAGCGCCCGGTGACGGACCTCCCGATCTTCAAACCGGGCGTGTACGACCTGGACGCTGAGGTCTATCACGCCGATCCGGTGGCCGGCGGGTCGCTGTCGTCGTCCGGCGCGCGGCGGCTGCTGGCGACCTGCCCGGCGCGATTCCGGTACGAGCTGGACCACCCGCGGGCCTCAACGGCCTCGATGGACCTGGGGACGGCCGCGCACCGCCTGGTCCTCGGCGTTGGGCCCGAGCTGGTCGAGGTCGAGGCGAAGGACTGGCGGACCAAGGCGGCGCAGGACGAGCGCGACGAGGCGCGGGCTCGGGGCGCCGTCCCGCTGTTGTCGAAGGACTTTGCGGCCGTTCACGCGATGGCGGACGCGCTGCGCAGGCATGAGCTGGCGTCGGCGCTGCTCGGCGGCCCTGGCCGAGCCGAGCAGACCCTGATCTGGCGCGACGGCCCCACGGCGGTGTGGCGTCGGGCGCTGGTCGACTGGCTGGCGAGGCCCGAGCCGACGGGGCTGATGTACCTGGCCGACTACAAGACCAGCGAGTCGGCGCACCCCGCCGCGATCAGTAAGGCCATCGCGAACTACGGCTACCACGGCCAGGGCGCTTGGTACGGCGACGGGGTGATCGCCCTGGGCCTAGCCGCCGAGGTCGCGTTCTTCCTGGTGGTTCAGGAGAAGACGGAGCCGTACCTGGTGACGCCCGTGCAGCTCAACCAACTCGCCCTCGACGCGGGACGGCACGAGAACCGCAAGGCGCTGGAGCTGTACGCGCGCTGCCGAGCCACCGACACCTGGCCCGCCTACGTCGACGGGATCGAGCCCGTCGGCCTTCCCGGCTGGGCCGAGAACCGCTTTCTGCAGGAGGTCACGTCATGAAGACGGGGAACCAGCTTGACCGCGTCGCGCTGCCGACGCCGCCGTCGCCCGCCCGTGTCGGGCAGGCGACCGCCGTGGAGCAGTCCCGCGCCGTCGCCGAGGTCCATGCCTCGGTGCTGCTGGCGCGCGAGTCGCCCCGCAATATCGCCGCCGCGCAGGAGGCGATCCGGCAGGTCTGCACCAAGCCGACGTTCGCCGAGCGCGCCTTCTACTCCTTCCCGCGCGGCGACGGCACCGTCAACGGGGAGAGCATCTACCTGGCCCGCGAGTTGGCCCGCTGCTGGGGCAACATCCAGTACGGCGTCAACGAGCTGCGCCGCGACGACGTCGCCGGCGAGTCGGAGATCCTCGCCTGGGCCTGGGACGTCGAGACCAACACGCGCGCCTCGCAGACCTTCATCGTCCCCCACGCCAGGGACACCAAGAAGGGCCGCAAACCGCTCATCGACCTGCGCGACATCTACGAGAACAACGCCAACAACGGATCGCGGCGCCTGCGTGAAGCAATTTTCGCGGTGCTGCCGTCCTGGCTGATCGAGGACGCCAAGCAGACGTGCTCGCAGACCCTGGAGCAGGGCAACGGGACGTCGCTGGAGCAGCGCGTTGCCGAGGCCGTCGACGCGTTCGGCCAGCAGGGCATCACCGCCGCTCGGCTTGAGGCCAAGGTCGGTAAGCCGCGCACGAAGTGGACGGGGGCCGACATCGCCCGCCTGGAGGTCGTGTTCCGGTCGCTGTCGCGCCGCGAGACCACCATCGACGACGAGTTCCCCGTCGCCCCCGCGACCGCCGAGGAGATTCTCGCCGCCCGCAACGCCGCGCCGCCGTCCGCCCCGGATGCCGAGGCCGCCGCGCAGGCCGACGCCGTGAGCGGACGCGCGGGCTGATGACCGACTACGAGCGGAAGCTGCGCGCCGTCCTGGCCGCCCACGCGGCCACCGTCCGGCCGCGGCCTGCGCTCGACCTGATCCATCACCTGATGAAGCAGAAGCGCCGCCTCGGCTGGACCCCGGGGCGGCGCGCAGGTCAACAACTAGGGAGTCACCGACCATGACCCATCGTACGAGCGTTCAGCGCAAGCCGTTGGAGCTGGGGGCCGGGAGCCTGGTACTGGAGTGGCCGGACTACCGGCTGCGCACCTACCAGCCCGACGAGCTGGGCGAGTGGCTGATCACCGCCGACCCGATCGACTACGGCCCGCACGTCCGCGTCGACTACCGCGACGACCAGACCGGCACCGCCGGAACGTGGTTCCTGCCGGCCAGCAGGAAGGTCCGCGTCGCGCTGATCGGTCGCGAGCTGCAGCAGCAGGCCGCCGAGGTGCTGAATCTGCTGGCGAGCCGGACCTGGCTGCCGGAGGTCTCCCGCTGGGAGGTCACCGAGAACGGCCTGGAGGGACTGCTGGTCCACACCTACACCGACCAGGACGCCCAGGCCGTGGAGAAGTGGCGGGAGTACCTGGAGTCCGCCGAGACCCACAGCGCCGAGATCACACCCGGCCTGACCCGGGTGTGGGTGGCCGCGCTGGTCTGCGACGTCCCGGTGTCGGTGTCGGCCCACACCCGCACCCCCAAGACCGCGCAGCCGCCCACCCCGAGCGACCCGCCTCCGTCCGCCATCGAGTGCCGGAACTGCGACGTTCCGCTGACGCTGTCCTCCCCGAACGGGAGGTGGCTGCACGTCACCAGCCACCAGGAGGAGTGCGCGCCCGGTGCCGACCCGGCCCGCTACGCCCAGCCGATGATGCAACGCCTCCCGGACGGCTCGGCCCAGCCGCCGGCCGACTCCGCGCTGCTGGAGCGCGTCCACGACGGCCTGGTCCAGCTCGACGCCGGGGAGGTCGAGCGTGCCTGACATCTCCGACGAGCCCGTTGGCGAGCTGATCGCTCGGCTGCGCGCCGACCTGGACGCCGCCCGCGCCAAGGCCACCATCACCATCCGGCAGCGCAACGCGTTCAAGGCCGAGCGGGATCAGCTCCGCGCGCAGCTGGACGCCCGCGGGGTCTGGGTGGTGCCGCGGGTCGAGTACGACCCGGACCAGCTCGGCGCGCCGACCGCGTACTGGGGCATGGTCCGGCGCGAGGCCGGAACGGGCACCCCCGAGCACGCCCGCGTGTACGCCGCGCGGCTGCTGGCCGCCGCCGACCACGCCGAGCGCCTCAACGAGGTCCGCGACGTTGAACTGGCCGCCGGACGGCTGTGCCTGCGCTGCCAGCACGCGCCGGTCCACCATGAGGGCGAGGCCGGCCCGACCGGGCGCGGCTGCTGGAAGTGCCTGATCGCCTGCTTCCAGGACGGCGACGCCGAATGCGCGCTGTGCCGTCCGGCCCCGCGGGAGGCCGTCGATGCCCGCTGACCTGACCAGCGTCCCGTGGCCGCTGTGGCTCGCGCTCGCCTGCTCCGTCTGCGCCGTCCTGCTGGTGTTCGTCATCGGCCTCGGACGCGCCGCCGGACGCCCCCGGCCCCGCCCTGATCGACCCGAGGACACCAGCGGCGGTGGGCGGTGAACAAGCCCAAGCAGCGCGGCACCGCCGCCGAAACGGCCGTCGTCCGGTACCTGCGGGGGCACGGCTGGCCGTCCGCCGAACGCCGGGCGCTGCGTGGCCGGGACGACGCAGGCGACATCACCGGAACCCCCGGCATCGCCTGGGAGGTCAAGGGCGGCGACATGGCCCGCAACGCCTCCGACAATGACATCGCCCGCTGGATGGTCGAGACCGAGGTCGAGCGCGCCAACGCGCGCGCGGCCGTCGGCGTCCTGGTCGTCCAGCGGCGCGGAGTCGGCGCGCCGAACGCGGGCCGCTGGTGGGCCGTCCTGCCCGCCAACAGCCCCCTGCTGCGCGGCGGCCCGGTCGACCACGACTGCCCCGTCCGCCTGGTGCTCGCCGACGCCGTCACGCTGGCCCGGCACGCCGGATTCGGCGACTCCGCGGAGGTACCGGCGTGAGCACGACCTGGCCCGTCGTCCAGAGCCTGCGCGGGACGTGGCTGGCCGTGTGCCGTGATCCAGCCTGCGGCGCCAACCACCTCGTCGGCATGTCCGAGTCCCTCCGCGACGTCGAGCGCGTCGCCGACCGGCACCTCAAAGACACCCACACCCCCGCCCCGAACGGAGAGCGCTCGTGACCATCCCCATCGATACCGAGACCGGCGAGATCCAGGTCCGGCCGTTCGCCGACATCCTGCGCGACCTCGGCCGCGGGTCGGTCATCGACCAGGCCGCCGTCCTGCTGCAGGACCTGGTCCGCGCCGTCCAGGAACGCGGGAAGAAGGGCACCTTCTCCCTGCGCGTCGAGATCCAGCCCATGAAGGGCGACAGCAACGCCTTGGTCGTGTCGGCCAAGGCCGAGGCCAAGCCGCCCGCGGGCGAGCCCACCAGCGCCGTCTTCTTCTCCGACGAGCACGGCAACCTCCTGCGCGAAGACCCCCGCCAGTTGAAGATCTCGCTGCGCGAGGTCACCCGCCCGACCACCCCCGACACCAAGGACCTGAAGCAGGCATGAGCATTCCCGAGAGCCGCACCGAGAACGACGCCGTCGTCGAGCAGGCGCGGCAGGCCGCCGGTCCCGCGCTGCTCGACACCCGCACGGGCGGTGAGCTGGCCGTCTTCCACACGCCTGAAGGGCTCCGCATCGTCGACCTGGACGACGAGCAGTACGCCCGCCGCGCTGACCGTCCCCGCCGCAAGCAGGGCACGACCGTCGTCCGCGACATCGCGAGCTTCGCGCAGTTCTACGCCAAGCACAGCGACGAGTCATCGGAGGTGTACGCCGACCTCGACCGGGGCGCCATCACCGCCGTCCTGGATGCCCACGAGCCCGACGAACCCCGCTGGGCCGCTCACCGCCTGGTGCTGGAGCTGACCCCGACCGAGGCGTGGGCCCGGTGGGCGTCGATCAACCGGCGGCTGATCCCGCAGGTCGAGTTCGCCGAGTTCCTCGAGGACAACCTCCTCGACATCGCCCCCGACCCGGTGCCTGCCGCGCAGATGCTGGAGATCGCGCAGACCTTCCAGGCCCGCACCCGCGTCGCGTTCTCCTCCGGAGTCGTCTCCGCCTCCGGCGACATCCGGCTGAAGTACGAGGAGACCACCGACGCCAGCGGCGGCGCGAAGGGCGACATGGCCGTCCCGCGCGTGTTCGCGCTCGCGCTCGCGCCGTTCGACGACGTCGACCCGTACCGCATCGAGGCCCGGTTCCGGCACCGCATCGAGGGCGGCAAGCTCCGCTTGATGGCGATCCTCGACCGGCCCGAGGACGTCATCCGCGACGCCGTCAAGACCGTCGTGACCAAGGTCGAGGAGGCCACCGGCGCCGCGATCATGCGCGGCCGTCCGGCGACCGCCTGACCGTGGCCCGCTGCGCCCGCTGCTACGCCCCGGCCGCCGTCGTCTTGTACGAGGGCCGGGGCCCGCACGGGTACCGCGCGATCCTCGCCTGCGAACTGGATCGGTCCAGCGCCCTGCAGTGGACCCGGGGCGCTGGCGGGACGGTCACTACCACCCTCGTCGCCTCGGCAGCAGACACCGCCGACATCTCCACACCCACCCTCTTCTGATCTGGAGTCGCCTTGCCCCGCATCCGCGCCATCAAGCCGGGGTTCTTCGCATCCGAGGACGTCGCGGCGTTGCCATTGCGTGCGCGCCTGACGTGGATCGGTCTCTGGACGCACTGCGACGACCAGGGCCGCGCCAAGGACAACGTGAAGCTCATCAAGGCGGCGCTGTGGCCCCTCGACCCGGTGTCGCTGCAGGACGTCGAGGACGACCTGGCCGTCCTCGCCGAGCACGGCCGCATCGTTCGCTACGAGGTTGCCGGACGCCGGTTCCTGGCGGTGGTCGGCTGGCACGAGCATCAGAAGATCAGCAAGCCGACGCCGTCCAAGCTGCCGCCGCCCACCGCAGACCGCAGCTTGTCCGCCCGCACCGCCCCGGATTTGAACACGAAGAGTGACAGTCATCCTGTGGATAACCCTGGGGAGAGTTATCCACAAGAAGCATCCGAAGTGGCCCGAGAATCGGACAGTCGGGAAGAAAGCACCTCCGGGAGCCCTCCCGGAACGCTCCCGGAGTCCTCCCGGAAGGCTCCCGTGGGGAAAGGAAAGGAAAGGAAGGGAAAGGAAGGGATCAGTCCACGCGCGCGTACGCACAACGCCGCCCGCTGGCTCCGAGACCGCTACCGCCTGACCGACCACGAAGCGTCACAGGTCCTCGAAGCCGTCCAGACCCGCGCGCCCCGACCGATCGAACACCTCGTCCCCTACCTCGCGGCCATGACCGAGGGGGACCTGGCCGACATCGTCGCCGCCGTCATGGACACCCCGCCGCCCGGCACCACCACCCCCGCCGGCGGCGGGCCCGACGACGGGCCGCCACCGCCGTACGAGCCGCCGCCCGTCCGCAACGGGCTGCTCGACCGCGAGCCCGGACCCGACCAGGACGCCATCACCAGCCGCGGCGCAAGCGCCGTCCGCCAGGCCCTCGCCGCCGCACGCACCACCGAGCCCGAGGACGAGCCGTGATCGACGACGACGCCCCCCACATCCTGTGCCCCTGGCCCACCGTCTGCCGCTGCACCCACCACGCCTGCGTCGACGGCTGGCTCGACCGCACCCGCGACGACGGCACCGCCTACGCCGCCCCATGCCCCAACTGCCGGCCCGAAGTCCACCGACACCTGGCCGACCGCTCCAAGAGCATGCGGCGGCTCCGCCGCGAGCTGCCCGACCTGCCCCGCCCGTCCCGCAACACCGGCCGTCGAGTCGAGGAGGCCCATTGAGCACCATCCCGTGCCCGATCAGCGGCTGCGGACGCCCGACCCGCGGCGCGACGATCTGCGGCGCCTGCGAGGCCGACCTTGAGCGCGCGCTCACCGCCGTCCCCTGGCTCGTCGCCCAGCTTGACCTGGTGCTCTCCCGGCAGACCCGCACCGGTTCCAGTGGTGGCGCCCGCTCGGCCGAGACCTCGCTGCCCTACGCTCCGCACGCCAGCGAGGCCAGCCGCGTGCTGGCCTCGACATTGACGGCCTGGGTGGACGAGCTGCGGCCCGCCGAGCCGCGCCGGATCGGGCCGCTATGCGAACGGTGTACGCACGCCTCGTGCCGCCTGATGCGCCCGCTCGCCGGTCGAACGGCCAGCGCCTGCGCCGTCTGGCTCCGAGCCCGCGTAGATCGCATCGTCCGCCTGCCCGTGGCTGAGGAACTGTGGGACGAGATCACCGCCGCCGTATGGGCGGCTCAGCGCCTTGTGGACCGGCCGCCGGAACGGCGGTACGTCGGCCAGTGCGGCGCGGGCCTCGACGACGGGACCGACTGCGACGTCGACCTGTACGCGCGGCCGGACGCCGCGGCCGTGACGTGCCCGGAGTGCGGAACCCGCTGGGATGTCCGGTGGCGGCGCCGGCGGCTGCTCGAAGCTGCCGAGGACACCCTCGCGACGGCCGCCGACCTCGCGCGCGCCCTCACCGGCCTTGGCCATGAGGTGACGCCGGAGATGATCCGCGGCTACGGCCACCGCGGGCAGATCGTCCCGCACGGCCGGGACGGACGGGGCCGGCCGCTGTACAGGCTCGCCGACGTCGCCGACGCGGTCGCCGCGGCAGCCGCGCGCCGCGCTGAGCGTTCGGCGTAGCAGTTCGTCCAGTTCGCGCCGGGTCGTGGAAACCCGCGACCCGGTTCGCCGCACAGTGGCGCGCCACGTGATCTTGGAAAGGAAGTCGGGAAAGAACCTCCTACCGAACCGTTGGCGTTCGGTGAACGAGGTGCTTGCTTCGTGGGCGGAACGGTGTATGGTCTCGACCCACAACCCCATAAACGAAACGACCCCCAGCCGGTGCTAACAACACCGCTGAGGGTCTGGCCACAGAAGACTGGTTGGAGTCCCCCGTGGTTGCCCGCGATGCTATCGCGACGGCGTCAACGCCGTCACCCTCTGCCCCGCCCCGCCGCGGGATGCTCCGGATCCGGACCGAGCACCGATCCCACTTTGTGATCCTGCCGAACGCGCTGACCCAGCACGCCACGCTGTCGCTGCAGGCCCGCGGCCTGGCCGCCTACCTGCTGTCCCTGCCCGACGGGACCGACATCTCCATCCGGGCCCTTGCCGCCCGGCTGCCCGCCGGTGAGATCGCCATCAGCCGCGCGCTGCGGGAACTGGAGAACGCCGGATACCTCACCCGCCAGCGCGTCCGGGGGCCGCACAACCGGATCTCCACGGTCACCACCATGCGCGACGTCCCCGCCGCTGACCTGCGTGTTTCGCCCGCTGCGCCCGCTGCTACGCCCCGGCCGCCGTCGTCTTGTACGAGGGCC
The DNA here is from genome assembly GCF_003696215.1 of Actinomadura harenae. Taxonomy (GTDB): domain Bacteria; phylum Actinomycetota; class Actinomycetes; order Streptosporangiales; family Streptosporangiaceae; genus Spirillospora; species Spirillospora harenae. Next base: position 36,444 of record NZ_RFFG01000061.1, on the reverse strand, counting down.
GGGGCCCGCACGGGTACCGCGCGATCCTCGCCTGCGAACTGGATCGGTCCAGCGCCCTGCAGTGGACCCGGGGCGCTGGCGGGACGGTCACTACCACCCTCGTCGCCTCGGCAGCAGACACCGCCGACATCTCCACACCCACCCTCTTCTGATCTGGAGTCGCCTTGCCCCGCATCCGCGCCATCAAGCCGGGGTTCTTCGCATCCGAGGACGTCGCGGCGTTGCCATTGCGTGCGCGCCTGACGTGGATCGGTCTCTGGACGCACTGCGACGACCAGGGCCGCGCCAAGGACAACGTGAAGCTCATCAAGGCGGCGCTGTGGCCCCTCGACCCGGTGTCGCTGCAGGACGTCGAGGACGACCTGGCCGTCCTCGCCGAGCACGGCCGCATCGTTCGCTACGAGGTTGCCGGACGCCGGTTCCTGGCGGTGGTCGGCTGGCACGAGCATCAGAAGATCAGCAAGCCGACGCCGTCCAAGCTGCCGCCGCCCACCGCAGACCGCAGCTTGTCCGCCCGCACCGCCCCGGATTTGAACACGAAGAGTGACAGTCATCCTGTGGATAACCCTGGGGAGAGTTATCCACAAGAAGCATCCGAAGTGGCCCGAGAATCGGACAGTCGGGAAGAAAGCACCTCCGGGAGCCCTCCCGGAACGCTCCCGGAGTCCTCCCGGAAGGCTCCCGTGGGGAAAGGAAAGGAAAGGAAGGGAAAGGAAGGGATCAGTCCACGCGCGCGTACGCACAACGCCGCCCGCTGGCTCCGAGACCGCTACCGCCTGACCGACCACGAAGCGTCACAGGTCCTCGAAGCCGTCCAGACCCGCGCGCCCCGACCGATCGAACACCTCGTCCCCTACCTCGCGGCCATGACCGAGGGGGACCTGGCCGACATCGTCGCCGCCGTCATGGACACCCCGCCGCCCGGCACCACCACCCCCGCCGGCGGCGGGCCCGACGACGGGCCGCCACCGCCGTACGAGCCGCCGCCCGTCCGCAACGGGCTGCTCGACCGCGAGCCCGGACCCGACCAGGACGCCATCACCAGCCGCGGCGCAAGCGCCGTCCGCCAGGCCCTCGCCGCCGCACGCACCACCGAGCCCGAGGACGAGCCGTGATCGACGACGACGCCCCCCACATCCTGTGCCCCTGGCCCACCGTCTGCCGCTGCACCCACCACGCCTGCGTCGACGGCTGGCTCGACCGCACCCGCGACGACGGCACCGCCTACGCCGCCCCATGCCCCAACTGCCGGCCCGAAGTCCACCGACACCTGGCCGACCGCTCCAAGAGCATGCGGCGGCTCCGCCGCGAGCTGCCCGACCTGCCCCGCCCGTCCCGCAACACCGGCCGTCGAGTCGAGGAGGCCCATTGAGCACCATCCCGTGCCCGATCAGCGGCTGCGGACGCCCGACCCGCGGCGCGACGATCTGCGGCGCCTGCGAGGCCGACCTTGAGCGCGCGCTCACCGCCGTCCCCTGGCTCGTCGCCCAGCTTGACCTGGTGCTCTCCCGGCAGACCCGCACCGGTTCCAGTGGTGGCGCCCGCTCGGCCGAGACCTCGCTGCCCTACGCTCCGCACGCCAGCGAGGCCAGCCGCGTGCTGGCCTCGACATTGACGGCCTGGGTGGACGAGCTGCGGCCCGCCGAGCCGCGCCGGATCGGGCCGCTATGCGAACGGTGTACGCACGCCTCGTGCCGCCTGATGCGCCCGCTCGCCGGTCGAACGGCCAGCGCCTGCGCCGTCTGGCTCCGAGCCCGCGTAGATCGCATCGTCCGCCTGCCCGTGGCTGAGGAACTGTGGGACGAGATCACCGCCGCCGTATGGGCGGCTCAGCGCCTTGTGGACCGGCCGCCGGAACGGCGGTACGTCGGCCAGTGCGGCGCGGGCCTCGACGACGGGACCGACTGCGACGTCGACCTGTACGCGCGGCCGGACGCCGCGGCCGTGACGTGCCCGGAGTGCGGAACCCGCTGGGATGTCCGGTGGCGGCGCCGGCGGCTGCTCGAAGCTGCCGAGGACACCCTCGCGACGGCCGCCGACCTCGCGCGCGCCCTCACCGGCCTTGGCCATGAGGTGACGCCGGAGATGATCCGCGGCTACGGCCACCGCGGGCAGATCGTCCCGCACGGCCGGGACGGACGGGGCCGGCCGCTGTACAGGCTCGCCGACGTCGCCGACGCGGTCGCCGCGGCAGCCGCGCGCCGCGCTGAGCGTTCGGCGTAGCAGTTCGTCCAGTTCGCGCCGGGTCGTGGAAACCCGCGACCCGGTTCGCCGCACAGTGGCGCGCCACGTGATCTTGGAAAGGAAGTCGGGAAAGAACCTCCTACCGAACCGTTGGCGTTCGGTGAACGAGGTGCTTGCTTCGTGGGCGGAACGGTGTATGGTCTCGACCCACAACCCCATAAACGAAACGACCCCCAGCCGGTGCTAACAACACCGCTGAGGGTCTGGCCACAGAAGACTGGTTGGAGTCCCCCGTGGTTGCCCGCGATGCTATCGCGACGGCGTCAACGCCGTCACCCTCTGCCCCGCCCCGCCGCGGGATGCTCCGGATCCGGACCGAGCACCGATCCCACTTTGTGATCCTGCCGAACGCGCTGACCCAGCACGCCACGCTGTCGCTGCAGGCCCGCGGCCTGGCCGCCTACCTGCTGTCCCTGCCCGACGGGACCGACATCTCCATCCGGGCCCTTGCCGCCCGGCTGCCCGCCGGTGAGATCGCCATCAGCCGCGCGCTGCGGGAACTGGAGAACGCCGGATACCTCACCCGCCAGCGCGTCCGGGGGCCGCACAACCGGATCTCCACGGTCACCACCATGCGCGACGTCCCCGCCGCTGACCTGCGTGTTTCGCCCGAAGCGCCCGCAGCTGCGCCCGAAGCGTCCCCCGCACCGGCCGAGAGCACGCCCGAACCGGCGCACCCGTCCGAGCCCGAGGACGAACCGGCCGCGCCGTGCGCTCCGAAGCCGACGCGCCCGGCCGCCGCGCCGTCGCTCGACGCGGTGACCGCCGGAACGCGCGTTCTCCTCGACGTCGCCGCCACCGAGCCCCGGCTGACCGTCGGCGCGACGGCACTGCCCGCGCTCGCCGCGCTCGTCGACCAGGCGCTCGCCGTCGTCGAGCCCGCCGAGATCTGCCGGGCCCTGACCGCGAACCTGCCCGGCGAAATCCGCTCGGCCGCCGCGCTGATCCGGCACCGCCTCGCCGAGCACCTCCCGGTTTGGACGGCCGCCGCGACCGTCCGCGCCCTGCACGCGTCCACCTCGGCCGCGCCCCGGCCCCGCATTGAGATCGCGACCTCGCCCGCCGCCGCACGCTGGACCGAATGCAGCGACTGCGCGCGCCCGCTCCGCACCTCCACGCCGGACGGCCTGTGCGGCGACTGCCGCGCCGTCTGCGCCGCCTGACCCGTTCACGCATCGGGCCCCGGCCAGCGCGCGACCGCCGACCGAGGCCCTCGACACCCGGAGAAAGAGGCTCCAGATGGCTACCCCCCACGCTATCCCCGCCCCGACCAAGACACCCACGACGACCAGCCGGCTCGACGGACAGCGCCTGGTTGCCGCGGCCGTGACCGTCATCGTGGCCGCCGCCGGTGTGCTGTCGCTGGACGGCCAGCGCCGCATCGCCGACACCGCAGGCTGGCACGGCCCCTACGCGTGGCTGCTGCCAGTCGCCGTCGAGACCTACGCAGCCCTGGCCACCTGGCTGTACTCCCGCACGCGCGGCGCCGACCGCGCCCGCATGGCCCACCAGGTTCTGGTCGGCATCGCCTTCTCCGCCGGCCTGAACGTGTGCTGGCACCTGATCGACGGCGGCGTGCTCCACCGCGGGTGGCCGGTCACCGTCGGCGTCAGCCTGGTCCCTACCGCCCTAGTCGCCCTCGCGTTGCACCTGGCCGCCGGATACCGCGTGCCGACCCCGGCCGAGGCGGACGAGCACCAGGCGGACGAGTCCGCGCAGCCACGCCGCCGGTACCGCGTGTCGCGCGCCCTGGTCGACGTTGCCGCCCAGGCGCTCGCTGACGCCCCCGACCCGCGGGCCGTGACCGGGGTCGAGCTGGCCGGCCGGGACCCCAAGGGCCGGTCCGTCCGCGCCTGGCAGATGGCCCTCGCTGAAGCGCGCTCACAGGTTGCCGGTTGATCAACGAGCTGGGCAAACGGTAGTTTGTGATCAGATACGTGATTTAGGCCCAGCGGTTCGCCGCCGGGCCTTTCGCGTTTCTCGACGTGGCCTCAGCAAAACCGGGGGGTTGCTGAGGCCACGTCACCCCCGGGAAGCCGCCCCCCGGCCACCCACACGACTTGCTCACCCGCCCACAAGCGCGTGCATGCGACCCGGGGAGAACCAACATGACCTGCCCAACCAGCCCGACCTGGACCCTGCACAACGGCGACGCGCTCGCCGTCCTGCCGACCCTGCCCGACGCGTCCGTCGACTGCGTGATCACCGACCCGCCCTACAACTCCGGCGGCACCGCCACCAGCCAGCGCGTCAACCAAACCGCCCGCGGCAAGTACGTCGGAAGCAACGTCAAGCACACCCTCGCCGACTTCGCCGGGGAGAACCGCGACCAGCGGTCCTTCGGCTACTGGATGACCCTGGTCCTGTCCGAGTGCCTGCGGGTCTCCCGGCCGGGCGCGTCCGCGCTGGTGTTCAGCGACTTCCGGCAGCTGCCCGCCGTCTCCGACGCGCTGCAGGCCGCGGGCTGGACATGGCGCGGCGTGATCCCGTGGTTCAAGCCGAACACCCGCCCGCAACGTGACGGGTTCAGGCGCTCCTGCGAGTACGTGCTGTGGGGGAGCCACGGGCCGCTGGCCCGCCACCCCGACCCGGTGTACCTGCCGGGCCTGCTGCAGGGGTCCCAACCGTCGGGAAAGAAGCGGCAGCACATCACCCAGAAGCCGGTCGCGGTCATGCAGGAACTGGTGAAGGTGTGCCCGCCCGACGGCACCGTGCTGGACCCGTTCGCGGGAGCCGGATCCACAGGCGTTGCCGCGCTGGCCGAGGGCCGCGGGTTCGTCGGGGTCGAAGTCACCCCGCACTACGCCCAGGTCGCACGGGAACGCCTCGCCGATGCCAGCACGGAGGCTGGCGCTTGAGCGTGGCCTGCGCGAACGCTAATCTTTGATCAGATGAGTGATTCAGGCCCGGCGATACGTCGGGCCTGGTGCATGTCCGGAGGTGAACGTGTCCGCCTCCGCCGGTCGCAAGGGTCGCCCCTACCGTCGTGCCCGTGCCGAAGTACTCGCCGTGTCGACCGTGTGCTGGTTGTGCGGGCACGAAGGTGCAGGCGACGTTGACCACGAACCACCGATCCGAGTCCTCCGAGCTCTGGGGCTGAACCCCGACGACCCCGAGCACATGCGACCCGCCCACGGAGCGCACTCCCGGTGCCGAACGTGCGGACGTTGCTGTAACCAGTCGAAGGGCGACCGTCCGCACACGCCCGCCGCGCCGTCCTCGCGGCCCTGGTGACGACCAGCCGCACCAACCGGCACCTCGGCAGCCGCCTGCAATCCCGCCCCTGACCTGCGGCTACTCCGGGTGGCCGGGGGGAGGGGTTTCAACGGGATCGACACGACCCCGGGTGACCCCACACGCATCCTCCCTTTTCTCTCCCTGCGTTCTGAAGCCGCCGGGCACGCCTTCCGGCATTCGCTCACGCGCCGTGACGATCGGGGGTGATCATGGCCTCGCGGAAGCCGACGCAGGTCGTCCCGAGCAGCGCCCTGGAGGACGCCGTCCGGGAGCAACTCATCGGCTGGGGCCTGGTCGACTCGGCCGAGGGTGCGTCGGCCCTCGACCTCGCCCGCCGCCTGGACGCCGGGGATGTCCGGGCATCGGCCGCGGCGATGCTCCACGGGCAGCTCCGGGCGCTGCTGTCGGATCTGCGCAAGCTCGCGCCGCCGGCCGACTCCGATGACGCGGTGGACGAGCTGGCCGCGCAGCGCGAGCAGCGGCGCCGCGCCGCGGGGATGCCGTGACGGTCCTCCAGGAGCCGCCGCTGGTGGGCCTGCAGGAGCCGACGGTCCACGTCGCTCCGACGTATGTGTCGTCGGCCGGGCCCGAGGTGTGCGCGCTCGCCGACAGCGCGGGCCTGCACCTGGACCCCTGGCAGCGTCTGGTGTTGCGCGACGGCCTGGGCGAGCGCGCCGACGGCCGATGGGCGGCGTTCGAGGCCGCGGTGATGGTGGCGCGGCAGAACGGCAAGGGCGCGATCTTCGAGGCGCGGTGTCTGGGCGGGCTGTTCGTGCTCGGCGAGCGGCTGATCATGTACTCGGCGCACGAGTTCAAGACCGCGCAGGAGATGTTCAAGCGCATCGAGGAGCTGATCGCGGGAACGGCGCACCTGCGCAAACGCGTCAAGGCGGTCTCGCGGTCGAAGGGCGACGAGGGGATCACCCTGGTCACGGGCCAGCGGCTGCGGTTCTTCGCACGGTCCGGTGGTTCCGGGCGAGGCTTCTCCGGCGACTGCAACATCTGGGACGAGGCGCAGCACCTGGGCAACGGCCCGGTCGATGCGATGATGCCGACGATGAGCGCGCGGCCGAACCCGCAGCTCTGGTACGGCTGCTCCGCGCCCGACAAGGACATGGCGCCCTGCGACCAGATCGCCCGGGTCCGCGAACGCGCCCTGACCGGCGGGGAGAAGGCCGCACGGCTGGCCTACTTCGAGTGGTCGGCGGCGCTGTGCACCGACCTGTGCCGCAAGGACTGCACCGACCACGACGACCCCGCCGACCCGCAGGTCTGGGCCCGCACCAATCCCGGCCTCGGCATCCGGATCAGCGCCGAGCACATCGGCACCGAGCGCTCGTCGATGTCGCCGCGTGGGTTCGCCCGCGAGCGCCTGTCGGTCGGGAACTACCCGGTGACGGGCGGCGGCTGGGCCGTCATCAGCGAAGCCGCGTGGACGGCGACCGCCGACCCGGCCTCGCACGCGCTGGACCCCGTCGCGTTCGCGGTCGACGTCACCCCCGACCGGTCCGCCGCCGCGATCGCGATCGCCGGGCAGCGCGAGGACGGTGGCACGCACCTGGAGCTCGTCGACCATCGGTCCGGGACCGGCTGGGTCGTCGAGCGGCTCAAGCAGCTGGACGACCGGTGGTCGCCCTGCGCCGTCGTCCTGGACCCCGCAGGCCCGGCCGGGTCACTGGTCGCCGACCTGGAAGACGCTGGCGTCGAGCTGACGCTCACGGGAGCCCGAGACGCCGCCGCAGCGACCGGCGCACTGTACGACGCGATCGTCCGGCCGCCGAACGCCCCGGCCGACTGGGCCCCGACCGCCCACCACGTCCCGCACCCGTCGCTGAACTCCGCCCTGGCCGGCGCGGCTCGCCGGCGCCTGGGAGACGCGTGGGCGTGGGACCGGCGCGGCGTGAGCGTGGACATCTCCCCGCTGGTGGCAATCACCCTGGCCCGCTGGGGCTGGACGACTCGACCTCGCGAGGAGGCACCCGTGGAGCCGTGGGCAGCATGGTCATGACGAACTCGTCCCCGCTGGCACGCAACGTGGGCCGCATCACTGACCGTGCGATCCGGACCACGGCGCCGGATCTGGCGCGGCTGCTGCTGACCGTGCTGGCGCTGGTGCCGTACCTGCTGGGATGGCTGGCCGGAGTCATGGTGACGGCGACGCTGTGGACTTGGGCCGCGCTCGTGGTCGGCTGGCACGACGGCCACCGCACCCGCCAGGCGTCCGCCCCGGCCCCGCCCGCGGACGAGGTGCGTTGATGGGCCTGGTGGAACGGATCGCCGCCGCTCGCGCCGACCGTTCGTCGCAGCGGTCGATCAGCACGATCGACGACTACGCCCAGGCCGTGCAGAGCTACGTCAACGGCTACAACGGCGGGGTCACCTACTCCATCGCCGGGGAACCAGCCGAGCGGGCACCCAACGACCTCGTCGGGTACGCGACCACCGCCTACGCCTCGAACGGGCCGGTGTTCGCGCTGATGGCCGTGCGGATGCTGGTGTTCTCGGCGATCCGGTTCCAGTTCCAGCGGCTGGTCGGCGGTCGCCCGTCGGAGCTGTTCGGCACGCAGGCGCTGAGCCTGGTCGAGGAGCCGTGGCCGGGCGGCACCACCCAGGACCTACTGATCCGCATGATCCAGGACGCCGACCTCGCCGGGAACAGCTACTGGACCGCGCAGGAAGGCCAGTTGGTCCGGCTGCGCCCCGACTGGGTCGACATCGTCCTGGAGCCGCGCCGCTTCCGCGGCGGGATCCTCGGCTACCGCCGGATCGGCTACCTCTACACCGAGGGCGGCTACGGCCAGGGCGGCGAGCCCGTCCCGCTGCTGCCGAACGAGGTGTGCCACTTCGCGCCGATCCAAGACCCGCTGGCGACCTACCGCGGCATGTCGTGGCTGACCCCGGTCATCCGGGAGCTGCTCAACGACCGCCTCATGGGTCGCCACCAGGCCAAGTTCTTCGAGAACGCCGCAACCCCGAACATGGTCGTCCGGTACGACCCGACCGTCACCCCGGACAAGTTCCGCGAATTCAAGAAGATCATCGACGAAGGCCATGCAGGCGCCGAGAACGCCTACCGGACCCTGCACCTGGGCGGCGGCGCGGACGTCACCGTGGTCGGCACGAACATGGAGCAGATGGCGTTCACCGCCGTCCAGGGCCGCGGCGAAACCCGCCTGGCGGCGGCGGCCGGTGTCCCGCCGGTGATCGTCGGCTTCTCCGAGGGCCTGCAGGGCTCCAGCCTGAACGCCGGGAACTTCTCAGCCGCCCGGCGCCGGTTCGCCGACATGACCCTCCACCCGCTGTGGGCCAACGCCGCCGGAAGCCTCCGCCAGATCATCCCCACCCCACCAGGCTCCCGGCTCTGGTACGACGCCCGCGACGTCCCGGCCCTGCGCGAGGACTCCAAGGACGAGGCGCAGATCCAGCAGACCCGCGCGCAGACGCTGCGTGCCTACATCGACGCCGGATACACCCCCGAATCGGCCGTCCGCGCGCTGCAGGCCGGAGACGAGTCGCTGCTGGAGCACACCGGGCTGTTCAGCGTGCAGCTGCAGGCGCCTGGGTCGACCGACCCGAACCCGCCGCCGACCAACGGACAGGAAGGGACCGCGCAGTGAGCGCACTAGTGACCGCACCGCGGGAGAACCTGACCAGGACGGCCTCGTTCGCGCTGCGCGACACCGCCGCCAATCCCGACGACGCGGCGGGCGACGGCCGCACCCTCGACGGCTACGCCGCGGTGTTCGACGCGCCGACCCTGATTGACTCTTGGGAAGGCACGTTCAACGAGGAGATCCGCAAGGGCGCGTTCCGCAAGAGCATCCGCGAGCGGACCCCGGTCATGCAGTTCGACCACGGGCGGCACCCGCTGATCGGCTCCATCCCGATCGGCCGGATCGACGAGCTCGCCGAGGACGACCACGGGCTCCAGGTGCTCGGCCGGATCAGCGACAACTGGCTGATGGAGCCGATCCGCGACGCGATCGCCGACCGCACCGTGACCGGCATGTCCTTCCGGTTCTCGGTGGTGCGCGAGGAATGGCGCGACGCGGCGGGCAAGCTGGTCAAGCCAGACGAGCTCTCTTCGCTGCTCTGGGACCCGGGCGACCGCGGCCCGTTGACCCGAACCCTCATCGAGGTCAAGCTGCACGAACTCGGGCCGGTGGTGTTCCCCGCCTACGAACAGACCTCCGTGGACGTGCGGGCCCGGTCCCTGGCCGCCGAGATCCGCGGCGACGACCAGCTGCGCCGCGAGGTCCGCGCCGCGCTGGCCCGCCAGGCGCCCCAGGTGCCCGCCGCCGACGCCGACGACCTGGACGACCCGGACGTTCGCCGCGACGTCGCCAAGGTCCTGCTGTTCGACCAGACCCGGACGTCCACCGAGACGCCCGTCACCGGACGCTCGTCCGAACCCGAAGACCGCTCGCAGGGCGCGCCGGCCGACGACGGCCACCCGCCCGCGACCACCGACGCGCCGCCTGCCGATGGGCACCCGTCGGACACCCCGACCCCACGAGCCACCCGCCTGCGGGGCGACATCCGAGAGATCGGCGCCCTCATGGACGACGTGCTCGCGTCCATCAAGGAGTAGACGTGGACCTGACCCACCAGCAGGCGATCATCCGCCTGCGCGACATCCGCTCCCGGCTGGAGGAGCTGGAACGGCGCGACAACCTCACCGCCGACGACGAGCGCGAGTTCGACGAGCTGACCCGCGAGTTCAGCGAGGTCGACGACCACCGCCGCCAGCTGGAGCGGCGCAGCGCCCTGGAGCGCGTCCGCTCCGCCGTCCAGTCCACCGAGCGGACCCCGGCCGCGCTGCGCGTCGAGCGCGGCACTGCCACCAACCCCGGCGACGGCTACGACGCCGACCCGATCCTCAACCCCGACAGCGTCGAAGAGGCCCGCTTCCGCAACCCCTGGGACCTGTCGTCGGTCAACACCTGGTCGCGGTCCCGCGAGGAGGTCGGCGCCGAGCTGCGCGCCCGAGCGCTGTGCGCGGTGGAACGCATGCGCGGCGCGACCGACCCCATCCGGTCCGTTGCGACCGACATCCTGGAGCGCTGGGACGACGAGCAGGGCACCATCGCCCGGATGTGCCTGGCGACCAGCTCGCCGGAGTACCTGCGGGCCTGGAGCAAGATGGCCCGCGGCATGGCCCACATGATCGTCCCGGACGAGCAGCGGGCCCTGGAACGCGCGATGTCGCTCACCGACAACGCGGGCGGCTACCTGGTTCCCTTCCAGCTCGACCCCACGATCATCCTCACCAGCGACGGATCCAAGTCCGACATCCGCCGCGCGGCCCGCACCGTGGTCGCCACCGGCGACATCTGGCACGGCGTGTCCGCGGGCGAGGTGAGCTGGCGCTGGGCCGCCGAGGGCAGCGAGGCCGGCGACAACGCCCCCGGCTTCGGCCAGCCGACCGTCCCGGTCTACAAGGCCGACGGGTTCGTCCCGATCAGCATCGAGGCGCTGCAGGACGAGGCGAACGTCACCGCCGAGGTCGGGCGGCTGCTCGCGGCCGGGAAGGACACCCTGGAGGCTGCGGCGTTCGCGACCGGCGACGGCGTCGGCAAGCCGACCGGCCTGGTCACCGCCCTCGCCGGTACCGCCAGCGAGATCCTGCCGACCACCGCCGAGACGTTCGCCGCCGCCGACATCTACAAGATGGAGGAGTCCCTGCCCGCCCGCTACAGGTCCGGGGCGTCCTGGGTCGCGAACAAGCGGATGTACAACCTGGTCCGCCAGTTCGACGTGAACGGCGGCGCGCAGATGTGGGAGCGCATCGGCAACGGCCAGCCGAACGAGCTGCTCGGTTACCCCGCGCTGGAGGCCGAGAACATGGCCGCCTCCTGGAACCCGGCCGTCAACGGCGACAACCGCGTCCTGGTCTACGGCGACCTGACCAACTACGTGATCGCCGACCGCATCGGGATGACCGTGGAGTTCCTCCCGCACCTGGTCGGCACCAACCGGCGGCCCACCGGCCAGCGGGGTTGGTACGCCTGGTACCGCGTCGGCGCCGACAGCGTCAACGACGCGGGCATGCGGGTCCTGAACGTCAAGACCACCAGCCCCTGACCCTGACAACGGCGCATTTCGGGCGACGACCCCTTCACTCGGGGCGTCGCCCGCTTCGCTGAAAGGAGAGATCGCCATGGCGATCATGCGCAGCATCGCGTCGTTCGCCGCCGTCATCGACGGCATCCAGAAGGTCATCCCCGTCGGCCACCTCGTCGAGGACGACGACGAGCTCCTCGTCGGCCGCGCCCACCTGTTCGAGCCCGTCGAGGCGCACCTGGCGCGCCGCGCCCAGCCCGTCGAGGCCACCGTCGCCGCCCCTGGCGACAGGCGCACCGTCAGCCGTCCCGGCCGAGGCACCTCGAGCCGAGGCAAGAGCAAGACGACCGGAGGGCAGTCGTGAGGCGCTCGTCCTACAGCCAGTCGACCTTCGTGTCCTCGCTGACCCCGACGGCGGCCCGGACCGCCAGCAGCAACGGCTCGAGCGTGGACCGCATGCAGGGCCTGCAGGCGTACCGGTCGGCGATGCTCGTCGTCCACGCCGGGGCCATCACCGACGGCACGCACACGTTCAAGATCCAGGTTTCCGACGACGGGACGACCTGGGCGGACGCCCCTACCACCGACCTGCAGGGCCCGGCGATCTCGGTGGCGGCCGTCACCGGAAACACCGCTTACACCCAGGGCTACAACGGCCCGGCCCGCTACCTGCGCGCGGTCGCGACGGTGACGGGGTCCCCGGCGACCGGCGGCCTGTACTCGGCCGGCTTCGTCCTCAGTGGTCCCCGCCGTAGCCCGCGGGCGTAACAGATGACCGTCGTCAACGGGTACTGCACCCTCGACCAGGTCCGCACCCACCTCGGCGACGACGCCGCGCAGCTCCCAGCCGAGCTGCTGGAACGCGCGATCAACGCGACGTCCCGCGCCATCGAGAACTGGACCGGCCGCCGGTTCTGGCAGGACCCCGCCCCGACGGTGCGCCGGTTCCGCCCGACCAGGCCGTCCGGGACCGACCTGCCCGACATCTCCACCACCGACGGCCTTCTGGTCGAGGTCGAGACCGTTCCCGGCACGTGGATGCCCTGGACGCTCGACACCGACTTCGAGCTGGGACCGGACAACGCCGACGGCGGCGCCTACGCGTGGTGGCAGCTGGAACCGATCGGCACGCAGCGGCTCCCGGTCACCGGCCGCCGGACGGTGCGGGTCACCGCACGCTGGGGATGGTCGGCCGTCCCCGACCAGGTCCAGGAGGCCGCGATCCTGCGCGCCGTCGCGCTGTTCAAACGGAAGGAGGCGGTGTACGGAGTGGCCGACTTCGGCGAGTTCGGGCCCGTCCGCATCACCCGCGCCGACCCGGACGTGATGGACCTGCTGCGTCCGTTCCAGAAGCCGATGGTGGCCTGATGGCGACCGTCACCGAGCAGCGGGACCGCATCGCCGTCGTCCTCGCCGGGGTGGACGGCCTCAAGATGGTCGTGAAGCATCCGGCTGAATCCGCGCCCAGCGTGCGCCCGGCGGTGGTGCTCGGCGAGCCGACCGCCATCTTCGCTGAGGGCGAGGCGCGCCGCGGCCTGGATTCCTGGGACTGGCCGTTGCTGATCCTGGTGTCCCTCGGCGACTATCCGGCCGCCCAGCAGGTCATGGACGCGTTCCTCAACACCGGCCCCGGCTCGATCCGCCAGGCGTTCCTCGAGGAGCCGGGACTCGGCCTGCTCGACGGAACCCACGCTGTCATCGACCGCATGGACGACTACGGCCCGCGCGACTCAGGAGACGGGACGCGCATGGTCGGCGCGGTCCTGCATCTGGTCGTCCGCACGACCACGTGACCACCCAAGGAAGGCAACCATGGCCCTGACCAGCCGTATCTCCGTCGACTTCTCGGCGGCGCTGACCGGCTCCCACAAGCTAGCCGCCCCATCCTCGCTGCTGCGCCTGGCCCGCCAGATCGACCTGGCCACCGGCACCGGCGCCGGGCAGGCCGACAAGGTCTGGTCCGACCGACGCACCCTCGCCGCCTCGGCGAACGAGGACCTGGACCTCGCCGGCACCCTGCTCGACGCGCTCGGCACGGTGGTGAGCTTCGCACGCGTGAAGGCCCTGTACATCTCCGCGGCCACGACCAACACCAACGCGCTCGTCATCGGCGCCGCCGCCGCGAACGCCTGGTCGGCGCTGCTCGGCACGACCGGCACCCTCACGCTGCCGCCAGCCGGGGAGCTGCTGGTCGCTGCGCCGGGCGCCACCGCCTACCCCGTGACCGCCGGGACCGCCGACCTGCTGCGCGTCACCAACGGCGGCGCGGGCTCGACGGTCACCTACGACATCGCCGTGATCGGAGCGTCCGCCTGATGCGCGCCACCATCACCCGCACCGAGGTGTTCGCCTTCGCCCGCTCACTGGGCGCTGATCCGCGGAACATCCGAGAGATCACCATCGAGCCGCTCGCCGTCACCGTCACGACGTACCGCACCGACGAGGCCGGCCAACGCGTCGCCGCTGACGACGGCGAGCCCGTCCGCGAGGTCACCACGATCGCGCTCGTCGGCGAGGACGGCGGCCCCGACCGTGTTCTGATGCGTCACCCGCTCCTGGACGCCGAGGTCGAGGTGCCCGCCAGCGCTGTTGGTCAGCACGCCATCGCGGGCTGGGAGGCCGTGGTCCCCGCCCCGGCGGTTGCCGACGAGTCGGCGCAGGCCGAGAACGTCTCTGCAGGTGGCGAACCGCCTGCCCAGCTCACCGGCAGCAAGCCCACGCCGCGCGTTCGGCGGAAGAAGGAAGAGGAGTAATTCGATGGCCGCACCCCCGATTACCCCCAGCAAGCGGTTCAGCGCCCGCGGGGTCAGCAAGTGCTACTTCGTGCCGTCGATCGCCAGTATCTCCGCGCCGACCCGGGCGGAGCTGGACGCGGGCACTGACCTGTCCCCGCAGGTCGCCGACATCGACGGCTGGACGGTCCAGAGCGAGCAGATCGAGACGCCCGACCTCGGCTCGACGTTCACCTCCAAGATCCCCGGCAGCACGTCGGCCGACGACTCGTCGCTGACGATGTACACCGACCTGGGCGGTGCCGACGTCCGGACGCTCCTGCCGCGCGGCACGGACGGTTTCATCGTCTGGCTGGACGGTGGCGACGTTGCCGGGCGCAAGATGGACGTCTTTCCGATCCGCGTCGCGAGCCTCGGTAAGAAGCGGACCACCGACGACGACGCCGAGACGATCGACGTCGGGTTCAGCATCACCGCCGAGCCCGCCGAGAACGTCACCATCCCGTAGCCATGCCGTCCGACCAGCTGCTACGGATCGAGAACGGCCAACGCCTCCGCGAGCTCGCCCGCACGTTCCGCCAGCTGGAGGACGGCAAGGTCCTCCGCAAAGCCCTGCGAGCGGAACTGAAACGGACGGCCGTCCAGCTGCAGCGCGCTGAGCAGAAAGCCGTGACGGCGCTGCCATCCAAGGCCCAAAACGCCCGGCTCGCCCGGATGGCACTTCGCCGGCGCGTCTCCCGCGCAACGCAGATCCGCATCCGCATGGCCGGTCCACGCACCGGCGTCATGGTGTGGGTCAACCCCCGCCGTATGCCTGCCGGGCAGGGCAATCTCCCCGCCTACCTCGAAGGGCTGCGGCCGTTCAGCCGCTGGCGTCACCCGGTGTTCGGCCGCGCCACCGACCGCTGGGTGACGCAGCGCCCGCACCCCTGGTTCTACCGCACCGCCTATCGCTACGAGGGCCAGGCGCAGCGCGCCGCCGCCCAAGCCATCAACCGCCTCGCCGACGAGATTGAGAGCCGTACATGACCGCCACCAGCCGCAAGGCTCCCCGCCCGGCCGACGATGAGCCGTTCGACTTCAACCTCAACACCGTCCAGAAAGAGGTGGAGCTCCGCCCCTGGCGCGTGGTCTGGGGCCCCGAGAACAAGCGGTGGACCTTCGCCCACATGCAGGAGCTGGACACCTGGGACCTGATCGCCGCCGCGGGCAAGGGCGACAACGCCGCCACGATCGAGATGTTCAAGGCCGCGCTCGGCCCGGACCAGTTCCGCGAGTTCCGGAAGATCCCGCTGCCGCAGTGGGCCGCCGAGGAGCTGTTCAACGCTTGGGGCGAGCACTGCGGTGTGGACGTGGGGGAATCGTCGGGCTCTACCGACTGATCGAACGTCACGGTAGAGCCGTCGAGGCCGACCTGCGTCGCTACTACTCCGTCCGGCTGCGGGACCTGTTCACCGGCGACGTGACGATGCGGGAGCTGTGCGCCTACGTCCGGTCCCTCCCGCAGGACGGCGCGCTCGGCCGCGCGGTCATGGGCGAGGCGGCCGTCTACAGCCCCGAGGTGCATCGGCTCACCGACATCGCCGACCTGCTCCAACAGCACAACTACATCGCGGTCCGGGCGGCGGGCGGCAAGGCCAGGAAGCCCAAGCCGATCCGCCGGCCACGTCCACCCGTCGAGGGCGACGCATGAGGTGATCGAGGGGGTGAGCCATGGCCGCCCGCTCGATCATCCTGAACCTGATCGGCAACGACCGGGTCAGTAAGACCCTGCGCGGGGTCAGCCGCGAGCTGGACAACGCCTCCGACTCGTCCTCGCGCCTGTCCAAGGCCATGTCGGGCCTGGACAAGGTCGGCAAGGGCACCGGCCTCGCGACCGCGGCGGCCGGAGCGCTGGCCTTGGCGCAGGCCGCCGCACCCGCCGCCGGGGCGTCCCTCGCGCTCGCGCCCGCGCTGCTCGGCGTCAAGGCCGCCGCCGGGCTGCTGAAGGTCGGGCTGTACGGCGTCAGCGACGCGATGTCGGCGCTGGCCGGGGGCGACGCCAAGAAGCTCGACGAGGCGCTGAAGAAGCTCGCGCCGAACGCACGCTCGTTCGTCCGCGAGGCGCAGAGCATGCGCAAGGAGATCATCGGCGTTCAGCAGGCCAGCCAGAACGCGCTGTTCGCGGGCCTGGACAAGGACCTCGACCGGCTCGGCCGGACGCTGCTGCCGACCGTCCGCCGCGGCATGGTCGCCGCGTCCGGCGCGCTGAACGGCATCGCCCGCGAGGCGGCACGGACGGCGGCGACGCCCTGGTTCCGTGGCGAGCTCGCAACCGCGATGCAGGGCGCGACCGGCGTCATCCGTACCCTCACCGGCGCGGTCGCGCCCGCGATCCAGGTCGTCACCCGGCTGACGGTCGCGGGGCTGCCGCTGCTGCAGCGCATGACCGGCTGGGCGGTCGCCGGGGTTCAGGCCGCCGCCGCGTTCCTGTCCAGCGAGCGCGGCGCGCGGGCGCTGACCGGCGTCGTCCAGGCGGCCGGGGACCGCATGGCGCAGCTCGTCGGCATCGGTGTCAACCTCGGCATCGCGCTCGGCAACATCGTGCGGGCGGCCGGGGCGTTCACCGCCACCGGCGGTGATCTCCTCGGGCTGCTGGTGAACCTCACCGGCGACTTCGCGGCCTGGACGAAATCGGCCGACGGGCAGCAGCGGCTCAACAACGTCTTCGCGCTGTTCGGCGAGATCGCGCGGGACGTCGCCCAGGCGCTACCGCTGCTGCTCGGCCCGATCGGTGCGACTGTCAAGATCCTTATGGGGATGCCCGCGCCGGTTCGCGGCGTGGTGTCCCAGATGCTCGCCTGGTCCATCCTGATCGGCGTCGTCGGGCAGCGCCTGCAGGTCCTGACCGGCATCACCGTGGCGTGGAAGGCCGCGATGATCTCGGCCACCGCGATCAAGACGGCCGCGACAGCGACGGCCGGGTTCGTGGCCGGCCTCCGCTCGATCGAGGTCGCGATGGCCGCCGACGCGACCGTCGCCACCCGGCTCGGCGCAGCGCTCCGGGCCCAGGTGCTCCTGTGGCGCCAGCAGGCCGCCGCCGCTGGAGTGTCCACCGCCCGGTACCTGGCGCTGGCGGTGGCGCAGAAGGCGGTCGCCGCCGCGACGGCGATCTGGTCGGCCGTCCAGTGGACGCTGAACGCGGCGCTGGATGCGAACCCGATCGGCGTGGTGATCATGGCGATCGCCGCCTTGGTCGCGATCTTCGTCATCGCCTGGAACAGCTCGAGCACCTTCAGGGCCGTCGTGATCGGCACCTGGAACGCGATCAAGGCCGGGGTGACGGCCGCGGTCTCCTTCGTGGTCGACTTCGTCAAGAACCACTGGAAGCTGCTGCTGACGATCCTGCTCGGACCGCTCGGCCCCGCCTTCCTGGTCATCTCGACGTTCTGGCGACAGATCTGGAGCACCATCCAGACCGTCTGGCAGGCCATCGCCGCCGCCGCGACGTGGGCGTGGACGAACGTCCTGCAGCCCATCTTCAACGCGATGCAGGCCGTGGTCGGCACGGTCCTCAACGTCGCCTGGATCGTCCTCTCCAACACGGTCAAGACGGTCTGGATCCTGATCCAGATCGCGATCAAGCTGGCGTGGGCAGCGATCAAGGTCATCTTCAACGCGATCCAGGCCGTGATCACGACCGTCCTCGCGCCCGCCTTCAGCTGGTTTTGGAGCAACGTCGTCCAGCCGGTCTGGTCGGCCATCGCCGGTCACATCCGCACCCAGTGGGCCGTCATGCGGGCGGCCTGGTCGGCGATCAGCAGCTGGCTGTCGACCGTCCTCGCACCCGCGTTCAAGGTGTTCAAGATCGCGGCGGGCGGGGCATGGTCCGCGCTGTCGTCGGTCATTCAGGCCGTCTGGAACTCGGCGATCAAGCCGTCGTTCGAGGGCCTCAAGGTCGCCCTCGGCACCGTCAAGAGCGCTTTCAAGGTCGCGATCGACGCGATCGGCTCGATCTGGGGCCATCTCGGGTCGATCGCCAAGACGCCCGTGAACTTCGTGATCGGCGTCTACAACAAGGGCATCGTCGGGCTGGTCAACAAGCTCGCCGACTTCGCCGGGGTCAAGACCCGACTCACGCCGATCCCCGCGCTGGCCCGCGGCGGCACCCTCGACAACCCGATGCCCGTCGCGCCGATGATGACCAACGGGCCGCTCGCGATCGTCGGCGAGGGGCGAAGGGCGTACCCCGAGTACGTCATCCCGACCGACCCCCAGTTCCGTGGACGCGCCCAGTCGCTCTGGGCCGCCGCGGGCCGGGACCTCGGAGGCAGCGCCCGCAAGTGGCTGACCGGGCCGCAGGCGCTCGGCGGCGAGGGCCTGGCCTTCGCGCGCGGCGGCACCCTCCAGGCGCTCGCGTCCGGCGGGATCATCGGCGACTTCGTCCAGGGCGTGAAGGACTTCACGATCGGCGACATCAGCAAGGCCGCGTCCGGCCTGCTGGGCAAGCTGATCGGCGGGACGGTCCCGGGCACCGGCACCTTCCGAGACATGATCGCCGCGGTCCCGGGCTGGATCAAAGACACCGTCCTGAAGTGGATCAAGGGCAAGGTCGAGTCCGGCGTCGGCGGCCCGGCGATCCAGCGGGGCATCGCGTTCGCCCGCGCGCAGGTCGGCAAGCCGTACGTCTGGGGCGCGGTCGGCCCGAACGGCTACGACTGCTCGGGGTTCATGTCCGCGCTCACCAACGTGATCCAGGGCAAGAACCCCTTCTCGCGCAGGTTCACCACCTTCTCGTTCACCGGCGCCAGCGACGGGCCCGCCGGGTTCAAGAAGGGCCTCCGTTCGGGCTTCCAGGTCGGGGTCACCAACGCCGGCGTCGGGCACATGGCCGGGACGCTCGGCGGGATCAACGTCGAGTCGTCCGGCTCGCAGGGCGTCCACATGGGCCCGTCGGCGCGCGGCGCCGGCGACGGCCTGTTCGGGATGCGGTACGGCCTGGCGCTCGCACGCGGCGGCGTCCTGCGCACCGCGACCTACGACCGCGGCGGGCTGCTGCAGCCCGGATACACCCTGGCCTACAACGGCACCGGGAAACCGGAACCCGTCGTGAGCCTCGCCCGCGGCGGCTTTGTTCCCTGGAGGAGTTCAGGCGGCGCGACGACGACCCGCACCGCGCGTGGCAAGGCCGGGCAGAGCCTGCTGAGCGGCATCAACTCGGGGATGTGGTCCGACCCGAGCAAGGTCAGCTCGTGGTTCAGCAAGCTGTTCGCGGCGATCCAGAAGAACTTCTGGGGCAGCACGCAGCAGAAGCTGCAGGGCTGGGCGAAGACGCTGCAGACGGCGATGGCATCGGCCGCCGCCCGCGCCAAGAGCATCGCCGATCGGATCGCCGCGGCGAGGGACTATGCCACCAACGTCGCGAACGCGGCGAAGGACTACGCCAGCCTGCAGAACCTCCCCGCCAAGGGCTCGGTCGCCGACATCACGACCGGGCTGGAGGGCCGCGCCCAGCAGATCCAGACGTTCGCCGACCAGATCAACAAGCTTCAGGCGCGCGGTCTGGCCAAGGGCCTGCTGCAGCAGATCATCGGCATGGGCGCGGGCGACGGCTCGGCGCTGGCGTCGATGCTGCTCGGCGCGGGCAACGGCGTGTTCGGCCGGCTGAACGCGGCGCAGCAGGCGATCGACAAGGCCGCCGCGAACCTCGGCAACAACGCCGCCGACGCGCTGTTCGACTCCGGGAAGGGCGCGGCCAAGGGATTCCTGACCGGCCTGTACGGACAGCAGGCCGAACTCAACAAGCTGATGGACCAGCTTGGCCGTCGTCTCGCCGATGGCGTGCGCCGGGACTTCGGCGGCGGCTGGAGCAAGGGCAGCCTCGCCCGGACGACCTGGAGCAAGGGCAGCCTGCGCCGGGCCACCTACGACTCGGGCGGGATGCTCCTGCCGGGCTGGACGCTCGCCTACAACGGCACCGGCCGACCCGAACCGATCTTCACCTCGACGGAAGCCGCAGCCGCATTCACCGGCTCGGGCAGGGGGAATGGGGAGGTCCATGTGAACGTCGGTCCGGTGGTCGTCCGGGACCGGGCGGACGCCGACATGATCGCGAACCAGATCGAGTTCCGGATCCGGGCGGCGATGGCCTGATGCTCACCTCGGTGCGGCTGGTCGACGGCGCCCGCCAGATGATCCTGCTCCCCCGGCAGGCCCAGGGCGTGCGGCTGCAGAACCTCAGCACCCCGGCCCCGACGGTGCGAGAGGTGTCCGAGCCGCGCGTCGACGACGACGGCGACCGCGACACCACCCGACTGATCGGGGCCCGCGCGGTGTCGATCGAGCTGCTGGTCACCCAGAGCCTGCGGGCGCTGCAGGACGAGCTGACCTACTACCTCGATCCCGGACGGCGCCCCTACCTGGTGGTTGGTGACGACGAGTGGAGCGCCGAGCGGCGGCTGCGGTTGCGCGCCGACCAGTTCGACGTGCCGATCACAGTGGACATGCCGCGCGGCATGGCGAAGGTCCAGGCGCAGTGGAAGGCACCGGACGGGGTGTGGGAGGCCGCCGAGCTGATGACGGCGCAGGTCCCCGCCGACATCCCCGCCCAGGTCGGCATCACCTTCCCGATCAAGTTCCCGTTGTCGTGGCCGGCCACCCAGTCGTCCGGGGCGTTGCAGGTCGCCAACCCGGGCAAGCGGGCCGTGCACTTCGTCGCGCGTCTGTACGGGCCGTGCTCCGGTCCGCGGCTGATCAACGCCGACACCGGCCAGGCGATGGTGTTCAAACCGGGGCTAACCCTGGGCCCTGGCGAGTACATCGAGGTCTCGACCCGGGCGCGCTCGGCGTACCTGCTCGGAGACCGCTCGCTGTCACGGCTGTCCAGCTACGACTACGCCAGCTCAGCCTGGTGGCAACTGTCCGACGGCACCACCCAAGTCCGCTACGCGCCGCTGTCGGCATCCGCCGGCGCGGTCTCCGTCATCGACTTCCGGCCGAGCTGGCTGTGAGAGGAGCAACCACGTGACCCTGAAGCGTCCGCTGTTCATGCAGCCCGTCGCGGGAGACCCCGACATCCCCTACAGCGGCCTGGACTCCCGCGCGCTGCTGACCCGCCTGTTTCACCAGGAAGGCATCGTGTCGCCTGACGCGGTCTTCGGTGCGCTGCGGGTCAGCCAGCGCGGGGCTGGTGCGAACATGAGCGTGGACGTCGCCCCCGGCGCGTGCGTGATCCAGGGTGACGATGTCACAGGCCAGGGGATGTACCTGTGCGAGTGCGACGCCGTGGTGAACGTGCCCGTGCCCGCGCCGCCGGCATCCGGCACCCGCACCCACCGCGTGATTGCGCGCGTCCGCGACAAGCTGCACAATCCGGCGTGGACGACCTACGACTGGACGATCGAGCTGCTGCCCGACACCGGGACCGGGACGCCCGCCATCCCGCCGTCCGCGCTGGCACTGGGCCGGGTACCGGTGTCCGCCGGGCAGTCCTCGATCACGAGTGTCCTCGATGATCGCTTCGACGCCGGGCTGATCAGTTCCAAACCCGACCTGGTCAGCTCCGACACTGGCAGGCCGCCGAACCCGTGGGACGGCCAGCTGATCACCCGCACCGACCGCGGCCTGCTCGAATTGGCGATCGGCGGATCTTGGTACGAGATCCCGCGCCGCGACGGCGGCGGGGTCGACTGGACTCCCTACAGCCCGGTACTCACAGCGGCGACCACCAATCCCACGCTCGGCGCTGGCTCCGCTCTGGCCGGCAGCTACTACAAGCTCGGGCGGAGCTGCGACTTCGAGCTGCAGTTGACGGTCGGGTCGGGCTGGGCGGGCGGCACGGGACAGTATTCGTTCTCGCTGCCGTTCCCGGCCGCGGCGTCGGGGCGGGCGCAGTTCGTCTCCTGCAAGCTGTTCGACTCCACGGCGGGCGGTTCGCAGCACTGGCTGGGGATCGGGTCCATCGCCTCAGGTGGCACGACCGCGTCGCTGCTGGTGCCCATCGGCACCGCCGACGGCAGCCTGAGAGGCGTCTCCAACAACCAGCCGTTCACCTGGGCCACCTCCGACACCATCAACGTGTGGGGCACCTACCGGACCGCGTCCTGATGGGGGGCTGGCAGCTCGTCGCCGGGCCTTCCACCGGCGGCTACGACATGGCCCTCACCGACGCGAAGTCCCGCCGAATGTCCTGGCGTCTCACCGAGGCCGCCACCTTGGATTTCACGATCGACGGCCGGTCATCGAACCTGGCGCCCGGTGCGCTCCAGGAGCTCACCACCGACGTGCATGCTCTGTGGGTCAGCGCCGACGGCACGTCCCAGCCGCTGGGGCGCTGGCGGGTCGGGCCGACCGGCGACGACGTGGAGGACACCAGCCACACCACC
Source organism: Actinomadura harenae (assembly GCF_003696215.1). Classification (GTDB taxonomy): domain Bacteria; phylum Actinomycetota; class Actinomycetes; order Streptosporangiales; family Streptosporangiaceae; genus Spirillospora; species Spirillospora harenae. Next base: position 13,805 of record NZ_RFFG01000061.1, on the reverse strand, counting down.
CAGGTCAGCGGGCTTTCCTACCGTGCGATCCTCTCTTCGCGCCGCCTGTACTCGTACAGCACCGTCACGTGGTCCTCGACCGACATCGGCGAGATCGCGTGGGGCCTCATCCAGCAGACCCAGACACGGCCCGGCGGTGACCTCGGCATCGTCAAGGGCTGGACCGGTACTGCCCCGACCGGCGTCATCAAGGACCGGACCTACACCGCGGGCGACTCCATCGGCGAGCGCATCCAGGAGCTCGCCGAGACCCTGCCCGGCTTCGACTGGGACATCCGCCCCGTGTCAGAGTCGGCGCTCCAGTTCGACGTGTGGTCGCCCCGAGGCATGGACCGCGGCGTGATCGCCGAGTACGGCGGGCTCGTCGCCAAGGTCCGCCGCGAGGTGTCGGTCTCCGACTACGCCAACGCCATCCGCCAGTCCGGAGCGTCCGGGCTCACCGCGCGCGAGCTGGAGGCGCCCGACCTGTCCCTGCGTCCCGAGGGCCGGTGGGACGGAGTGTTCGGCGACGATGGCCTGATCACCCAGGCGTCCCTCGACGACCGCGCCGCCTACCAGCTCGACGCCGCGCAAGTCATCCGCCCCGCCTACACCCTGACGTTGCGCGCTGGCGCCTGGTCTGGACCCGATCACATCTGGCTCGGCGACCCCATCCGCCTGATCATCCAGTCCGGCCGCCTCAACATCGACACCATCCAGCGCGTGCAGCAAGTCGACGTGGCGCTCGGCGAGGACGGCCAGGAAACCGTCGAGATCACCCTCGGCGCTCCTCGCACCGACTACCGCCGCCGCCCCGCGCTCGTAGAGCAGCGCCTCACCAATTTGGAGCGCCGGTGAGCAACTTCACGTCCCACGGGTCGGTCGGGGACGGCAACACGGCGGCCCCCATGTCGGGCATCTCCGCGTGGGAGGCGCTGTAGGCCCATGGAAGGACAGCCACAGACAGGCGAGCAGCTCGCCCGCATCGACACCAAGCTCGACGTGCTCATCTCCCAGCACGGCCACGTCGCCGCACAGGTGACCGATCACGAAACGCGGATCCGCGACCAGGAGGCCGCGCGCATCCGCGCCGATGCTCGGCTCGACGACCTCACCACCCGCGACGCCGACCAAGAGAAACGCCTCCGCGCCGCTGACCGGTGGCGGTACGCGCTCCCGGTGACCGCGGCCGGGTCGCTGCTCGCCGGAGCCGCCGCAATCATCGCCGCCCTCGGTAAGCACTGACCCACCCAACTCGATTCCCACCAGCACCGATCCAGGAGGTCGCCGTGCCTGAAACGCCCACGCCCGAAACCCCGCCGCCGGACTGGCAGCAGCGGGTCGACACCCACCCGGCCGTCGATCAGCCCGGCCACCCCGACGAGGAGCAGATCCTCCAGCGCCTCTACGGCGCGCCGGGACCCGACGGGATCTACCGGGGGGAGGGACCGCAGTGACCACCCAGACCATGCTCGCCTCGATGCGCACGCTCCTCGGCCTCGGCGAACCGAACCACGTCCAGCGCTGGTACCAGGGACGCAACGGAGCCGACTACGCGGGGAACCCGCCGTGGTGCGACGAGGCCATCACCTGGGCCGCCGCGCACTCCCAGGACCCGGGCGACTACAAGGCGGTCTGTCCCAAGGGCGATCGCGCCTACACCGTCTACCACGCCCAGGACTACCAGCGCCTAGGCGAGTGGCACATCGGGACCGCCGACCAGGTCCACCAGGCGATGCCCGGCGACATCGTGTTCTTCGACTGGTCCGGTTCCAACGACCTCGGCGCGGTCGACCACGTCGGGATCTGCGAGGTCAACCTCGGCGGCGGCCTGCTCCAGACCATCGAGGGCAACACCTCCGACGCGTGCAAGCGGCGCGTCCGGGACGCCTCGGTGATCGCCGGGTTCGGCCGGCCCCCGTACCGCAACGGCCCCGCCCCGACCCCGCCCAAGCCGGGGAAGGCACCGCGCTGGCCCGGCCGCTTCATCACCCAGCCGCCCATCATGACCGGCCCGGACGTCAGGCAGTGGCAACAGCGGATCCGGGACCGCGGCTGGAAGATCACCGTGGACGGCGCCTACGGCCCCAACAGCGAAGCGATCTGCCGCGCGTTCCAGCGTGAGAAGGGCCTCCAGGTCGACGGCGTGATCGGCCCCGACACCTGGCGCGCCGCCTGGGCATCCCCCGTCACCTGACCTCGTCCACCTCGTCCGCACCTCGTCCGCCCCGGGCAACGTCCGGGGCTTCGTCATGTCTGGAGAGCACCGTGCGCGACTACATCCTCCGCACCACCGTCCCGATCCTGGTCGGCGTCATCGTCGGCCAGGCAACCCGCATCGGCCTCGACCTGCCGTCCGGCGCGGTCACCGAGATCGTCACCCCGGGCATCGCACTGGGCTACGCGACCGGCGCGCGCCTGGTCGAGCGCGTCCGCCCCCGCCTCGGCCGGATCCTCCTGTCCCTCGGCCTGGCCGCGTCTTCCCCGGTCTACGTCCGTGAGTAGGCTCATGGCCCGTCGGCAGGGTGGGGAAGCCCTGCCGACACATGAACGCCCCGTCCTCACGCTTCGGCGGTGAGGGCGGGGCGTTCTGCCGTGTCAGAGGGCAGGGTGACGCTCCACGATCTCCCAGAACTTCGGGGCGGGGATTTGATGGATGCTGCTGATCGCCGCTCGGCCGCCCAGCCCGAACGTCTGGCTAATCTCCGCGACGATCGCGTCGAGGTCGTACTGGCCTTCACGGTCGCCCAGGACCTCGGCGACCTGATCAGCCAGGGCGAATTCGACCTGGACCACCGGGCCCGGGGCGAACGCCTCGACCAGGCGGGACAAGGGGGCCATTGCCGCGCGAGCTGAGTTCGCCATGCTGTTCATCGCCTCGGCGGCGACCGCAGCGGCGGAGTAGGGCCGCAGCCGGTCGAGCGTGGTCGGACGGGACGCGATCCCCGCCGCGTGGACACGGCGGGCGATCTCGTTCGCACTGACCTTTCCCTCACGGCGTATCGAGCCCAAGCTGCGCCAGAACATCTCCTCGAAGTCCACGCGCGCGGCGATGATGGCGTCGAGCTCGTTCAGGGCGGGCGTTGGGTCTGCCATGACCCCTCCGATCGGCTGGTCAATTTCTTGACCACCACTATCCGGTCAAAAGCTTGACCGGTCAATATTTTGATCGGATGGTGACAGGAAACTACCCGCGAGGTGACAACGGGAGCATCAGCTGAACAGCTTGATGCGCTTTCGCACCTTGTCCAGGCCCGTCCCCTGATCAGCGGTCGGCAGAGTCCACGAGGTGATCGAGTGGTCGCCGGGGTCGACATAGAGCAGTCGTCCGCCCTTGATCGGCACGTCGAAGGTGACGATCCCGATCTCAGGGTGAGCGGGCTCGATCGGAGTTTTCGAGACGAGCTCGTTCACTGCCCCCACCCATGGAGTTGAGTTCGCTCCGCCGTCCAGCGTGGTGATCGTCTGTTCCTTTCCTCTCCACTGGAATCCTGCACCTTCTCCGGCACCAGGCACCGACTCGGGAGCGCTCAGCGCCTCGGCCTTGACTGCAAGCGCGACATACCAGCCGTTCTGCGGCTCACCCCCACCCTTATACGGCCCCTTGTGGAACAGGACACCGAGGGGAGTCACGCGGAGCCTCTTGAAGTTGTAGCCCGTGACCTCGGCTGGCTCGCCCCACTTCATTTGCTTGGTGGACGGCTTCTGAGCGCTGTCCGCAGGGGTTGGGGCTGCGTTGGTGGGCTGGCTCGTGCTCTTGGAGTTGCTGCTGCACGCAGCGAGCCCAAGGACAAGGACAGCCGCAGCGGTGGTTGCTGCGGTGCGCTGGACTGGAGGCACGCGTCGCTCCGAGTGTGTCGATGTGAGGTGCCAATATGACGCTTCGTCTGGCCAGGCGGTTGACGGATTCCCGCCGGGGGACAGGCAGCGCTGACGTCTCCGGCTACTGCCTGGTGTCCGGATCGGCGCTGGGGGCCACGAAGACCTTCTCGGGCGGCACGACTTCGAGGGCCTCGTTCACTTCGTCGAAGACCTGCCACTCTCCGGGCGGGAGTGGCGAGATGGGCAGGGTCGCGCCGACCATCTGCTCGACCAGGTCGGCCCAGCGATCCGCGGCTGCGCAGTCGTCGTCCGGAGGAGAGCAGGCGATCACGGTGAGCTGGGGATGTTGCTCCAAGAGCAGCTTCGTGAGCGGCTCCTTGGCTCGGACGATCGTGAAGATGGAGACCGATTCCTGGCCCGTGAGCCAGGAGATGATCTCGTTGTACGGGCGTCTCTCAATCGGGTATCCGTGCGTGACTGAAAGAATCGAGCGAATGGGCCAACTTCGGGCGTCCCTCATGCGCGCTCCCTATGTGATGAGAATTCTAATGTAGTGCGCAATATGTCCAACAAGGTCGATTGTCACATTTCTGTCCAGAAATTATCGCGGTGACGGTAGAGATATCCACAGAATGGTGTTCGGGAGGCGGTGCCCTATCCTGCGTTCGTACCGTCGGCGCATGGACACCATCAGCGTGATCACCAGCATCGCCCAGTGCGTCACCGCCGTCGGCTCAGCCCTTCGCGCGGTAGACACCATCCGGAGACGCGGAGGGCCGCCCCGTCCCCTCCCAGGTAACGAGACGGCCCGCCTGACCGTGGCCCCCGGGCGCGCGCCAGCAACCCGCGGGGCCACGGTGTCTAGGTGGTGATGGTGGTCGACCAGCGTCCGCGGCGCAGGGTGATCGTGCCGTCCGGGGTGATGGACGCGCGGGCGCCGTACACGGGGAGCGATCCGTCGCGCAGCCAGCGGGAGCGCAGGCCGTCGAGGGTGCTCCACAGTCGGCGGGGCCCGCCTTGGTGCACGGTCGCGGGCTGGTCGGGGTATCCGGTGGCGCGTGCCCATGACCCGTCGCCGTGGGTCATGATCGCCGTGCCGAGGTCGTCGGGTCCCTGCTGGTAGTCGTGTTCGAGGCCGGGCAGCGTGACGCCGAGCATCGAGTACGGCTCCCACGCTTCCATCACGTTGAGCACGGGGTACGGGCTGGTTTCGGGTTCGGCCTCGGCCGTCCGCGCTTCCTCGATCCGTTTCACGGTCTCGTCGGGGTAGTCGAGGCCGGTCCGGGTCGTCATGAACCCGGCCCGGTCCCATTCGATCCGGCCCTGGGCGCCGCCGTCGGGGGTGCGGTCGGCGGTCAGTAGGAGGTTGGTCCCGGCGATCGTGGTGACCAGCCGTCCGCCCGGTCGCAGCGCGGCGAGCCACGATGCGGGGATCGGCCGGACGGCGACCGTGGCGACGATCCGATCGAACTCGCCGTCGAGCGGTCCGGTCGCGTCCACGGTGCGGACGGTCGGATGGTGGCCGATCCGGTCGAGACGTTCATCGGCGGCGGCAACCAGGTAGGGGTCGACGTCGACCGAGGTGACGCGGGCGTCGCCGAGCCGCTCGGCGAGCAGCGCCGTCCCGTAGCCCGACCCGGTGCCGACGTCGAGCACGTCCAGGCCGTCGACGATGCGGGCGTGCTGGAACATGGTCACGACCAGACCGGGCAGGGTGGCCGAGGAGGTCGGCGACCCGGTCGCCTGCTCGTCCGCGCGGGCGTCGTCGGCGTGCAGGGCGCCGACCCGGGTCACGCGCGACCGGTCGGTGTAGGCCGCGGTGAACCACGCCTGGCGGTCGGCCGGACCGTTGACCAGGGACCATACGGCCGAGCCGTAGGGGCCCGGTGCCGGACGGTCCCAGGACCACCAGCGGGGCACGAACACGTGGCGGGGCACCGACTCGACGATCGGCCGCCAGCGTGACGTGGTGTGGGTGACCTGCTCGGCCAGGCGCGCGGCGTGCGGTTTCCAGTCCACCGTCATCAGCGTGACGGGTCGCAGTCGTTGCTGTCCGCCGGATTGCACACGTCGGCCTTCCCCGGGATGGCGGCGACGATCTGCGCCCACCGCTCGCCGGCGAGCAGCTCGGCCAGCGGCGTATCGCGGACGTTCCCGGCGGTGAAGGCGCGGCCGAGGACGCACGGCATGAGCTGGCCGTTGGTGTCGATCGCCGCGCGTCCCCGCCCGCACATGCCGCACAGGTCGTCGACCGTGGTGGCCTGGCCGCGGCCGAGCGCGCGCCCGACCGGCCGGGCGTCGTCGATGTTGTAGTCGGTGATGCCGATCTCGGTGAGCTGGGCGACCGCGCCGTCGACGTCCTGGTCGGCCAGCACGCGGACGATGCCGACCTTGACCTCGATGCCCCGCCGCACGGCCGACCGCAGGTTCGCCCACGTCGCGACGTAGGCGCCCGGGTAGCCCAGGATGCGGTCGTGCTCGGCGCGGTCGGCCGAGTACCACGAGGCCGACAGCCGGACGCGGTCGTCCTCGTACAGCTCCCACAAGGCGGGGGTGACCTCGATCAGGTTCGTGTAGATCGCGACGCCCAGGCCGACGTCGAGCGCGTGCCGGACCAGGCCCGCGAACTCGGGGTGCTGGGTCGGCTCTCCGCCGATGAACTGCACGGTCGTGATGTCGGGGTGCGCGCCCGCCTGCGCGATCACCGCCCGCCAGTCGCCGGCGGTCATGGCGCCGGATCCGGCGGCCGGCCCGGAGTTGCTGTAGCAGTGCTGGCACCGGGCCTGGCACTCGCGGGTGATCTCCAGCTCGAGGAAACCGACAGGTCCGCCGGGTCCGGTGAAGGCGGGCTTGGGCGTGAAGTCGAGGGTCGTCATCCTGGCCTCTCAAGGGTCGGGTCGGCGGGGTGCCGATGGTCCTGGAGCGCGCGCCGGCCGGTTCCTCTACTGAAAGCAGGTTCCGCGTCCGGCGTCGCATCAAGCGGGGATGCAGTCGTCTTGCGGTTGTGGGCGGGCGGCGCGGCGGTGCTCTCGCCACCGTCAGGGGCTCGCTGGCGCTCATGTCAGGTCCACGGGGCCCTGAACGCAGGGTCGCGACCATCCACGTCGGGCGCGGCGACGAGGTCGGGAAGTTCGCCAACGTGGCGGATGAGGTGGGCACCTGTGGGGAGTTCCTCGCCGCCTCGCAGTCCGTCGGGGCGGACCAGGGCCGCGCGCATTTCGTGCCCGATCGGTCCGGTGACGTCGTCGCGGAGGTTGTCTCCGACGAACAGCAGCTCGCCGGGGGCGCAGTCGGCGGCGGCGAGGACGAGCCGGTAGAACATCGGGTCGGGCTTCGCGACACCAAGAGGGTCGGACAGGAGCGCGACGGTGAACAGGTCGTCGACTCCGGCCATCTGGAGCGCAGGCCAGCGAGTCTCGTGGGCGAGGGTGTTGCTCGCCAGGACCAGCCGGATCCCCATCGTGTGGAGCCGGTGCAGGGGCGCGACCGCGGCGGGGTCGAGCCGCTTCTGTCCGATGACCCGATCGATCCGAGCTTCGGAGATGGTGCCGCCGTAGTCGAACGCGACGGCCTTGATCTGCTGTTCGGGCATCAGTCTCCCCAGAGTCGTTGAGCGACCCGCAAGGGGTCGCCGGAGGGTTCGAAGAATTCCTTGTGCTGGCCGTTGGGCAGGTAGGCGTCCCACCAGCCCACGAACGTGGGGGACGGCTTGAACCCGCCCCAGTCGCGGTGCTGATCGTCGATGCCGTAGTAGGCGCCGGCCTTGGCGCGGTAGTAGACGTTGATCCTCACCAGACCTCCGGCTCCTCGGCGATCAGGAACCGGCGGACGCCCTCGAGGAGCCGGCGACCCCGGCTCGGACGCCGATTGGTGAACTGGTCGGCGTACCGCGGCGGGAACCGGGGTGGCTCGGCGGGGCGGTAGGTCGAGCGCGGAGGCTGAGGTCGCGGTGCGGGCCCCGCCGCGCTGGTCTGGGGCCGCTGGGGGACGGACGCGGCCGGGGCGCGGAACTGGAACTCGGCGAGCGCCGCCCGGACCTTGACGAGCAGGTCGTCGAGCGTCTGCGCCTCATACCCCTGGTCCCCGATCAGCGCCCACCATTCCCGCGTGGCCCGTCCCCACCAGATCACCACCCCGGGGAACTGCTCGGCGAGCTGGCCGAGCCGCTCCTCAACGCTGAGCGGCCTGGGGTTGAAGCTGTACCGCGGCTGGTAGGGCGTGGCGGTGGCGTTCACCGGATCACCTCCAGCACCGTCGTGATGAGGCTGTGGTCCGACAGGTTCGGGACGGGCTGGGTCACCTGGTAGCCGGTCGGCCGGAACCACTCCCGCGCCGGAGGCGACAGGTACAGGCGGTCACACCGCTGGGCCGCGCTGTCGTGCCCCGCGGTCGGGCGGCGGTCGGCGGGATCGGGGAACACCTCCGTCGCCAGGTCGATGAAACCGGCCTCCGCGAGCACGCCCGCCGCCGACAACTCACCCGGGACGTCCCGGTGCAGCCGCTGCACCGGCGACAGCGCCGACAGGTCCGCCGCCCAGTCCCCGAACCCCTCGTCGTTGAAGTCCCCGCCCATCACCGCCAGGCGCCGCGCGAACTCGGTCAGCGCGCGGGCCTCGGCGACGCGGTTCGCCGGGTCGAAGGGCGACAGGTGACACCCGACGAGGGCCACCGGCTCCTCCACACCCGCGACGTCCGCCTCGACGTAGGCCAGGGCGTGCCACCACGGGTGATGCTCCTGGTGCCGCTCACGCCGCACCCGGACAGTGTCGGAGCGGGTCCAGATGACCAGGTTGCAGTCATGCCGGGGCGCACGCGCCACCGACGGATGCATGCCCAACCGGCGAGCAGCCAGCCACAACGCCTCACGCCCGTTGTCGAGCCACCCCTTGCCCTCCGTCGAGAACAGGACGTCCAGCTCCAGGGACGCGATCATCTCCGCCTGGTCGATCAACCGCCCCCAGTCGCCGATGTCGCGGCCGCCGTTCTCGTGGTTGAACGCGCCGATCTTCACGTGGGTCACGGCCTGCTCCCATCCCGCGCGGCGGCCCGCGCCTCAAGGCGGGCCTCGTCGTCGTCGGCGATGTCGGCCAAGGCGAACTCACGGGTCCCGTAGCCGCCCGCGGCGTCCGCACGTGGGGCGTGCTTGAGGGGCAGGCCCGTCGCGCGGAACGCACGCCACGACCGGGCGCGCGGGTCGAACTCGACGTACCCGAGCATCACCGTTCCGTGCCGCAGCCACGTCCGCCCAGACGGCGTCCGCTCCGCCTCGTACCCGGTCCCCAAACCGGGGAGCGGTTCGAGCTGACTCGCCCTTACAGGGGCGGCAGGTTTCGTACCATCGTGCATGGATCGGACTCCTTTTCCGATCAAGGCCCCGGGCCCCCGCTGTTCCCGCAGCGGGCCGGGGCCGCTTCAGGTTGTGGGCGTGTCGGCTGCGGGGTACCGACCAGGGAACGCACCGCAGCCGACACGCGCCCTTCGCGCGGCCGATGTTCCGGGGGAGGACACCAGCTGCGCTATCCCCCGTGCGGCGCTGCGGATGCAGCGCGACCATCCCAGTGAAGCGACGCCAGCAGCTGGCGCGGTAGGTGTGTTCGGCTCCTGCGTGTTGCATCTGATTCACACAGGGTGTGAATGAATTCCACGATGTCTTTCCGAGCCTGGCCGGCACGCTCTTACACTTCGGGTATCGCCGATCGCGAAGGGGCGTCATGGAGCCGAATCTGCTGCTGGACGCTCTACTCGACGAGGCTGGCATGTCGTACGCCGGATTCGCGTCCCGCCTCAATCAGGGCCGGTCCACGCGATACGACCACTCCTCCGTGCATCGCTGGATTCGCGATCACGGGATCCCGCGCGGCGACACTCCCAACCTCATCTGCGATGTGCTGGGTGAACGCCTTGGACGGTCCCTCACCTTGGCTGACATCGGAATGGACCGCGTTGCCGCGATGCATCAGACCGACCACAGCCTCGAGTCTGCGTTGGCACACGCAACTGCCCTGTGGCGGGGTGACCACCGCCGTTCCGAGGTCGTTGAGAAGACCCGGCTGTTGCGCGGGGCCGCAGCGGTGGCGCCGGTCTTTGAATGGGAGAACCCCCCGGATGACCCGGACGTGTCTCATCATGGCCCCCGCCGGGTCGGGCGCAGCGACATCGACCGCGTTCAACATGCGCGCGCCCGGTACGAGCAGATGTACCGCCGTGTCGGCGGTGTTCCCGTTCGCGGGCGGGTTGTTGCCTACCTAACCGATCAGGTTGCACCGCTGGTGAGAGGAAGCTACGACGATCGTACGGGCCGAGAGTTGCTGCGCGCCGCTGGTGGCCTGGTTGCGCTGGCTGGCATCTCGGCCTACGACTCCAACATGCAGCCGCTCGCCCAGAGGTACCTCGTGCATGCGCTGAGGCTGGCCAAGGCAAGCGGAAGTCGCTCGTTCGGCGGCTACGTCGTGGCGCTATTGGCCAACCAGGCGATGTACCGTGGCGCGCATCGCCAGGTGATTCAGTACGCGGAGACCGCGCTGCGCGGGGCCCGCGGCCACCTTTCGCCCGCACTTACTGCCGATCTCCATGCTCTTCAGGCCAAGGCGTACGCCCGGCTCGGCGACACGACCGGCTGCCACCTGCACATGGAGCAATCCCACGTGGAGATCCGCCCTGAGGAAGAACCGCCGGAAACTGGTTACGTTCAGCCCGGCTTGGTTGACACGCAACACGCCGAGGCCCTTCGTAGCCTCGGAGATCTCCGAGCGGCGCAGGAACACGCCGAGTTGGCCCTCCAGGCCAGCGACGTCCACACCCGCGGCCGAGTACACCGCATGGCGACGTACGCCGTGATCCTCGGCCAGCGCCGCGAGGTCGATCACGCGGTCGAGGTCGGGCAGCAAATGTTCGACCTGGCGCTCGGCATGGAGTCCGGACGGATCGCCGACCGCGTTCGCACGGTCGCCGGCGCACTCGCGCACTACGACACTCCCGTCGTCAGGGACTTCCGTGAGCAAGCCAGCCATCTTGCTGACGTGCCCCGATAGCGTGGGCTGTGGCCCTGCCATCGATCATCGGGAGCTCACGTGCGCTGGACGGTCAAGTCTGAGGAGCAGTTGTACCGAGACCCCTGGCTGAACATCCGCATGGCCAAGGTGGACGCCGGAGGCAGGATGCTGGATCACCGGTTGATCCGCACGCCACCAGGTGCCGGGGTTGTGGTGCTCGATGAGCAGCAGCGTGTGCTCCTGATGTGGAGGCACCGTTTCATCGTCGATGTGTGGGGCTGGGAGATCCCGATCGGGAAGATCGAGGATGGTGAGTCCGCCATGGTTGCAGCCGCTCGCGAATGCGAGGAGGAGACGGGCTGGCGTCCGGCCGACCTACTTCGCCCGCTCCTCGTCGTGCGCCCGACGCCTGGCATCAGCGATAGCGCCCACCACATCTTCCTGGCGGACGGTGCCGAGCACATCGGGCCGCCAACCGAGGCGTGGGAGTCGGAGCGCATCGAGTGGTTGCCCCTCGCGGACGTGCCGGGATTGATCGCGCAGGGAGAGATCACGAGCGGCACGACGGTAGCCGCACTGCTGTTCGCATTGAGTCAAGATCGTAACTCTTAGCGACGTTTCGCGATGCAGGGGCAAGGGACGCGATCGGCGCGCTGACCCGCGGGATCCGGGGGCGTGGGATACATAGAAGGCCGTCGCGCCGACCGCGATCGCGTTCCCTGGTGCCACCATGATTACGCATCGCAACCAGAATCCGCAAGTCGCGAATCAAACGTTCGAACGTGGCTTGCTTGCGTAGGCTTACACCATCCGGTGGATACCCACGCTTCCCCACATTTCCGCAGGTGAACCCACATGCCTACGCGCCCTTCCCCGACGCTGCCGCTCCGCCGGCTGCGCCAGCGCCTAGCCGCACTCCACGCTGCCGACGGCCGCAAGGCCGCCGAGGTCGCAAGTCAGCTCGGCTGGTCGGCCAGCAAGCTCACCCGCTACCTCGGCGGCGACATGCGCAAACCGCAGCGCAGCGAGATCGATCGCCTTCTGGCCGTCTACGGCGTGAGCGACGCGGAGCGAGAACGCATCCTCGACCTCACCACCCACGCGCGCGTTCGCAGATGGTGGGAGGAGTACAGCGGTGCCCTGTCCGGCTCCTATGACACGTACGTCGGTATGGAGTCCGAGGCCGCTGTCGCCTCGAATTACGAGCCAGGGGCTATTCCAGGGCTCTTGCAAACCGCCGACTATGCCCGCGCGCTGATGAGTGCTCGCAGTCCAGCTCTGCCGAGTCGGGACCTTGACGACCGCGTTGCCGTGCGCATTGATCGACAAGCCCGCCTAGTTGACCGCACGTCACCAATCCAACTTTGGGCCATTATTGGCGAGGAAGTACTGCATCGCGTAGCGGGGACTCAAGAGATCATGCGTTCCCAGATCGAGCATCTCCGCACGGTTGCCGACCTGCCGAACGTCAAGGTCCAGATCCTCCCCATGGCCTGTGGTGTCGCTCCTGCTCAGGGGCCCTTCATGATCCTGCAATTCAACGAGCCAACAGACCCTGAGGTTGTTTACATAGAGACGCCCGGCGGCGACATATGGGTCGAAGAGCGAGCAGCCGTCAATCGATTCATTGTGGATTTCGAACGCCTAGTTGATGTCGCGCTGTCAGTCGAAGATAGTATGATTAAACTTGATGACATTGGCTGACAGCATGAATTGATGGGTGCACGTGACGACGATTTGGCGCAAGAGCAGTCACAGCGACGCGCATGGACAATGCGTCGAACTAGCCGACCTGGGGAGGTCCGTCGGCATCCGCGACAGCAAGAAGCCTGATGCGGGGCACTTTCAGATGTCGGCCAGGGCTCTCGCCTTCCTCCTCGCCACCATCAAGGCCGACGACTAGCGCATCACCCGACCCGGGCCAGACCCCCGACCACCTGTAGCGGTCCGACGACTGCGGGCCGGTCGGGACGCCACGTCTGCAGATCCACTACGCCGGGCTCGACGAGGGCCAGGCCGTCGAAGATCGGCTCGATCACCGAGAGGGGGCGCGGCCACAGGCCGCCCGGATACGCGCCCCGCACCTCATTCAGCAGCTCCTCCTCCGCGCCGTCCGTGATGGCGTGCGTGATAGCCACCCAGCTGCCGGGTGCCAGGCGCTCGACGTACTCCGCCACCAGTGCGGCCGGATCCTCCGGCAGGTACTGCAGGAGCGCCGCGGCGATCAGCGCGACGGGCTCTTCGAAGTCGAGGTGCTGGCGGACGGCGGCGAGGACCAGGTCGACGTCGCGGACGTCTGCGCCGACGTACTGGACAGGCTCGCGAGACGGAAGCAAGGCACGGCCACGGCCCAGGACGACGGGATCGTTGTCCACGCAGACGGTTCGCGCTGGGACGGTCCGCCGGGCAACCTCGTGCACGCTGCCCGCCGAGGGGAAGCCCGCGCCGAGGTCGAGGAACTGTCGGACACCGCCTTCGGTCATGAGTCGGACGGCGCGGCCAGTCCAGTCCTGCGTCACCGAAGGGATCTCAAGGAGGCCCGGCCAGCGAGCCCCGAGGTGCTCCGCTTGGCGGCGGTCGACGACGTAGTTGATGCTTCCGCCGCGGAGGTAGTCGTACATCCGGCCGGACTGGGGGTGGTCGATGTCGATGGTCCGTGGGGGGCGCGACGCTGGCGACATCGGCCCAGAGTGACACATCCCATGACACCTGTGCGCAAGGCGCGTGGAACGGTCCCGGATCGTGTCTTGGGCAGTCGCAGGAGTGGGGGAATAGTGGGGGAACGAGCGTCGGAAAGCGTCTCCGAGCGTCGCCCAAGGTCTCTGAACGGCGACGGCTGACCTGCACTTGTCACTATCTGTGCAGGTCAGCCGCATTGTTCTGTTTCCCTGATAAGGATGAGGCCCCAGGTTCAAGTCCTGGTACGCCCACCAGCCAAAACCCGCCGGATCACCGGCGGGTTTTCGCGTTGAGTGGGGGAATAGTGGAGATCATTTCCCCAATGTCACCCGG
>NZ_RFFG01000060.1 GCF_003696215.1 Actinomadura harenae | reverse complement strand
CTGCTGGTTGGAACCTGCCGTCGGGGCCCTTCTGCGGGCCGGGCCCGGTCTTCACCGCGACGTCGGGAGCACACAGGCGACAGCGCTTGCCTCGTGCCAGCTGCTCGGCGCGTACCGGTAGGTGAATGGTGGGGGCGGCGCAGTATGGGTGATGCTGACACCCAGCGTCGAGCCACTGCTCGGCCTCGCGCAGGATTCGCTTGAGCACCGAACAGGACGGCTCATGGATCACCCCGTGCCCGGTCTGGACGAACCAGCCGTCGGGACTGGCAAGCGCTGCTTCGAAGGTCTCCAGTCCCTGTTCCGCACCTGCTGCCCAGGACTGGTACTCATGGCACCCGCGGCAGTGTCCCGTCGGCACACGGTAGTCGCAGGCGCACACGCCGCAGCACTCGCACACGATGCACTCGTGGAACGCGCCAGTGGCGTCGGCCCGAACAGGTCCCGCCGTGGGGTCGACATCGCCGACTCGGCGGACCTCGAAGCCACTGAAATTCCGCACGATGATCTCGTAACGTCCGGGGACGTCGATGTTGATCTCAGCGACCACAACGCGCTGCTCACCTCGCTCGTGAACCATGCCGCTCCCTACCTTGTCAGGCCAATATCCCAAGCTCAGCTCTGATTCTTGCGCGCCACGCAGCTCGGGGAGCTTCAGGTCGCGTCCTGGGCTCTCTGCCACCACAGGGTGGTGACGCCCCCCAGTGGGCCGCTCCTTCAGGAGCGGCACGTTCGCCCCGGGTGAACGTTCGAGGTCTGGCCCACTGGCGGAACGCGGCGTCCAGTACCGCCAGAGCGGGACGCGGGCCCGTCGCCCGCGCCCGCCGGGCGGCGCCTCATGAGGCGCAGTTCGGGGTCTGCGACTTGGTCACGGTTTGCGCGCGACCGCCCCCACACAGGAGACGTCGGGGTCCCGGCCCCAGAGAGTGGGGTCGGGCCGCCACCTCGACACCAAACCACGCCGGGCTCGAGTACGTCCAGGCCCTCGAAGGTGCGGGCGATCTCCTCGGGGCTACGGGGCGTATAGGGGACGCTGCGGCCACCGGCGTTGGACCGCTGGATGGCCTGCACATAGGCCAGGCCGGAATCGGTGAGGGGTGAGATCAGACTCCGAGTTCGGGTGAGGGACGAAGGAGTCCGGGCGAGGGGCCAGGTACCGGCAGCGGCCTCGGCCGACCTCCGTGAGGACTCCGCCGTTGCGTTCGATCACCGTGCGGGATCCCGCGTTCGTTTCGGCGCAGACCAGCACGACGGGGTCGATCCCCAGATTCCAGGCGATCGGCAGCGCCGCGGCCAGCATCGCGGTGGCGTGCCCCTCGCAGCGCCGACCGGGGCGGACCGCGTACCCGATGTGGTTGGCGTCCCGGACACCGGGGGTCAGGTCGGGGCGGATCGAGATCCGCCCGATGAACTCCCCCGCATCGTCCAGCCACCAGAAGCATCGCACCCAGGAGCCGGCGTACGTCCGCTGCCAGGGGAGACGCCCGTCACGCATCTGCTGGGCGTACTCCTCGAAGCGGCCGGGGACCGACAGGTCGGCCACCGACAGCCCGTCGGCGTCCGCGGTCCCGGACGCCTGCTCCCACTCCCGCATCGCCGCTATGAACGACGCCCGCAGGAGCGGGTTCGGAACCACCAGCACGCCCCTCACACTACGGGCCGCGGGCCGCTATGACCGACGCCATGCGGCGCCGGTGAGGTGCTGGCGTGGTGCGGGCCGGTTTCAGCGATCACGGCGGACAGGTTGGCCGTCAGGTAGGCGGCCAGCTCCGGCGGTTTGAGGTCGTTGGCCGCGAACCACCCAGATTGCAGAGGCGCGAACGCCAGGTCGTAGGCGCCGCGGGCGGCACGGTCGCGGGGCAGGCCGGTGAACTCCGGGCCCGACCGCGCCGACCAGTCGCATTCCAGGAGCTGCGCGACAAGGAAGTGCTGCACGCCGACCAGGCGGACACCGTCGTCGCTGATGCCGATCTGGTCGGTAAGCAACAGCACCTGGACCGGGTCGCCGATCGTGCCGCCGATCTCCTCCCGCACCTCGCGGCGCAACGCCGCCTCCACACTGGAGTCGGTGCCCTCGACTTTCCCGCCGGGGGTGACGAAGTACGGGGGCCGCTCCGGTCTGGTCCGTCTGATCAGCACCAGCTCACCCTTGTGAAGCAGCAGTCCGCGGGCGCTGCGCCGCACGATGACCTCCCCGGCTACCCGGGCGGCTCCTGCGGCGTCGCCGCCGTCGCCGCTGCTGTTGCCGTTGTTGTCGTGCCGTTCCGTCACGGGGCCACCTCTTCCTCTCACTGCTGGCGGGCTGCTCACCAGCGTGGCCTGGGAGAGCGACGGCCGCCTTGGACACGGCGATGATGCCGCGACAGGTCACGGTCCCGGGCATGCTGCGCTGGCTGGCCTGCCCGCGGGCCGGTGAGCTGTTCGACCCGCCGCTGCCCTGGCAGGAGCAGGCCCGCCGCCGCCCGGAGATCCGGCACGCCCGCAACATCGTGTTCGACCTGGCGGCCTCCTGCCGAGCGACCCCGCCCGGCAGGAGGCGAACGTGGTGTTCTCCGGCTGCACCCACCTCACCTTGGACGACCTTGCGGCCACCTGCGGCCTGATCGCACGGGGCGGGTTCGTGGTGATGCCGGGGCGGGGACGCCCTGGTTATGGTCACGACGGGACGCCGGACGCTGACGGGTGGTCGCTGATGAAGCAGCTCGGGCTCGCCTCCTACGACCGGCGTGTCTCCCGCGCCGCCCGCACCCTGCTGGACAGCCAGGGCTTCGACGGCGGCTGGGGCCTGACGCTCTCGTCGGTCTCCTCGATCGTCAACACCAGTGAGGTGCTGGCGATCCTGCGGGCAGCGGGGATCGGCGGGCAGCCGGTCCGAGACGCGCTGCGCTACCTGGCCGGCGCGATCGAGGAGCACTGCCGGCCGCGGCAGAAGGGCGGCCGCGGCGAGAACACCCGCTTTGTCTGTTTCGGCCTGACCGGCCTGCTGCACTACCCGGAGTTCGTCACCCAGCCGGAGGTCGCGCAGACCGCGGCCTGGTGCGTCGACTGGCTGAGCACCCACCAGATCGAACAGGGCTGGCCGGAAGTCGCCGGGATCGACGACGTGTCCCTCCACCAGACCGCTCTGGCGGTCCTGGCGCTGGCCCGGCTCCGCGACGCGGCGGCCGTACTCGGCCCCGGCCTGGAACTCCCCGGCGGCATCGACACCACACGGCTCACCTCCCGGATCGCCCCGCTCATCGGCCACGGCCTGGCCGGGCTCCTCTACCATCGGCGGACCTCCGGGGCCTGGGGGTGGCGGACCTACGTCGACACCGCGCCGAGCCCGAGCAAGACCGCGCTCTGCGCGATGGCGGTCGCCGCCGCGACCGGCCACACCATCGGCAGGACACCGGCCGACGACAGCCCGCTGGAGGTCGGCGGCGCATCCGACGGCATCGAGCTGAAACGCCCGTCGCAGATCATCGGCGAAGCCGGGCAGTGGCTGCTGCGCCACCACCCGCGCTGGGAGACGTTCGTCGAGGACGACAAGGACGTTCAGGGCACCGCCTGGGAGCACATGGCCTACGCCCTCGGCGTTCGGGGCGTCCTGCTGGCCGGAGGCAGCCCCTACGACCAGCGCCTGGCCCGCGCCTGGAAGCTGATGGACGGCCTCTGGGATGCCGAGGGCGGGCTCTGGATGGAGCCGGGCGCCTCGGGCCGGCGGCCGACGATCCGCGCCGCCTACTACACCGTCTGCGCCTATGAGGCCGCGCGGATCCGGGTCGCGCAGCTGACGATGGCCGGCCACGACGCCGCCGCGGCGGCCGGGCCGCTCACTACCGGCCACGCCGAGTTCCGCGAGGTCTCCCTCATCGCCGACGGCTGCCAGATCCTGGTCAGCACGACGGAGGAGTCGGTGGCCTGCACCGTCTCCGGCCGGCTCTTCGACCTGGCCGTCCTGCTGCACCGCGCCCCGCACGGCCTGACCACCCAAGCGATCGGGCGAGCGCTGGGAGTCGCGCCGTCCTCGATCCCGAAGTACGTGCAGCGCCTCAACGCCGCGATCACCGACGGGCTCGGCGGCGCTCCTATCCGGCTCATCACCGCCTGCCAGACCACCCATGGCAGCGGCTACGCCCTCGCCGCCTGCGCCCACGGCCGGAGCACCCAGCCCGCCCCACCCCGCACCGGCCAGTAGCCTCCCCCGCACCGCCATCTCGACCACGGGCCGGGCCCAGACCCACATCGGCGGGGGTAGAGCACGCCGAGCACCCGGGCGCCTACGCTTTCCCCGTGAACCCGCCGATCCCGCTGGGCTACTGCACGATCATCCCCACCGACAGCCCAGGCACCTGCTGCTCCGGCTGCCAGGAACACCTCGACCCCGGCGTGCTCGCGCGCCTGACCCAGGCCGAGGAACGGCTCCTCTGGCAGCGCGAGCGCGTCAAGCGCGAGCAGTGGCACGGCGAGATCGCGGGCATCGACCGCATCCTGGACCTCCTCCGCGCCGAGCAGACCGCCGCCGAGACCGCCCGCTGACCTACCGCCCCCGGGCACACCGGCGCGGTGTTCAGCCGCGTTCGGACGCGATCGGGTAGTTGCGGATCGCCCACCGGGCCAGCGAGCGAACCTGTTCGAAGGTCGGCAGATCGTCGAGCTCGTCGAGGCCGAACCAGCGGACGTCATACACCTCTGCGAGGTCGGCCTGCAGCTGCGCTTCGTCCTGGCCGGGCAGGCGGCGGACGAAGTAGAACTGGACGAGCGCGGGGACCCGGAACCCTTCCCGCTCGATATCGACATGGAACGGCACCGGCTCGGGAGTGGCGTTCCCATCCGCGGGATGGATGATCTCGGGCTGGAAGGAGATGGCCTCGACCAGCAGGCCGGTCTCCTCCTTGACCTCGCGGACGGCGGTCTCGGCGAAGCTCTCGCCGGGCTCGATATGGCCGCCGGGCGGCACCCACTTGTTGAACCCGTTGTGATGCACCAGCAGGACCCGGCCGCCCTCGACGAGATAGCCCGAGCAGATATAGACGAGCCCCGACGCTCTGGTCACGCCGTCATCGTCTATGAGGATCGTGCGCTGCACCATGCCCAGCAACCTAACCCACCAGCCATGCTCAACCACGGTGATCGCGGCACTCGATGACATGACACCCCCGCCCCGATGACAGGTCATCGCGCCGCCGGGGACAGGTCACCGGTCATGACATCGCACTGTCACCGGGAAACCGTCATCGACGGCCGCAACCTCAAGGCATGGACACCAGCGCCCCCACCCGCCGGACGAGGTTCGACGAGCGGATCGGCCGGAGTTTCCGGACCGTGATCCTGCAGCCCACCAGCCTTTGCAACCTCGATTGCGGCTACTGCTACCTGCCCGGACGCAAGAAGCGCTACGAGATCCTCCCGACCGTGGTGAAGGCGGCGGCGGCCTCGATCGCCGAGCAGAACGCCCCGGAGCCCGTCGGAGTCGTCTGGCACGGCGGCGAACCCACCGCCCTGCCCATCGCGACCTTCAAGCAGCGGCTGCTGGCGTTCGAGGACCTGCGGATCGGCGGGCGCGTTGAGCACTCGATCCAGACGAACGCGACCCTGATCAACGAGCAGTGGTGCGAGTTGTTCCGGACCTACCGGTTCCAGGTCGGGGTCAGCATCGACGGGCCCGAGAGCGCGAACGTGAACCGGGTCGACCGGGCGGGGCGGCCCGCGTTCACGAAGATCATGCGCGGCATCGGGGTGCTGCGCGACCACGAGATCCCCTTCAGCGTCATCTGCGTCGTCTCCCCCGAGACGATCGGCGACCCGGCCGGGCTCATGGAGTTCTTCGCCGGCCTCGGCTGCACGCAGGTCGGGTTCAACATCGAGGAACTCGAAGGAGTCAACGACTCCCGCGCCCTGGTCGACACCGGCCTCGCCGAGACGTTCTGGGCCGGGGTGATCGCCGCCCACCACCGCTTCCCGGACCTGCGGGTCCGGGAGATCGACCAGCTCGCCAGCTACCTGAACAAGGCCCGGACCGGGCGGAAGGAGGAATGGAGCAAGGCCAAACACGACCCGATCCCCACGATCGCCTGGAACGGAGACCTCGCCTTGATGTCTCCGGAACTGCTGGGCATCGACGCCCCCGAGCACCACGGCTTCGTCGCCGGGAACGTGCTGACCGAGTCTCTGCCCCAGATCCTGCGCCGCGCCCACCACGTCTCCTACATCGCCGAACTGCTCGACGGCCTGGACGGCTGCGAACAGACCTGCACGTTCTGGGACTTCTGCCGCGGCGCACACGCCGGCAACCGGTACTTCGAGCACGGCAGCTTCACCGCGACCGAGACCGCCCACTGCCGCAACACAAGGCAAGCCCTCGTCACCGCCTTCGCGGCCACCACCATCAGCCCGGCCGCGATCAACCCGAAGGAGAAGTGAACATGCCCGTCCTCGAACTGCTCGAGACCACCACCGCCGCTACGGTGGAGGACTTCCTCGCCGAAATCACCGCCGCGACCCCGGACCTCGCGCCCGAGGCCCACGACAACCGGCCGACCTGGGACAACTGGAACAACAAGAAGTAGCCCCGCCAGCACCACCACGACGGCGCGCCCCGGCCCTTCCTCGGACCGGGGCGCGCCCCACGACCTCGGAGGCATCTCGATGGACGTCCGGCAGATCCGCGACATCAAGGTCCTGCTGCCCTCCGACGACGAGCTCTTCCCCGCCGACACCCCGCCTGCCCGCGGCGACATCACCGGCCTCGCCGTCACCGGCGCCGACTGGTCCCGCCTCCAGCTCAACGGCCGTGCCCTCAGCGGCTGCCGCCTCACCAGGGTCTCCCTCGGCGAAGCCGCCCTCGAACAGGCCCGGCTCAGCAACACGACCTTCAACGACTGCAACTTCGCCTCCGCCCGCCTCACCGACACCAAGATCGACCGCTGCGTCTTCACCGGCTGCCGCCTCCTGGGAGTCAACGCACGCCAGCTCACCCTCACCGATGTGATCTTCGAACGGTGCCGGTTCGACTACGCGACCCTCACCGGCCTCACCGCGACCGGGTCAGTCGCGTTCGTCGACTGCATGCTCCGCGAGGCCACGATCGCCGAGTCCAAGCTGGAAAGCGTCGTCTTCGCCGACTGCCCCATGCCCAGCGCCACCCTGGCACGCACCCAACTGCGCGGCGCAGACCTACGCGGCAGCCAGATCAGCACCCTCGCCGGCGCGACCCAGCTCGCCGGAGCCGTCCTCGACCACGGCCAAGTCACCCAGCTGACCGACGCGCTCCTCACTGAACTCCAGATCAGCATCCGCGACTGACACGACGCCCGATCCGGCCCAAACCCAACCCCTCAACCCGGCCGTACCTGAAAGCGGCAACCCCTAGCCGGCCAAGCCCGACCCCTGGAGCGAGGCACGCCCCGCTCCGGCCCTACCGCCGGTAGCCGAACAGCAGGAGGTGACCCGTGCAGGGCGACGAGGCCGACGCCGTGCTCTCCACCGACATCCACACCGCACCGCACGGCGCCCGCCACCCCCTGGGCAGCGCCGAGCCTCGCGGGAGCCGGATCGCGCACCGAGTCGCGGGCCGGGCGCGTGCCGAGTCCGCCCGGATCACCGCGCCGCTGCGCACCTCGCCCGGGTACCGGCGGTACTACGCCTCCACGGTCGCCAACGCCCTCGGGTCGGGGATCGCGACCGGCGCGGTCTCGATGACGATCCCTGAACACCGGTGGCGGCGCGACCGGGATCGCGATGCTGCTGCTGGCGCAGATCGGGACGCAGGTGCTGCTGATGCCGGTGTCCGGGGTGGCCGCCGACCGGATCCCCCGCCGGATCCTGCTGGTCGGATCGTTGGTGGCGTTCGGGGCTATCGGCGCAGCCCAGACCGCGCTGGCCGCGACCAGGACGGCGACGGTCGCCGCCCTGGCGGCCTCGGGGCGGTCACCTTCGCGGTGTCCTCGTTCATCATCCCCGCCCAAGAAGGCATCGTCCGCTCACTGGTGAGCCTGGAGCATCTGCGGGAAGCGAACGCGTTGGCCAAGCTCACCCGATACAGCGCCACCATTGTCGGCCCGTCCGTTGGCGGTGTGCTGGTCGCCGCGTTCGGCACGCCGGTCACCCTCGGCATCGACGCGATGTCCTACTTCACTGCGGCCGCCCTCATGGCCCGGGTGCCGGTCCCTGCCCTGAAACGATCCCCCACCCGGTTCCGAACCGACGTCGCCGGGATGTGGACGATCGCCACCTCGACGCAGTGGCTGTGGGTGAACGTTCTGGCCGGGGCGTTCGGTGTCGCGTGCTGGCACATCGGCTACGGCATCGTCGGCATCACCTACGTCCGCGCGCACCTCGGCGGCCCGGCCGCCTGGGGCGTCATCGCCAGCTGCCTCGGTGGCGGGATGGTCGCGGGCGCGGTGATCAGCCTGGTCTGGCCGCCGGTGCGGGCGGGCTGGCGCAACCGTCCCGATGCTGCTCCCTGGCACGTTCATGGCCCTGCAAGCCCATCTGTGGACGGTCGGCGCCGGAGTGGCTGTCGCCGCGGCCGGGATGTCCATCGCGGCCGTCGCCTGGCGCGCCATCCTCCAGCAGGAATTCCCCGACGCGCTCCAGGGCCGCGTATCGGCCGTGGCATGGACGGGCGAGCTGGTCATCGCACCGCTCGGCTACCCGCTCGTCCCCGCCCTGCTCGCAGCCTTCGGGACCCGCGGGACACTCGCGGCGTGCAGCGCCGGAATGGCCCTGGCCGCGCTCGCCCCGCTGGCCGTCCCGTCCTGCCGGCGGCTACGCCTCCACGCCGGTCCCTGAATCGAAGCGTCGGCGGAAGTCGGCGAAGGTGGGGAAGGCGGCGGTGTCGACCGTTCCCGCGTGCTCGTACTGTTCCAGGCAGTTGGTGAACAGGTGCCGGCGGTACAGCCATTTGCCTGCCTTGCCGTCGCCCGCGACGTCGGATGCGCAGTCGGGTGAAGCGCTGGCGGGGCGGGTGAGCGCGAGGAAGAACGCGCTCTTGATGACCAGGAACTCCCCGAGGAACGCGCTGGGCGCCTGGTCGAGGAACGGGACGGTCGCGTTGTCGACGGCCGTCAGGTAGGTGGCGCGTTGCGCAGGCGTGGGTGAGTAGCGGCCTGTGCCGCCGTGGAACGCGATGATCTCCAGGGCTGGGGCGACGTCGTAGCCGACGGGGGCCAGGCCGTGGTGCTGCCAGTCGATGACACCGGTGGGGAAGGTGTTCGGCAGGCCGTAGTCCAGGCTGGACGCGCACAGCGGCAGGTCTTCCAGCCGCCGCAACGCGGTCGCGATCACCTCTCGGCGGTGCGGGGTGTCCAGGTCGGGGTTCTCCGCCCACACGTTGGCCACGTATCCGCCCTTCTCCGCGAACTCGGCCAGCAGGTCGGCGGAGGTGGCGACCGGGTGGGCGGCTTGGGCCCGCAGCAACTCGGCCGACACCTTCACCGCCGCCGCGACGACCTCGTCGGCGAGCACACCACCCGATGCGCCGGTGGAGGCGCCGCCCGCCAGGCGGTCGGCCATCTGGTGCAACGACAAGCCGGGCAACGCCTCCTCGACGAGAAAGCCCGACCCGGTGGCGTCAAGGCCCTCTTCCAGCACCCGCGGCACCGGGTAGCCCAACGCCCGCACGCGGCGCAGGAACGCCGCTTCGCCCAGGACGTCTGGTCCGGTCCGCTTGAAGCGGCTTCCGTCGGCTGACCGCCACACCGCACCGTCGGCCCCGGTCCGGTGCTGCACCAGCTCCCATGCACCGGTCATGACATCCCCCCTGCCTTGTCCTACCTGCCGATTGTCGGCCGTGAGCTTCGCCGGGGCCCTTGGGTGCCCACCGCCACGGTCACGGGCTCGCGCGCCTCCGCCCGCGCCGTCCTTGAGATCGTTGGTGTCAATCAGCACTGTGTGGATCGGCCAGGTGGGCGAGTCCGTCCAGCAGGGCGCTGGTCTCAGGTCCTCTCACCGGGATGAGCACGTCGGGGGTGTCGTCGCGCACCACGAACGCGACGTCGCCGGTGTGGCCGACCAGAGACCAGCCGTCGCCGTCAGCGCGCACGATCCAGCCCACCGTGCCCTCGGCCCGGTAGCGGCGGACCCTGCCCGCGGGCGGTGGGTCGAGCAGGTAGGCGCGGGCCGCCTCGAACGCGGCGTCCAGGCCCGCCAGGGCGGGGACGCCGGGCTCGCTGGTGTACTCCACCTCCTCCCGCCGGAAGGCATCGGTGACCGCGTCCCAGCCGAGTCGGACCCGGTGGGCCTCGAGCCGCCTCCGGGCGGGGGTCCAGGCGGGCGGCGGCAGGGGGCGGGCGCCGCGGTGGTTGCCCCAGAACTCCCGCCAGGCCGCCTGGACCGGCATCGGAACCCCGTCCCGCCCGCCGTAGCGGCGCAGCAGCCGGTGCCAGGCATCGCCGGTCCGGGCGTCGATCAGCTCGCGGCAGCCCTGACAGGCGGGCCAGTCGACGCACCCGGTGATCTCGGCGCCGAGCACCGGCGCCATGGTGATGTCGCCGGCCGGGTCGCCGAGCAGCACCTCGACATCAGCGGCCTCATACACCCAGGACGGTGCCGGATCCAGGCAGAACTGGCACCGCGGGCCGCCGCCGAACTCCTCCGGCCAGCCCGGCCGGACCTCGACCACGTGCCCGCTCCGAACCTCCCGCGCGACCGTGGCCAGGGCGCACACCAGCTCGCCGTTCGTTCTCTCCGTTCCTCGGGAGTCCAGGGCCTCGGCCACGGGAGCGGTGTGGGTGCTGATGCACGTGCCGCGCGTGTGCATCACATCCAGCAGGTAGAGCACCCATCCCGAGGTGGACTGCTCCAGTTCCAGCGCCTGGCACGCGTCGCTGTAGCTGCCGCCCACCTCGTCGGGGACGTGGCCGGGAGCGATGAGCTTGACCGTGACGTCGTCCATCGGTCCATGCTCGCCGCCAGGCGACCCCTCCGCCAGGCAGATGAGGAGTTGGCTACCGAGTCCACTCATCCTGCGCGTTCACCGGTGGCGTCTTTGACGGGTATCTGCGGGGCCGGGCTGGTGGTCTCCGGTTCAAGCGCTGCCGAGGGGATGTGGGTGTTCTGGGAGGGTTGCGGTGTTTCGCGTGGCGGATCCGGTCGATCGTCTTATGGTGGTCAGGAGCTTTCGAGTCGTGAGCGGTGTGAACGGCCGTGGCCGTTGACGGGGACTGCTCGGCTTCTTGTGAGGTGACGTGCGCGACCTGGACGGGTTCGACCGGATGATCCTGTCCGCCCTGCAGCAGGACGGACGTGTCACCTACCAGGCCCTGACCGATCAGACCAGGCTGTCTCGCACCAGCACCCGAACCCGCCTCCACATGCTCCTCGACCAGGGCGCCGCCACGGTCGTCGCGTCTGCACATCCCGCCCTGTTCGGCCAGGCGGTCCAGGCGCAGCTGCTGGTGACCGCCCACGCTGATCCCGCAGAAGCGGCCAAGACGCTCATCGCACACCGGTCGACGAGCGGCTGCCAACGCACCACCGGCGCGAACCACGACCTTGTCGTGCGGATCCGCGCCCGCGACGACGCCGACCTTGCGGCCGAGGTGGACCAGCTCCGCCGCCACCGCGCCGTCCACCGGCTCAAGGTGTTCCGCGCGGTGAACGTCATCACCGACGCCGCCGAACCCGCACCCCCTCCCTCCCCAGGACCGGCGGCAAGCAGTCTCGACGCGGTCGACTGGCAGCTGCTGGTCCTCCTCCAGGACGACCCGCGGGCGTCGTTCTCGACGCTGAGCCAGGGCGTCGGCCTGTCGCAGGCGGCGACCCGGGCCCGGGTACGGGGGTTGCTGGAGGCCGGTGTTGTCCGCATCGCGGCCGTCGTCCACCCGGCCGGGGCCGGGCTGCCACAAGCCCTTGGTTTCGCGGTCTCCCCTACCACGGCCGCCGAGGATGTCGGAGCCGAACTCGCGCAACGACCGGGCGTGACGGCCGTCGCGACGGGCTGGGGTCCCTGTGACATCCTCGGCACGGCCGCTGCGCGCTCCACACCTCACCTGGCGGCCGTCCTCGGCGGCATGAGGAGCGTCGGCGGGATCGACCGGTTGACCACCTGGACGGTGCTGGACACCCTCGCCCCGGTCACCCCGATCGCCGTCCGCCGGCACCGCCCACCTCGGACCCTCACCACCCTGGACGACCAGCCTTGGGCGCCGGTCTCGCCGTAGCTGGCTTCGGCCTCACCTTGCGGGTCAGACCGGCGTTCGCGCGCTTGGAGATGCACTCCCTGTTCCGCCCACGGCGATCGGGGACCTCACCACCGCAGAAGCCTGCCGTCGGCGCTTCGTCTTGAGCACTCGCGTCCTGACTGGAGCGGGCCGGAATGTCGGGGTCGCGTGTCATCATCGGCACGGGGAGGCGATGAATACGGCTCAACCGCGCAGTCGCAGGTGGGCTCAGGGACACGCCGCACGCTTGGCGCGGGACTCCCGGATCGAGGCCGGCCAACAACGCCGCGTCCTTCCGGCCGTCGTCTGCGAACACCAGCCCACCGACACCGCCCTCGTTCGCGCCTGCCGCGACCACGGCATCGCCCTCATCTGGCCTGAACACTTCGCCGCCTGGATCCACGAACACACCACGCCACCGGAGCCAACACCGCCACAGGGTGCGCGACCAGCGCGAACGAAAGACACCCCCAACAAGCCCGGGAACTCAGGACCGTCCCTGGAAGGTCGCGTGAACGCACCCGCGACCGAGCCCACCGAGAGGAACGTTGATGCCTTTCACAGCCGCTGACCTGAACCTGACCGACCCCACCAAGGGCTACTTCCACTTCGTCCTGTACGCCGAGCCACAGAACGGTGCCGCAGGGGCCGCATGGAACGCCACGATCTCCATCGAGCGGCCGTCGATGTACTCCCGAGAGTGGATGAACAGGCTCCAGCGGTGCGAGCCTGACACGCTGCACACCACGCTGGTGCACCCCCAGAAGATGCCCTCGCTGTTTCAGCCGTGCGTGGATGAGGACCCCGACAGCCCGTCGGCGTTGATGGGGTCGGGCTGCACCTGTCGCCGGACCTGGACCGACCCGCTGTTCGGCTTGCCCGTCGTCGGCGAGCACTACCGGACCGTCGGCGGGCAGATCGACCAGTGGACCTACTTCACCTACGCGCCCCTGGACCTGCGCCCTGACGACGTTCTGTCCGCGGTGGTCATCGACCGAGACAGCGGCCTGTTCTGGGCCCGCACCAGCACCGGCGACCTGGCTTTGCTCCCGATGTCCAACTCTCAGGGCTACGACGTCGGGCGGCGCGGCGGAGGGCCCGGCTACTTCGCCGAGTACCTCCACCAGGTCGTCGCCTCCAACGGTCGTGACACCGCCATCGCTCGCCAGCCCTACAACCCCGACGTCGACCCGAACCTGCTGGCCTGGGTCTCAAGCCCGCACTCCAACCGCACCCAGGAACTGACCTTGCCGGACCTCAAAGCGATCCAACGCGGCTGACGTGCCGCGCCGCCAGTCGGCCCTCAACCGATGCACCGCTCCTTCGGCGCAACCGGTCGCGTTCCCGCAGTTCACTCTTCCCCGGGCAGGAGGCGCCGCAGGGACAGCCGCCGCACGCCGGGTGCCGAGACGTGCACGGCGAAGCAGGTGTCGTCGCGGACAAGTGTGCCTGCGCCCGCCCTCACCAGCAGCTTGGGGACCTCGCAGCGGCACGGGCGAGCTGGTGCGTTGATCGCAAGCCCGCCTTCGGGGTCCAGGAGCCGGTCCACAACCGTCCGGTGGGTGACTCCCCCTTCCCATTCCAGGATGAGGTGCTGGTCGTCGGAACGCCACACGTGCCAGAACCGGGTGAAGTCCGGGCCGGCGCGTTTGTCGGCGGCATCGCGGGGAAGCTGATGGACGTCCCGGACCCGGCCGTGGTCGTGTACCGCAGCGACGCCGAGTACCACGCCGCGAACCCCGCCGCCGAGTTCCCCACCCGGTGGCTGCGGATGGTCGTCATACGTGTCGCCTTGGAGGTGCCCGCGCTCAGCATCGCCTACGCCGACCAGGTCGTCCGCACCGAGGCGCCATGACCATCCACCCGCGCGACCTGCCCGCCGCCGCAACCTGCTGCTCAAACACCTCACCGACCCCGCCAACCCGCTTCGCGCGGAGTCCGGGGACCAGAACCGGCCCGACACCCCCACCAGCACACCGGCCCGACCATGCCTGAAATGCCACACTGCACTATGCCCCTGAGCCCCTCACCCACCCTCATCGTGGTCAGCGGCCCTCCTGGCAGCGGCAAGACGACCCTGGCCCGCAAGATCGCCGCACAGATCGGCTGCCCGCTGATCGTCCGCGACGAGATCAAGCAGGGCCTGGTCATCGCAACACCCGGATACAGGCCCGGCGGCGAGGACCCACTCAACCTGACCGCGCTCGCAGCCTTCACCGACGTGCTCACCACGCTGCTGAAGGCAGGAAGCACCACGGTCGCCGAGGCCGCCTTCCAAGACCGCCTGTGGCGGCCCATCCTCGAAGGCCTCACCGGGACCGCCGACATCCGCATCATCCGCTGCGAACTCCCCGCAGGCACCGCCCACGCCCGGGTCTCCGAACGCGCCGCCACCGACGCACACCGAGCCGCCCACGGTGACGCCGGACTCCTGAACGCCATCGCCGCGGGCGCCAGCCCCATCGTTTCCTTCAGCCCGATCACGATGGACGTGCCGACCCTGACCGTCGACACCTCCGACGGCTACCAACCGGCCCTGCCCGACATCATCGCCTTCGCCACCGGCGAATAGGCGAAGGTCACCGCTGGCCAGTGCACCCCAACCACCAAAGGCCCCCATGACCCGCCCCAGCACCTGAACCGCCTCGCCGCCAGCCCGCCCTTCTCCCCCGCAACCCAGCACGGCGGCCGACTCGACTCCTCGAGACGGCCGCGGTTCGGCGTTCCGCGAGCACAACCCGTGCACGCACGCACACGTGGGGTCGTGATGAAACTGACGAAACCCTGGTCAGCGCGGCCTGGCGAACGCGGGCTCGTGACGTCGGTTCTTTGGCAAGGGCACCTCAACGTGGACCGGCTCACCCTTGCCGCTGGCTATCGGAGGGAGCCGCGCGGGAGGATCGGCGGATGGCATCGCAGGAGATCGACACCGATGTGCCGCATCAGGCGCGGATCTGGAACCACTGGCTGGGCGGAAAGGACAACTACCCGATCGACCGGCAGGTCGGGGACCAGGTCCGCGCGGTGTTCCCGGAGATCGCCGACATCGCGCGGCACAGCCGGGCGTTCCTGGCCCGCGCCGTGCGGTTCCTGGCCGAGGAGCACGGCGTGCGGCAGTTCCTGGATGTCGGGACGGGTCTGCCGACCAGTCCCAACACCCATGAGATCGCTCAGGCGCACGCCCCGGACTCGACGGTGGTGTACGTCGACAACGATCCGCTCGTCCTGGTCCACGCGCGCGCCCTGCTGACCAGCGGCCCCGGCAAGGGCACGACGACCTACATCGACGCCGACGTCCGTGACCCGCGGCGCCTGCTCGAGCAGGCGGGCGCGCATCTGGATCTGTCCCGGCCGGTCGCGCTCATGCTGCTGGGCGTGATGGGCAACGTGGCCGACCAGGATGACCCGCCCACGATCGTCGCCGGGCTGGTGGACGCGCTCGCACCGGGCAGCTGGCTGGTCCTGAACGACGGCACCGACGTCCTGGGCCGCCAACCGGGGCCTGCGCCGGACGAGACCGCGCGCGCCGCGGCGATCACGCTGTACGTGCAGGCCGGGGCCCATCGGTACTACGCGCGGACCCCCGAGTACCTGTCGCGGTTCTTCGAGGGACTGACCCTGGTCGAGCCGGGCATCGTCTCCACCCCGCTTTGGCGACCGGAGCCGACCCAGGTCGGTCTGCCGCGGCCTGTTGATGCGTTCGCAGGCGTCGCTCTCAAACCGTGACAGCGAGTTCCTGGCGGGGCATCGTCGGGTCTTGTGGACGACGCCGACGCGGCCCTTCACCCCGGCGGCGATGGTGCGGATGGGATTCCCCGCGTCGGCGGGGGCGAGGATCGCTGCGCGTTGGACCGTCGTCGACGACGGGGCGGCGGCGGCCGCCCCGTCTCGGTCTGGGGCTGTCCGCCGCTGTTCCTCGCTCCCCGGGCCCCGGCGGCCGTCGGCCGGGTCGGCCTCTGGGATGCAGTGACGGAGATCTGTCCGTCGGCCGGTTCTCGCGCGGCTTCGCCGGGGTGCCCGGGTGGGCCCCTACTTCTCCAGTGTGTAGCGCAGCTGGGCGAAGCCGCCGAGGTCGGCGGTGGAGTCCAGGCGGAGCGGAATGTCCTTGGTCAGCTCGCCGAAGAGCCGGTGGCCGGCCCCGATCAGGACCGGGGCGATGCTGATGATGAACGCGTCGACGCGACCGGCGCGGATGAAGCTCTGGATGAGTCGTCCGCCGTCGGGATAGACATGCTTGATTCCGCGCTGGTCGAGGTCGGTGAGGAGGCTGTCGATGTCCCGGTAGACGGTGATGCGCGGGTCGGCGTCTTCGGGCAGCGTGGTGCTCAGGACGCCCACGTGGCGGCCGTCGTAGTGCCAGTTCTCTTCGCCGAAGCCGACGACCTTGTCGTAGGTGTTGCGGCCCATGATCACGGCGTCGACCGAGTCGAGGAACTCGGTGAAGCCCAGGTCGAAGCCGAGGTCGCCGGCCTTCTCGCCGCGCGAGTTCAGCCATTCGATGTCGTCGTCGGGGCGGGCGATGTAGCCGTCGAGGCTGGTGCCGATGAAGACGGTGGCGCTGAAGGTCATGAGGTCCTCCCGATCAGGTGGTCAAGGTCGGCGCGGAGCAGGTCGGCGGGATCACCGTCGCCGGTGAGGGCCCACCGCAGCAGGGAGCCGTCAGTGGTGATCTTGATGGCGCGGGCGAGGCGCGGTACGTCGGTGCCGGGTGGGAGCTCGCCCTTGCTCACGGCGTCGGTGAGCAGCTCTTGCAGTGCGGCGTCCACCGCGCGGGTGTGCGCGGCGGCATGGACGCGGAACTCGGGATCGGACAGGTCGAGTTGGAGCATGCCGAGGTGGTTGGCCATCTCCTCGGGGGTGGACATGTGGCCGGCGAATTCCTCGGCGACGGCGTGCAGGGCCGCCAGGGGGGATTCGTGCCCGGCCCGCGCATTCTGGTAGGGCTCGGTGGCGTGCTCGGCGGCGTCCGCGGCGAACGCCAGCAGCAGGCCCCGCTTGGACCCGAAACGCTGCGACAGGGTCGCCGGCGAGACCCCCGCCTCGGCGCCGACATGCGCCAGGGTGAGCCTGCCCGGACCGTGCGCGCCGATGGCGCGCCCAGTGGCGGCAAGGATGTCGGCGTCACTGGTGGCACGTGGTCGTGGCATCGGTTCCTCCTCTCGGGGTCGACTGTAGCACATTAATAAATGGCTGTTCATTTATTAATGTGGCTCCGGGGAGGAGCCGGGGAGCGCCCGAGCGGCGGAGGTGAGGTGGAGCACCGCCCCGGGTTGTTCCATGGATGGTGAGCGGCGGCGCCGAACCGGTCGGACACGTCCGTCTCGGCTACGCCCGTGCCTCGACCGCCCGGCAGTCCCTCGACGCACAACTCGACTCGCCTGGCGAGGCCCAGGTCACTCGGGTTCTGTCTCGGGGAAGGTCTCGACCTGCGCCAGGAAGCTGCCGGAGTTGGAGGCCGCCGTGGAGCTCGCCGGGGGGATCCGCTCCTCGCGACCAGCAGCGCCGCGCCAGCCCGCGCGGCGGGCGTTCCAGGTGCTGACCGCGGCGCCGCCTCACGGCGGCTCCTGCCTCGCCGATCTCCTCGCCGACGCCGACGCCGACGCCGGGGCTGGGGCTGGGGCTGGCGGGGGCTGGCGGGGGTTCGCGCCGGCGGTCGCTGCAACGCCGTGCTGGCCCGGTTCGGCGAGCCTCACGTCCCCGACCCGGCCCCGCTCCCGGGGGGTGTGGGCTCCGGTGGTTCCTCGGAGGGGGGTGGGTGCCGGCGGGCCGGGAACGGCTGGTCCGGGGCGGTTCACTCCGCGGGTTGAACGGGGATGGTCAGGCGCGGGGGGCGCCGAGGGGTTGGCAGGTGTCGCACCAGAACACGTTGCGTCCCGCCATGACCTCGGTCCGGACCTCGGTCCCGCACAGCAGGCACGGCTGCCC
Source organism: Actinomadura harenae (assembly GCF_003696215.1). Lineage (GTDB taxonomy): Bacteria > Actinomycetota > Actinomycetes > Streptosporangiales > Streptosporangiaceae > Spirillospora > Spirillospora harenae. The sequence goes on along the minus strand of NZ_RFFG01000060.1, from coordinate 30,623 downwards.
CGCGCGCCGGTACACATAGACCTCGCCGCCGTGGTCGTCGACGCGCGGGGGGCGGCCCATGGCCTCGGGGGTGTGCTCGGGGCGGACGGTGTCGATGCGCCCGTCGCGGACGCCGTCGGCCATGAGGTGGGTCAGGTCGTCCCAGATCGCGTCCCAGGAGGCGCGGGGCAGGTCACGGCCGGGCAGGCGCGGGTGGACGCCCTGCCGGAACAGGACCTCGGCGCGGTAGATGTTGCCCGGTCCGGCGATGACGGCCTGGTCCATGAGCAGCTGCCCGATGGGGACGCGGCTGGCGTGGACGCGGCGCCAGGCGCGGCCGGGGTCGGCGTCGGGGCGCAGCGGGTCGGGGCCGAGGCGGGCGGTGAGCCGGTCGACGGCGCCGGGTTCGAGGATCTCGCAGGCGTTCGGGCCGCGCAGGTCGGCGTAGCCGGCGCCGCCGGTCAGGCGGAGCCGGACAGCGCCCCACGGGGCGGGCGCGGGCGCGTCCCCGAAGGTGAACGTGCCGTAGATCCCGAGGTGGACGTGGACGGTGAGGTCGCCGGAGAACCCCAGCAGCAGGTGCTTGCCGTGGGCGTCGGCGGTGTCGAGGGTGCGGCCGTCGATGAGGCCGGCGCCGTCGGCGAACCGCCCCTGGGGGCTGGCGGCGGTGACGGCGCGGCCGCCGAACACGCGCTGGTGTTCGGCGGCGAGGCGGTGGATGGTGTGTCCTTCAGGCATGTCCCCGCAAGGATACGGGCGCGGTCAGGACCGCAGCGGCGCGCCGACGTCGTTCATGTGCGCCAGGGCCTCCCGGTAGGACGCGTACGCGCCGGTCTCGGTGTAGGGCAGGCCGACGCGGGCGCAGTGCTCGCGGACGAGCGGCTGCAGGCGCCGCAGGTGCGGGCGGGCGACGCTGGGGAACAGGTGGTGCTCGATCTGGTAGTTGAGGCCGCCGAGCAGGTAGTCGGGGACGGGCCCGCCGCGCACGTTGCGGGAGGTGAGGACCTGCCGCCGCAGGTGGTCCCACCGGTCGCCCGGGCCGGGCATCGCCATGCCCTTGTGGTTGTGCGCGAACGCCGATCCCAGGTGCAGCCCGAACAGGCCCTGGTGGACGGCCAGGAACAGCACCGCCTTCCCCGGCGACAGCAGCGTGAACGCCAGCCCCAGGTAGGCGGCCAGGTGCGCGGTGAGCAGGACGCCCTCGACCAGCTGCTCGCGGCGCGCCTTCCCCCGCAGGAACAGGACGCTGTTGGCCTGCAGGTTCAGGCCTTCCAGGAGCAGCAGCGGGAAGAACAGCCATGCCTGGTGCGCGATCACCCAGGCGCCGGGGCCGCGGCGCCGCGCCGCCTGCTCCCGCGTCCACGCCAGGACGCCCTCGCCGACGTCGGGGTCCTTGTCGACGTGGTTGGGGTTGGCGTGGTGCCGGTTGTGCTTGTCGTTCCACCAGCCGTAGCCGAGGCCCAGGCCGAGGTTGCCCAGGAGCAGGCCGAGGAGCCGGTTCGCGCGGGGTGAGGCGGCGATCTGCCGGTGCCCGGCGTCGTGTCCGAGGAACGCGCGGCGGGTCGAGGTCAGCGCGAGGGGGACGGCGAGCAGCAGCGCCCACCAGGACGTCCCCCACCAGGCGACCGCGGCCCACAGGGCGGCGGTCGCGGCGAGGTTCAGCGTCACCGCCCGCGTGTAGTAGCCGCGGCGGCGTTCCAGCAGGCCCGCCTCGCGGACGCGTCGTGCGAGCGGCCCGAAGTCGCTGGCGACCCGCCCGGCCCGTCCGGCGCGCCTGCCGTGTTCGGGGCGGCCGTGTTCGGGGTGGCCGGCCGGTCCCGGGCCGGGCTCCCCGCCCGCGCCGCGGGTGTCCCCTTGGGGGGCGGGCGGGCCGAGGGCCTCGGGGCTCGCGCCCAGGGCCGGTTCGGTCATCGTCACGACGTACTCCTCACCACGGAGATCCATTACCGGGGACGGTACGGATCCGCGGGCCGGGCGGTCTCCCCCCTGAAGAGCCATCCCGGTGATCCCCCGCGGGTCTCATGCCGTGGGGGCCTGTGACCCCGCGGTCCGACCTGCGTCCCCGTGGTCTCCACCCTGGCCGCCGCGGCCGTCGCGGTCAGGAGGGTTGCCTCCCGGAACCGGGGTGGTGCTGGGCCCCCGGCGCGCGTTCGTGCCAACCCCACCCCAAGACGCCGTCAACAACGCCCTATAGGGTGACAAGTCATGAGCGAGCGCACTCGGTGGATCGGGCTGGAAGGGGCGGTCAACGCCCGGGACCTGGGCGGCCTGCCCACCACGGACGGGCGCGCCACCCGCAGAGGACGCGTCCTGCGCGCCGACAACCTGCAGGAACTCACCGTCACCGACATCCGCGTCCTGGTGGACGACTACGAGCTGAAGAACATCATCGACCTGCGCAGCGACGCCGAGGTCCGGCTCGAGGGCCCCGGCCCGCTCACCCGCGTCCCCTCGGTGACCCTGCACCACCTGTCCCTGTTCACCGAGAACGGCCGCATCGGCCCCGGCGACACCACCGGCGACGGGGACGCGGGCACAGACGCGGGCACAGTCGACATGGACAAGGTCCTGCCGTGGCAGACCGGCGACCAGGACCCCGAACACGAACGCCGCTCGGTCATCGCCTACCGCGGCTACCTGAGCGAACGCGCCGACTCGATCATCGCGGCCCTGCGCGTCATGGCCCGCACCGACGGCTCGTCCCTGGTGCACTGCGCCGCCGGCAAGGACCGCACCGGCGTCGTCTGCGCCCTCGCCCTGGAGATCACCGGCGTCACCCGCGAGGCGATCATCGCCGACTACGCCCAGACCGGCGAACGCATCGACGCGATCCTCGCCCGCCTGCGCTCCAGCACCACCTACGCCGCCGACATCGACTCACGCCCCGCCGACAGCCACCACCCCCACGCGGTGATCATGGAGCGGTTCCTCGCCCACGTGGACGAGGACCTCGGCGGCACCGCCGCCTGGCTCCACGGACACGGCTGGACCGCCGAGGACACCGGCGCCCTCCGCTCCCGCCTCCTCGACTGACCCCACCCGACACCCCCCCGCGCGCAAGGGCCCGACGAGCCGGGGTCAGGCGAACCAGGCGCAGGCGACGAGGGCAGCCTGAACGAGGGCTGGCAGAGGCGGGCGGGGGTCAGGCGAGCAGGTCGCGGACGGCGGCGTGCGCCGCCACCCGCATCTCACCGTGCAGGACGGCGTTCGCCTCACGGTCCGTGCGGGCCTCGACCACCCGCAGCCCCTCGCCCACGATCGCCTTCGGCAGATCCGCCGCCGCCTCCAGCCGCCGGTACGGCACACCATGCGCCCGCACCAGGCCCTCCAGGTCCACATCCTGCGGCGTCCCGAACACCCGCTCGAACGGATCCCGCAACGCCGCCTGCGGCAACAGCGAGAAGATCCCGCCGCCCCGGTTGTTCACCACGACGATCGCCAGATCCGGACGCCGCTCCCGAGGCCCCAGCACCAGCCCGTTCTGGTCATGCAGGAACGCCAGATCCCCCAGCAGCGCATACGAGCGGCCCGAATGCGCCAGCGCCGCGCCCACCGCCGTCGACACCAGGCCGTCGATCCCCGCCGCGCCGCGGTTCGCCACGATCCGGATCCCCCGCCGCGGCCGCATCACCTGATCCAGATCCCGGATCGGCATCGACGCCGCACTGAACAGCATCGACCCGCCCGGCAGACCCGCCGCCAGGTCCCGCGCCAGCCGCGGCTCGGTCACCCCCGGCGCCTCGTCCAGCACCCGGTCCACCGCCCCCGCGGCCACCTGGTCCGCCGTCCGCCACGACTTCAACCACGCGTCGTCCCCCGACACCACCGGGATCTCCACGTCCTGCGCCACCTGCGTCGCCGACCGCACCGGGTCCGGCCACCGCGACAGATCCGGCGACAGCACGATGTGCTCCTCGGCCCGCCGCAGCAACGCCAGCAGAGGACGCGACAACCCCGGCTTGCCCAGCGTCACCACCACCTCCGGACGGTGCCGCTCCACAAACTCCGGCACCCCCAGGAGAAAATGATGCGACGTCAGCGCGTGATCCCCGTACCGGGCGTTCCCGTTCGGCTCCGACAGCACCGGCCAACCCGCCATCGACGCCGCCGCCACATACCGCTTCACGTTCGTCGCGCCGTCCCCGACGACCAGCACACCCCGCCGCGTCGGCGGCACGTGCAGCACCGACCCCGGTGTCGCCGCCCGCACCTTCGTCCACGCCCCGGACGCGTCACCGTCCAACGGCTCACACCACGACTCGTCCCCATCGGGGATCAACGGCTCCCGGAACGCCACGTTCAGATGCACCGGTCCCGGAACCGGCGCCAGCGCCAGCCCCCACGCCCGCGACACCAGCGACCGCCAGTACGCCACCATCCCCGGGCGGTTCTCCGGAACCCCCACATCCGTCGACCACCGCGCCGCCGTCCCGTACAGCTTCACCTGGTCGATCGTCTGGTTCGCACCCGTGTCACGCAACTCCGGCGGGCGATCCGCCGTCAGCACCACCAGCGGCACGCCCGACTCGTGCGCCTCGATCACCGCCGGATGGAAGTTCGCCGCCGCGGTCCCCGACGTGCACACCAACGCCACCGGGCGACCCGACCGCTTCGCCAGCCCCAACCCCAGGAACGACGCCGACCGCTCATCGATCCGCACATGCAACCGGACCCGGCCCTCGACCTCGGCCGCATGCAACGCCAACGCCAGCGGCGCCGACCGCGACCCCGGCGCCAGCACCGCGTCGGTCATCCCGCACCGCAGCAGCTCATCGACCAGCACCGTCGCCAGCGCGGTGGCCGGATTCATCGCACAACCCCTTCACCCGCCGCGTCCCCCGCACGCCCGGTGCGCCCGGCGGCGCCCGCGGAGGGAAGCGAACCCAGATACCCCGACGCGCCGTCCCCGGCCGCCGCCAACACCTTCTCCGCCGCCGCCAGACGCGCGCGCCACGACGCCGCCGCCTCGGCGCCGGCCTCCGCCGCCGCCAGCGCCACCTCGTCCACCGCCGGACGACGCACCGCGATCTCCCCGCCGACCGGCACCAGCGGATCGTCCACCACATCACCGGTCAGCAACGACAACGTCCCCAGACCGCACGCGAACGGCAGCTCCGGCAGTGCCGCTGCCAGCGCCACCCCCGCCGCCAACCCCACCGACGTCTCCACCGCCGACGACACCACCACCGGCAGCCCCGTCGCCTCGGCCACCCGCAACGCCGCCCGCACTCCACCCAGCGGCTGCACTTTCAGCACCGCCACGTCGGCCGCGCCCGCCGCCTTCACCCGCAGCGGATCCTCCGCCCGGCGAATCGACTCGTCCGCCGCCACCGGAACGTCCACCCGCAGCCGCACCGCCGCCAGCTCCTCCAGCGACCCGCACGGCTGCTCCACGTACTCCAGATCGAACCGGTCCAGCGCACGCACCATCCGCACGGCGTGCTCCACGTCCCAGCCGCCGTTCACATCCACCCGGACCCGGCCCTGCGGGCCCAGCGCGTCACGCACCGCCTCGACCCGCGCCATGTCGTCCGCGTCGCCCTGCCCCCGCTCGGCGACCTTCACCTTCGCCGTCCGGCACCCCGACGCCCGCACCATCGCAAACGCCCGCTCCGGACCCACCGCCGGAACCGTCACGTTCACCGGTACCCGGTCGCGCACCGGCGCGGGCCATCCCACGAACGCCGCCTCCCGCGCCGCGGCCAGCCAGCGGGCCGCCTCCTCCGGGCCGTACTCCGCGAAGGGGGAGAACTCCCCCCACCCGGCCGGCCCCCGCACCAGAACACCCTCACGCCGCGTGACACCGCGGAACCGCGTGCTCATCGGGATGGAGAAGACCCGCACCCGCCGACCCCCTGCCGTCGAACGACGACGCGCCGGAACGGCACCCGGACCATCATCCGGACCACGCCCCGACCCGTCCACAGAACAGAACAATTAGTAGTACCACGGGTAACTCGACCAATCAGGGTCACGCTTCTCCAGGAACGCGTCCCTCCCCTCGGCCGCCTCATCCGTCCCATACGCCAGCCGCGTCGCCTCGCCCGCGAACACCTGCTGACCGACCATCCCGTCGTCCACCGCGTTGAACGCGAACTTCAGCATCCGCTGCGCCGTCGGCGACTTCCCGTTGATCTTCGCGCCCCACTCCAGCGCGACCCGCTCCAGATCCGCATGCGGAACGACCGCGTTCACCATCCCCATCCGGTGCGCGTCCTCCGCCGAATACGTGTCCCCCAGAAAGAAGATCTCCCGCGCGAACTTCTGCCCCACCTGCCGCGCCAGATACGCCGACCCGTACCCGCCGTCGAAGCTCGCCACATCCGCGTCCGTCTGCTTGAACCGCGCATGCTCCCGGCTCGCCAGCGTCAGGTCCGCCACCACGTGCAGACTGTGCCCGCCCCCCGCGGCCCAGCCCGGCACCACACAGATCACGACCTTCCCCATGAACCGGATCAGCCGCTGCACCTCCAGAATGTGCAGCCGCCCCGCCCGCGCCGGATCGATCGACGCCGACGTCTCCCCCTCCGCGTACCGGTATCCGTCCCGGCCCCGGATCCGCTGGTCACCACCCGAGCAGAACGCCCACCCGCCGTCCTTGGGCGACGGCCCGTTCCCGGTCAGCAGCACACACCCCACGTCCGACGACATCCGCGCATGATCAAGAGCCCGGTACAACTCGTCCACCGTGTGCGGGCGGAACGCGTTCCGCACCTCCGGACGGTCGAACGCGATCCGCACCGTCCCCTGGTCCACCGCCCGGTGATAGGTGATGTCGGTGAACCCGAACCCCTCGACTTCCTTCCACGCCGACGCGTCGAACAGCTCCGAAACCATGTGCCCCACTTCACTCGGATCCGATGACGATCACCGGACGACCACCCGCCGCAGCCCGCACGGCCCGGCGAAACGACCCAACCACACCACCGGCCGCACCACCGCACGACCCGCGCGACCCGAACCGCCGGGCGATCCACACCGCAGGCGACCGGACCACCGAACGGTCACACCGCCGGACGACCGGGCGCCCCCATTCAACCGCCCCGCCGATGTGAACGCGTTCAACAGGGTCGCCTAAACTGAGCCCGCCATGGAAGATCGCCGCCTGCACGCCCTCGTCCTCCCCCCCGGACCACGCCTCCTCCAGGCCCTCGAAGCCGCCCTCGACGGCACCGGCCCCGCGATCTGCCCCCTCCCCCCGGGCACCCCCGCCCCCGCACTCCGCGCCACCCTCGACGCCCTCGCCCCCCACGCCGTCGAAACCCCCGACGGCACCACCCCCCACCACCCCGGACCCGGCGCGCCCCCACCCACCCCCGTCCACCCCGACACCGCCGTCCTCATCGCCACCTCCGGCTCCACCGGCACCCCCAAATTCGTCGAACTCCCCACCCGCGCCCTCCACGCCTCCGCCAACGCCACCCACCACCGCATCGGCGCCACCACCACCGACCGCTGGCTCTGCTGCCTCCCCACCAGCCACATCGCCGGCGTCCAAGTCCTCGTCCGCGCCCTCCTCAACGGCACCACCCCCCACATCCACCCCCGCTTCGACCCCGCCCGCATCGCCGCCACCGACGCCACCCTCATCTCCCTGGTCCCCACCCAGCTCCGCCGCCTCCTCGACACCGGAACCGACCTCACCCGCTACCGCGCCATCCTCCTCGGCGGCGCAGCAGCCCCCCAGGACCTCCTGGAAAAGGCCCGCGCCGACGGCGCCACCGTCCACACCACCTACGGCATGAGCGAGACCTGCGGCGGCTGCGCCTACGACGGCCTCCCCCTCGACGGCGTCACCCTCGGCCTCACCCCCGACGGACGCGTCCGCATCGCCGGACCCGTCCTGTTCACCGGCTACCGCCTCAACCCCACCCTCACCACCCAGGCCCGCGACGGCCACTGGTACCTCACCCAGGACCTCGGCACCCTCGACAACGGGCGCCTGCGCATCCGCGGCCGCATCGACGACATCATCAACACCGGCGGAGAGAAGGTCGTCGCCGGGGACGTCGCCACCCGCCTCACCCGCCACCCCCGCGTCGCCGACGCCGTCGTCATCGGACGCCCCGACCCCGAATGGGGCGAACGCGTCACCGCCGTCATCGTCCCCGACGGCCCCACCCCCACCCTCGACGACCTCCGCGCCTGGGTCCGCGAGACCATGCCCGCCCACGCCGCCCCCCGCGAACTCGACGTCCGCACCGCCATCCCCCTCCTCCCCTCCGGAAAACCCGACCGCGCCGCCCTCCGCCGACCCGCCCCCTGACGCCACCCCTCTCTCGCCCCACCAGGCGCTTGCCGACGACCCCACCGGGTAAACACCCGGATGCCGTCCGTGACCGCCCGCCGGACGCGCGAGGAGGCACCCATGACCCGGAACGGCGACCACGACCCCGCCGACCCCGCCGACCGCACCGCCGCGCCCGGCACCGGCACGCCCCCCGGCACGCCGGACCCCGCCGACACCGCCCCCACAGGCACGGGCACGGCCGCGGACACCGGCCCGGGCACGGGCTCCTCGGGATCGGGAGGCGAGAGCACCCTCACCGTCGTCCTCGCCCTCGTCGCCAACCTCGGCATCGCCATCGCCAAGATCATCGCCGCGGTCCTCACCGGATCCGCCTCCATGTCCGCCGAGGCCGCCCACTCGGTCGCCGACACCTTCAACGAGGTCCTCCTCATCGTCGGCCTCCGCCGCTCCGAACGCCCCGCCGACCGCGCCCACCCCCTCGGCTACGGCAAGGAGCGCTACATCTGGACCCTCCTCGTCGCCGTCGCGATCTTCGGCATGGGCGGCCTGTTCGCCTTCCACCAGGGCTACGAGGCCCTCATCGGCCACCCCCAGGAAGCCGACCCCCTCGCCGGCTACATCGTCCTCGGCGTCTCCCTCGTCCTCGAGTCGATCTCCTGGCGGCAGGCCTTCGGCCAGGTCCGCGCCGACGCCCGCGCCGAACGGCGCCCCATCGCCGACCACATCCGCGGCACCGACGACCCCACCTCCGTCAGCGTCCTGCTCGAGGACTCCGCCGCCCTCGCAGGCCTGGCCATCGCCTTCGCCGGCCTCGGCCTGCACCAGCTCACCGGCAGCGCCCTCTGGGACGGCCTCGGCTCCATCCTCATCGGCGTCCTGCTCACCGCCGTCGCCCTGATCCTCGGCCGCATCAACCTCAACCTGCTCGTCGGCAACCAGGCCGACCCCCGCGTCGTCGAGGACGTCCGCGACCGCCTCCGCGCCGCCCCCGAGGTCGAATGGGTCGTCGACATCGTCACCCTGACCTTCGGCGCCGACCAGATCCTGGTCTGCGCCCGCCTGGACTTCCGGGACGACCTGGGCGCCGCCGACGTCGAACGCGCCTGCGTCCGCATGTCCCACGAGCTCCGCAGGGCCCACGAGAAGATCGACGAGGTGTTCCTCGAGCCCGTCCCCCGGGACGACCCGGACCTGCGCAGGCGCGTCATCGCCCGCTACGGCAGCACCCTCCCCCAGGAGTCGGCGGGGGACTCCCCCTCCTCGTCGCAGACGTGACGAAGGAGACCTTCAGCGGCCCCTTCCCGACCCGACTTCTTACGCAGTAAGGTTCCTGTGTAAGGCTCCTACCTGCGACGTTCCGGCGTCCCGGCGACCTCCCCCACAGGCCCCACACGACGCCGGACGCCACGCCGCCGGGAACAACGCCCCCCTCTTGCGACGTTCCGTCTAATGCGCGCGTCACCAGAGGGCGAGCACCAGGGAGCAAGCCTTTCCGCGCCGCCACCACCACGGAAGGGAGGGGGGTGTCCCCATGCCGCGAACCGCCGCAGAGACCCCGCTCACGGAGTCGCCGAGCCCTGCCCTCGACGACCTCCTCGAGCGTGGCCGTGCCCAAGGGCGCCTGTCGCTCGACGAGGTGCGCAGGGCGTTCGAGGCCGCCGGGATCAGCCCCGGCCAGGGCCGGTCGATCCTCCGCGAGCTGTCCGAGGCCGGGATCAGCCTGGCCGGCGAGGACGAGACCGCCGCCAAGAAGACCTCCCGGGGCACGCGCACGGCCAAGACGCCGACCACGGCCGGCAACGCCGGGAAGCCCGGCACCGGGAAGTCCACCGGGACGACCCGCAAGAGCACCCGCGCCACGGCCGCTCCCACCCCCTCCGACCCCGCCGACATCACTGGGATCACCGAGATCACCGACACCGCAGACCCCACCGGCGCCGCCGAGGACGGCGAGGCCCCCGCCGCGCCCGCCCGCCGCGCCACCCGCAAGCCCGCCGCCAAGGCCGGCGGCGCGAAGACCGGCACCGCGAAGAAGGCCCCGGCCAAGAAGCGCGCCACCACCGCCAAGACCGCCGTGAAGGCCGTCCCCGAGCCCGACTCCCCCGCCGACGAGGACGACGCCGACGACGACGGCACGTTCGAGCTGACCGAGGTCGAGGCCGCCGACACCGAGACCAACACCGCCGACCTGGACGACCAGTCCACCACCATGGGCGACTCGGTCCACACCTACCTCAAGGCGATCGGGCGCCGCCAGCTGCTCACCGCCGAGCAGGAGGTCGACCTCGCCAAGCGCATCGAGGCCGGGCTGTACGCCGAGCACCTGCTGGAGACCGGCGAGGACCTGCCCGACCGCTACCGCATCGAGCTGGAGTGGGTCTCCGGCGACGGCCGCCGCGCCAAGGCCCACATGCTCGAGGCGAACCTGCGCCTGGTCGTGTCGGTCGCCAAGAAGTACTCCGACCGCGGCCTGTCGCTCCTGGACGTCGTCCAGGAGGGCAACCTCGGCCTCATCCGCGCCGTGGAGAAGTTCGACTACTCCAAGGGCTACAAGTTCTCCACCTACGCCATGTGGTGGATCCGGCAGGCCATCCAGCGCGGCTTCGCCGACTCGGCCCGCACCATCCGGCTGCCCGTGCACGTGCTGGAGATGCTGAGCAAGCTCAGCCGCATCGAGCGCGACATGCACCAGCGGCTCGGCCGCGAGCCCACCCCGGAGGAGCTGGCCCTCGAGCTCGACAAGACCCCCGAGCAGGTCCGCGAGCTGCTGCGCACCAGCCGCCAGCCGATCAGCCTGGACTCCACCATCGGCGAGGACGGCGAGACCCGCATCGGCGACCTCATCGAGGACACCGACAGCCCCGAGGCGTCCGAGCTCGTCGACCGGCAGCTCATGGCCGACCAGCTGCGCCGCACCCTGGACATCCTGAACCCGCGCGAGGCCAAGATCATGGCCATGCGGTTCGGGCTGTTCGACGGGACGCCCCGCACCCTGGACGAGATCGGCAAGGCCCTCGGCCTGACCCGTGAGCGGATCCGGCAGCTGGAGAAGGAGTCGCTGTCCAAGCTGCGGCACCCCAGCAACGCCCAGCCACTCCTGGACTTCGCCGTCTAGACCCGGCCCGGACGGCCGTCCGGCCGCCCTCGTGAGCAGGCCCCCGCGATCCGACCCGGACCGCGGGGGCCTGCTCACGTCCTGGGCCACCCGAACAGGCTTGTCGAACAACGCCCGGTCGAGCAGGAGAACGACCAGCGGTCTGCTCACGCGGTCGTACTCATGACGAGTTGGTTCTTGCGGTGGTTGCCGAGGCCGACAAGGAAGTCGACCTTGCGATCCTTGCCGAAGCAGTTGGGTGAGAGCCGGTACTTGCCGCCGAGCTGGGTCTTACCGGTGACTCCCAGCCGCACTGACTGCTGAAAGATGGACCAGGTGAGATCGATCTTCTGCTTGCCCAGAACGGCGGTGCCCTTTCCGTCCTTGGTCAGGGACACCTTGAAGCCGGTGACGTTGCCGGGATCGCCGACGCTGAGGATGCTCCCGTAGTAGTCGCCGGCGACGTCTTGGCGCGCGGCGCCGCAGAACGCGTTGTCGGCGTGGGCGCCGGTCATGGCGACGACGGTCCCGGCGGTGGCTCCGGCGATCAGCGCCAGCGCGAGGGCCGCGGCCGGGCGCGGCAGGGAACGGGTGAGGTTCACGGGGGCTCCATTTCCAGAGAACTACAGAAAGTGAACCTCTAACTACTATCCGTGATATGCCGGGGTGAGAACTGGTTCCATGGCCAGATCATCCTGGCTTCCCCCTCATGCGGGCCGCTCGCCGGTGGACGCGGCGTCCCCCGGCGCACCCCGGCGGCCCGGTCACCGGCGGGCCTTCCGGAGCGTCCGGACGTGGGCAGAGGCCCGAGCGAGGTCCTCGTTGGTCACTGCCGGGACGACCCCGTGGAGCGGCATCGGCCTATTCGGGGACGGCGGCGGGCCAGCGGCCCGTGGTCTTGGCGGTCTCGATCGCCGCGTGCCCCGCGGGCCGCATGCGGCCCGCGGCCGTCAGCGCCTCGGCCTTGGCGACGTTGATCCGGGACCAGGGGCTCCGGCGGACGCGCGGCGAGTAGCGCTGCAGGTAGTAGTCGCCGTCGAACGCCCTGCGGTGGCTGTCGATCCAGCCGTGGCACAGCGCCTCGTCCAGCGCCTCGTCGATCGTGACGGACGTCGCGGCACTGCTCTTCTTGGCGATCAGCAGCCAGATGTCGGCGGCGGTCCGGTGGTGCTCGGCGAGCCACGCCTTCCAGGCGGCGGCGTCGTCCAGGAGCAGGGGGTTCGCGGTCATCGTGATCAGCCCTTCCGGCCCGCGGGGACCTCGCCCCGGGCCTTGTGGAATCGATGCTTCCGCGCAAAGTGCTCATCGAATGAGCACTTTTCTGGGATCGTCGGGCCATGAGAGCGGATCGTCTGGTGGCCGTCCTGCTGCTGATGCAGTCACGCGGGCGGGTGACGGCGGCGGAGATCGCCACCGAGACCGAGGTCTCGGTCGCCACGGCCCGCCGCGACCTTGAGGCCCTGTCGGCCGCGGGGATCCCCGTCTACCCGCAGCCCGGACGCGGCGGCGGCTGGGCCCTGCTCGGCGGCGCCCGCACCGACCTGTCCGGCCTCAAGGCGTCCGAGGCCAGAGCACTGTTCCTCCTGCTCGGCCCGGCCGCCGCGATCGCACCGGAGGCCAAGGCGGCGCTCCGCAAACTCGTCCGCGCCCTGCCGGCCACGTTCCGGCAGGAGGCCGAGGCCGCCGCGGGCGCGGTCGTGGTCGACCCGGCCCGCTGGGGCGAACACCGCCGGACACGGCCCGTCCTGGTCGACCTGCTGGAGGACGCGGTGGTCCGCCGCCGCACGGCCCGCCTCACCTACTCCGGACGGGACCGCCTCGTCGCACCGTACGGCCTCGTCGACAAGGACGACATCTGGTACCTGATCGCCGGAACCCCCGACGGACGGCGGACCTTCCGCGTCGACCGGATCACCGGCGCCGAGGTCACGGACGAACCGGCCGAACGCCCGGCCGGCTTCGACCTCGCGGCCGCCTGGGACGAGGTCGTCACCGCGATGGAGGCACGCCGCGCGACGACCACCGCCACCGCGACCCTCGACGCCCACCACCTGCCCGTCCTGCGCCGCCGCTTCGGCCGCCACTGCGAGGTGCTCTCCCACGGCGACCGGGCCCGCGTCGCGCTCACCGCACCGACCGCCCTGGACCTCGCCCGCCAGCTCGCGGGCTGGGGCGACCTGGTCACCGTGGAGGGCCCCCAAGACGTCAGGGACGAGCTGGCGAACCTGGCCGCCCAACTCACCACCCTCTACGGCCGGCCCCGCTAGCGCCCTCCTTCCTCCTTGAGGAGGAGCCACGAGCCCACCAGGGCCCGGGTTTCCTCCGCGCGGCGGAGGCCCGCCCACCAGGCGCGTTCGTAGCTTCGTCCGCAGGAGAACACACGCGACCGAAGCGAGGCGACCATGATCGAGGCACAAGGACTGACCAAGAGATACGGCCGCAAAGCGGCCGTCTCGGGACTCGACTTCCGCGTCGAGCCCGGCCGCGTCACCGGCTTCCTCGGCCCCAACGGCGCAGGCAAGTCAACGACGATGCGCATGATCCTCGGACTGGACCTGCCGACCTCCGGGACCGTCACCGTCAACGGCCGCCGATACCAGGGAACGGTATGGCCGCTCCACCAGATCGGCGCGCTCCTGGACGCCCGCGCGGTGCACCCGGGACGATCGGCCTACAACCACCTGCACAGCCTCGCCGCCGCCAACGGCATCCCCCGGAGCCGCGTCGAGGCGGTCCTGGACCAGGTCGGTCTCACCCCCGTGGCCCGCAAACGGGCCGGCGGATTCTCCCTCGGCATGGCGCAGCGGCTGGGCATCGCCGGCGCGCTGCTCGGCGACCCCGGCATCCTGCTGTTCGACGAACCGGTCAACGGCCTGGACCCCGACGGCATCCTCTGGATCAGGACCCTCATGCGCTCCCTCGCCGCCGAAGGACGCACCGTCCTGGTCAGCAGCCACCTCATGAGCGAGATGGCACTGACCGCCGACCACCTCCTGGTGATCGGCCAAGGGCGCCTCCTCGCCGACACGCCCCTGAACGAACTGATCGCCCGCGACGCCGCGAACCGCGTCGAGGTCCGCGCCGTCGACCACCACCGCCTCGCCGACGACCTGCGGACGCTCGGCGGCGACATCACCCTGAAACCGGACGGAACGCTACTGGTCACAGGCCTGGACTCGGCGTCCGTCGGCGAACTCGCCGCCGCACGCGGCCACGTGCTGCACCAGCTGCGGGACGTGACGTCCTCACTGGAGGACGCCTACTTCCGGCTCACCGAGAACAGCGTCGTCTACCGGACACCGGTACCGGCATGAACCCGACGCTGCCAGCAGAGCGGCGGCACAGCATGCCGACGCGGCTGCGGGCCACGGCCCGCAGCGAATGGGTGAAGCTCTGGTCGGTGCGGTCCGCGCCGACCGTGCTCGCAGCCACGGCCCTAGTAATCGTGGCCGGGGCGTTCGTCCTCTGCTCCGGCTACCGGTCCGGCTGGGCGTCGATGTCCGCCTCCGAACAAGCCGCCTTCGACCCCACCTTCACCAGCCTGCGCGGCATCGAACTGGCCCAAATGCTCATCGGCGCACTCGGCGTTCTGGCGGTGACCAGCGAACACGGAACCGGTCTGATCCGCGCGACACTCGCGGCGACACCCCAACGCGCCCAGCTCCTCACCGTCAAAGGACTGGTGCTCGGCGCGGTCGTCTGGGCCCTGAGCACGGCCTCATCGTTCGCGGCCTTCACCGCCGGCCGGCACCTCCTCACCGGACCCGTACCCCATGCGTCGCTGGACGACCCGGGGGTGCTGCGCGCCGTCCTCGGCGGCGGCCTGTACCTCACCCTGATCGCACTGTTCGGGACGGCCCTGGGGGCGCTGACACGCTCCACCCCGCTCGGACTGACGACGCTGTTCGGCGTGCTGCTGGTCCTCCCACTGACCGCGGGCCTGCTGCCAGGCGACCTCACGGACACGATCCTCCCCTACCTGCCCGGCGAGGCCGGCTCCCAGATCTGGCACGTGAAACCGCCCTCACCGCACAGCCTCACCCCCTGGCACGGCCTCTCCCTGCTCACCCTGTACGTCGCCGCATCGGCCGCCGCCGTCCTGACACTGCACCGAAAGAGGGACGCGTGACACCCACCGACCCACCGGCGGCACACCGCCCACACGCGACGCCACCCCGCGCGACGCCACTGGCCCGCGGACGCGCCGTCCTGACCAGCGAGTGGATCAAACTCCGCTCCCTGCGGTCACTCTGGACGACCGCCCTGACCGGGTTCACGGCCAGCGTCGGGCTCTCGCTCCTGGTCTGCTCCAGCTACCGGTCACGCTGGCACCACCTCGGCGCCCAGGCACGGGCCCACTTCCACCCGACCGACACCGGCCTCGGCTTCCTCCAGATCACCGCCCTGTTCTTCGGCGCCCTCGGCGCGCTCGCCGTGACCACCGAATACGGCACCGGGCAGATCCACGGCACCCTCATGGCGACACCACAGCGACCACTGGTCCTGGCCGCCAAAACACTCCTGCTCTTCGTCCTCGGCTCCGCCCTGGCCCTCGCCACCGTCTCGGCCGCGTTCCTGCTCGGCCAAAGCCGCCTGACCGGGACGATGCCCCACGCGTCCCTGACCGACCCCGGCGCGGCACACGCCGTCCTCGGCGGCGCCCTCTACCTGACCCTGACCGGACTGCTCGGCCTGTTCCTCGGCACACTGGTGCGCAGCACCGCGATCGCACTCTCCACCCTGCTGGGCCTCTTCACCATCCTGCCCGTGCTGGTCGACGACCTCCCGAAAAGCCCCGCATGGCGGCACACGGTCCCCTACCTGCCGTCCAACCTCGGCCTCTCACTGTGGCACTCGCACATCGGGTTCCTGGTACGGCCCGCCCCCGCCGCGGGCACCCTCGCCCTGTACGTCCTCGTGGCCGCCGCCGCCGCGCTGACCCTGCTCCGGACACGGGACGGGTGACGTCGGGCATGCTGAACCGCATGAGGCAACCGGCGTGGAGCCCGACCGCCGCCGACACGGTACTCGCCACGGCCGGCGCGGCGATCGTCGCCTGCGGCATGACGAACCGGCTGGTGCCCTGGCTGCCCGGCTCCTCACTGTGGCTGCTCGCACCGGCCCAGGCCGCACTGATCCTCGCACGCCGCCGCGCGCCCCTGACCGTCCTCGCGGCGGCCACCACCCTCGGCGCCCTCATGATCGCGACAGGCTTCCCGGGACTGGCCGCCATCGCCGCGCCCCTGGCCGCGGCCTACGCCGTGGCCGCCCACGGAGCCGCCGGAGCCGACGGACGCGGCGCCCTCGCCGCACTCGCCTCCGCCGCCGTCCTCATGACCTCCGACCTCTCCCCCGGCGCCCGCATCCGCCCGTCCGACGGCGCCCTCTGGGCCGTCCTGTCCATCGGCCTGTGCATCGCCCTCGCCTGGGTCTGCGGCTACGCCACCCGCACCCGCCGCGCCTACATCCACCAACTCCAGGAACGGGCACTCCGCCTGGAACGCGAAGAAGGCGAACGCGCCGAACGCGCCGTCGCCGACGAACGCCTCCGCATCGCCCGCGAACTCCACGACGTCATCGGACACTCGATCAGCCTCATCACCGTCCAGGCCGAGGCCGCCGGACGCTGCGTCCGCACCCGCCCGGACGCCGTCCCCGGCCACCTCGCCACCATCTCCGCCACCAGCCGCGAAGCACTCGCCGAAATGCGCCGCGTCCTCGCCGTACTACGCCCCGACGACGACGACCCGCTCCAGCCACGACCGGGCCTGGCGTCCCTCCCCGAACTGGCCGCGAAGATCGAGTCCGCTGGCGTGCCCGTCCACCTCACCGTGGAGGCACCGACGCTCCCTCCCGGCATCGGCCTGACCGCCTACCGCATCGTCCAGGAAGCACTCACCAACACCCTCCGCCACGCCGGACGCCCCACCACCGCCTCGGTCACCATCACCCGAACCGGACCCACCCTCCACATCCGCGTCACCGACGACGGCCACGGCCCGCAGAACCAACCACCCGCCACCGCCCACGGACTCGTCGGAATGCGCGAACGCACCGCCATGTACGACGGCACCCTGCGCGCCGGCCCCCACCACGACGGCGGCTTCGAAGTCCACGCCACCCTCCGGATCACCGGGGACGCACCATGACTCAGCAGCCCACCACCGACCAGCCCACCCCCATCAGCATCCTCATCGCCGACGACCAGACCCTGATCCGCGCCGGCCTCCGCGCGACCCTCGAATCCGAACCCGGCTTCACCGTCATCGGCGAGGCGGCCGACGGCGCCGAAGCCGTCGAGGCCGCCCGCCGCCTGCGACCCGACGTCACCCTGATGGACATCCGCATGCCCGGCCTCGACGGCGTCGCCGCGACCCGCGCCCTCCTCGCCCGAAACCCCGCCCCCTGCCGCGTCCTGGTCCTGACCACCTTCCACCTGGACGACTACGTCGCCCGGGCACTGCGCGCGGGAGCCTCCGGATTCCTCCTCAAGGACTCCACCGCCGACCAGCTCATCGAGGCCGTCAAGGTGATCGCCGCCGGCGACGCCATCCTCGCGCCCCCGGTGACCCGCCGCCTCCTCGAACGCATGGCGGCCGACCCCGACCAACCCGACGGCCAGGACCTGCGGAAACTCCTCACCGCACGCGAGATCGACGTCCTGCTGCTCCTGGCCCGCGGACTCTCCAACGCCGAGATCACCCGGTCGCTCCACGTCGCCGAGACCACCGTGAAAAGCCACGTCCAGAGCCTGCTGCTCAAACTCGGCGTCCGCGACCGCCTCCAAGCCGCCGTCGCCGCCTACGACTCAGGCCTGGTCAGACCACGCGGACACCGAACCGGCGACCGAACCGGGACTACTCCGAACGACGGAACTCGATGATCGCCACACCCATCAGCACCAAGCCGATCAGCAGCACCAGGACGATCTCCAACCCCACCGGAACCCGCCACCCCCACCACGTCACACCCGGATCGAACGTCCGCCGCAACTCCGGCGTCAGCGACAAATGCGAGAACACCGCCTGCCGCAACGGATCCACCGCGTACGTCAACGGATTGAACCGCGTCAGAACCGTCAGCCACACCGGCAGACCCGCCAGCGGATACAACGCCCCCGACAGGAACATCATCGGCATCATCGCCATCTGCATCAGCCCGAAGAACGACTGCATGCTCTGGATCCGCGCCGCCATCATCACCCCGAACCCGGTCAGCGCGAACGCCCCCAGGAACATCAACCCCAGCAACTCCAGCAACAGCACCGGGTCGTAGGGAACGCCCGCCAACCCCGCCAGCGCCAGGATCACCGCGCCCTGCAACGTCGCGACCGTCGCACCACCGATGCACTTGCCCACCACGATCGACGACCGGCTCACCGGCGCCACCAGCATCTCCCGCAGGAACCCGAACTCCCGATCCCACACGATCGACCCGGCCGAGAACATCGCGGTGAACATCACCGTCATCGCACACACACCCGGGAAGATGAACGTCTTCAGGTCCACATGCGACCCGGCCGCACCACCCCCGCCCGCCGTCATCAGATTCGACAGGCCCGTACCCATCACCAGCAGCCACAGCACCGGCTGCACCAGCCCCGACACCATCCGCATCCGGTCCCGCCCGTACCGGATCAGCTCCCGGTGCAGGACGATCTTCACCGCCCGCAGATCATGCACGATGCTCCGCTCGGGCACCGCCACCCGCACCACCGGGCCCACGACCGCCCGCGCCTCGTCCCGCCGCGCCTCGTCCCGCTCGGTCGTCGTCAACGGATCCGCCTCCTTCACCGCGAGCGCCCGCGCATCGCCATCCGCATCCAGTCCTTCGACGACCCCTCCGCGTCACGGATCGTCGACCCGGTGAACGACATGAACACATCGTCCAACGACGGACGCGACACGCTCACCGACCGGATCGGCATCCCCAGCTCCGCGAACAACCGCGGCACGAACGCCTCACCCGACGACACCGCGAACGTCACCGCCCCCTCGGCCACCGTCGCCGCCAGACCGAACCGCTCCGCCAGCGCGCCGATCGCCGCCTGGTCGTCGTCGGTGCGGATCTGCACCCGGTCCTTCCCGACACCCGCCTTCAACCGCTCCGGCGTGTCCAGCGCCACGATCCGCCCCGAATCCATGATCGCGATCCGGTCGCAGTACTCCGCCTCGTCCATGTAGTGCGTCGTCATGAAGATCGTGATCTGCTCCGTCGCCCGCAGATCACGGATGTAGTCCCAGATCGACGACCGTGTCTGCGGGTCCAGGCCCACCGTCGGCTCGTCCAGGAACAGCACCCGCGGCGAATGCAGCAGCCCCCGCGCGATCTCCAGCCGCCGCTTCATCCCGCCCGAGTACGTCTGCACCCGGTCGCCGCGCTTGTCCCACAACCCGACCATCTCCAGCACCCGCCGCATCCGCTCCGGCAGCACCGCCCGCGGCACCCCGTACAGCTCCGCGTGGAACCGCAGGTTCTGCTCACCGCTCAGATAGCCGTCCAGCGTCGGATCCTGGAACACCAGGCCGATGTTGCGGCGCACCTCGTCCCGCTCCCGCACCACATCGAACCCGGCGACCCGCGCCGACCCCTCCGTCGGACGCAACAGGGTGCAGAGCATGTTGATCGTCGTGGACTTGCCCGCGCCGTTCGGACCCAGGAACCCGAAGATCTCCCCCGGCCGCACCGCGAACTCGATGCCCCGCACGGCCTCCACCGAGCCGAACCTGCGGACCAGCCCGGCCACCTCGACGGCGGGTGCCCCGTCCTCCGGCATACAGCCTCCTCACAGGTCGGCCGCGCCGGACGGCCCGGCGCCACCGCCGTACCCTACGCGTCCGCAACTCCGCGCTCCCCTCCACTCTTGCACATCGCCGCAAATGACTTTCGCCCGAAAACCAGGCAAATCCCGGGGCTTCCGGGCCGTTCAAGCAGTCCCGCCCGTCAGGCGGCCCCCGCACCCGGCGCACGCGGATCACACGCCAGCCGGTACCCCCGCTTCACCACCGTCTCCACGATCCCCGCCCGGCCCAGCCCCCGCCGCAACCGTGCCACCGCCATCTCCACCGCGTGCTCGTCCGCCCGCGGACGCGCCCCACGCCCCCGCACCGGCCCGTCCACCAGCGCACGCCCCGGCAGCACCCCGCACAGCTCCGCCCGCGACACCACATGCCCCGGACGCCGCGCCAGCGCCCGCAGCACCGCCATCGGCGCCGGCGCGATCGGACGCAGCAGGCCGTCCAGCACGACCGCGTGCCCCCGCAGCTCCAGCAGGCCGCCCCGCACCCGCAGCCGCCGCGCCCGCGACCTCGGCAGGGCCACCGCCAGCGCCCGCACCAGCGCCCCGATCCACGGCCACTCTGGCTGCACCGTCGGCACGTCCCGCCCGGTCAGCGCCCGCGCCGTCACCGGGCCCACACACGCCGCCACCACGCCGTCCCGCAGCGCCTCCAGGAGTGGTCCCTCCAGGCCGTCCGCCGCCGCGACCGCCAGCGTCGCCGCCACCGCCGGGGCGCTGGTGAACGTGATCGCGTCCACCGTCCCCGCCACCGCCTGCCCCACCAGCCGCCGCAGCGGCGTCGCGTCCTCCACCCGCGTCCACCCGTACACCGGGATCTCGATCACCTCCGCGTCCGGCGGGCGCGGTTCCGGGTCGTCGGTGAGCAGCGTCGGCCGGATCGCCGGAGCGTGCACCACCCGCGCTCCCCGCCGCTCCAGCAGCAACGTGAGCTCCTCATGGCGCCAGGCCGCCGTGACGCCTACCGTGAACCCCGCCAGCGCCGCGGCCTCACCGTCCATGGGACATCACCACCGCCCACGATCTTGACAAAGTAAGGTTCAGGCGGTCGACGATCTCGCGGAGCGCACCCTCCAGGTCACCGTTCATGACTCGATCCTCAACAGGGGCCGTTTCGCGGCCGCGTCTCCTTTGTCACCGGCGTGTTAAAAGGGCCTCACTCTCCTTCCCTGCACTCCCCCGCCGAGGTCAGGAGCCCGGAGAACGGTCCTGACCGACCCCGTGTCAAGCGTTGTCGATCGCGGTCAAGGTCCTTTCGGCAGCGGCCCGGTGACGCTCCGAACGGATCCACGGCGGGACGGGGCGCCCGGCATGTCCGGGACCACCGCCCCACGGCGCCACCGGGAGGCGCCCGTCTACGCTCGGACCATGCCGGATCTCGCCTACATCGCCTCACTCCCCCGCACCCGTGGCGCCGCCGCGGCCCTCCTGCTCGACGACCTCGGCCGGATCGTCCTGGTGAAACCCACCTACAAGGAGGGCTGGTTCCTGCCCGGCGGCGTCATCGAGGAGGGCGAGTCGCCGCTGGCCGCCTGCGAGCGCGAGTGCCGCGAGGAGCTGGGGTTCACGCCCCGCCTCACCGGCCTGGTCTGCGTCGACTGGGGACCGCCCCGCGACGGCGTGGACGCCGTCAACATCTTCGTCTTCGCCGGGCACGTCTCCGACGCCGAGCTCGCCGCGATCACGCTCCCGCCGGACGAGCTGTCCGACCACACCCTGGCCGCCCCCGAGAAGGTCGCCGAGCTGGCCCCCGCCCACATCGCCCGCCGCATGGGCCCGGCCCTGCGCGGCATGGCCGGGCACCGCGCCTTCTACCTCGAGGACGGCCGCGACCCCGGTCTCCCCGACCAGGCCACGGCCCCCTGACGTCCCAGGCATGCCGTCCCGGGACGGCACACCGTCCCGGGACCGAAACACCCCAAAGCGGTCAAACGTCGCCTACGGCCCGCCAGTGGACGCCCAGCGTGGACGATGAGACGCCAGGGAAGCGGGAAGGGAACCACCATGAACCGGTGGATCCTGGCCTACGACGGCTACGAACCCGCCTCCGAGGGCCTCCGCGAGGCCCTGTGTACCCTCGGCAACGGCCACTTCGCCACACGGGGCGCCGCCCCCGAGGCGTCCGCCGACGGAGTGCACTACCCGGGGACCTACATCGCGGGCTGCTACGACCGGCTGTCCACCGAGATCGCCGGGCACCACGCCGACAACGCCGACCTGGTCAACGTCCCGAACTGGCTGCCGCTGACGTTCCGCGCCGCCGGAGGCGAGTGGTTCGACCTCGACCGCGCCTCCGAGGAGGGGCGGCTCCTCTCCTACGAACAGGAACTCGACCTGCGCCGCGGCGTCCTCACCCGGCTCCTGCGCTGCCGCGACGAGGCGGGCCGCACCTTCCGCCTCGCCCAGCGCCGCATCGTGTCCATGGACGATCCGCACCTGGCCGCCCTGGAGACCACGATCGTGCCCGAGGACTGGAGCGGCACCCTGGAGATCCGCTCGGCGATCGACGGCCGCGTCGCCAACACCGGCGTCGACCGCTACCGGAACCTGCCGGGCGAGCACCTCACCGGCGGCACCCCGCCCCGGCCCGACGACCCCGAGACCTCCGCGCTGAGGACCACGACGGTCGCGTCGAGGATCACCATCGCGATCGCGACCCGCACCCGGACCTCCGCCCCCGCCGCACGGACCCACCGCACCGGACCGGGCTGGACGGCGCAGGACCTCGCCCTCCAGGCCGCCCAGGGCGCACCCGTGACGATCGAGAAGGTCGCGGCCGTCCTCACCTCCCGGGACCGCGCGATCGAGGAGCCCGGCGAGGCGGCGCTCGCCGCCGCCCGCGGGGCGGGCGGCTTCGACGCCCTGCTGGAACGCCACGAGCTCGCCTGGGCCCACCTGTGGCGGCGCGCCCGGCTCAGCCTCGACCACGCCGACGTGCAGCGCGTCCTCAACCTGCACATCTTCCACCTGCTCCAGACGGCGTCGCCGCACAGCGTCGACCTGGACGCCGGCGTCCCCGCCCGCGGCCTGCACGGCGAGGCCTACCGCGGCCACGTCTTCTGGGACGAGCAGTTCATCCTCCCCTTCCTCACCACACGCTTCCCCGAGATCGCCAAGGCCCTGCTGATGTACCGGTACCGGCGGCTGCCCGCGGCCCGGCGCGCCGCCGCCGCGGCGGGCGGCCGGGGCGCCATGTACCCCTGGCAGAGCGCGGCCGACGGACGCGAGGAGACCCAGCTCGTCCACCTCAACCCGCGCTCGGGACGCTGGCTGCCCGACCACTCGCACCTGCAGCGGCACGTGGGGCTGACGATCGCCCAGAACGTCTGGCGGTTCCACGAGACGACCGGCGACCTGGAGTTCCTCGCCGAGTACGGCGCCGAGATCATCCTGGAGGTCGCACGGTACTTCACCGGCCTCGCCCGCTACGACCGCTCCCTCGACCGGTACCGGATCCGCGGCGTCATGGGTCCCGACGAGTACCACGACGCCTACCCCGGCCGCGCGGAACCGGGCCTGGACGACAACGCCTACACCAACGTCCTCACGGCCTGGGTGCTGCGCAAGGCCCTGGAGGCGCTGGCCCTCATCCCCGAGGACCGCCGCACCGAGCTGTGCGAGCGCCTCGCGCTGACCCGCGAGGAGATCACCCGGTTCGAGGACGTCGGACGGCGGATGTACGTCCCGTTCCACGACGGCGTGATCAGCCAGTTCGAGGGATACGGCGACCTGGAGGAGCTCGACTGGCGCGGCTACCGCGAACGCTACGGCGACATCCGCCGGCTCGACCGGATCCTGGAGGCCGAGGGCGACTCGCCCAACCGCTACAAGGCGTCCAAGCAGGCCGACGTGCTGATGCTCTACCACGTCCTGTCGGCGGACGAGCTCGACGACGTCCTCCAGCGCCTCGGCTACGAGCACGGGCCGGAGCAGGCCGCGCGGACGACCGCCTACTACCTCCCCCGGACCTGCCACGGGTCGACCCTCAGCTCCCTCGTGCACGCCTGGGTCCTGGCAGGCGCCGACGCCACCGACGGCGGCGGCGGCGAGGAAGCGTGGCGGGTCTTCCTGGAGGCGCTCGGCTGCGACATGGAGGACCCCCGGCACGGCACCACCGCCGAAGGGATCCACCTGGGCGCCATGGCCGGGACCGTGGACCTCGTCCAGCGCCGCTACGCCGGGATGAGCACGCGCGGAGGCGTCCTCCACCTGGACCCGCGCCTGCCCCCGGCGATCGGCGAACTGCGGCTGGGACTGCGCTACCGCGGCCACTGGGGCGTCGACCTCACCTGCCGCCAGAACCGGCTCGAGGTCGCGCTCCATCCCGGCGCCGCCTCGCCCATCCGCGTCGTCTTCGGCGACGAGACCGTCCTCATCCGCCCCGGCGACCGCTGGGAGGCACCGCTCCGCCAGGGCAGACCGGTCCCGGACCACGACTGAACGCCACCCCTCGCATCGACCCCGCCCTGCCACCGGCACCATGATGGGTCAGGCGTGATCTTGCAGGCGCGAGGTCGGGCACCAGGCCGGGCACGAGGCCGGAGACGAAAGGGCTTTCTCATGCGCGTCATCTCGGAGCAGCACCTCACCCGGATCCTGGCCGGGCTGCCGGGACGCCCCCGCGTCGTCGCCGGAGGCAACTTCGCCGCCCCGCGACGCGCCCTGGAGATCGCCGACGCCGCGATGAGCGAGTACCGGCTGTTCATGCTCAACGCCCAGGGCGACCTTCCCGACCGGGAGGGCGTCATCCTGGAGACGCCCTTCGTCGGCTCCGGCATGCGCGACCACGCGAACCTGCGCTACTACCCCTCGCGGCTGTCCCTGGTGCCCAACCTGCTGAAGGGGGCGCTGCCGCCCGACGTGGTCATCGTGCAGACCTCGTCCCCGATGTCCGGGACCGTCTCCCTCGGCATCGAGGTCAACATCCTCCCCGCCGCCATCGAGGCGGTCCGTGCCCGCGGCGGCCTGGTCATCGCGCAGCTCAACCCGCGCATGCCCTACACCTTCGGCGACGCCGTCCTCACGGACGACGAGATCGACTACGCGATCGAGGTCGACGAGCCCCTCGCGTCACCCGCGCCCCGGCCGCCCGGCGAGACCGCCCGGCGGATCGGCGAGCGGATCGCCCGGCTCGTCCCCGAACGCGCGACCTTCCAGCTCGGCATCGGCGCGATCCCCGACGCGGTCCTCGCGTCCCTCCTCGACCGCCGGGGCCTCGGCATCTGGTCGGAGATGTTCAGCGACGGCGTCCTGGCGCTGGAGAAGGCGGGCGCGCTCGACACCGGGACCCCCATCACGGCCTCGTTCGCCTTCGGCAGCCCGGAACTCTACGACTGGGCCGACCGCAACGACCGGATCCGGATGCTGCGCACCGAGAAGACCAACGATCCCGCCCTGATCGCCCGCAGGCCCCGCATGATGTCGGTGAACTCCGCGCTCCAGGTCGACCTGTACGCGCAGGCCAACGCCAGCCGCGTCCGCGGCGCGATCTACTCGGGTTTCGGCGGCCAGACCGACTTCGTCGTGGGCGCGCTGCACTCCCCCGGCGGCCACGCCGTCATCGCCCTGCCCTCATGGCATCCCCGGGCGGACGTCTCCACCGTCATCGCGCGGCTCGCCGGACCGGTGACCTCGTTCCAGCACAGCTACATCGTCAGCGAACAGGGCACCGCCACGGTCTGGGGCAACGACGCCGCGACCCAGGCCCGGCAGATCATCGACAACGTCGCCCACCCGTCCGCGCGGGACGAGCTGCGCGAACAGGGCCGCGACCTCGGTTTCCCGGTCTAGAAGCCCTGTGTCCGGGCTCAGACGCCCACGGGGACGCTGTCGCGGGCCTCGGCGCCGCGTTCGGGCTGGGCGGCGCGCGCGCAGTGCGCCGAGCAGTACATGTTCCGGTCCACCGCGACGCCGTGCCCGACGACCCGGCAGCCGCAGTGCTCGCAGATGGGCGCCATCCGGGTGATCGCGCACTCGAACGAGTCGAAGACGTGCACCGCGCCCTGCGCGTGCACCTCGAAGCTCATCGCGTAGTCGTTGCCGCAGACCTCGCACCTGGCCATGTCGTTCGTCTCCCCCATGTCCCCCGCCGCTGACCAGGGATCTACCCAGGTCGGCGGCGGGTGATGCGCGGAGGCGCCGGGGGCGGGCCGGTCAGGTGCCGAGGAAGCCGATGAGGGCGGCGTTCACGGCCTCCGGGTTCTCCAGGTGCCCGTAGTGGCCGCAGTCGGCGATCTCCAGGAAGGTGGCGGACGGGATGTGGTCGGCGACCTCCCGGGCGAAATGCGGGGGCGCCACCAGGTCGTCGGAGAAGCCGATGACCAGGCAGTCGGCGCGCACCCGGCCCAGGTCCGGCAGCCGGTCGGGGATGACGTCCAGGGTGAGCTGGGCGCGGCTGGCTGTCAGGCTGACCGGTGACAGCTCGAAGACGTCCAGCCAGTCCCGGACGGCCAGCGGGTCGTTCAGGGTGGCCCGGGAGAAGCCGCGCATGACGCCGGTCACCGCCTCGTAGGACGGCGGCAGCTTCACCCCGGAGTCGAACAGCTCCAGCTCCGCGCGGGACGCGGCGGCGCCGAGCGGGTCGGTCCGGCCCCGGGTCGCGATCAGGACCGCCTCGCGCACCAGGTCCGGGCGGGCGATCAGTAGTTCCTGCGTCACGATGGCGCCCAGGGAGAAGCCGACGACGGCGCACGGGCCGACCCCGAGGTGCTCGATGAGCCCCGCGCAGTCGGCGGCCATGTCGTCCAGGGTGAACCCGCCGGCGCACTCGTCGGAGGGCGCGATGCCCCGGTTGTCCATGGTGATCACCTGGAAGCCGGCGCGCAGCAGCGCGGGCACCTGGTGGGTGCGCCACACCCGGCCCGGCGCGCCGGTCCCGGCGACCAGGAGCACCGGCGTCCCGGTCCCGTGGACCTCGTGACTGAGCCGGATTCCGTTGATCTCGCTGATCGGCATGTTCGTCGTCCCTTCCGACGGTCAGACGGTCCGCAGGGCCTCGGTCGGCTGCATCCGGGCGGCGCGCAGCGCGGGGACGAGCCCGGCGATGACGCCGATCGCCACCGCGGCCCCGACGCCGCCCGCCCACGCCTCGGGCGGGATGACCACCGCCCAGTTCTTGGTGGCGGCGTACGCCATGGTGGCGAGCACTCCGGCGGCGACGCCGACCGCGCCGCCCAGCCCCGCGAGCAGGATCGCCTCGGCCAGGAACTGGACGCGGATGTGGCCGCGGGTCGCCCCGAGCGCGCGCCGCAGTCCGATCTCCGAACGGCGTTCCAGCACCGAGATGATCATCGTGTTGGCGACCCCGACCCCGCCGACGAGCAGCGCGACGGCGCCGAGCCCGAGGAACAGGCCGTTCAGCGCGGACTGCGCGGCGGCGCGCACGACCAGGGCGTCCGACGGGTTGCTCACCGTGACC
The DNA here is from genome assembly GCF_003696215.1 of Actinomadura harenae. GTDB lineage: Bacteria > Actinomycetota > Actinomycetes > Streptosporangiales > Streptosporangiaceae > Spirillospora > Spirillospora harenae. Next base: position 3,085 of record NZ_RFFG01000060.1, on the reverse strand, counting down.
TGGCTGGGATTCTCCGGGTTGGCGGTCCCCGCCAGGACCGAGTGGACGTTCTTGACCTGGTCGGTGTCGGAGCGCACGTAGATCGTCGACGGGTGCCCGTCGAAGCCGAGGAACCGCATCGCCGCCGGGTAGCCGACCAGGACCGAGCTGTCGATCTCCGGCGCGAGCGCGGCGGGCCCGAGGATCCCGACGATGTAGAACCACTGCTTGCCGAGCCAGACCCGCTGGCCGAGCCACACCCGGTCCATGCCGAGCCGCTGAGCGGCGACGTAGCCGAGCACGGCGGTCGGCTCGTTGGCGGTGGCCGCGTTGAGGAATCGGCCCTTCAGGACACCGGTGCGGACGATCTCCGGCAGCCGGAGGCTGGTGGCCTGGACGGTGAGCGCGTTGGTGTTGACGTCCGGGATGAGCGGGCTGCGGTACACCTTGGTGTCGACGGAGCCGGTGCTCTGCACCTGCTGCACCGGGCCGATCCGGGAGATCATGCCGGGCGCGGTCAGCGGCAGCTCGGCGTTGGCGCCGGACAGGTCCTTGCCGGTGCCGACGGTCAGCATGTTGGTGCCGAGCCGGTCGATCTGGGCGAGCAGCCCGGCCTGGGACGAGGCGGACAGCCCGAGCACCGCCACGATGGAGGCGACGCCGATCGCGATGCCGAGAGCCGACAGCGCGGCGCGCAGCCGCCGGGTGCGCAGGCCGACGCTGGAGATCCGCATCAGGTCGGCGGCCTGGAGCCGTCCGGCGGGGAAGGCGGCGGTGGTCACAGGACGCGCCCCTCCACTGCGGCGGGCGCGGCGGACGCGTCCGGACGGTTCGGCGACTCCGGAGGTTCCGGCGGCGCGGGTTCGTCCTGCCGGACGTCGGCGACGATGCGGCCGTCGAGCACCTCGATCCGGCGGGGCAGCCGGGCGGCCAGGTCCCGGTCGTGGGTGATGACGACGATGGTGGCCCCCTCGGCGTTGAGATCCTGGATCAGCGCGAAGATCGCGGCGCTGTTGCGGCTGTCGAGGTTGCCGGTGGGCTCGTCGGCCAGCACGATGGCCGGGCGTCCGACCAGGGCGCGGGCGATCGCCACCCGCTGCCGCTCGCCGCCCGACAGCTTGGACGGGATGTGCCCCGAGCGGTGCGCCAGTCCGACCCGGTCGAGGGCGTCGGCGGCGGCCCGGCGGCGCAGCGACCGCGGGACGCCCGCGTAGAGCAGGCCGTCCGCGACGTTCTCCAGCGCCGTGGTGTGGTCGGCGAGGAAGAACTGCTGGAACACGAAGCCGATCGTGCCCGCCCGCAACCGGGACAGGTCCTTGTCGCTCATCTGCTCGACCTCGGCCCCGGCGACCCGGACGATCCCGGTGGTGGGACGGTCGAGCGTCCCGATGACGTTCAGCAGGGTGGACTTCCCCGAGCCGGACGGCCCGACGATCGCGACGAGCTCGCCGCGGCGGATCGTGAAGCTCACCCCGCGCAGCGCGGGCACCGGCGGCTCGCCGGGGTAGAGCTTGCTCACCGACTCCAGCTCCAGCACCGGTTCGGCTTCGGGCAGGACCCGGGGCCCGGCGGCGAGCGCGGGGCCGGTCGGGGCGTTCGTGTCGGCTGAGGTCTCGATGTCCATCGTCTCGGCGGTGGTCTCGTCGGCGGTCGTCTCGGTGGTCGTCTCGGCGGTCGTCTCGGGGAGGGTCCGGGTGCTCTCGGCGCCGGCCGCGAGAGCGTTCCCGGACGCGGTCTCAGGCGGGCCTTCGGAAGGGGTCTCGGACGCGGGGACGGCGGGGAGGTCCGGGGTCGTCGTGGCGGGGTCGTCGGCGGTCATGAGGTCGGCACCACGACCTTCTGGCCCGGCACGACGCCCTTGCCGGTGATCTGTACCGTCCCGGCCGTGCCGTCGAACAGCCCGAGCGTCACCGGCATCAGGTGGTGCGAGCCGTCCGCGCCCACCACCTCGATGCCGTAGCCGCCGCCGAGCAGCGCGAGCAGCGCGTTGACCGGGACCATCAGCGCGCCGTCGACGCTCTCAGTGGTGATCGACACGCCGACGGGGGCCTGGTCGAGGTCACCGGTGGCCTTGGAGTCACCGGGCGTGATGGCGACGGAGACGGTGGACCGGCCGCTGGGGGCCTTCTTGACCACGGTGCCGACCGACGCCACCGAGCCCTTGGCGCTCGAGCCGTTGGGCAGCGTGATCGTGACCTTCTGGCCCTCCTTCAGCTTGTCCTGCAGGGACGCGTCGACGTCGACGTTCACCTGCCGCTGGGTCGAGCTGCCGGTGATGATCGCGGCGCCCGGCTGGGCCTGGCCGCCCAGCTTGACCTGGAGGCCGGTGATCCTGATCTTGGCGGCGCCGACGAACACCACGTCGCCCTTGCCGAGCTTGCCGGTCTGCTTGACGTCGAGGTCGTACTGGAGCCTCTTGACGGCGGCGACGGTCGCCGCCGTGTACGTGTCGGAGTCGGAGGAGATCGAGCCGTCGACGTCGTATCCGGACGCGACCAGGGCGGCGTTGAGCTCCTGGACGTCCAGGCCGGTCATGTCCCGCTTCAGGTCGCGGTACATGGGGGTCTTGCGGCCCTTGAAGAACACGACCGGCTTGCCGTTGACCCGGTAGAGCACCTGGCCCTGGCGGACGACCTGGCCGAGCTTGGGCAGCCCGGTGATGACGCCGGGCGCCTGGTTGACGGCCTGGTAGCTGCCCGCGTAGGTGAGGGTTCCGCTGACCGAGGTGCGTGCGGTCAGGGTCCCCCGGGTCACGGTCGCCATGCCGGTGGTGACGGAGGACGGGGTCTTGGTCTTGCCGCCGCCGTGCCCGGCCGTCGCGGTGTAGTACCCGGTGCCGCTCACGACGATCATGACCACGGTGACGGTCATCACGATCCGCCGGCGCCGCCTCCGGGACGCCACGGCGGTGCGCAGCGACCGGGTCTCCGGTTCGCTCTCCAGAGCGGTTGGTGCGGCATTCATCGAGCGGAGCCCTCCATTGTTCCCCCTCGCATTCTTCGGCGCATTCGGTTCGATTCTGCCGGAGCCCGGGTTTCAGCCGGGTATCGTCGCCGTTCCCCTTCGGGCCGACGTCTCCGAAAAGGCGGACGGCCTTTTCGGAGAC
>NZ_RFFG01000006.1 GCF_003696215.1 Actinomadura harenae | reverse complement strand
GGCGCGTCCGGCGGCGGGGGCGGCGGCCGGCGCGGCCGGTTCACCCGCCGGGGCCGGGGCCCCGGGCGCGGGACGCACCGACGGCACCCGCCCGGCGAACACCTGCGACGGCGACGGCACGGTGGGCTTCCCCGCGACGACGGGCGCGGCGTCCACCACCGGGACGGCGGGCACCGGCAGCGCCTTGGCCTTGGTGAAGTACGGGCGCAGGAAGTCGGCGGGCAGCACCTCGACCGTGTCGGACTCCCAGACCAGCCATTCGGCCTGGTTGGAGCCGTGCGTGGGCTCGACGCCCCACAGGTGGACGCGGACGCCGTAGCGCTGCGCCGCCTCGACCGCGGGCAGCATGTCCTCGTCGCCCGCCAGCAGCACCGCGTCGGTGATCGCGCGGTGCCGGGCGAGGGCCTCGAGGTCGGCGCGGAGCTGCGCGTCCACGCCCTTCTGCTGGCCCTGCGCGTTGAGGTTGCCGAGGCGTAGCTTGACCAGCGGCAGGTTGGCGATGACCCGCTGGTCGACCGTCGGCTGCCGCTTCGGCGCGGCGTCGAACCAGTACAGCCGCAGCAGCTCGCCGACCAGCTGGTCGTCGGCGCGGTCGGTCAGGGCCTTGATCAGCTTCTCGGCGGCGACACGGTACTCGCGCCGCGAACCGCAGCCGAGCAGCAGCGCCCCGGAGGCCGCGTAGAGGTACCCCGCGTCGACGAAGATCGCGTATCGCGCGGGCTGAGGAACGAACTCCGAGGTGGCCATCGTCACACACCTTATTCGTGCACCCCCCGCTCCTGCGGGTGAACGACGGTTACGTGTCGCGCCGGTCCAACGCCCTCCCGCCCCCGCCGGGACGGCGTTCCGGCCCACGTGAACGGCCTTTCGGGCGCGTCGCGACACCGGGCGCGTCGAGCCTCCGCGCCTCGTCCGGCGACGGGGTGAGGGCGGGGAGTCGCGGGTCGTCGAGGGGTTACGGAAGGGCGGAGGCGCGCCACGTCCCGGGCCCGGGACGCGGCGGAACCGGGGTGCGCGTGAGGCGGGACCGGTCGGCCCAATGCGAGACCGGAGCGCCCCCGGGCGCGTCGCCCCGCGCGGCCGCGGCCGCCTGGGCGCGCGCCGTCAGGACGGCGACCAGCGCGGCGACCTCCTCGGCGGACGGGTCGCCGCGCACGATCCGCAGGAACGCCCCGCCGCTCTCCTTACCGCCGCCGTCCTGGCCCTCGCTCATGCCCTCGCTGATGTCGTCGTCCATGACCGCCCTCCCTGGATCGGAACGCCTGAGGAACGGATGCCCATGAACGGAACACCCGGAAACCGCACGTCTGGGGAACGAACGCCGGGCGGCGACAGTGCCCGGCGGAGTGCCGCCGTCGCGCCCCGTCGTGTCCCGTCGCGGCCCGGCCCCGCTCGCCGCCGCCCGGACGCTGTGTCAGAGCGGGATGTTGCCGTGCTTCTTCGGCGGCAGCGTGCGGCGCTTCTCGCGCAGCGAGCGCAGCGCCCGGACGACCTGCCCGCGCGTCTCGGACGGCTTGATGACCGCGTCGACGTAGCCGCGCTCGGCCGCGACGTACGGGTTGGCGAGCGTGTCCTCGTACTCGGTGACCAGCTCGGCGCGGCGCGCGTCCGGGTCGTCCGCGGCGGCCAGTTCGCGCCGGTACAGGATGTTCACCGCGCCCTGCGCGCCCATGACGGCGATCTGCGCGGTGGGCCAGGCGAGGTTCACGTCCGCGCCGAGGTGCTTGGATCCCATGACGTCATAGGCGCCGCCGTACGCCTTCCGCGTGATGACCGTGACCAGCGGGACGGTCGCCTCCGCGTACGCGTAGAGCAGCTTGGCGCCGCGCCGGATGATGCCGTTCCACTCCTGGTCGGTGCCCGGCAGGAAGCCCGGGACGTCCACGAACGTCAGCACGGGGACGTTGAACGCGTCGCAGGTCCGGACGAACCGGGCGGCCTTCTCGGACGCGTCGATGTCGAGCGTCCCGGCGAACTGCATCGGCTGGTTGGCGACGACGCCGACCGAACGGCCCTCGACCCGCCCGAAACCGACGATCATGTTCGGCGCGAACAGCTGCTGGACCTCGAGGAACTCCCCGTCGTCCAGCACGTTCTCGATGACGCGGTGCATGTCGTACGGCTGGTTCGGGGAGTCCGGGATGAGGGTGTCGAGCTCGGCGTCCGTCCCGTCCGCCCCGTCCGCCTCGTCCAGGTCGGCCGGGGCGTCGTAGGCGGGCGCGTCCGACAGGTTGTTGGACGGCAGGTACGCCAGCAGCGCCTTCACGTAGTCGAGCGCGTCGTTCTCGTCGGACGCCTGGTAGTGCGCGACGCCGGACCTGCTGTTGTGCGTGTGCGCGCCGCCGAGCTCCTCGAACGTCACCTCCTCGCCCGTGACGGTCTTGATGACGTCCGGGCCGGTGATGAACATGTGCGAGGTCTGGTCCGCCATGATCACGAAGTCGGTGAGCGCCGGGGAGTACACCGCGCCGCCCGCGCACGGGCCGAGCACGACCGAGATCTGCGGGATCACCCCGGAGGCGTGCACGTTCCGCTTGAAGATCTCGGCGTACAGGCCGAGCGCGACCACGCCCTCCTGGATCCGCGCGCCGCCCGAGTCGTTGATGCCGACGACCGGGCAGCCGGTCTTCAGCGCGTGGTCCATCACCTTGGTGATCTTCTCGCCGAAGACCTCGCCGAGCGAGCCGCCCATGACGGTGAAGTCCTGGCTGAACACCGCGACCGGGCGTCCGTCGACCGTGCCGTGCCCGGTGACCACGCCGTCCCCGTAGGGCCGCCGCGCCTCCAGGCCGAACTGGGTCGAGCGGTGCCGCGCGTAGGTGTCGAACTCGACGAACGAGCCGGGGTCGAGCAGGGCGTCGATCCGCTCGCGCGCGGTCATCTTGCCCTTGGCGTGCTGCTTCTCGACCGCGGCCGCGGACGCCACGTGCACCGCCTCGTACCGACGCCGTTCCAGGTCCGCGATCTTGCCCGCCGTCGTGTGGATGTCGATGTCGTCCACCGCGGGCTCAGGAGCTTCCATCGCCATGCCGTGAAGCGTAACCGGCCGCTGACCACCCCCCGACGCCCGGGGTCCGCCTCCGTGCCCGGCGGAAGAACCACGTGGTCACACGGGCGCCTGCACGCGCGCGTAGAAGGGGACGCGGTGCTCGGGGCGTCCGGGGCCGCTCACTACTCTGGGCCCGTGGCTGACATGACGCGTGAAACGCTGCGGCACGACCTTCCCGACGCGCTGCGCCGGGACGTCCGGCTGCTCGGTGCCATGCTCGGGGACGGGCTCGTCGAGTACGGCGGGCCGGACCTCCTCTCCGACGTCGAGCGGCTGCGGCACGCCGTGATCGCCGCCCGGCGCGGCGAGGGCGGCGCGGACGAGCCCGCCGCGATCGTCGACGGCTGGTCGCTGGAGCGCGCCGGGCAGGTCGCCCGCGCGTTCACCGTGTACTTCCACCTCACCAACCTCGCCGAGGAGCACCACCGGATCCGGACCCTGCGCGAGCGGGACGCCCGGGGCCGCACGGTGCCCGGCTCGGTGGCCGCGGCGGTCGAGACCGTCCGGGCCGAGGCGGGCGAGCAGCGGCTCGCGGAGATGGTGGACGGCCTGGAGTTCCGCCCGGTGTTCACCGCGCACCCGACCGAGGCCCGCCGCCGCGCGGTCGTCACGTCCATCCAGCGGATCAGCGACCTGCTGTTCGCGCTGGACGGCGCGCCCGAGGACGGCGAGGAGCAGGCCGAGACCGAGCGCCGGCTGCGCGAGGAGATCGACCTGCTCTGGCGCACGGCGCTGCGCCGCCACACCCAGATGGACCCGCTGGACGAGGTCCGCACCGCGATGGCCGCGTTCGACGAGACGATCTTCCGGGTCGTCCCGCAGGTGTACCGGACGCTGGACGCCGCGCTCGACGACGGCCGCACCGGGACGCGCCCGCCGCGCGTCCGGCCGTTCCTGCGGTTCGGGTCCTGGATCGGCGGCGACCGCGACGGCAACCCGTACGTGACCGCGCAGGTCACGCGGGAGGCCGTGATGATCCAGGCGGGGCACGTGCTGCGCGCGCTCGCCGCGATGGCGACCCGGGTCGGCCGGGAGCTGACCGTCGGCGAGGCCACGACGCCCGCCTCGCCCGCGCTGCGCGCCGCGCTCGCCGCCGCCCGCACCGCCAACCCCGAGCACCTCGCCGAGATCACCAAGCGCTCCCCGGACGAGCCGCACCGCCAGTTCCTCCTGCACGTCGCCGACCGCATCACCGCGACCCTCGAACGGGACGCCGACCTGGCCTACTCCGGCCCGGACGAGCTGCTCGCCGACCTGCGCGTCCTGCGCGACTCGCTCGCCGAGGCGGGCGCGGCCCGGCAGGCGTACGGACGCGTCCAGGACCTGCTCTGGCAGGTCGAGACGTTCGGGTTCCACCTGGCCGAGCTGGAGATCCGCCAGCACTCCGAGCTGCACGAGAAGGCCCTCCAGGAGGTCCGCGCGGGCGGCCCGCGCAGCGAGATGACCGAGGAGATCCTCGACACGCTCCGCGTCGTCGGCTGGATCCAGAGCCGGTTCGGCGTCGACGCCTGCCGCCGCTACGTCGTCTCGTTCACGCGCTCCGCGCAGGACATCGCGAACGTGCACGACCTCGCCGCCTCGCTCGGCGACGAGGCGCCCGTCCTCGACGTGATCCCGCTGTTCGAGACCGGCGAGGACCTGGAGCGCGCCGCGTCCGTCCTCGCGGGGATGCTGGAGATCCCGGCCGTCCGGAAGCGCCTGGACGACACGGGCCGACGCATGGAGGTCATGCTCGGCTACTCCGACTCGGCCAAGCAGCTCGGCCCGACGTCCGCGACCCTCCGCCTGTACGACACGCAGGAGGCGCTCGCCGAGTTCGCCGCCGGGCACGACATCCGGCTCACGCTCTTCCACGGCCGCGGCGGTTCCCTCGGACGCGGCGGGGGCCCGGCGCACCGCGCGATCCTGGCGCAGGCCCCCGGCTCGGTCGCGGGCCGTTTCAAGGTGACCGAGCAGGGCGAGGTGATCTTCGCCCGGTACGGCCAGCCGAAGATCGCGCACCGCCACCTGGAGCAGGTCACCAACGCGATCCTGCTGGCGTCCACCGACGCCGTCCAGGACCGGGCCCGCGAGGCCGCCGCCCGCTTCCGCCCGCTCGCCGACCGGATCAGCGACGCCGCGAAGCGGTCGTTCCAGTCGCTCGTCCACACCGACGGCTTCGCGGCCTGGTTCGGCCAGGTCAGCCCGCTGGAGGAGATCGCCGAGCTGCGCATCGGGTCCCGCCCGTCCCGGCGGAAGGCCGCGCGCGGCCTGGAGGACCTGCGCGCCATCCCGTGGGTGTTCGCCTGGACGCAGACCCGCGTGAACCTCCCCGGCTGGTACGGCCTGGGCAGCGGCCTCGCCGCGGTCTCCGACGACGGCCGTGAGCTGGACGAACTCCGCGAGGCGTACGCCGAGTGGCCGCTGTTCCAGACCCTCCTGGACAACGCCGAGATGAGCCTCGCCAAGACCGACCGCGCGATCGCCGAACGCTACCTCGCCCTGGGCGAGCGCCCGGAGATGACGTCCACGGTCCTCGACGAGTACGACCGGACGCGCCGCCTCGTCCTCGCCGTGACCGGCCACGAACGCCTGCTGGAGGACCGGCACGTCCTGTCCCGCGCGGTCGAGCTCCGCAACCCCTACGTGGACGCGCTGTCGCACCTCCAGCTGCGCGCCCTCGGCGCCCTCCGCTCCGGCACCGTCACCGACGAGTCCGAACACGCCCACCTGGAGGACCTGCTCCTCCTCTCCGTCAACGGCGTCGCGGCGGGCCTCCAGAACACCGGCTGAGCCTCAGACCCCCCACGACTAGGAGAACCAGCACATGCCTGACATCAGGCTTGCCGTCCCGTCCGACCGTCCTGCGATCGAGCGGGTCGTCGAGGCCGCGTACACCCCGTGGGCGGAGCTCATCGGCACCCGTCCGCTGCCGATGGGGGCGGACTACGCCGCGCTGATCGACGCGGGCCGCGTCCACGTCCTGGACGACCTGTCCGGCCTGATCGTCCTCATCCCTGAGGACGGTGTCCTGTACGTGGACAACGTCGCCGTCGACCCGTCCGCCCAGGGCGGCGGCCGCGGTCGGCAGCTGCTCGACTTCGCCGAGGACCAGGCCCGCGACCTGGGCCTTCCCGCTCTGCGCCTGATCACCAACGAGAAGATGACCAGCAACATCGCCCGCTACGAACGCCGCGGCTACCGCCAGACCGGCCGCGAGACCTTCGACGGCCGCCACGCCGTCCACATGCGCAAGACCCTCTGACAGGCGAACTCACGGCCGAAGCGCATCGCGACCACGCGCCGCGATGCGCTTCGGCCGGACGTCAGGCGGGGGCGGACCAGTCGGGGGTGCGCTTCTCGGCGAAGGCGGCGATGCCCTCGCGGCGGTCGGGGGAGAAGGCGACGGTGCGCCAGGCGTTCTCCTCCACGTCGAGGCCGGCCTCCAGCGGGAGGTCGCCGCCGATGCGCATCGCGCGCTTGGCGGCGCGGACGGCGATCGGGGAGTTCTTCGCGATCCGGGACGCGATGGACAGGGCCTCCGTGCGCGCCTCGCCCTTCGCGACACGCCGGTCGGCCAGGCCCAGCCCGGCGGCCTCGTCCGCGGTCAGGCGGCGTCCGGTGAGGACGAGGTCGGCGGCGCGGCCGGAGCCGATCTTGCGCATCGCGAGCTGCGTCCCGCCGCCGCCCGGGACGAGCCCGACGGTCACCTCGGGCAGCCCGAACACGGCGGTCTCGTCCGCGACGATCATGTCGCAGGACAGCGCGAACTCGCAGCCGCCGCCCAGCGCGTAGCCGTGCACGGCCGCGATCACCGGCTGCGGCAGGTTCAGCACGCCGCCGAAGGCCGCGCGGAACACCGGCCGCTGCGCCAGGATCTCGTCGTCGGTCATGGCGTTGCGTTCCTTGAGGTCCGCGCCCACGCAGAACGCCTTGTCGCCGGAGGCCGACAGGACGACCGCGCGGACCGAGCCGTCCGCGGCGACCTCCGCGCACACCGCCGCCAGGCGCCGCGCCATCGCGGTCGACAGGGCGTTCAGGGCCTCGGGCCGGTCGAGCACGATCTCGGCCACGTGTTCGTTCTGCTTGTCGCGCTTAAGCGTCACTCCGTCCACAAAGTGCACCTTAGATCGCGTGCTGCCGATGGGCCACGCCGCGGGGTGGGGTTGGATAGTGGTGTGACTCGTTATGGGAACCTCGACCGGCCGCCGCTCCATGAGGCGGCGCTCGCGCGCGCGCTCGTCCGGCCCGGTGGGCTGTGGCAGAGCGTGCGGGTGGTGGAGGAGACCGGATCGACCAACGCCGACCTCGGCGCTCTCGCGCGCGCGGGGGAGGACGAGGGTGTTCTGCTCGCGACCGAGTTGCAGACCGCCGGACGCGGACGCCTCGGCCGCACGTGGACCGCTCCCGCGCGGTCCGGGCTGGCGTTCTCGATGCTGCTGAGGCCGGACGTCCCGATCGAGCGGCTGGCGTGGGCGCCGCTGCTGACGGGTGTCGCGGTCGCGTCGGCGGTGCGCCGGGTGACCGGGTTCGGCGCGGCGGGCGACCGGTTCTTCCCCGGCGCGGACGGCGACACCGAGGTCGCCGCCGTCCTGAAGTGGCCGAACGACGTTCTGGTCGAGGGGCGGAAGCTCGCCGGGATCCTCGTCGAGAAGATCGACGGCGCGATCGTCGTCGGCGTCGGGCTGAACGTGTCGCTGAGCGAGGACGAGCTGCCCGTCCCGGCCGCGACGTCCCTGGCCATCGAGGGCGCGCCGCTGTCGGACCGCGCGTCGCTGCTGCGCGCCATCGCCCGCGACATCGAGGGCCGCTACCGCGAGTGGGTCGCCGCGTCCGGCGATCCGGACATCTGCGGCCTGCGCGCCGACTACCGGGACCTGTGCGCGACGCTCGGCCGCGAGATCCGCGTCGAGCTGCCGGGCGGCGCCGAGCTCCACGGTCATGCCAAGGACGTCGACCTCGAGGGACGGCTCGTCGTGGCCGGACCCGAAGGGGTGCTTCCCGTGAGTGCGGGCGATGTGGTGCATGTGCGCTGAGCGGCGCGATCCGCCACGATATATCGCGTGATGTTGGAGGGGGAGATGTCGGACGCGGGCCTGCCGGATCCCAAGGAGATCGAGGAGCTGCTGCTCGGCGGCGAGCTGAAGTACAACCGGGTGGACGCCGTGCGCCTGTCCGAGATGTCCCCCGAGTTCGCGCGGCGGCTGTGGCGGGCGTTCGGCTACCCGTCCATGCCGGAGGACGCGGTCGCCTACACCGAGGGTGACGTCGCCGCGCTCTGCCGCATCCGCCGCCTGATGGACGACGGCGTCCTGGACGAGGACGGCGTGATCCGCCTGGTCAGGGCCTTCGGGCAGACCATGACCCGGCTCGCCGAATGGCAGGTCAACCTGCTCAGCGCGATGCTCGTGACCGACCCGCAGGAGCAGCCGTCCGCCGAGGCCGTGTCGTCCATCGTCGACATCGCCGAGCGGCACATCGACGAGTTCGAGCCGCTCGTCGTGCACGCCTGGCGCCGCCAGCTCGCCGCCGCCGGCACCCGCGCGATGGCCGCCGCCGCGTCCCGCGAGGCGGAGGGCGAGGACGAGACCCACCCCGGACGCCTCGTCACCACGGTCGGTTTCGCCGACATGGTCTCGTTCACCCAGATGAGCCGCGAACTGGACGAGATCGCCCTCGCCCGCGTCGTCGAGTGGTTCGAGGAGACGGCGGCCGACATCATCGCCACCTGCGGCGGACGCCTCGTCAAGACCCTCGGCGACGAGGTCCTGTTCGCGGGCGACACCCCCGAGATCGGCGCCGAGATCGCCCTCTCGATCGCCGCCGCCATCCAGGACGAGACCGAGATCCCGGACGTCCGCGTGGGCGTCGCGCACGGCCCGGTGCTCCCGCTCATGGGCGACGTCTTCGGCACCACGGTGAACCTGGCCGCCCGCCTGACGGCCCTGGCCCGACCCGGGACGGTCGTCATCGACCAGTCCCTCGCCGAGGCCCTCGGCGAGAACGAGGACTACACGATCACCAGCATGGTCCGCCGCCCCGTCCAGGGCCTCGGCATCGTCCAGCCCTACGTCCTCCGCCGCGCCAAGCCCTAACACCTGCTCGTTCCGTCCACCTCAGGGGCGTCAGGAGTCAGCGGCTCGGGGCCGGCCGACGCCGGTGCCGAAGGACTGGCGGTAGTCGCGGGGCGGCAGGCCGACGTGGCGGGTGAAGTGGTGGCGCAGGGTCAGGGGGCTGCCGAAGCCGCAGCGGCGGGCGATGGCGGCGATGGGCAGGTCGCTGACCTCCAGGAGCTGCTGCGCGGCCAGGACGCGCTGGGTCAGGAGCCATTGCAGCGGGGTGGCGCCGGTCGCCTGGACGAAGCGGCGGGAGAACGTGCGCTCGGACATGCGCGCCAGGCCCGCCAGCTCGCCGAGCGTCCACGGGTGGGCCAGGTCGCCGAGGATGCGCGCGCGCAGCTCGGGGAGGGGGTCGGCCCCGCGGCCGGGGGCCGGAACGGGGCGGGTGAGGAACTGGGCCTGCCCGCCGGGCCGGAAGGGCGCGGTGACCATGGTGCGGGCGATCTCCGCCGCGACGGCGGCCCCGTGGTCGCGGCGGACCAGGTGCAGGCACAGGTCGATGCCCGCGGCCACGCCCGCCGAGGTCCACACGGCGCCGTCCCCGATGAACAGGACGTTGGGGTCCACGGTCACGCCGGGGTGGCGGCGGGCGAGTTCGTCGGCGTCCTGCCAGTGCGCGGTGGCCCGGCGGCCGTCCAGGAGGCCCGCCGTGGCCAGGAGGAACGCACCCGAACACAGGGACGCCACCGTGGCGCCGCGCGCGTGGGCGGCGCGCAGCGCGGCCGACACGTCCGGACGGACGGGCCCGGCCGGATTCTGGACCCCGGGGACGACGACCAGGTCGCAGGCGTCCAGGCCGTCCAGGTCGTGGTCCGGGACGCACGTCGCCCCCGGCTGCATCGGGACGGCGGAACCCTGCGGCCCGCAGGTGCGCAGTTCGAACGACGGGACGCCGCGGTGGGTGCGGTCGAGCCCCCAGACCTCGGTGGCCACGGCGTAGTCGAACACGCGGACGTGCTCGGTGACCAGGACTCCCACACGCCTCATGGCGGGAATCTATCCCAGCTCGCCGTTTCGGCCACTCACGCCCGCGGCGTCCCGCCGGTCAGGCTGAGCGGTGATCGTTTCACGTCATCGTTTCCCGTCTGGTGAGGAGTGCGGCGTCATGCCGTTGGCTTTGTTCGCCCTGGCCGTCACGGCGTTCGGGGTGGGGACCTCGGAGTTCGCGATCATGGGGCTGCTGCCGCAGGTCGCCCGGGGCGTGGGGGTGTCGATCCCGGACGCGGGGGGCCTGATCACCGGGTACGCCGCCGGTGTGATCGTCGGCGCGCCGCTGCTGACCGCGGCCTCGGCCCGGCTGTCCCGCCGCACGACCCTGCTGGTCGTCGCGGCGCTGCTGGTGGCGGGCAGCGTCCTGTCGGCGGTCGCCTCCGGCTACGGCGTGCTGCTGGTGGCCAGGGTGGTCGCGGGCGTGCCGCAGGGGGCGCTGTTCGGGGTCGGGGCGGTGGTCGCGGCGCGGCTCGTCCCGCCGGAGCGCCGCGCGAGCGCGATGTCGGTGTTGTTCGGCGGGTTCACCATGGCGAACGTGGCCGGGGTGCCGCTGGTGACCTGGCTCGGCCAGGTCGCGGGCTGGCGGGCCACGTTCTGGGCGATCGCGGCGCTGGGCGCGCTGTCGATGGCCGGCATCGCCTTGCTGGTCCCGCGCGATCTGCGGCCCGAGGAGCAGGTGGGGCTGGGCTCGGAACTGGCGGCGCTGCGGCGTCCCCAGGTCTGGCTCGCGATGGCGGTGACGACGGCGGGCTTCGGCGGTGTGTTCGCCTCCTTCACCTACATCACGCCGATGATGACCACGGTCGCCGGGTTCGGCGCGTCCAGCATGACGGTGCTGCTGGTCGTCTTCGGGCTGGGCATGGCCACCGGCAACGTGGTGTCGGGCCGGTTCGCCGGGCGGCGGCTCATGCCGAGCCTGTACGTGTTCCTGGCCGGGCTGACCGTCGTACTGAGCCTGTTCGTGGTGACGGCGCACAGCAAGGTCCTCGCCGCCTGCACCCTGTTCATGCTGGGACTGTTCGGGTTCGCGACCGTCCCGGCGCTGCAGATGCGCGTCCTGGACAAGGCCACCGGCGCTCCCACCCTGGCCTCCGCGCTGAACCTGTCGGCGTTCAACATCGCCAACGCGCTCGGCGCGTTCCTGGGCGGCATGGTGATCAGAGCCGGATTCGGCTACACCGGCCCCAACGCCATCGGCGCGGTACTGGCCGCCACAGGGCTCGCCCTCGCCCTCTGCTCAGGACGGATCGACAAGCGCGCCAAGGCGGCGGCGACGCGATGACCGGGGAACGGTGCACACCCGGCCACGCCGCGTCCGCCCACACTGTTCACACGCCGCACTTTCCCCATATCTCAAGGAGCGCGAACCGCCATGGGCCTGGACCTCACCGCTCTCATCGTCGACTGGACGCACGTCCTGAACGTCCCACCCGAGTCCCGCTACGGATTCCTCGAGGACGCCGTCTGCGCCCTCGTCCCTGAGGACGGCTCGTACGACCCGCGCCCCGGCCTCGTCTGGCCCGAACATCCCGATATGGCCTGGTACGCCCTCTACGAGTTCCGTGACACCGCAGGTTCCGGCAAACCCCACGCCTGGACGGGCCGCTCCTGGGACCACATGCGCGACGCCGTCGACCCGTCCGTGCGCGCCGACGGCGACGCCTTCTTCGGCCGTCTTCTCGCCGAGGACCCCGGCGACCACCTCGAACCCGGCGTCTTCCCGCAGCTCGACGACCGGCACGTCACGATGCTGATCGCCTGCGCCCCCCAAACCGTCCGGGGCCTCGCGGACGCCTGGACGCGTCTGGCCCCCCACCTGCAAGAACTCCGCGCGCCCTTCGACGCTCACGCCGCCGAACCCGGCCGCTGGATCGGAGCGTTCGAGGAGTTCGAGGCCCTGGTGGTGCAGTGGGCCGACGCCGTCCGGGAGGCCGCCGCCCGGGGCTGGGGCCTGGCCGCGATCAACTTCTGACCTTCCGCCCGAGGCCGCTGCCGGGCGCGGCTCGGACACAAGGTCGTCACTGTATGGATGCAAATAGTCGCTAACCGAAGCGGGTCATGAGGGAGGAGCGGATGCTTAGGGGGTGAAAACAGAGGGGTTGGACCCGTGATGACCGCGCCCCGTCATGTCGCCTGCGTGATGGACGGCAATGGCCGCTGGGCAAGGCAGAGGTGTCTCCCGCGGACGGCCGGGCACCGGGCGGCGGAGGCGGCCGTCATCGACGTCATCGAGGCGGCGCGGGCCTCGGGCGTGCGCTGGCTCAGCCTGTACGCCTTCTCCACGGAGAACTGGCGGCGCCCGAGCGACGAGATCGACTTCCTCATGGGCCTGATCCGGCGGACGCTGCGCAAGCACGCGCTCTCCATGTGCGCCCGCGGCATCCGCTGCCGGTTCCTCGGCGTCTCGGACCCCCGCATCCCGCCGGGACTGGCGCAGGACATCGCCGACCTGGTCGAGCTCACCCGCGACAACCGCGGGATGACGCTGACCGTGGCGTTCGACCACGGCGGGCGCCGCGACATCGTCGAGGCCGCGCGGAACCTGATCCGCGACGGGGTGGCCGCCGACCAGGTCACCGAGGAGAGCTTCGCCGAACACCTGCCGCATCCCGACACCCCGGACGTCGACCTCGTCATCCGGACGTCCGGGGAGCAGCGCATCTCCAACTTCATGCTCTGGCAGGTCGCCTACGCCGAATGGGTGTTCCCCGAGGTGCTCTGGCCCGATTTCCGGGCCGAGCACTTCCATGAATGCCTGGGCGCCTACCGGAACCGCGAACGACGGTTCGGTGACGTCCGGTCGCCGAATCCCATGGTGAAAGGGAATAGATGAGCGCCGAAACCATCGTCGAACAGCCCGACATCTCGATTCTCTGTCCCGACGCGCTGCTGAACGGATACTGCCAGGACGCCCGGTGGGGGCTGGCCGTCGTCCGCGCGACGGTGCTGGAGGCTGCGCATCCGCAGATCGGCGCGGCGCTCATCGAGAACTCCACCTTCGTCGCGCATCCCTGGCGGCGCATCTTCAACACGCTGCTCAGCGTCCAGCGCGTCCTGGACGCCGACCCGCGCGTCCGGGACAAGGAGGGCGCGCGCCTCAACCGGATGCACGCGCGCATCGCCGGCGTCGACCCGAAGGGCCGTCCCTATAACGCGATGGACCCGGACGCCCGCGCCTGGGTGGTCGGCTCCCTGTTCGAGTCGACCGTGAATCTGAACCGGATGAGCGGCGTTTCCATGAGCGCGGACGACATGGTCCGCCTCTACGAGGAATTCCGGGCCTTCCTGGTGCTCCTGGAAGGGAACGCCGACCACCTGCCCGCGACCGTCGAGGAGTTCTGGCCCTATTTCGACGACGTGATCGAGCGCGGCCTGGAGAACACCGAGGCCATGCGGATCATCCTGTTCGAGCTGTTCGGGCGGATGCCCGCGCCGCCGCTGCTCCGCGGCCACCCGGCGCTCTGGGCCGCCGGGCGGGGCATGGCCGGGCCGGTGATCACCGAGTTCCTGAAGGCGACGCTGCCCGAGTCCGTGCGCCAGCGGGCGGGGCTCGCCGACGTGCCCGGCGCGCACACGCTGACCCGCGGCGTCTACATGGGCACCGGCGTCGCCGCCCGCGTCCTGCCGCAGTCCTGGACGCGGACCGACACGGTCATCGGTCTCCTCGATCCCAGCCTCGCGAACGGCGGATCCGGCCCGTCGCTGCTCTCCTCGCTGCGCCGCCAGCAGCGCCGCGCCGCCGCCCTCGTCCGCCTGCTGTCCCCGATGTCCGGCGACGGCGCGTCCTCGTCCGCCTCCGGGAGCGCGGCGCGGTCGGCCGAGCGGTTCTTCGCCGAGGTCCTCGACCAGACCGGCGACGGCTACGTGTCCTGGCCGGACATCGCCGCCATGGCCCGCGAGGTCGCGTCCCGCCTGGACCTCGACGCGGACGGAGAGGAGCGCCTGTTCGACGCGTTCGCCGGCTGGTGGCGCGAGCTCGCGTCCACCCTCGACGGCGACGGCGACGGCCGGGTCAGCCGCGCCGAGTACGCCGCCGCCGCGTCGTCCGCGGCCAGCCCCGCGCTGGTCAGGGTCGCCGAGGTCCTCTTCGAGGCGACCGACGCCGACGGCGACCAGACGATCAGCGCCGTCGAGCACCGCGCGCTCTTCCGCACCGCCTTCTCTCGTGACGTCGAGACCTCCGGCCAGGACGCCCGCTACTCGCGCAGCGAGTTCGTCCGCGAGTTCCTGGCCTTCATGTCCGGACGCCAGAGCTCCGCGGGCTACGACTCCCTCCTGGCCCAGGCGTGACCCCGGGCCGGGCGCCCGCCCGCCGTTGAACCGGGCCTCACCGCCGCGCGTCGGCGGTGAGGTCGTCGAGCCAGCGGGTGAGGCGGGCGCCCTGGCCGGTCATGACGCCGGGGTCGCGGAGGGCGTTGGCCAGCAGGGACATGCCCTGGTAGGCGCCGACGAAGGTGAGGGCGAGGTCGCCGGGGTCGTCCAGGCCGAGCTCGCGGAACTGACGCTCGACCCAGGTCAGCAGCAGCCGGATGACCCGCCCCGCCTCGTCGCTCAGGCCGCCGTCCTCGCGTTTGCCCAGCTCGGAGGCCAGAGTCCCGGTCGGGCAGCCGTAGCGGGCGGCGGTGTCGCGCTGCCCGACCCACGCCTCGACCAGGGCCTTCAGTCGGTCGAGCGGGTCCGGGAGCGTGTCGAGCTCGGCGGTGATCGCGGCCAGGTTCCCGGCGTGCTCGGACAGGGCGGCCTCGACCAGGTCGTCCTTGGTCTTGAAGTAGTAGTAGACGTTCCCGACCGGCACGTCGGCGGCCTTGGCGATGTCGGCGATCGTCGTGCGCTCCGCGCCCTGGTGGTGGACGACCTCGGCGGCGGCCGCGGTGAGGCGCCTCCGCTTGTCGGCTCCGCGCGTCTTCGTTGAGTTGGTCACCTGACTCACTATAGACAGACCCCGGTCCGCTCGTGCTACGGTCATGCCAGGCAAGTGAGTCAGCCAACTAACTAACAACTACCTGGGAGACGACATGATCGTGGTGACCGGAGCGACCGGAAACGTCGGCGGCGCGCTCGTGCGGACGCTCGCGGCGGACGGCGAGCGGGTGACGGCGACGTCCCGGAACATCTCGGCCCAGGACGTCCCGGACGGCGTCCGGCACGTCCGCGCCGACCTCACCGACGCGGACGCCCTCCGTTCCGTCCTCGACGGCGCGGACGCGCTGTTCCTCCAGAACGGCGGGGCGAGCGCGCACCTGATCGACCCGCGCGCCGTCCTCGACGCGGCCAAGGCGGGCGGTGTGCGCCGCGTGGTCCTGCTGTCCTCGCAGGGCGTGGTGACGCGTCCGGACTCGGCCTCGCACGGCGTCGTCGCCAAGGCCATCGAGGACGCCGTCCGCGACTCGGGCCTCGACTGGACGATCCTGCGCCCGGGCGGCTTCGCCAGCAACACCTACGCGTGGATCGAGTCCGTCCGCGCGTCGCGGACCGTCGCCGCGCCGTTCGGAGACGTCGGGCTGCCGGTCATCGACCCGTCCGACATCGCCGCGGTCGGCGCGTCCGTCCTCCGCGAGGACGGCCACGCCGGACGGGTCTACGAGCTGACCGGCCCCGCCCTCGTCACGCCGAGGCGGCAGGCGGAGGCCCTCGGCGACGCGCTGGGGGAGCCCGTCCGGTTCGTCGACCTGACCCGTGAGCAGGCCCTCGAGCACATGCTGGCGTTCATGCCCGAGCCCGTCGCCGAGACGACCCTGTCGATCCTCGGCGAGCCGACCGAGGCGGAACTCCGCCTCAGCCCGGACGTCGAACGCGTCCTCGGCCGCGCCCCGCGCGCCTACGCCGACTGGGCCCGCGACAACGCCCCCGCCTTCCGCTGACCGGCGTCCGACCGGCGTCCGGCCGGTCAGGCGGACGGGACGTGCGGGACGAAGCCGATCGACTCGTAGAGGCGGCGGGCCCGCACGTTGTCCTCGGTGACGGCGAGGGACAGCAGCTCGTGGCCCTGGTCGGCGAGGGCGTGCATGGACGCCAGGGCCAGGCGGCGTCCCAGCCCCTGGCCGACGTGGTCCGGCGAGGTGAACAGGTAGGCCAGCAGCGGGACGCCCTTCCACAGCGTGACCAGGGAGGCGGCGACCGGGCGCCCCTCCCCGTCCTCGGCGAGGAACGACGCGGACGGGACGAACCGCCCGTGCTCGCCCGCGAACAGCAGCCCGATCTCCTCGATCGCGGCGGGGACGTCGGCGCCTGCGTCCGCCTGATCGGGCGTCCCCTGGTAGGCGCGCCACATCAGGTCGCCGAGCGCGGGCACGTCGGACGGCGCCGGGTTCCGGAAACCGTGGTCCTCCGGGACGGGCAGGACGCCGAGCGGGGCGTCGAGCCGGAACCGTCGCGGCTCGGCCGTCCTCGCGGGCGCCGGGGCCAGGGCGGCGAAGGCGCGGTCGATGAGCGCGGCGCGGTCGGCGGTGCCGTCCGTGCGGAGCCATTCGCGGGACGCGGCGTCCAGGGCGGCTCCGGCGGCGGCGGTGAGCAGGTCGGCGGTGAACGCGTCGAGGTCGGCTCCGGGCCGTTCGCGCAGCGCGGCGGCGACCAGCGCGCGCAGCTCGTCGCGCTTCTGGTGGAGGCGGGCGCGCAGCGGCGGGGTCGTCTCGATGAGACGCAGGGCGTCCAGATCACGCTGGGCGGTGTGGAGGCGCGGCTCCCACTCCCGCAGGACGGCGTGCAGGCATTCCCAGGCGGACTCGCCCTGCGGACGTGTCCGGACCTCGTCCGCGATCTGCACGGCAAGATCCTCGACGTCGCCGAACAGAACGTCCTCCTTGGCGGGGAAGTAGCGGAAGAAGCTCCGCTTGGACAGTCCCGCCGCGGCGGCGATGTCCTCGACCGTCGTGGCCTCGTAGCCGCGTTCCACGAACATCCGGAGCGCGAGGCCGGCCAGTTCCCGCCGCACCGCGCGCCGCGTCCGCTCCCGCAGCCCCATCGTCTCCGCACCGCTCATGCACGAAGGGTACTTTATGCAACTATGTGACTAACATGGCACTCGGTGACATGAACGGCGTTCGATGACGTCCGCCCACGCGCGAGGAGGCAGCATGCAGGGGAAGACCGTCATGGTGACCGGAGGAACGGCGGGGATCGGCCGGGAGACCGCGCGCGGCCTGGCCCTCCTCGGCGCACGAGTGATCATCGTCGGGCGGAACCCGGACCGCGCGAGGGCCGCGGCCGCCGCCCTCACCGCCGCGACGGGCGCCGAGGTCACACCCCTGATCGCCGACCTCTCCAGCCTCGACGGCCTGCGCGGCCTCGCCGCCCGCTTCGCCGAAGAACACGACAGGCTGGACGTCCTGGTGAACAACGCCGGCGGCATGACCCCCGAGCGGCGCCTCACCGGCGACGGCGTCGAGTTCACCTTCGCCGTCAACGTCCTCGCGCCCTACGCGCTGACCTGCCTGCTCCTGCCCCGTCTCCGGGCGGCGGACGCGGCGCGCGTCGTCAACCTGACCGGCGGCCTCCCGGACGGCACGATCGACCCCGCCAACCTCCAGGCCGAGAAACGCTTCCTGGGCTGGACGTTCGCGCACTACAACCAGGCCAAGACGGCGCTGATGGCGATGAGCCGCAGCTTCGCGGAGCGGCTGGACGGCGACGGCATCACCGTCAACGTCGCCTACCCGGGCCACGCCTACACCCCAGGGAACCAGGCCACCCCGGCACGCGCCTTCCCGTACCTGTTCAGGCCGGTCATGCCACTGCTCAAACTCGTCGGCCCGCTTCTGCTGTCCGACCTGGCGAAGTCGGCGAGATCGAGCGTCCACCTGGCCTCGAGCCCCGACGTCGCGGGCCGCACCGCCCTCTATGTCGACGCCAGGTCCCGCATCGCCACCTGGCCCAAGGGGGCCCTGGACCCCGAAGCCCAGAACGCCGTCTGGTCCCTGTGCCGATCCCTGACCACCCTGACCCCCTGACCCCCTGCCCCCTGACCCCACCCCACCCACCCGCTTGCGGCGGGGTGGGGCGGCGGGTCAGTCGGAGCCGGTCTCCTCGGGGCCTTCGGTGAGGCGCTGGAGGTAGTTCTGCTCGCCGAGCATCTCGACGAGGCCGAGCTCGGTCTCCAGGTAGTCGATGTGGTCCTCCTCGTCGTCGAGGATGTCCTCGAACAGGCGCGCGGAGGTGATGTCGCCGCGTGAGCGCATGAGGTCGATGCCCGGACGCAGCCGCGCGACGGCCTCCAGCTCGATCTGGAGATCGGCCCGGAGCTGCTCGACGATCGTCTGCCCGATACGGAGCGTGCCGATCTTCTGGTAGTTCGGCAGGCCATCGAGGAACAGGATCCGTTCGGTGAGCCGCTCGGCGTGCCGCATCTCGTCGAACGACTCGTCCCGGCTCTTCTTGGCCATCCGGTCGAAGCCCCAGTCCTGCTGCATCTTCGAGTGCAGGAAGTACTGGTTGATCGCGGTCAGCTCCGCGGTGAGCTGCTCGTTGAGCAGCGCGATGATGTCCTTGTCGCCTTCCATGGGCGCCATGGTTCCATGACGCTCCGTGATCGGACAGTGTCAGGCGGCGGTGTCGCGCAGCCAGCGCGAACGGACCGGCGCGAGGAGGCGTTCCGCCGGGACGAGCACCTTCGGCGCGTCCTGGACGCGCCCCTCCGGAGCCGGTCCCGGCTCGCCCGCCACGCATGCGGGCGGCCCGGCGGTGCCCGCGCCGCACGCGGGACGCGTCGCGCCGGGCGCGGGGGTGCCGAGGGGCGGGGCGGGGGTGTCGGCCGGGAGGACGGGCGGGACGGGGCCGCCGGTGATCGCGTCGACCAGGTCGGTGGCCGTGTTCACCTCGCTGACCAGCGAATACAGTCGGCGGGTGCAGGATCCGCAGCCGGGCTTCCAGCCGCAGGCGTCCTTGACCTCGCGGACTCCGCGGCAACCGCCGTCGAGCATGCAGCCGCGCACGTCATCCTCGGTGACGGCGTTGCAGACGCAGACGTACATGCGCGCGGAGCCTCTCGGGAGCAGGGGTAAGGACGACCTCAATAAGGTAAGGCATGCCTAATGTAGGCGACCGATGCCCGGTATGGCCAGTCCCGTCCTGATCGGTGTGATCTAACCCTCAGAGGGAAAGGTTCCCTCCCAGCGATGGGAGGGGTGGCCGGTGACGCGCGGACGGTCCGGTGAGATCGGCCCTCAGGAGCCCCAGGGGGCGCGTCCGGACACGCCGTCCGGCCGGAATTCCGGGCTGGACGCGCCGTCCGGGACATATCGCCTCCAGCTGACCCCGCCGCGCTTCGGGTTCGCCGAGGCGGCGGCCCTCGCGCCCTACCTCAAGGACCTCGGCGTCTCGCACGTCCACCTGTCGCCCGTGCTCCAGGCCGCGCCCGGCTCCACCCACGGATACGACGTCGTCGATCATGGACGGATCTCCGCCGAGCTCGGCGGAGAGGACGCGTTCACCGCGATGGTCGGCCGCTTCCGGTCCCAGGGACTGCGCGTCCTGCTCGGCATCGTCCCGAACCACATGGCGTTCCACGGACCGGCCGTCGAGTCCGTCCTTGCGGACGGCCCGAAATCCCCGTACGCGCACTGGTTCGACGTGGACTGGGACGCCGGCGGCGGACGCCTCGTCCCACCCGGGCAGGGCGAACCGAACTACCGTCGCTTCTTCGACATCTCCGGACTGATCGCGCTCCGCCAGGAGGATCCGGACGTGTTCGACGCCACGCACGCGCTGATCATCCGGCTCGTCCGGGACGGCCTCGTGGACGGCCTCCGCATCGACCACCTCGACGGCCTCACCGACCCGCGCGCCTACCTCCGCCGCCTCTCCGACCGCATCGCCCCAGGACACGACCGCTCCGACCACAACGCTTCCGAACGCGACCCTGAACGCAACGCCTCCGAACGCGGCCCTGAACGCGACACGTCCCGGACGCGCCGCTGGATCCTCGTCGAGAAGATCACCGCGCGCGGCGAGGAGCTGCCCGCCGGATGGGTCTGCGCGGGCACCACCGGCTACGACGCGCTCGGCATGGTCGGCGGGCTCTTCCTTGATCCGGCCGGGGAAAGGGCCCTGACCGAGATCCATGCCCGCCTCACCGGACGATCGACGACCTTCGCCGAGGTCGAGCGGGCGTCACGCCGGCACGCGGCCGAGCACACGCTGCGCCCGGAGGTCGACCGGCTGCACCGCGTCCTCGTCCGGGCCCGTCCCTCCGACGACTCCGGGGCCCTGCGCGACGCGCTCCTCGAACTGCTCGTCGCGATCAAGGTGTACCGCGCGTACGTCGTGCCCGGCGCGGGGCCGTCCGACCAGGCGCTCCGCGTGCTGACCGAGGCGGCGAGGCGCTGCCGCGCGCCGCTCGTCCCGGCCGTCGTCCGCGAGGCGCTGTACGGCGACCCGGAGTTCGTCGTGCGGTTCCAGCAGGTCAGCGCGCCGCTCGCGGCGAAGGGCGTCGAGGACACCGCGTTCTACCGCTGGTCGCGCCTGTCCGCGCTGAACGAGGTCGGCGGCGATCCCGCGCGCTTCGCCGTCGCGCCCGCCGAGTTCCACGCGTTCTGCCGGCGCGTCGCCGCGGACTGGCCGCTGACCATGACGACCCTGTCCACGCACGACACCAAGCGGCAGGAGGACGTCCGGGCGCGGCTCGCCGTCCTCGCCGAGATCCCGGACGCGTGGGAGGCCGCGGTCACCGGCTGGCGCGCGCCGTCGTCCCCGCTGGAACCCGACCTCGAACAGCTGATGTGGCAGACGCTCGTCGGCGCCTGGCCGATCACCGAGGACCGGATGTCCGGCTACCTGCTCAAGGCCATGCGCGAGGCCAAGACCACCACGAACTGGATCACTCCGAACAAAGCCTACGAACAGCAGGTACTCCGTCATCTCCACACCATCCTGGCCTCTCGGATTCCGTACGAGATCGCCCGCTTCGTCGCCCGCATCGAGCCCTGGACGCGCGCGAACGTGCTGGGCCAGAAGATCGTCCAGCTGACCATGCCCGGCGTCCCCGACCTCTACCAGGGCTGTGAGCTGGTCGGACGCGCCCTGGTCGACCCCGACAACCGCCGTCCGGTCGACTTCGGACGCCGCCGCGCCCGTCTCGCCCGCCTCGACGACAACCGCGCCCCTGGCGGCCTCGACGACGAGAAACTGCTGGTCACGTCCCGTGCCCTCCGCCTCCGCCGCGACCGGCCCGCCTGGTTCGCCCCGCCCGGCCCGCACGAGCCGCTGACGGCCGTCGGACCGGCCGCCGACCACGTCGTGGCCTTCCGCCGCGGACGCGCCCTCACCCTCGCCACCCGCCTCCCCGCCACCCTGGAACGGCGCGGCGGCTGGGCCTCCACCCTCCTGGCCCCGCACGACGGGCGATGGCGCGACGTCCTCACCGGGTACGTCCACGAGGGCCCGCAACTCGACCTGGCCGCCGTGCTCGACCGGCTGCCCGTTGCCCTCCTCGTCCCCGAGGGGGCGGTATGACGCGATTCTCCGTCTGGTCCCCGGACGCACGGAAGGTCGCGGTCGCGCTCCTGGAGCCCGGCCCGCGCCGCGTCCAGCCGCTGACCGCCGCCGAGGACGGCTGGTGGACGGCCGAGATCCCCGGCGCCGCCCACGGCACCGACTACGGGTTCCTCCTGGACGACCGCGACGACGTCCTCCCCGACCCGCGCTCGTCCTGGCAGCCGCGCGGGGTCCACGCCCCCGGCCGCGTCTACGACCACTCACGCTTCCGCTGGTCGGACGCCTCATGGCGGGGACGTCCGCTCCCCGGATCCGTCCTCTACGAGCTCCACGTCGGCACGTTCACCCCCGAGGGCACGCTCGACGCCGCCGCCGCGCGCCTCGGCCACCTGGTCGACCTGGGCGTGGACGCCGTGGAGCTGATGCCCGTCGCCGCGTTCTCCGGCGAACGAGGCTGGGGCTACGACGGCGTGTGCCTGTGGGCCGTCCACGAGCCCTACGGAGGCCCGGACGCCCTGAAACGGTTCGTCGACACCGCGCACGCACGAGGAATCGCCGTCGTCCTGGACGTCGTCCACAACCACCTGGGCCCGTCCGGGAACCACCTCAAAGAGTTCGGCCCGTACGTCACCGACGCCTACGCGACCCCCTGGGGCGACGCCATCAATTTCGACCAGGCGGGCTCGGACGGCGTCCGCGCGTTCGTCGTCGAGAACGCCCTCATGTGGCTGCGCGACTTCCACGTGGACGGCCTGCGCCTAGACGCCGTCCACGCCCTCCGCGACCAGCGGGCCGTCCACATCCTGGAGGAGCTGTCGGTCGCCGTGGACGCCCTGGCCGCCCGCCTCGGCCGCGGGACGTTCCTGGTCGCCGAGTCCGACCTGAACGACCCGCGGGTGATCGCCCCGCGCGAGGCGGGCGGCCACGGGCTCACCGCCCAGTGGGACGACGACGTGCACCACGCCCTGCACGCCCTCCTCACCGGCGAACGCCAGGGCTACTACACCGACTTCGGCTCCACCCGCACCCTCGCCAAGGCCCTGACCAGCGCGTTCGTCCACGACGGGAGCTACTCGGCGTTCCGGGGACGCCGTCACGGCCGTCCGGTCGACCGCGCCCGGACCCCGGCCCACCGCTTCGTCGTCTCCCTCCAGAACCACGACCAGGTCGGCAACCGCGCCGCCGGAGACCGCCTCTCCGGCGGCGGCCCGGGCGAGCGAGGACTCCCACTCGAACGGCTCAAGATCGGCGCGGCGTTCCTGCTGCTCGGCCCGTTCACGCCGATGCTGTTCATGGGTGAGGAGTGGGGCGCGTCCACCCCGTGGTGCTACTTCACCGACCACCGGGAGCCCTGGCTCGCCCGCGCGGTCACCGAGGGCCGCCGCCGCGAGTTCGCCGCGCACGGCTGGCAGGGCGAGGTTCCCGATCCACAGGCTGTGGATACCTTCCGCCGCTCCGTCCTCGACTGGGCGGAACCGGCCGCAGGCCAGGGACGCCACCGCGCACTGCTGGACTGGTACCGCGCGCTGATCGCCCTGCGCCGCGCGCATCCCGAGTTCACCGACCCCGACCTGACCCGCGTCCACGTCGAGACGGGCGACACCTGGACGATCATGCGCCGGGGACGCTTCCGCGTGGCCGCCAACCTGGGCGAGGACGTCCTGGATCTCGGCCCCGCCGACCTCCTGCTCACGTCCGGGAAGGCCGGGCCGGACCGGATGGTCAGCGTGTGGGGGACCGGGGTCGCGGTGGTGGCCGATGGTGGCGTTCGCGAGCCGACGTGACGGGCCGCGCGCCGATGCGGCGATGGCGGTCCGACCAGAGCGCCCACGCCGACAAAGCGGTCAGAACCGTGCTCAGGAGCAGAAGTGGCGGATGCGTCAGGCGCTCCCACGCGTCGGCCTCGGCGTCCACCAAAGGTATGCCCCAGGCAATGACATAGGTGACCCCGAGCACATTGGCGACGCCTTCGGCAAGAGCGAACCACCACACCCGATTCCGGGTATCGGCAAGGAATCCGGCGCACCCACCGAACGACATCAGGACCGCAAGGATCAGGCAAACGCCGACATATGGCGCATGCGCGAAACCATCGGGCACCAGCAGGAACTGGACGGTGCCGAGCGACACGAACAGCACCGCGCCGACCGGCCTCGCCACGGCCGGGTCGAGGGGCGGCACGTGCGTATACCTCCGGAGACAAGACGAATGTCTGCATTCGAGGATGTACTACGAGTGGCAAACCGCAGGTCAAGAGCGCGGCGGTAGCCAGGAAACGTTCATGAATGGCCATACGATCGGTTCATGACCTCAGTACTGCTCGCCGAGGACGACACGTCCATCTCCGAGCCTCTCGCCCGCGCGCTGCGGCGCGAGGGCTACACCGTCGAAGTCAGCCCGGACGGCCCGCAGGCCCTGGAGCGGGCCCTCGGCGGAGGCGTCGACCTGATCGTGCTGGACCTCGGCCTGCCCGAGCTGGACGGTCTGGAGGTCGCCCGCCGGGTCCGCGCGGAGGGCCACGGTGTGCCGATCCTGATCCTGACCGCCCGAGCCGACGAGGTCGACACCGTCGTCGGCCTGGACGCCGGGGCCGACGACTACGTGACCAAGCCCTTCCGGCTCGCCGAACTGCTCGCCCGCGTCCGGGCCCTGCTGCGCCGCGGCAGCACCGAGACGCCGATCGTGCAGGGCGTCCGGATCGACGCCGAGTCCCGCCGCGCCTGGATGGGCGACCAGGAGCTCCAGCTCACCACCAAGGAGTTCGACCTGCTCCGCGTCCTGGTCCGGGACGCCGGGAAGGTGGTCACCCGCGAGCAGATCATGCGCGAGGTGTGGGACACCAACTGGTGGGGCTCCACGAAGACCCTCGACATGCACATCTCCTGGCTACGCCGCAAACTCGGCGACGACGCCGGCAGCCCCCGCTACATCACCACCGTGCGGGGCGTCGGCTTCCGGTTCGAACGCGGCGACTGACCGTCCCGCCGTCCGGCACCCGGCCCACCGGCCGGGCCGGCGAGCGGACCGCCAGACCGATCAGCACGCGAAGCGGCCGGCCGATCAGTGCACCTTCCGGCCGACCGACCAGCAGGCCGACCGGGCCGGCAGGAAGACCGACAGGCCGATCGACACGCCGGCCGGCGGGCCGCTCGGCGAGCGGCCCGGCAGGCCGGTCGACGCCCGGACGGGCGGTTCGACCGGCGACCACGCAAGGCACGCACGCCCTGCGGACCGCGCTCGTCGTGATCCGCGCGCGGCGAACCGGCCGTTGCGGGCAGCGTGAACGTCCGACGGTGACGTCCAGGGGCCGCCCGGCACGTCCAGCGGCCACGGCCGCCAGGCACGTCCAGCGGCACGGCCGCCCGGCGCGACCGGTGGCCACGGTCGGCGACGGCGCCCAGTGGCCGCGGCCCGGGGCGGTTCGCCGCCGGTGGTGACGGTCGGTAGGCGTGCGTGGGGTGATCGGGGCCGTGCCGACGGGGACGTCCGGCGGCGGGCCCGTCCGTAGGGGCCGGTCCGGTGCGGGTCCGTGCGGCGTCGATCGGTACGTCACCAGTCATGTCCCAACAGAACAAGCCCGCCGAGCAACCCGCGCAAACGGTGTGAGTCACCACACACCGGCCGTGTGGGTGCGAGCCAGGTGATTTGGGTGGAGCGCGTACGCTGCGTGAGGAACGCTGAGCGCATCCGCCGTCCTCGTGTGCCCCCTGGGGTGCGCGGGGCTTCCCTTGTCATGTCCGACCGTCACGCGCGTCCGCATGCCGCCCGCGCAGCCCGCTCACGCGTGCCGGACACGCCGCCGTCAGGGGCGTGTGAAATCCGTCCGCGTGGTGCGCGGACGCCGTTCGCGCACCACCGTCCGCATCGCCCGGGGGAACGGGGGTCGTCCCCTCCGGCGACGCGGTCGTCGTCCAACCCGTACGGGGGCCGGGCCGTCCCGAGCGGTTCCGGCGCACCGCCTCTCTCCGAGGAGGCCCGATGAGGCGCCGACTGCTCCTGTCGACGCTCGCCGTGGCGATCGTCGCGATTCTGCTTCTCGGCATACCCCTCGCCTACGCCACGAACAAGCTCATCTACGAGGAGGCCCGGCAGTCGCTCGAACGCGAGGCGTCGTCCATCGTCGGCGGCGTCGGCTTCGCCCTGGAGTCCCGCCAGCCGATCACCCGTGACAAGATCGCGCAGGAGTATCCCGGCCGGTACATCGTGATCACCCTGCCGGACAACCGGACCGTGACCGCGGGCACGCCGCCGCGCAACCCGGCCGGCCAGCTCACCGCGACCGCGACCGTGTCCGGCGTGCACGTCCAGGTGTCCCAGCCCGCCCAGCAGGTGCGGGACGAGGCGCTCCGGCAGATGCTGCTGATCGGCAGCCTGGCCGCGCTCGGCGTCGCGGTGACCGTCGGCCTGGCGATGTTCCAGGCCCGCAAGCTCACCCTTCCGCTGGTCGACCTCGCCGAGACGGCCGACCGGCTCGGCACCGGGAACGCCCGCCCGCGCCGCCGCCGGTACGGCATCCCCGAGGTGGACCGGGTCGCCGAGGTCCTCGACAACAGCGCCGTCCGGATCGCCGACCTGCTCGCCGCCAGCCGCGAGTTCGCCTCGGACGCCAGCCACCAGCTGCGCACCCCGCTGACCGCGCTGACCATGCGGCTGGAGGAGATGATCGAGGCCGCCGACTACCCCGACGTCGTCCGCGAGGAGGGCGCGGCGGCCATCGCGCAGACCGAGCGCCTGGTCGCCGTGGTCGAGCAGCTGCTCGCCCGCGCCCGGCACGACCGGACGGGCGGGGCGGTCGCCGCGCCGATCGACCAGATCATCGAGCAGCAGGTCGAGGAGTGGCGGCCGATCTTCCGCCGGGACGGCCGGGACATCCGGATCATCGGCGAGCAGGGCCTGGTCGGCATGACGACGCCGGAGGGCCTCTCCCAGATCGTCGCGACCCTGCTGGACAACTCGCTCGTGCACGGCGACGGCGTCGTCACGATCAACACCAAGCAGGGCGCCGCCTCGGTCGTGGTGGAGATCGGCGACCAGGGCTCGGGCATCCCGGCCGATCTGGAGCCCCGCATCTTCGAGCGGAGCGTCAGCGGCGGCCACGGCACCGGCCTCGGCCTCTACCTGGCGCGGTCCCTGGCGGCGGTGGACGGCGGACGGCTCGAGCTGATCCAGCCGCGTCCGGCGACCTTCGGCATCTTCCTGCGCCAGGCGTCCGAGGCGCGCCTGGCCGAGGAACGCGTGGTCATCGGCCCCGTCTGATCCCGGGACCGCGGATCGGGAGGCCCCGTCGGGGCGCGGGTGACCGTGCCGGAGGGACGTCGGCGACGGTGGGAGTCGGTGGCGGGTGAGGTCAGCGGCGGGTGAACTCGGCGAGGCCCTCGGTCTGCGGGCGGGACGAGGACTCCATCGGCGGGACGTTCTCGTCGCCGGAGGCGGAAGCGGAGGCGGAGGCGTCCTCGTCGTGGGAGGCGGACGCGTCGGGGAGGCCGGTGGCGGGGGTGACCGGCGGGGCGCCCTCGGGCAGGAAGACCCACTTCTTGTAGGCCCAGTAGCGGAACAGGGTCGCCACGCCGGTCCCGATGACCAGGGACGCGTTGTAGGCGATCCAGCCGCGCTGGTCGAGGGCGAACTTGGTGAAGCCCTGGATGAGCCAGGTGATCAGCAGGCCGACGCCGTTGAGGACGAAGAAGGTCACGTACTCGCGGCCCAGGCCGCTCTGCTCGCGGTGCCGGAACGTCCAGTAGCGGTTCGCCACGTAGGCGAAGGTCGCGGCGATCACCGTGCCGACGCCGGTCGAGGTCAGCTCGCCGACGCCGAAACCGACGTGGAGCAGGTTGCCGACGCCCGTGGTGATCACGAACGCGATGGCGCCGATGCTGCCGAACTTCGCGAGTTCGTGCACGATGTGCGCGAACCGTCGGTAGAGACTGGCGACAAAGCTCACGTAGGGGACCCGTCCTTCCGGACCTCGGCTACAGGCGTTGCGGTCGGCGGCGTCAGGGCGGGGGCTCAAGGGCTCCGGCCGGTGCGCGAACCGTCGAGGCATACCGAGGATAGACGCAAGCGACCTCTGTGGCGTCGGAACATGAACGTTTCACCGTACCCACCCAATGCTCGTTCATGCCCCGTGATCGGCGTGATGCACCAGGTTGGACGTACGGATTGCCCAAAGAGTTCGCATACGTCGTTTTCGGTCACGTCCGCGTGTCGCCGGTACTCCCGCCCGATACCCTGCTCTGCGTGAGAGACGCAGCTCAGAGCGGTGCCGCGGGCCGCACCCCCGTGGTCGGCATGGCCGGAGGCGGGCAGCTCGCCCGGATGACCCAGCAGGCCGCGATCGCGCTCGGCGTGTCGCTGCGGGTCCTGGCCGGATCGGCGGACGACTCGGCGGCCCGGGTGACGCCCGGCACGGCCGTCGGGGACGACCGGTCCGAGGCCGACCTGCTGGACTTCGCCGCGGGCTGTGACGTGCTCACCTTCGACCACGAGCACGTCCCCGGCCCGCACATCGCGGCCGTCGAGGCGTCCGGGGTGCCGTGCCGTCCGGGGGCGGACGCCCTCCGGCACGCGCAGGACAAGATGGTCATGCGGGAGCGGCTGAGCGCGCTCGGCGCGCCCTGCCCGGCGTTCGCCGCGATCCCCGACGGCGCGGCCCTCGAGCGGTTCGCCGGCGAGCACGGCCTGCCGCTCGTCCTGAAGGCGACCCGCGGCGGCTACGACGGCAAGGGCGTCTGGGTGATCAAGGACCTGGACGACCCCGTGGTCACCGAGCTGCTGGCGCGCGACGTCCCGCTGATGGCCGAGGAGATGGTCGCCTTCCGGCGCGAGATCGCCGCGCTGGTCGCCCGCTCGCCGTACGGGCAGGGCGCCGCGTACCCGGTGGTCGAGACCGTCCAGGAGGGCGGGATCTGCGTCGAGGTGATCGCGCCCGCGCCCGGCCTGTCCGCCGAGCGCGCCGAGCAGGCGCAGCGCCTCGCCCTGGAGATCGCCGACAAGCTCGGCGTCACCGGGCTGCTGGCGGTCGAGCTGTTCGAGACCGAGGACGGACTGCTGGTCAACGAGCTGGCGATGCGTCCGCACAACTCCGGCCACTGGACGATCGAGGGCGCCCGCACCTCGCAGTTCGAGCAGCACCTGCGCGCTGTCCTGGACCTGCCGCTCGGCTCGACCGAGCCGTCCGCGCGCTGGACGGTCATGGCGAACGTCCTCGGCGGCGACGACCCGGACCTGTACTCCCGGTACTTCCACGTGATGGCGCACGACCCGGGCGTCAAGGTCCACTTCTACGGCAAGCACGTCCGGCCCGGACGCAAGATCGGGCACGTGACCGTCCTCGGCGACGACCTGGCCGACCTGCGGGAACGCGCCCGTCACGCCGCCGACTTCCTGCGCTGGGGCCCCGCCTTCGCCGACCACACCGACCAGGCCGACCGTGCCGAGGAGAACAGCCAATGAGCAGTCCCGTCGTGGGCGTCGTGATGGGCAGCGACTCCGACTGGCCCGTCATGAAGCTCGCCGCCGAGGCCCTGGACGAGTTCGGCATCCCGTTCGAGGCGGACGTCGTGTCCGCGCACCGGATGCCGCACGAGATGATCGCCTACGGCGCGGACGCGGCGTCCCGCGGGCTGAAGGTGATCATCGCGGGGGCCGGCGGGGCCGCGCACCTGCCCGGCATGCTGGCGTCGGTCACGCCGCTGCCGGTGATCGGCGTCCCGGTGCCGCTGAAGTACCTGGACGGCATGGACTCGCTGCTGTCGATCGTCCAGATGCCCGCCGGGGTCCCGGTCGCGACCGTCGCCGTCGGCGCGGCCCGCAACGCCGGGCTGCTGGCCGCCCGCGTCCTCGCCGCGAACGACGAGGGGCTGCGGGCGAAGATGGAGGCGTTCCAGCAGGAGCTCAAGGCCCAGGCGCAGGCCAAGGGGGCCCGCCTCCGCGAGTCCCTCTGACTCCTGGCGCCGCCTCCGCCGGAGGTCAGCGCTTGAGGAGGTCGATCACGCCGGTGGTGCCCTCGGCGCCGCCGCCCTCGGCGAGGCGGCGCTCCATCAGCGCCATGAACGGGGCGATGAGCTCGGCGCTGACGCCCTGGTCCTCGGCGGTCCGCAGCAGCGTCCCGTTGGCCTGGACCATCATCGCCAGGTTGGACGTCACGCCGAGCGTGTAGTCGCCCGCCTCGAGCTGCGCGGCCGCGCCGTGCGCGTACCCGGTCATGCCGGTCAGGAACTCGACCAGCGGCGCCGCGAACCGCGTCGGCGGGACATCGGTGTCGCGCATGAGCGCGAACGCGTGCGAGATGCCCGCGAACAGGCCGGTCATCGCGCTCAGCAGCGCCACGTCGTGCAGCGACGCCGAGCCGGGGTCCTCGCCGGTGTACCGGGTCGCGGCCGGGACGGCCAGCGCCTCCCGGTGCGTCTCGTACAGCGCCCCGGACCCGCTGTAGAACACGTACGCCCCGGACTCCGGGACGCCGATCATCGGCGGGACGGCCATGATCCCGCCGTCGAGGTAGGAGGCGCCCCGCCGGGCGGCCCAGGCGGCGCGTCCGCGGGCCTCCTCGGGGGTGCCGGTGGTGATGTTGACCAGGTCCTTCCCGGTGAGGTCGGCGGTGGCGAGGGCCTCGCCGACGGACGCGTCGTCCAGCAGGCAGACGACGACGAGGGGGCTCGCGGCGACGGCCTCGGCGGCGGACGCGGCGACCGTGGCGCCCTCGGCGGCGAGCGGCTCGGCGCGGCTCGCGGTGCGGTTCCACACGGTCAGGTCGTATCCGGCGGCGAGCCAGGTGCGGGCGATGGCCGTCCCCATCGCGCCGAGGCCCAGCAGGGTGATCTTCTTGGTGTCGGTGCTCATGCCGTCCAGCGTGGCGGTTCGTTCGCAATACGAACAGTACGCACTTCAAGGTGCGTGGTTACCCTGGCGTTAGTGACCTGATGGGGCCTGATGGGGAGGACGGCGGGATGCGCGTGCTGGGTCGGCCGGGTGCGTTCCACTGCGGAGTGGACGCGGCGATGGACGTCGTCGGAGGCAAGTGGAAGGTGTCCATCCTGTGGGCGCTGGGCGAGCGGACGCACCGCTTCGGCGAACTGCGCCGGGCGCTGCCGGGAGTGACCGAGAAGGTGCTGGCCGCGCAGCTGCGCGAACTCGTCGAGGACGGCATCGTCCACCGCGAGGTCCTGGACGAGGTGCCGCCGCGCGTCGAGTACTCCCTGACCGAGCGCGGCGCGTCCCTCAACGCCGCCCTGGCGCCACTGGGCGCCTGGGGGAGCGAGCACATCCTCGGACGGCGGCCCGCGACCGCCGCCAGCGGCCTGTAGGCGAGCGCCGTCAGCGGCGGCGGAAGAGACCGCGCCGCTTGTTGGCGGCCGGTTCGGCCTCACCGTCGGCCAGCAGCAGCGCGGCGGTCGACCGCAGGAACGTCCCCGGGTCGGTGGCCATGTCCGTCAGGTGCAGGTGGTGGCCCTCGGGCGTCCACTCGCCGAGGATCGCGCCCGGCTCGTGCGTGATCGGGTCGACCGCGTACTCCAGCGTGAAGAAGCGCGTCGTCGCCGACCCCGCGGGCTGGACGATCATCGCGAAGTACGCCTCGGCCGCCGCGACCGGCTCGGGCAGCGTGACCAGGATCAGCCGGTTCCCGTTCAGCTCGATGAGGTTCCCGCGCAGCCCCTCCGGCGGCACGCGCTCCCCGGCGGGCAGGTCGTCGCCGACGTCCCCCCAGGTCTTCACCAGCATGTCGGTGAGGTCGCCGGGCGGCGTGGTCGCGAGCAGCGCCGGCCCGTGCTCCTCCGACACCTGCCGCAGCACCGTGTGGACGAAGTGGTAGTGGTGCTTGCGGAAGCCCACCGGGTCGTCCACGGGCTCGGGGATGTCGCCGAGCATCGCGCGGAACGCGTCGGGGAAGTCGAACGTGAGCGAGCGGCCGTTGATCTCGGTGAGCTGCGCGGACTCGCCGTCCCGCCACCAGTAGACGTGCGGGCTGAGCCGGGTCTCGGACGCGCTGAACAGCGCGGCGGTGTCCTCGGCCATCGCGGCGAGCGCGGTCAGGACCGTCCCGCCGCTGATCGGGTGCAGCAGGATGTGGAACTTGTCCGGAATGCTGAACAGTGCGCCGTCGTCCGGGACGTCCTGCCCGGTCAGCTGCCGCGCCACGGCGTCCAGGACGAGGACGCGGCTCGCCGTGAACGCGTTCGGCCCGGTCAGGACGTGGTAGGTGCCGCCCTTGTCGGCGTGCACGACCTCGTGCTTGCCGACCGGCAGCTCGCGGAGGTTCCGGAAGGCGAGCTCGAGCTGCTCCTCCGGCCCGCCGAGCGCGTTCAGGGCCCCCTCGTCCAGCCCGGCGTCGCCGTCCACCGCGATGACCATGTGCAGGCCGGGCAGCACCTCGGGGACGCTCTCGGGCGGGTCGTACAGCTCGTCGGCCGGGAGCAGAAGCCCGTAGAGCCTGCCGCGCAGCCCGTCCTCCGCCATCCTGCCCCGCCTTCCGTCGCGCCGCCCATGATCAGTATGCGCCCATTATCCGGCGGACCGATGTAGTTTCTCCCGCACCTCCCGACCCGAAAGGCGCCCTCATGGCAGGCAAGTACCGCATCCCCGCGGGGGACACGCGGCTCCACGCGCGGCACACCCCCGGCCCGGACCCCACGCTCGTCCTCGTCAACGGCGGCTTCACGACGCGGCGGTACTGGAAGCCCGTCCTCACCCTGCTGGACGGCGCGCACGCCACCGTCACCTTCGACGCCCGGGGCCGCGGACGCTCCGGAACCTCGTCCGACTACTCGCTCGCGACCGCCGTCGACGACCTCGGCCGCGTGATCCAGGCGACGGGCGCGACGCGTCCGGTGCTGGTCGGCTGGTCGTACGGCGCGTCCGTCGCCGTCCGGTACGCGCTCGCGCACGCCGACTCGATCCGTGGGGTCGTCCTCGTGGACGGCGCCTTCCCCATCACGATGTTCGACGACGCGGCCCGCGAACGCGTCCGCGCCCGGTTCACCGAAGGCGGCCTGGCGCTGCGCCTGAGCGCCCTTCTCGGCAACGGCCTCCGGATGGCCCCCGCCGAGGCGGCCGAGGTCAGCATCGAGCTGGACGCGTCGAACGGCGACCTCGACTACGCGTCCCTGCGCGTCCCGGCGTCGTTCGTCATGGCCAGCGGCCCGCACGCCGGCTCGTCCGTGGAGGACGCCGCCCGCCGCCGCGCCGCCGTCACCCTCGCCCTCGACGCGAACGACCTGGTCAACGTGCACGGGACGTCGGAGGCCGACCACGTCGGCGTCCTGACCGCCGACCCGGGCCTGATCATCGGGGCCGCGCGGGACGTCATCGCCCGCTCGGCGTCCTGACGGTCAGCGGCGCAGCGCCCACTCGACGCCGGGGCACCGGTCCATGACCACGTCCAGCCCGGCGTCCCGGGCGCGGCGCGCGGCGTCCTCGTCGACGACGTCCAGCGGCATCCACACCGCCTTCGCCCCGGCGGCGATCGCCTCGTCCACCACGGCCCCGGCCTGGTCGGCGCGCCGGTAGATCCCGACCACGTCGATCTCGCCCGGCACCTCGGCGAGCGACGCGTACCCGCGCTCCCCGAGCACCTCCCGCGCCGCCGGATGCACCGGCACGATCCGCTTGCCGCGCCCCTGGAGCAACCGCGCCTGCGCGTACGCGTCCCGCTCCGGATTGTCCCCGAGCCCCACGAACGCCCACGTCCGCGACTCGTGCAACAACCTCTTGATCACCCGCTGATCCCCGAACTCCGCACTCATGCCCCCCACAACCCCGCCACCCCCCCAACCCTTCCCGGCCGGTGAGGGGCGCGCCGCGTCAGCGGTCGGTGGTGGGGACGGTGAGGAGGTCGCCGGGTTGGCAGTGGAGGGCCTCGCAGAGGCGGGTGAGGGTGGAGAAGCGGATCGCCCGCGCGCGGCCGTTCTTGAGCACCGACAGGTTCACCACCGAGACGCCGACCAGTTCGGAGAGCTGCGTCAGGGTCATGCCGCGCGCCTCCAGCAGCGCGTCGAGGCGGACCTCGACGGCGTGCTCGTCGCCGCTCACACCGTTCCCTCCAGGTCCTCGCGCATCCGCACACCCGCCCGCAGGATCCCGGCCACGGCCAGCAGGCCCACGCCCGTGATGATCAGGCTCAGCTGGAAGTCGATCATACTGAGCGGCGAGAGCCCGTGGTCCTTGTACATTGCGGAGATCAGCGCCCGCCGCGCGCCCTCCTCGGCCGACTTGGCGACGACGCCGCCGACGGCGAGCCACCAGCCGAGGAACTGAAGCCGCCGGACGTTCCCCAGGTGGAACGGGCCGACCCTCCTGGCGTGCCGCACGAGCCGCCAGAGCAACAGGATCGCGGTGAAGTAGAGGACGAAGGTGGGCAGCATGGTCGCCACGTTCAGGGCCTTGAAGCTGAGCGGCGCGTTGTTGACGCAGAGGCTCAGGCCGCTGTTGCTCGCCGCCACGCCCGGTTTGAACAGCGACGGCATGCGGTCCTCGCCGCTGCCGACCGAGATCGAGTCGTCCCGGACGCAGATGTCGCGCTCGCCGAAGCCGAACATGCTGCCGGAGCCGAACGCCGTCGTGAGCGCGGAGAACAGGAGGAACGCGATCATGAGCTTGACCAGGAGGTCCAGTGTCACGTCGAGTGGGGTGAGGGGGTTGTGCCGGGGGCTGCGGCGGACGGGGGCGGCGGTCACGGAGGCTCCATATCGAAAGTCGTTGCTATCGATATTCGATAACAACGACTTTCGATATGTCAACCCCGGGATCAGGGACGGCCGAGGGCGCGGTAGTTCCAGCCGGCGGCGCGCCAGTGGTCGGGGTCGAGGGCGTTGCGGCCGTCGACGATGTTCTTCTCGGCGACGACCTCGGCGAGGGCGTGCGGGTCCATCTCGCGGAACTCCGCCCACTCGGTGAGCAGCAGGACGACGTGGGCGCCGCGGGCGGCGTCGAGGGCCGACGAGCCGAAGTCCAGCGTCGGCTGGGCGCGGCGGGCGTTCGCCATCGCCTGCGGGTCGTGGACGGTGACGCGCGCGCCCTGGCCGCGGATGGACGCGGCGACGTCCAGGGCGGGCGAGTCGCGGACGTCGTCGGAGTTCGGCTTGAAGGCCGCGCCGAGGACGCCGACCGTCCGGCCGATGAAGGAGCCGCCGAGCAGCTCGCGGGCCAGGTCGACCATGCGGATCCGGCGGCGGATGTTGATCTCGTCGACCTCGCGCAGGAAGGTGAGGGCCTGGTCGGCGCCGAGCTCGCCCGCGCGGGCCATGAAGGCGCGGATGTCCTTAGGCAGGCAGCCGCCGCCGAAGCCGAGGCCGGGGCCGAGGAACTTGCCGCCGATGCGGTCGTCGTGGGACAGCGCCTCGGAGAGCTTGGTCACGTCGGCGTGCGCGGCCTCACAGACCTCGGCCATCGCGTTGATGAACGAGATCTTCGTCGCGAGGAACGCGTTCGCGGCGACCTTGACCAGCTCGGACGTCGGGTAGTCGGCGACGATGAACGGGGTCCCCTCGCCGATCATCGAGGCGTAGACCTCGCGCAGCGTCTTCTCGGCCAGCGTCGCGGCCTCGGCGTCGGACGGCAGCCCGACCACGATCCGGTCCGGGTGCAGGGTGTCCTGGACGGCGAAGCCCTCGCGCAGGAACTCGGGGTTCCAGGCGAGCGTGGCGTCGGCCCCGACGGGCGCGGCGGCGGCCAGGCGCCGGGCGAGCCGCGCGGCCGTCCCCACGGGGACGGTCGACTTGCCCACGACGAGGCAGGGCCGGTGGAGGTGGGGCGCCAGCGCGTCGATCGCGGCGTCCACGTAGGCGAGGTCGGCCGCGTACTCGCCTTGTTTCTGCGGGGTGCCGACGCAGACGAAGTGGACGTCCCCGAACTCGGCCGCCTCCTCGAACGAGGTCGTGAAGCGCAGCCGTCCGGACTCGAGGTTGCGGCGCAGGACCGGTTCGAGGCCCGGTTCGTAGAAGGGCAGATCCCCGGCGGCGAGCCGGGCGATCTTCTCCCGGTCCACGTCCAGGCCGATGACCTCGAACCCGAGGTCGGCCATACAGGCCGCGTGCGTCGCGCCCAGGTAGCCCGTCCCGATCACGGTCAGGCGGTGCGTCAAAGCCCTTCCTCCTTCTTGTCCGTCCCCGGAGGTGTTGCCGCCTCCCTGTGAGACCTGCCCGCTCACGTGCGGGGTCCCGGAACCGGACGGGAAGTGTACCGGCGGGTAGCATTCGCGCTATGAGTGCCGACTTTCCCGCGTACGCGCCGTCGGAGGAGCACGACATGCTCCGGCAGACGGTCCGCGAACTCGCCGATGCCAAGATCGCCCCGTTCGCCGCGGCGGTCGACGAGGAGTCCCGCTTCCCCCAGGAGGCCCTGGACGCGCTGGTGCAGAACGACCTGCACGCGGTGCACGTCCCGGAGAGCTACGGGGGCGCCGGGGCCGACGCCCTGGCCACCGTGATCGTCATCGAGGAGGTCGCACGCGCGTGTGCCTCCTCCTCGCTGATCCCGGCGGTGAACAAGCTCGGCACGGTTCCGGTCCTGTTGTCCGGCTCCGAAGAGCTGAAGAGAAAGTATCTGACTCCGGTGGCCAAGGGCGAGGCCATGTTCTCCTACGCCCTGTCGGAGGCCGACGCGGGGTCGGACGCGGCGGGCATGAAGACCCGCGCGGTGCGGGACGGCGACCACTACGTCCTCAACGGCGCCAAGATGTGGATCACCAACGCCGGTGTGTCGGAGTACTACACGGTCATGGCCGTGACCGACCCGGAGAAGGGCGCCCGCGGCATCACGGCGTTCGTCGTGGAGAAGTCCGACGAGGGCGTCTCCTTCGCGCCGAAGGAGAAGAAGCTCGGCATCAAGGGCTCCCCGACCCGCCAGGTCATCCTGGAGAACGTCCGGATCCCCGCGGACCGCATGATCGGCGCCGAGGGCACCGGCTTCAAGACCGCCCTGGCCACCCTGGACCACACCCGCATCACCATCGCGGCCCAGGCCCTCGGCATCGCCCAGGGCGCCCTCGACTACGCCGTCGGCTACGTCAAGGAGCGCAAGCAGTTCGGCAAGCCCATCGGCGACTTCCAGGGCGTCCAGTTCATGCTGGCCGACATGGCGATGCGCCTCGAGGGAGCCCGCCAGCTCACCTACCACGCGGCGATCAAGTCCGAGCGCGCCATGCACGGCGAGAAGATCCCGGACCTGACCTTCGTCTCGTCCGCGTGCAAGTGCCTCGCCTCGGACGTCGCGATGGACATCACCGTCGACGCCGTCCAGCTCCTCGGCGGCTACGGCTACACCCGCGAGTTCCCGGTCGAGCGCATGATGCGCGACGCGAAGATCACCCAGATCTACGAGGGCACCAACCAGATCCAGCGCATGGTCATGGCCCGCCAGCTCCTCAAGTAGGACCCGGTCAGGCAGGAAGGCGCCCCGCTCCATGGTTCGGAGCGGGGCGCCTTCGCTACCTGCAGAGCTTGTCGCTGGCCGTCTTCGCCTCGACGTGGGGGGCGGAGCCGGACGGGGAGCCCGTCGCGGACGGGGTGGACGACGGGGTGACGTGGACCTTCTTCGCCCCGCTCCAGTCGTCGCCCACCAGGACCTGGATCCGGGAGCCCAGGCCGTCGACCTGCTTGAGCTTCGCGCCCGGGAGGGACGCGGCGAGGGTCTTGGCGGAGTCGGCGCGTCCCGGGCCGTACTGGATCAGGGTCGTGGTGCGGCCGCGCTCGGCGATGCCCGGGACGACCGTGACCTGGAAGCCGACGTCCCGCAGGTCGCCGCCGGCGCGGGCCGCCAGGCGCGGGGTGCCGACCGCGTTCAGGACGCGGACCTGGATGTCCTTCGGCGCGACGGTCGGGGCGTCCGGGTCGGGCGTCGGCGTCGCGGTCGGCCCGGTCGGCCCGGTCGCGGACGGCTTCGGGTCCGGCTCGTTCAGCGCCTCGTCGCGCCGGATCCGGGAGAACAGGTCGCCCGCGGCCGACTTGTCCCACAGGACGGTCGACTGCGGCTGCGCCGCGTTCCACAGGACGGTGTTGAACCCCTGGTTGGACAGCGGGACCTTCGCGAAGGTGACGTGGTCGGTGGACACGCCCTTCATCTGGTCGGCGAGTTTCGGCAGGTCCTTGCCGAGTTTCTTGTCGACGCGCAGCGAGTGCAGCGCCGCGCCGAGGAACTTCGCCGACTTCACCGGGTCGCTCAGCGTCCGGCTGCTGAGCGCCTGCTTCATCAGGGACGAGACGAACGCCTGCTGCCGGTCGATGCGGCCGATGTCGGAGCCGTCCCCGAGGGTGTAGCGGGCCCGCGAGTACGCCAGCGCCTGGAGGCCGTCCACGTGGGACTTCCCGGCGGGGAGCTGGAGCCCGGACTTCGGGTCGTTGACGGCCTGCTCGGTGCAGACGTCCACGCCGCCGAGCGAGTCGACCATGTTCACGAAGCCGTAGAAGTTGACCTCGACGTAGTGGTCGATCGGGACGTTGGTGGCCTCCTTGATCGTCGCCACCGTCAGGTCCGGGCCGCCGAACTGGTACGCCCAGGTCAGCTTGCCGTAGCGGGCGGGGACCTCGGCGCCCTTGGCGCCCTCCGACCCGTTCGACTTGTGGGAGGGGATGAGCACGTAGGAGTCGCGCGGCAGGCTGACCACGCTGATCTTGTCGTGGTCCCGGTTCACGTGGACGAGCATCATCGTGTCGGACCGCTCGCCGGGCTCGTGCCCCAGCTTGGCCCGGCGCTGCTGCTCCCGGGTGAGGCCGTCGCGGCGGTCGACGCCCGCGACCAGGATGGTCATCGCGCCCTTCGGCGCGTCCTTGGCGCCGCCGAGCCCGCCGACCGAGACCTTGTCGATCGTCCCGGTCACATAGCTCTGGAACGCCCATGCGCCACCGGCCGTGAGCAGCACGAACGCCGACATCGTCCCGGTGATCGCCAGGAACCGGCGCTGCCGCCGGGCGCTCATCACCGCCCGCGGTCCGAGCCCGGGGTCGCCGCCCCGGTCCGGATGGCGCGGTCCGCGCGGCGTGTCCACGGTGACCCGCGGCGCGGGCACCCCGTCCACCGTGACCCCGTCGATCTCCCCGTCCTCGGCGGCCGGGGACCCGCCGGGAACCCCGCCCGGCCGTGGCCGGAAGTACCGCTCCAGCGGGTCGTCGCCCCCCCGGGGACCCCCGCGGGAGCCCCCGCGGTTCGAGTCGTGCCCGTCCGTCATGCTGGCCGCCGCCTCCTGAACACCCCGTGCCGACGCGAGTTCGCACCACTCTAAAGTGGACGGGAGCGAATCGTTCGCTACCTGTCCCTCGTGTCCTTCCAGTAACGTGGCGCCGACTTGACCCGCCTTGACCGATCCCAGGACCAGATGAACCCGTCTTCGCACACTCAGAGCGACCTGCAGGACGTCCGTTCCGCTCAGCACACCGAACGCACCTGGCCTGCGGTGTCGGTGGTCATGCCGGTGCTGAACGAGGAACGTCACCTCGACGACGCCGTCCGCCACACGCTGACCCAGGACTACCCCGGTGAGCTGGAGCTGGTGCTCGCGATCGGGCCGTCCCGCGACCGGACCGAGGAGATCGCGCGCGAGCTCGCGGCCTCCGACCAGCGGATCCGGGTCGTGGCGAACCCCACCGGGCGGACGCCGCAGGGCCTGAACATCGCGATCCGCGCGTCGCAGTACTCGATCATCGTCCGGGTGGACGGTCACTCGCTGCTGCCGCCGGACTACGTCCGGGCCGCCGTCGAGACGATGGAGCAGACCGGGGCGGACAACGTCGGCGGGATCATGGCCGCCGAGGGCGTCACGCCGTTCGAGAAGGCCGTGGCGCGGGCGATGACCTCCAAGCTGGGGGTCGGGAACGCGCGGTTCCACACCGGCGGCCAGCCGGGCGAGGTCGAGACCGTGTACCTCGGGACGTTCCGGCGCAGCGCGCTGGAGCGGGTCGGGTTCTACGACGAGACGTTCGTCCGGGCGCAGGACTGGGAGATGAACCACCGGATCCGGCAGACCGGGGGACGGATCTTCTTCACCCCGCGGATGAAGGTGACCTACCGGCCGCGGCCGAACCTGCGGGCGCTGGCCAAGCAGTACTACCACACGGGCCGCTGGCGCCGGGTGGTCGGCCGGGAGCACCAGGGCACGCTGAACCTGCGCTACCTCGCGCCGCCGCTGGCGGTCGTGGCGATGGTCGTGGGCGTCGTGGCCGGGGCGTTCGGGTTCTGGCCGGGGTGGATCCTGCCCGGCGGGTACGCGCTGGCGATGATCGCCGGGGCGGCCGTGGAGGGCCGCGGGATGCCGTTCTCCGCCTGGCTCCGGCTGCCGCTGGTGTTCGCCACCATGCACGTGTCGTGGGGCGTCGGCTTCCTCACCAGCCCTCCCGGACTGGGACAGCCCAAACCGAACAAATCCTGACAATTATCTCTATCCGGACTGTGATCTTGAGCCTCCGGGGGCTAGGTTGACCGACCAAGCTTCGGCCCCTCGGAGGTGTCCATGTCCAACGGAGCCCGGCACGGTCTCGGAGTGCTCGCGGGAATCGTCGCGATTCCCGCGCTCACCGCACTCCTGATCTTCGGTGCCGACCGGATCACCCGGCAGCGGAACCATCTCGCCGAGACCTACAAGGACGGCTCCGTCGTCGACGGGCTGGTCCTCCTCGGGGTGCTGGCGGCGTGCGGTCTGCTGGTCGCGCTGCTGTGCGGTTCCCGGCTGTCGCCGCTCGCCTCGCTCATCGCGGGGGCGCCGCTGCTGGGCTACGGCGCGTTCTGGGCGGTCCGCCCGATGCACGCGATGACGCAGCTGGGCGACGTGACCAAGGGCCACAAGTACGCCACCGAGCTCGTGTTCGTCTCGCAGAGCGGCCTCGTGGCCGTGATCGGCGCGGCGCTCGTGCTCGCCTCCTTCCCGCCCTCGCGCTGGCGCTCCCGCAAGGCGGACGCCTCGCTCCCGTTCTCCGGCGCGGCCGGGGAGCGCCCGGTCGCCGCCTCGTGGACCCCGCCCGGCGACGTCCCCATGGCGCCTCACCAGGAGGCCCCGCCGCTCTTCGAGCGCCCGGCGGCCCCGGACGCCGCCGTCCCGCCGGTGTCCGGTGGCGGACGGCACGCCGCCGGTGGCCCGGAGGCCAAGGGCGGCGAGTGGACGCAGACCTACGGCCCCGGCACGCACTGACCGCTTCCCGCCCGACCCGCGCTCTCTCTGACCCCTGATCTGCCCTT
This sequence comes from Actinomadura harenae, assembly GCF_003696215.1. Classification (GTDB taxonomy): domain Bacteria; phylum Actinomycetota; class Actinomycetes; order Streptosporangiales; family Streptosporangiaceae; genus Spirillospora; species Spirillospora harenae. The sequence continues at coordinate 120,713 of NZ_RFFG01000006.1, read as the reverse complement.
GTGGCCTTGGTGCGGAAGTGGACGTCGGCGCGCCGAGTCCGGCGCGGTCGGCCCGCGCCGCACGGGCCCGTTCCTCCGGAGGTGGTTCATGACCAGCGGTGCCCGGCACGGAATCGGCGTGCTCGTGGGGCTCGTCGCGACCTTGGTGCTGCTCGGATGGTTCGCCCTGGTGGCGAACCGCTACATCGACTGGCAGCGCAGGGTCATGGTCCGGTACGTGATGGACGGCACCGGCGGGCAGGGGTTCGTCCTCCTCCTGCTGCTGCTCGTGACGGCGGCGCTGATCGCCGTCCTGTGCGCCCCGCGCCTGTCGCCGCTGACCTCGCTGATCCCCGGTGTCGTGCTGGTCGTGGTGAACGCGGTCTGGTTCCTCCAGCCGCTGTTCGTCGTGGAGCACGTGGTGCGGCCCGTCAGGGACCGCTGGCTGATGGACTTCGTCGACCTGCTCACCACCGGGATCGTGCTGCTCGCGGGCGGTGTGCTGGTCGCGATGTCGGTCCTGCCGTCCCGGTGGCGGGGCCCGGTCGCGGGCGGGCCGGGCCGGGCCGTCGCGTTCCCGGGCGTCGCCGGACCGGGGGCTCCCGCCCCGATGATGCCCGGACACCCCGGGCCGGGCCTGGCGGGTCCTGGAATGGCGGGTCCTGGAATGGCCGGGCCGGGGATGGCCGGGCCCGGAGGCGCGGGGCCGGGGGCCTCGCCGGGGCCGTTCGGGCAGCCGCCCGCGTACCCGCCGGTGCCGCCCCAGACTCCGCCAGGGACCCCACCGGGCACCCCGCCAGGCACGCCGCCAGGCACCCCGCCCGCCGCGCCGCCGCCCGCTTAGCGGACCGCCGCCAGGACGCCGGGGACGTCGTTGACGACCATGGCGTCCACCCCGGCCGCCGCGTAGGACGGCGCCGCCTCGGCGGACGGGCACCACGCCATGAACGTCAGGCCCGCCTTGTGCGCCGTGTCGACGATCCGGTCGAGCGGCCGCAGGCGGCTGTCGGGGTGCTCGAAGCCGCAGGACGCCGTGTGCACCGCGACGGCCTGGAACCCGAGCCCGGCGGCGGCCGGGACGCCGTGCCACAGCGGGAACCGCAGCCAGGTCAGCAGGCCCAGCGGGACGTCCGGCACCTCGTCCTTCAGCGACGTCAGCAGGGACGGGTCGAACGAGGTCACCAGCAGCTCCCGCCGCCCCGCCTCGCGGCGCAGGATCGGCGCGAGCAGGGCGCCGGTGCGCCGGGACGGGGCGTCCACGGCGTCCTCGAGGATGGTCTTGACGTCGACGTCCACCGCGACCTCGGGCGGGAGCGCCTCGAAGATCTCCTCAAGCCGCGGCAGACCGGTCTCCGCGGCGGTCTGATCGATGATGAACGCGCCGTCCGGGGTCGTCGGGTCGTGCCGGAGGACGAGCGCGTCGTCGGCGGTCCGGGTCACGTCGATCTCCACCCAGGACGCGCCCGCGCGGACCGCCGCGAGCATCGAGGCCGGCGTGTTCTCCGCGACGGGGACGCCGTCCGGGCCCGGGAGCGTGCCCGCGCCGAGGCCGCGGTGGCCGATGACGGCGGGGGGACTGTCGAAGATCATGAATCCTCCGCGGCGAGGTGCTCGGCGATGACGATGTCGAGGGGATGGGTGACCTTGAGATTGCGCTCGTCGCCCGCGACGACGGTGATCGGGACGTCCGGCAGGTACCGGTGCACGATCCCGCAGTCGTCGGTGGCGCGCAGCGCCGGGTCGGCGAGGGCCAGCTCGTAGGCGGCGCGGACGGTGCCGAGCCGGAATCCCTGCGGCGTCTGGAACCGCACCAGCGACTCGCGCGGCGGCATCGCGGCGACCATCCCGCCGCTGACCTCGACGATCGTGTCGGACGACGGGACCCCGACCGCGACCGCGTCGTAGGCGTCCAGCCCGGCGAGGACGCGGTCGATGACGGCGCGCCCGACGAACGGGCGGGCCGCGTCGTGGATCAGCACGCGGGTGTCGTCCGGGCGGCCCGCCAGGGCGCGCAGCGCGGCCGCGGACGAGGTGGTCCGCGAGTCGCCGCCCTCGATCACCCCGGTGACCTTGCGGAACGGCGCGGCCATCGCGGCGGCGTCGCGCAGGTGCCCGGCGGCCATCACGACCAGGACCTCGTCCACGCCGGGATGCCCGTCGAACGCGGCCACCGACAGGGCGAGGATCGGCCGCCCGCCGACCTCGATGAGCTGCTTGGGGCGGCCCGCGCCCATCCGCTGCCCGATGCCGCCCGCCAGCACCACCGCGACCGTCGCCATCGACTTCCCTTCGTCACAAGCACCGCACCGCACCAGACCGCTCGCCACGGCCGCGTCCCGTTCACGGTCCGCCGGGCGGGCGTGCGGCTCGACCCGTTCCGGATCTTTTCTACCGGACACGCCGCTCCGACGCGTACGGTCGCGGAATCACTACGCTCGGTCACGACAGGGTTCCGACCGGCCGGAGGTGCCATGACCCTCGCCGTGATCATCGCGACCGGGAGGGTTCCCGGCCCGGACCCGATCCCGGCGGCCGCGCTGCCCGCGCCGTCCGGGCCCGGGGGCGGGGACGCGAGCGTCCTGGGCAGGCTGATCGGCCGGCTCGACCGGCTCGGCGTGACCGGGTTCCACCTGATCACCCGCCCCGACCTCGCGCCGTCGCTCCGCAAGGAGGGGCACGATCCGGTCGAGTGCGAGGACGCCGCCGCCGACCTCCGGGAGATCTCCCGGATCGCCTACGGCGCGCGCACCTCGGTGGTGCTGCTGCCCGGCGACCTGGTGATCAGCGACGAGCAGCTCACCCGCCTCGTCGTGGACGCCGCCGACCAGCCCGTCACCGCCGTGACCGTCCGCAGGGCCGGGGGACGGGCCCGTCCCGTCCGCGTGGAGGCCCCCGGACGCGTCGTCTCGGCGGGCTCGGCGTTCCACCGGGTGTCCGCCCCGACGGCCGACTTCCCCGGCCCGATCGGCATCGGCGAGCAGCGCGCCGTCCAGGCGGCCGGCGTCGCCGAGAACCTCGCCGACCTGCTCGAACACCCCGGCGCCCTCCCGCCGTCCACCGCCCTTCCGCCGTCCCCGGCGGGCGATGACGACTATGACGCCCTTGAGCTGATGCTGGTCGGCCTCGTGCGCGCGGGGATGCCGGTCACGGCGCAGGAGACCGTCCCGGAACTGGTGTGCCGCCGGGTGGCCACCCCCGAGGAGGCCCAGGCGGCCGTGGAGACGGCGGAGAGGGCCGACGAGCGGCGGGTCCGGCTCCGGGACGCGGTGAAGAAGAACGACGGCTGGTTCGCGACCTACGCGGTCAGCTCGTGGTCGCCGCTCCTGGTGCGGACGGCCGCCTGGTTCGGGCTCACGCCGAACATGGTGACGCTCGTCTCGGCGGGCCTCGCCGCGCTCGCCGCGTTCTGGTTCGGCGGCGGCACCCGCGACGGGATGGTCATCGGGGCCGTCCTGTTCTACCTGGCGTTCGTGTTCGACTGCGTGGACGGCCAACTCGCCCGCTACACCCGCCGGTACAGCAAGCTCGGCGCCTGGCTCGACGCGATGCTCGACCGGGCCAAGGAGTACATGGTGTTCGCGGGCCTGGCGGCCGGGGCGTCCGCCGCGGCGTGGGGCGGCAGCCTGCACGTCGCGAACGTGTGGATCCTCGCCGTCGCCGCGCTCACGCTCCAGACCGTCCGGCACATGATCGACTTCTCGTTCCGCGAGCGGTCCCGGCGGCCCGCCCCGGACGCCCCCGCCACGCCCCTCACCGTCGCGGACGACCCGCGCCGCCCCGGCGCGCCGTCCGGAGCGGCGCCCGCCGGGACGATCGAACGCCTGTCCCGCGCCACCGCGGACGTCCCGGGAGTGCGCTGGGCGAAGAAGATCATCGTGCTGCCGATCGGGGAGCGGTTTGCGGTGATCTCGCTGACCGCCGCGTTCGGCAACGCGCGTCTCACCTTCGCCGTGCTGCTCGTCTGGGGCTGGATCGCGGGCTGCTACACCCTGACCGGACGACTGATGAGGGCGATGCACGGATGACCGCGACCGACCCGCCCGCCGAGGCGCCCAAGGCCACGACGACCCAGCCCGCGACCCAGCCCGCGACCCAGCCCACGACGACCCAGCCCACCGCGACGCGGTCCACCGCGCCCCAGCCGACGGCGCCCCGACCTGCGGTGGCGCGGCCCGCGGTGCCGGGCCAGGCCGTCCGGCCGTCCGAGCGGTCCGTGCCGTCGGCCCCGCCGCCCACCGGGACGGACCGGCTGCGCGCCTACCGGGACGACGGTCCGATCTGCGCGGCGCTCGGCGCGCTCCCGCGCGGGCACCTGCCGCCGCTCCCGGGCGCGCTGGTCGCGCTCGTCGTGGCGACGGCGCTGCTCGGGACGGGGCTGGGGGAGCGGCACGACCTCGCCCTGTTCGCCCCGGTGGCCGTCCTGATGCTCACCGGGCTCGCCGCCGGCCACGGACATACCGGGCGTCTCGACTGGCTCGTTCCGCCGATCATCCGCGCCATCGAGTATGGTTACCTGGCCGTACTGGGGTTCGCTCAGGGCGTGCCCGCGCCGCTGGTCTTCCTGCTGCTCGGCGTTCTGGCGTTCCACCACTACGACACCGTGTACCGCACCCGCCAGGGATTCTGGCCGGCGGATTGGCTGTTCCCGGCCGGGCTCGGCTGGGAGGGGCGGATGCTCGTGGTCGCCCTCTTCGGGCTCTCCGGGTTTCTTCCGTTCGCGTACGCCGCGCTCGCCGCCTACCTTGGCGTGTTGTTCGTGTGCGAGAGCGTCCTCAGCTGGACGCAGCTCGTGCGCGGCGGCGGCGTGATGGACGACCTGGAGGAAGAGGGAACATGATCGGGATGGTGCTGGCGGCGGGAGCGGGCCGAAGGCTGCGCCCCTACACCGACACGCTGCCGAAGGCCCTGGTGCCCGTGGACGGCGAGACCACCATCCTGGACATCGCCCTGTCCAACCTGGCCGAGGTGGGCCTGACCGACGTCGTGATCGTCGTCGGCTACCGGGCCACCGCGGTCGAGGAGCGCAAGGACGAGCTCGAGAAGAAGTACGGCGTCTCGATCACCCTCGTGCACAACGACAAGGCCGAGGAGTGGAACAACGCCTACTCCCTGTGGCTGGCCCGTGAGCACTTCGCCAAGGGCGTCCTCCTCGTCAACGGCGACACCGTCCACCCGGTGAGCGTGGAGAAGACGCTACTGGCCAACCGCGGCCCGCAGATCCTCCTCGCCGTGGACAACGTGAAAACTCTCGCGGACGAGGAGATGAAGGTCATCCTCGACGGCGAGGGGAACCTGCAGCGCATCACCAAGCTGATGGACCCGGCGACCGCGAACGGCGAGTACATCGGGGCCACCCTGATCGAGCCCGCCGCCGCCGAGGCGCTGGCCGACTCGCTCCAGGCCACCTGGGAGCGCGACCCCGACCTCTACTACGAGGACGGCTACCAGGAGCTCGTGAACCGCGGCGGGAAGATCGGCGTCGCGCCGATCGGCGAGGTCGCGTGGGTCGAGGTCGACAACCACGACGACCTGGCCAAGGCGCGCGAGATCGCGAAGACCTACTAGGCGTCCCGTCGCCGCCGCACGACCCGCGTCCGGGGTGCGGCGGCGACGGCGTATCGCGCGGCGGACGCGCACCTCGCGCCCGGCGGCGGTGGCCGCGACCGCACCGCACCCGCACCGAGGCCCGCCCCCGGACACCCGCCCCGACCCGGGCTCTTCGTCCCCCCGCCCGAGGAAGAAGGCTTCATGCCACTGCTGACGCGGATGCTGAACGCGCCGCTGTCCATCGACGTCCGGCGCGGCGCGGTCGCGAGCCTCGGCGACCTGCTCGCCGACGGCCGGATCGTCACCTCGGGGCGCGTCGCGATCGCGGTCGGCCCCGGCCAGGGGCAGAAGATCGCCGACCACGTGCGCACGTCCCTGGACGCCTGCGAGGTCTTCCAGGTGGACGGCGGGACGGTCGACGCGGCGGTCGACCTCGGCGGGAAGCTGCGCGCCGGGCAGTACGAGGCGGTCGTCGGGATCGGCGGCGGCAAGACCATCGACGCGACCAAGTACGCCGCGACGCTGTCGGGCATCCCGATGGTGTCGGTCGCGACGAACCTGTCCCACGACGGGATCTGCTCGCCCGTGGCGTCCCTGGAGCACGACAACGGCAAGGGCTCGTTCGGCGTCGTCATGCCGCTCGCGATGATCGTCGACCTGGACTACGTCCGGTCCGCGCCGGACCGGCTCGTCCGGGCCGGGATCGGCGACGTGGTGTCGAACTTCTCCGCCGTGGACGACTGGCTGCTGGCCGCCGAGGCGGTCGGCGAGCGCGTCGACCGGATGGCGCTCACCGTCGCCCGCACCGCCGCCGAGGCGCTGCTGCACCAGCCCAAGTCGGTCGAGTCGGACGAGTTCCTGACCGTCCTCGCCGAGGGCCTGGTGCTGTCCGGGATGGCGATGGCGTTCGCGGGCGACTCGCGGCCCGCGTCCGGCGGCGACCACGAGATCATGCACGCGATCGACCAGCTGTACCCCGGCACCGCCAACCACGGGGAGCTCGCGGGCCTCGGCGCGGCGTTCTGCTACCACCTGCGCGCGACCCATCTCGGGGTCGGCGCGGAGCGGCTCACGGAGATCCTGACCTGCCTGGACCGGCACGGACTGCCGCGCGTCCCGGGCGACGTCGGGCTGTCGGCGGAGCAGTTCGCCACGGCCGTGAAGTTCGCGCCGGAGACCCGCCCCGGCCGCTATACGATCTTGGAACACCTCGACCTCGACGCCGCCGCGACCCGCGCGGCGGTCGACGACTATGTCCGGGCCTACGGAGGCTGACGTGACCGTTCCGACCGAGGGGGGACGCCCCCCCACACCCCCCGGTCCGTCCGAGCCGGAGGCCGCGTACGCGCCGCCTCTGGACGACCGCCCGTCGCGCAAGACGGCGAAGGTCCGGGACGTCCGGCGGTACGGGCAGCCGCCCGGCCTGAAGGACCGGCGCAACGAGGAGCACTGGGCCGGCCGCTACTACATGCGGTCCCTGTCGCCCTACGTCTCCTGGGTGGCGCTGCGGCTCGGGTTCAGCCCGAACCAGCTCACCTACATGATGATGGCGTGCGGCGTCCTCGCCGGCGCGGTCGTGTCGATCCCGGCGACCGGGACGGCCGCGATCGGGCCCGCGCTCGGCGGCGCGGTCCTCATCCAGGTCTACCTGCTGCTCGACTGCATCGACGGCGAGGTCGCCCGGTACCTGCGGCGCACCTCGGTCGCGGGCGTCTTCCTCGACCGGATCGGGCACTACCTGTCCGAGGTCGCGCTCCTGACCGGCCTCGGCTTCGCCGCCCAGGGCGGCTGGCGCAACGGCGGCTACGTCGAGCTGGGCCTGCTGGCCGCGCTCGGCGCCGCGCTGATCAAGGCCGAGACCGACAACGTCGTCGTCGCGCGGGCCAAGTCGGGCCTCGCGGCCGACCCGACCGGCGGCGACCGGGCGCTCCGGCCCCGCTCCACCAAGATCGCGCTGGCCCGTCAGGCCGCGTCCCTGCTGGGCTTCCACCGGATCATCGGCGCGGTCGAGCTGTCCCTGTTCATCCTGGCCGCCGCCGTGCTGGACGCCGTGCTCAAGACCGACACCCCGGCCGCCATGCGGGTGCTGTGCGTCGCGGTCGCCGCGGTCGCCGTCGTGCAGACCCTGCTGCACCTGGTCAGCATCCTGGCCTCGCGGAGGCTCAAGTGAAACTCAGCGTCGTCGTCCTGACCATGGGCAACCGTCCGGTCGAGCTCGCCCGCGCCGTGCAGAGCGCGCTCGACCAGGAGCACGTGGACGTCGAGGTCGTCCTCGTCGGCAACGGCGTCGACCCGGTCGGCGAGCGCGCCCACGAGGCGCCGTTCAGCGACCCGCGCGTCAAGACGCTCAGCCTGCCCCGCAACCTCGGCATCCCCGGCGGCCGCAACCGCGGCGTCGAGGTGTCCAGCGGTGACCTGATCCTGTTCCTGGACGACGACGGCTGGTACCGCTCGCCCCGTCTAGGCGTCCACCTGCGCGACCGGTTCGCCGCCGACCCGACCCTCGGGATCGTCTCGTTCCGCGTCCGGGACCCCGAGGGCGGACGCGGCGAGCGCCGGCACGTGCCCCGGCTCCGCGCGGGCGACCCGGAGCGCTCGTCCGCGGTCACGACGTTCCTCGGCGGCGCCTGCGCCGTCCGCCGCGCCGCGTTCGACGCGGGCGGCGGCCTGCCCGAGGACTTCTTCTACGCCCACGAGGAGACCGACCTCGCCTGGCAGGTCCTCAACGCGGGCTACCACATCGTGTACGACGCGTCCGCGGTGATGTTCCACCCGGCCGTCCTGCCGACGCGGCACGAGATGTTCTACCGGTACAACGCCCGGAACCGCGTCTGGCTCGCGCGCCGCAACCTGCCCTGGCTGCTGGCGCTGACCTACCTCGGCGTCTGGGTCGGCATGACCGTCCTGCGCGAGCGAAAGCCGAGCGCGCTGAAGCCCTGGTTCCAGGGCTTCGCCGAGGGCTGGCGCAAGCCCGCGGGGCCGCGCCGCCCGATCTCGTGGAAGACCGCCTGGCGGATGACCCGGACGGGCCGTCCGCCGATCATCTAACCCGCCGCCCGCCCGGCCCGGATCAGCCTCCGGGCCCGGTGCGGCAGGACGGCCCGGTGGTCGAGGCCGCCGGCCCCGTCCAGGTCGGCGCCGTACAGGGCCGTCCAGCCGACGAGCCGGTGCTCCTTGACGTGGACGTCGATCCGCTCGAACGCGTCCGTCTCGGGCAGCGCCGCGTGCACGCGCGCGGAGAGGATCAGGGCGAGCAGTCGTCCGGGCTCGGTCAGCCGGTCCTTGAGGAGCGGGGCGTCCAGGAGGCGCGAGGCCGCGATGACGGTGTCGCCGAAGGCGCCCCGCTCGTCCACGGCGGCGCGTCCCGCGTCGAGCGAGACCCGCAGCCGCAGGTCCAGGCCGGGCCCGGCGGACCGGTCGTGCTGGCGGAGCCCGTCCAGCATCGCCGGGACGGCCCTGGCGACCAGCCGCTCGGCCGGCACGCCGTCCGGCAGGAGCAGCAGCGCGCCGTCGCCCCGGTCCTCGCGGTACCAGACCGACGGGCCCGCGCCGACCTCGTCGAGCGCGTCCTCGACGAGCGTGTAGGTGACGTCCCGGAGCGTCCGGCGGTCGCGCTCGCTGCGCCGCGCCGCGCCGAACCCGGCGATGTCGACGAACATGATCGTGCACTCCCGCGCCCCCCGCCAGAGCGCGGGCGCGTCCGCGACCCGCTCCCCGTCCCGGACGACCGCCAGCGGCGGCCGCGCCGGGACACGGTCGTCCACCGGGACGGACGCCACCGTCGCGGACGTCTCCTCCACGACGAACATGGCCGGCCCGGCCTTCTCATGAGAGCCGCGGCCCTCGCCGCCGGACCGGTCGTCCCGCCCTCGGTCGTCCTGACGGAGCAGCAGCCGGAGCATGGCCAGTTGCTGCGCCGTCATGAGCACCATGGTCACGGCGACCAGAATTATGGCCATGACCAGCACGATCGTCCCGGGCATCAGCCGCCCCCGATCTCGCTCCGTGACCCGCACTGTGCGGGCCATGCTCATGACAGTGGACTGAGATGTGAGTGATGTACATACGTTACACACACATCGCATGCATGGCGTGGAAGTAAGAAGAGTAGAACGGTGACAAACCGGGTAAGTCCCTCCTCACCCGCGTTGACCGGCGTACGCCCGAGGCGCATACTGGCCGCACACGGCGGCGGCCACCGGGTCCCCGACGGGCCGCGAGCGGGGCGAGGAGCCGTCCCGGTGGAGGAGATCCGCTGATGAACAAGTCCGAAGCCCCCTCGGCGGACCAGGGCCCCCACTCCGAGGGCCCCGGCGCGCGCGAACGGGTCACCGTCAACCTCACGGCCAAGGGCGCCGCCGCCCTCACCGACCTCATGCGCCTCACCGACGACACCAAGACCGACGTGATCAACCGCGCCCTCGGCGTCTACGCCTACCTGGAGAACGTCATCCAGCAGGGCGGCAAGGTCTACGTCCGCGAAGAGGACACCTCCGACCTCGAATGCGTCCGCTTCCTCTAACCCTCACGACGCCGCAGCCCGCCGAACCTCCCACGCGCGCCTCAACTGCGAGGGAGTGGCCGGCCCCGGTGTCGGAGGTGCTCAGGAGTACCTGGCGCGCACTTCGGCGTCGAGGCCCTCCGGGTCGTCCTCGTGCGAACGGTACCGGCGGTACGGCTCGGACGTGCCCGCCGCCATGCGCGCGGCCACCTCGGACGGCTCGATCAGCACGCCGCCGCCGAGGTGGCGCACGTCCTCGAGCCGGGTCCGCTCACCCGGCTCGCCGCTCACGAAGTCGCCCACGCGCCATCCGGACTCCTCGTCCCAGACGAGCGCCTTGGCGCCCATGACGATCGTCGCGTCACGGGGCCCGCACGGGTCGAGCCAGGCCTGGGTCGGCTCGGCGCCGGCCGCCTCCAGCGCGCGGACGGACTCGGCCAGGTACGGCCGGAAGACGTCGAGCTTGACGTCCTCGTGCGGCTTCACCACGACATTCTCTGCCACGGCTCTCTCCATCTGGTTCAGGCGGGCTCTGATGGTCCGGCCATAAGTTGCGAGGGAGTGTTCGTGATCCGGTGGGGCTTCGGTCGCTCCTGGTGCGGCGGACAGCGGTGCCCTGAAGGTCACTGTGTCATCAGTTCGTCGCGATTGCAGCGCTCCTGCTCTGGTTTCTGGGGAGAAGTGCCCCAGAAGTGTCGAAAACGTCAGGTGGGAGGCTCGGACTCGATCATGAACTCGTTGCGGTCGGTGGGGTAGACCGTGAGGGTGTACCGGCACGGATTTCCCTCGGTATCGGTCACCACGCGGCGGTGTACGAAGACCGGAACGGTTCCTTCGGGAGGCATGTCGAAGAAGCGGATCTCGACCTCGTTCGGGGTGCGCACCCAGATCCGGTCGCGATAGCTCGCCTGCCGGATTCCGAGGGTCTCCTCCAGGTAGGCGACCGTCCCCTCGGCGATGTCCTCGGGGCGCTGCAGGCGCGTGGCGCCGCGGTCGAGCAGGGCGATCGGGTAGAAGGACGTCTGGAGTGACCAGGGCACGTCGCTGCCGTTGTTGGTGATGAAGCGCTGCTGGTGCCGCACGACCAGCATGTCCCCGATCTCGATGTCCAGCTCGCGGGCCTGCGGCTCGTCGGCCTGCTTGATCTCCACCGTCGGCACGGAGGTCTTGGCCTGGCGTTGCTGCTTGGCGACCTCGTCGACCCACGCTCTGCCCTCGCCGCCGCTGAAGCCGGTGTCCTCGGACGGGGTGAGCGTGATCGGGAACTTCACCGGCGGCTCGACCACGAAGGTGCCGAGGCCCGGCCGGGACTCCACCAGGCGGAGGGCCTTCAGGCGGGCGACGGCGTCCCGAACGGTGTTGCGGGCGGCGTCGTACTCCTCGGCGAGCTGCTTCTCGGTCTTGAGCCGCTCGCCGGGCTTGAGCTCTCCGTCGCGGATCCTCCGCCGCAGGTCAGCGGCGATCTCCTCATATCGGGCAGGCATTCGATGCCTCCAAACATCCCAACGACTGGATGAGGTCCACAACCAGTGCATCACCTCATTCGGAATGAAGCATGATCGTATGTTTGGCATCACCTGCGGAGGGCAATCCTATAGTTGTAAGTGGTTGGGATGACTGGACGAGCCACACGAATGGGTGAGCTTGACGGTCGGTAGACCCGGCCAACAGGACGCACTGAGTGCTCGGATAGTACCTACCAGTTCCGGGCCTTACCGGATCGCGGAGATCCCCTCCCCGGGTCGACGCGGTCACGCGCAACAGAGAGGGACGATACCCAGGATCAAGGAGGTCCCGAGGTGATCGACGTCGTGATGGTCTATCTGCTGGTGGCGCTGGCTTTGGTCGGGCTGATCGCCAGCCTGGTCTATCTCATGCGGTTCTCCGTCATGAGTCGGCGGGCGCAGTTCTGGCGTCCGGACATGGACGGCTCCGGCCGGTCCAGCTACAGGTCGCCCTTCGTGTGGGCGCGCCGTTCGGCCGACGAGCGCACTCCGGGCGCGCGTCCCCCGGGCACGCGGATCCCGGAGGCGCGCGTCCCCGGCGCGCATGTACCGGAGGAGGCGGCCACCGACCCCGCCCTGGTCGGGGCCGACGTCGGCTGACCGGGCGGGACGCACAGAAAGAAGCCACCTGTGAGGCCCGATGTGAACCACACCGACCTCAGCTCGCAGGAGCCCTCCGGACGAGCTGACCCTGTGATCGTCAAGGAGCCCGGTCCGCCGGGCTCGCCCCGCGGCGGAACCGATCTCGCGGCGCCGCCCGGAGACGACCGCTCCCAGGGCGGACGCCCCGGCCGCTGAACGGTCACCCGCCCCTCCGAGCTCGGCGCCGACGGCGTCGCCGAAATCCACCCCAGATGAACCGGTCGACGAGGGCCCCAGCGCTCGCTGACCGCACGTGAAGGCCGGACGGCCCACCTCCTCACCGTCCCGGCCGGAGCGGTTTCGCCTTTTCGTGGTCCGGACCGGTCGCGGTCCGGACGTTGTGCGTTCGGGGCGAAACCCCTCAGACGCCCAGGAGCAGGTCTCGCCAGCCGGGGTCGGCGGTGAGGACCGTGAGGCGCTGGGTGGCCCGGGAGACCGCGACGTACAGGACGCGCAGGCCGCGCGGGGACTGGGACGCGACCGTCTCCGGGGCGACGATCACGGCGGCGTCGAACTCCAGGCCCTTGGCCTCCAGGACGTCCAGGACCTGGACGCGTTCGGGCAGCGCGTCCGTCAGGGCGTCGCGGTCGGCGGCGGACCAGGCGTCGCCGGACGGCATCGGGACGATCAGGCCGATCGTGCCGTCCACCTGGGCGAGCAGTTCCTCGGCGGCCTCGCGGGCGGACGTGAGGTGGTCCTCCGCCCGGACGACCCGGACGACCGGGTCGAGGCCCGACGCGCGGACGGCGCGGGCCGGGCGGGCCTCGGGCAGGGCGCGCGCGAGGACGCGGGCCGACACCGCGGCGATCTCGATGGAGTTGCGGTAGTTCGTGGTGAGTTCGTACTCGTGCCGGACGGTCCGGGCCGAGCGCGGGGCGGGACGGCCCCGGCCCCCGCGTCCGCGGCGGTTGCGGGACGGCTGCTCGCCGCCGAGGGCGGCGTCCATGGCGGCGCGGGCGGCGGGGAGGTCCTCCCAGGCGCTCTGGGCCGGGTCCTCGACGACGGTCCAGCTGGCCTGGCGGCCGCGGCGGCCGAGCATGCGCCACTGCATGGGGGAGAGGTCCTGCGCCTCGTCGACGACGATGTGCGCGTACTCGGGGCGCTCCTCGACGACGCCGTCGTCGACGCGGCGGGCGCGCTCCAGGCGCTCGATCGAGGTGGTCAGCTCGTCCATGCCGGGCTCCCAGTCGTCGTCGGGGACGGCCTCGCCGGTCAGGACGTTCACGCCGTCCACGACGAAGGGGTCGCCGTCGGCGGGGGCGCGGCGGCGCGGCGGACGCGGCGGGGTGCCGAGCTGGGCGTCGAGCTCGTCCAGCAGCGCGACGTCCTGGTAGGTGACGACGCCGGACGCCCAGGACGCCGCGAGGGCGTCGAGCGCCGAGCGGTCCAGGTCGCGGCCGGCGGCGCGGCGCAGCCGGGACGGGTCGGACAGCGCGGACAGGACGTCCAGCGGGGTGCGGATCGGCCACCACGCCTGGAGGAAGTCGGTGAACGCGCGCTGCTCGCGGATCCGGGTGCCGAACTCCTCGCGGCTGCCGCGGCGCGCCGCGGGACGGCCGCCCGTGTCGAGCTCGCCGAGGCCGTCGGCGGCGAGGATCGAGTTCCAGAGGGCGAGTTCGCCCTGGCCGGAGTCCTCCTCGAGGGCCTGCGCGCCGCCGACGCGGCCGAACGCCTCCCACAGGGCGTCCAGCAGGACGTCGGCGGCGCGGCCGCGCGCGGAGTTGACCGAGCCGCGGGCACGGCGGTGGACCTCGGCGCGGGCCTTGTCGAGGCGTCCGCGGTCGAGGCGGAGGACGACGCCGTGGTAGACGACGCGCAGGTCGTCCGGCGCCTCGGGGGCGTGGTCGGTGACGGCGCGGCGCAGGACGTGGACCATCGCGTCCGCGCCCTTGAGCCGGGCCAGGTCCGGGGTGTCGTGCGCGGTCGCGGTCACGCCCGGCACCAGGTCGCCCAGCGAGCGCAGCGTCGCCGAGCCCTCGCCCAGGGACGGCAGGACGCGCTCGATGTAGGACGTGAAACGCGCGTTCGGCCCGACGACCAGCACACCGCGCGAACCGAACCGGCGGCGGTGGCGGAAGAGCAGGTACGCGACGCGGTGCAGGGCGACGGCCGTCTTGCCCGTGCCGGGGGCCCCGCGCACGAGGACGGTGCCGTCGGCGGGGGCGCGGATGACCTCGTCCTGCTCGCGCTGGATGGTGGCGACGATGTCGCGCATCGTCCCTTCGCGCGTGCGCGCGAGGGAGGCCAGGAACGCGCCGTCGCCGACCACGGACAGGCCGTCGGAGGCGTCCGGGTCGAGCAGGTCGTCCTCGATGTCGACGACCTTGTGCCCACGCGAGTGCAGGACGCGGCGGCGGATCACGCCGCGCGGCTCCTCGGGGGTCGCGCGGTAGAAGTCCTCGGCGGCGGGCGCGCGCCAGTCGATCACCAGGGAGTCGTGCTCGCGCGTCCGGACGCCGATGCGGCCCACGTAGCGGACCTCGCGGCCGTCCACGATCCGCCCGGACGGCTGGGTCTCGGCCTGCCCGGACGGGCGCGCCTCGTCGGCGTACTCGCGCGGGGTCAGGTCGAGGCGGCCGAACACCAGGCCGTCGTCGGCGATGTCGAGGGCGTGCGCGCGCTGCGCCGCCTGGTGGACCATCGCGTCGCGGTCGACCAGGGAGCCCTTGGTGCCGGCCAGGGACTGCCGGAAGCCCTCGCGGAGCATGGCCCGCGCGTCCTCGCGCATCTCGCCGAGCCGCACGTACGCCTGGTCCACGAAACGCTGCTCGGCGGCGAGTTCGCGGTCCTTCAGCGGGGGCGTCCCCTGCGTCCCGGCGTCGGCGCCGTCGCCCGTCTCGCTGCCGGGCGGACGGTCGGTGACCTCGGACGACATCGGTGCTGCTCCTCGCTGCGTCGGGCGGCGTCCCGGGCCCGTCCCGGAAACGCGAAAGAGACAGCTTACGCGCTCCGGGTCCACTCAGCGTGACGCGGTGATCCGTCCCACAGGGCGCGCGGTGGGGCCGGGGAGCCAGCGCCGCGCGCGGGCCACGGCCCTGGTCAGCGGGTCGGGGAAGACGTACAGGTCGCGGGCGGGACGGCGGGCGAGGGAGCGGTCCACGGCGTCCAGGACGCGACCCGGCGGGACGCCCCGCATACGGCCGGTAGCGGACGGACCGGCGGCCGCGGCGGCCCGGAATCCGGGCGTATCGACCTGGCGGGGGCAGACGCAGCGGATCACGACGCCGCCGGTGACCAGGACGGTCGTCATGGCCGGGTCTCTGACGTCATGGCCGTACCTCCGCCGTCATGGGCGTATCTCCACCGCCTCCTGGAAGGTCATCCGCAGCCGGTCCACGGTGGCGGCGGACAGCGCGCGGGCGTGTTCGAGGCCGAGCGCGCGCAGTTCGTGCGCCACCGGATGATCGCCCAGCCTGAGGGACGCGCCCCCGCCGAGCCGCATCCGGACGCCGCTGGGGGCGACCGTCCAGGGCGTCCGGCGGGTCACGCCGTTCATACAGGTGTAGGCGTCCACACTTGGGGCGCCCCTCCCGGACGGGACCGGAAGGCCGGGCCGGACGTGCATCTCTATGGCGGTCCTCCCGTCCACGCGCACGAGGCAGCGCTTGGTGCGGGTGGCGAGATCCATGCGGATGTCGGCCATCTCCTTGGGGAAGCCCCAGATCGTCCGTCCCGCCTCCAGCGTGAACGCCTGGTTCACCGGCAGCCAGTGGACGAACGCGCCGACCCGGTCCGTCCCTCTGACCAGGAACGTGACCGCGAACTCGTGGTACGGGCCGAGATCGCCGTCGGTGTACCGGACGAACGCCAGCGAGCAGACCGCCCGTCCCGCGAGGGGCCGCGCGACCTCCAGGCCGGAGTAGGCGATCACGGCCTGCGCGGCGGCGGCCGGGACGGGGAACATCGCGGACGCGACGGCGGCGTCCCGGATCCGGACCGGGAGGGTGACGCGGTCGCCCTGGATCAGGTGCGCGGACGGGGCGGGCGCGGCTTCGGGGGGCACGCCACAAGTAGAACAGGTTCCTGTTTTGCCCTCAAGGCGGCCGCTCCGCGCCCGGTGCGGTCAGGACTCCAGGGAGGCGCGGACGCGGTCCAGGGTCGCGCGCATGCCGCGCCGGTTCAGCTCCGCGCGGTCCTCGGCGCGGACGCCGGTGAAGACCCGCCCGAGCAGGGACGCGATCCCGGCCGTGCGGGAGTCGCGGCGCAGGTCCTGCCAGTACTCGGCGAGGCGGGACGCGCCGGCGTCCTCGCCCGTGCCCTCGCCGATGCCCTCGACGCGGTAGCCCCACAGCGCCACCGGCATGCCGAACGTCGTCACCCGGAACGCCAGTGCCCGGCCAGGGATCGCGGCCGTGACCTCGCAGGTCGTGAACCAGATCCGCCAGCCGAGCCGGTTGAACCCGACGAACCGGGTGCCCTCCCCGACCTCGCCGCCGTCCCGGACCCACACCCGGAACAGTTCGGGACTCCATTCGGGCATCCGGCGCAGATCGGCCACCGCCGCGTACACCTCGTCCGGGGACGCCGCGACGCGCACCGACTCCTCGACCGTCCACTCCCGTTCCATGCAGGCCATTACAGCAGGGGCGGGGCGGGCGCCTCAGAGCAGGTGGGCGTAGGCCCGGCGCCACTCCTCGAACCACGCGGCGAACCACGGCGAGCGCGCGGCCAGCGGCAGGATGTAGGTGACCGTCTCGGCGTAGTAGCGGCGCTGGAAGTCCGGCGGCATGTTCTCCAGCGTCTGCACGTTGCTCGCCCGGTCGGCCAGCTTCACCAGGACGGCCCGATCCGGCGCGTCACCCAGTCTGCGCAGGTAGGCGGCCTTCGCGGCGCGCTTCTCCTTGCGTCCGAGACCGCCGGCCGGGGGCTTGGTCACCCAGTCGACCAGTTCGGCGACCTCGTCCCCGAACTCGGCCTCGACGTCGGCGACCGTGGCGGGGGTGTCCTCGACGGCGTCGTGGAGCAGGACCGCCGCGAGGGTGGCAGGATCGGAGACGTCGGCCCCCCGCACGAGGACCTCGAGCGCCTCCAGCAGGTGCTCGGCGTAGGGTGCCCCGGTGGGCCGGGTCTGGTCGCCGTGCCAGCGGAGCGCGGCCTCCGCGGCGCGCGTGAGAACGGGCAGCGCCGGGTGGCCGGCCAGGTCCGCCCGGGCGGCGTCCCAGGTCCGCCAGCTGGTGAAGGTCCGCAAGCGTCGGGTCCTTTCCCGCCGGGCGCGGCAGGACCGCGCGGTGAGGATCGCGCGGCGACGCCGCGCGGCCGTGGAGGGCGCGGTGGGTCCGCGCGTGAGTCGTGACGTCCAACCTAGGGGAGTGACCGGCGGTGGCACGCATCCGGCGGCGCGGGATCCGCGTCCCTCGGCGCGCCGTCGCCGCCGTCGCGGCGGTCGCGCTGGCCCTCGGCGGAGCGGTCGGCGTCCGGTTCCTGCTGACGGACGGCTGGGTCCGGCACACCGTCACCGCCGACCCCGTCGACGCGCAGCCCGCCCTCGGCCCGCCGCCCGGCCCGCTCACCACCAGCTGGACCCGGACGGTTCCGCTGCGCCGCGCCGCCGTCGCCGGGCACGACACCGTCGCCCACGAGGTCGCGGACGGCCAGGTCGTCACGGCCGCCGGCGCCGGCCTGTCGGTCCGCGACGCCCGCACCGGCGCGCGCCGCTGGGAGTACCGCCGCTCCGGCTGGAGCCTGCTCGGCTGGACCGCCACCGGCGGCCGCCTCGTCGCGTTCTTCCAGCGGGACGGCCGGCCGGGCGAGCACGAGTTCGTCGGCTTCGACGCCCTGTCCGGCGGGCTGCTCTGGCGCGGCTCGGACGGACGTCCCGCGGCCGTCGCGCGCGCCACACTGCACTGGCCGTCCGGCTCGGACATCGTCCTCACCGCCTCGACCGACCGGCGCGAACTCTACGGACGCTCCACGGTGAACGGCGTCCAGCGCTGGCGGGTGCGCCTGCCCGAGGGCTGCCGCCTGTACGAGGACGCGCCCACGCCGTCCGGCGCCTCGGACGACCTGGCCGCGCTCGCGCTCGACTGCGTGGGCCGCAGCCACCTGTACGCCGTCGAGCCCGCCACCGGCCACTTCCTCTGGGACCGCGTGCTCGGCTCGGACGACGCGCCCGAGATCGCCGTCCGCGGACGCGCCGTCCTCGCCGCCGACGGCGTGGCCCTGCGCGTCTTCGACGGATCGGGCGACCAGATCGCCCTCTGGAACGACCCGGACGCCTGCGGCGCGGGCATGTGCCCGAGCGCCCTGTCCGGCGACCTGCTCGTCGTCGTCCGCTCCGCCGACCCGGACGACACCGCGCGCATGAGCGCGGTCGACCTGAAACGGGGCCGCGTCGCCTGGGACCACCAGGCGCCCGCCTACGCCGCCCTCACCGAGGCCGGCGGACGCCTCTACGGCCTGCGTCCCCGCCTCACCGACGGCCTGCTCCCCGCCGGCGTCGACGTCATCACCCCGGCGAACGGCGCCGCCGTCACCGCGCCCGTCCCGTTCGCCGTCGACCCGGACCTCGTCGGTGTCCACCCGTGGATGGCGGCGGCGGGCGGCCTGCTCTACGTCTCGGTGCCCGAGGCCGCGCCCCGGCCGTCCGGCGCGGCCCACCTGATAGCCCTGCGGGGCGGCCCGTCCGGTCGCGGACCGGCCGAGCTGGACGGCGTCCCCGTGACGTCCTGGCCGGACGCCTGCACCCTGCTGAAGCCCGCCGACCTGGCCGCGGCCCGCCTCCGGCCCCGTCCGGGCGCCCCGGTCCGCGCCCGGATCGCCGGCGTCCGCCTGCCGAAGCCGGTCGCCTGCCGGTACGACCTCCAGGACTCCCTCGCCCCGCAGCCCCCGCCGTCCACCCCGCCGTCCACCCCGCCGCCCGGCGTCGCCGGCCTCATGCGTCCCGCCCCGGACGGCGCGACCGTCTCCGTCCGCTGGGTCGCCCCCACCCCGTCCGCCGCCGAGGACCTCCTGACGTCCCTCCAGTCCACCCAGGCCCAGGCCCGCCGCCGCACCGACCTCGCCGCCGACGACGCCTACGAACTCGGCCCGTCCGCCGGCACCATCGCCCTCCGCGTCAAGCGCTACATCGTCGTCGTGGACGCCACCCGCCCCCCGGGCGCCGCCGCCCACCTGGCCCGCTCCACAGCCCAAAACCTCCGCACCCTCCCGTAGGGGAGGGCATACGAATACCGCCTCCCACGGCGGGGCCGGGGAGGCGGTGAGCTTGAGGGGAGCCGGTGTTCGCGTCAGGCGGCAACGGCGGAGGGGGAGCGCGAGGCGAGGCGAGCGGCGAAGCCGTCGGTGAGGTCAGCGTGGGAGCGGAAAGCGCGGCGTTCTTCGGAGACACCGCTCAGGAATCGGTCGAGAACCGCGTCGCCGTCCAGGAGGACGTCACCGCCGAGATAGGAGATGTCGGCCAAGGAGGTGCGCTCGCCTTGGCGGCCGCTCACGAAGAGCCCTACACGCCAGCCGGTCTCCTCATCCCAGACGAGGGCACGGTCGGCGGACGCCGAGCGGGTCACGATGGTGGCGTCGCGGGGGCCTGCGGGGTCGAGCCAGCACTTCTCGACACGGACGCCCGCGCGGCCGAGGGTCTCCACGACATGGGTCACATATCCGTGGATCTGGTCTACCCAGGGGTCCGGGTGGTGCGCGAGAACGGGGGATCGCCGTTCGGACATATGCGTGTCTCCTCTCCGTCATTCGGATTTTGACCCGAATTGGACGCTTTGTCCATGCCTGCACGCTCTTGCGGCAGAGGGAGAGGTGTTAGTGGCTTTTTGTCCCGATATGGGCGGTAGTGATCAACTCCTTGGCGAGGACGCTGATGGGAACGCTCGTCGTGTGAGGCGAGAGACCTTGTCTCTGTGGCTGATCAGGATGGTTGGTTCGACCGCTTCCCACCTGAGATGTAGCTCTTGAGAGTGTTCCGCTCAGCGGTTCAAGGCCTTAGGTGAATTATTCATTCGTTCCTATCTTTCTGCAAGCCCTATGAGTAGGATGGCCGTAGCACGCACGCATGGTGGGAACGCGAAGATCGAAGGAGTGGGCAAATGGCCGGGGCCAGGTACCGGGACATCGCCGATGACCTGGCGCGCCGCATCGAGGAGGGCGAGTTCGCCGCGGGCGAGCGGCTGCCCACCGAAGAGCAGCTGATGGTCGACTACGACAACGCCTCGCGCAACACCATCCGTGAGGCGGTGAAGCTCCTCAAGACCCGCGGGCTGGTCGAGACCACGCAGGGGCGTGGCACCTTCGTCCTGGAAGGCACCGTTCCGTTCGCGGTCACGGTGGCGGGCATTCTGGAGCTGCCCAGCGGTGGTCCCGGTGGCGAGGGCGCGGCTTACCGGTTCGACGCACAGCTCCAGGGCCGCGAGTTCGAGAACAAGGACCCGAAGGTCGAGATCCAGCGGTCCAACCCCGAGGTGGCCAGGGCGCTCGCTCTCAAGGAGGGGACCCGGGTCGTGCTGCGGCACCAGGAGCGGTTCATCGAGGGCCGGCCCTGGTCGCTCCAGACCACCTACTACCCGATGGACTACGTGAGCCAGGGCGCCGACCGGCTCCTGGACGACGAGGACATCGAGCAGGGCGTGGTCGCCTACCTCAACGAGGTCCTCAGCGTCGAGCAGGTCGCTTACCGCGACCGCATCACCGCGCGAACCCCGGACACCAACGAGACCAACTTCTTCACGCTCCGGGACGCCGGCAGTGTCGTGATCGTCCATGACCGGATCGGTTACGACCGGGAAAAGAAGCCCATCCGCTTCACCCGAACCGTGTACCCGGCCGACCGTAACCAGCTCGATCTCGTCATCGGAGCGGTTCCGCCGTCGCCGTGGGCCTTCAGTAAGGAAGTCGGCTAAGAGAGGGGCGGCGTTCTGAACGTTTCCGTCCTTCCAAACGCGGGGCACCGGCCGGACGCGCTGTAGACGAACGCGCCCTGGAGGCCGGGAGAAGGGGCGAGGCCGTCCTTCTTCGCGTCCCGTGGTAGTCGGTCCATCTCATCGCGCCGGCGTGCGGGGATGCCGGCGGACCCTTCACGGAGCCATGAACAGCGCAGCCCTCACTCTTCGCCCTGCCCGCGACGAGGACGTCCCGGACATCATCCGCCTGATCGACGACGCGGCGCTGTGGCTGCGGGGTCAGGGAACGAGCCAATGGGCCCGGCCCTGGCCGAACGAGGCGGAGCGAAGGCGACGGATCGAACGGGGAATCGAGCTCTCCAAGGAGACGGACGAGGACGGGCCCAAGGCGGTCACCTGGCTCGTCATCGATGACGAGGGCCGGCCGGTCGCGACCACCTACATCACCCGTGTTCCCGACCGGCTGCTCTGGACCGACGAGGAGCTGAAGGTCAAGACCGTCTACCTGCACCGTCTCGTCATCGATCGCGACCATGCGGGCGCGCAGCTCGGTG
Organism: Actinomadura harenae; assembly: GCF_003696215.1. Lineage (GTDB taxonomy): Bacteria > Actinomycetota > Actinomycetes > Streptosporangiales > Streptosporangiaceae > Spirillospora > Spirillospora harenae. The sequence continues at coordinate 99,142 of NZ_RFFG01000006.1, read as the reverse complement.
AGCGGCTGATCCAGTGGGTCGGGGAATGGGGCCGGGTCAACTGGGGAGCCGAGGTCATCCGCATCGACGTCTGGGCCGACAACGTGCGGCTGCACGAGTACTACCTCAAGCGCGACTTCGCCTACATGGACGAGGTGCTGTTGCAGGCCGACGGCACCGAGCGCCCCGACCCGCGGCTTCCCATGCACGTGTACCCGTCGGGCGTCGTGCTCCACCGCCCGCTGAAGGCGGTCGAGCACTGGCCGTGGGTTCTCGGGCTCAGGCCGGACGTCGGCTTGGTTCTGGGGATACCTGGGGGGTAGCTCCTTCCAGTGGGGAGGGGGTTTGGGTGCCTGGTTCCGTGGCGGGGGTGGTGCCGGTGGCCCAGGTCTCCAGTTGGCGGACGAAGGGGACGGCCTGGGTGGGCCAGTGGAAGCGGGCGCGGGCGGTGGAGTGGCCGCGCTCGGCCATGGCCGTGCGGTGGGCGGTGTCGGTGCGGAGGCGGCGGATCGCGGCGGCGGCGGCCCGGGGGTCGCCGAAGGGGACGACCTCGCCGCAGCCGGACGGCTCGACGATGGCGACCGCGGGCGGGTTCGGGGTGGTGATGACCGGGATGCCGCGGGCCATGTACTCGACGACCTTGGTCGGCATGGAGTGCCGGTAGTTGGGCTCGTCGTGCAGGAGGGCGAGGCCGGCCATCGCGCCCTCGGCGATGCGCAGCGCGCGGTCGTTCGGGACGAAGCCGTACCAGCGCAGGACGCCCTCGAGCTGGGCCTCGCGGAGCGCCGGGCGGATGTCGGGGTCGGCGGAGCCGATCAGCTCGACCTGGACGCCCTCGGGGGCGACCAGCCGGGCCGTCTCGATCATGTCGAGGGCGCCGCGGGCGGCGGACAGGTGGCCGATGTAGACGACGCGGCGGTCGCCCGGGGCGGCCGGGGGACGCTCGTCGACGTAGGTCGTGTTCGGGACGACCGGGTGCTGCCGGCGGAAGCGGTCCCGGTAGCCGTCCTCGGCGAGCAGCAGGTGGTGGCGGCGCTCGGCGCGGAGTTCGAGGCGGCGGACGAGCGGCCGCAGCAGCGGGGCGAGCGGGCCCGGGAGCCAGCCCTTGGCGGCCAGGGCCGCGGCGGTGTCCTCGTGGACGTCCCAGACGACCGTCGCGCGGCGGACCGCGCGGGGCAGGCCGACCAGTAGCTCCGGGTCGTGCAGGAGGACCAGGTCGGCGTAGGCGGCGTGCTCCTCCAGCGCGCGGTGCGCGGCGCGCAGGGCGCGCAGCCGGCGGCGGCCGGTGGCGCGCGGCACGTCGACCGGCGACACCTCCCGCCACGGCGTCGAGTTGGTCGCCCGGAATGGGGCGATATAGGTGACCTCGTGCCCGGCATCCAGAAGGGCGCGGATCTGCCGGTGCAGAATCCGCGCGTCCTCCGGATGGTGCACGACCGTGCAGACGCAGATCCGCATTCCACTCACTCCGGATGGGAGACGGTTTTCCTCCGGGGATTCTGCGCTTGCCATGGAAATTGCCGATGAATTCCGGGCGGCGGGCAGGTGGAGTTCGCTCATAGAAGCTCGGCGCCCGCTCCGGCGAAGGCGCGGGTGCGGCCCCGGGTGTCGAACAGCAGCCGGGCGTTCCGGGTCAGGAGCCCGGGGTCGTAGGCGGCGTGGTCGGCGAGGACGATCGTCAGGTCGGCGTCCGCGAGCGCGGCGGCCAGGTCGTCCCCGGCGGACCGGACGTCGGCGCCGTCCACCTGCCAGGACGTGACGTAGGGGTCGTGGAAGGCGAGGTCGGCGCCGAGCCGGGCCAGGCGGCGGGCGACCGGCCGGGCCGGGGATTCGCGCTGGTCGGCGATGTCGGCCTTGTAGGTGACGCCGAGGAGCAGGACGCGGGCGTCCTTCAGTGCGCGGCCCTCGCGGTTGAGCAGCTGCTGCGCGCGCTCGGCGACGTACCGGGGCATCCGGTCGTTGATCTCCTGCGCCAGCTCGACGAACCGGAACGGGTAGCCCAGCGACCTGACCTTGTACGACAGGTAGTTCGGGTCGATCGGGATGCAGTGCCCGCCGACGCCGGGGCCGGGACGGAACGCCTGGAAGCCGAACGGCTTGGTGGCCGCGCAGTCGATCGCGTCCCAGAGGTCGATGCCGAGCTCGTGGCAGAACACCGCCATCTCGTTCACCAGCGCGATGTTCACGTGCCGGTAGGTGTTCTCCAGGAGCTTGGCCATCTCGGCCTCGCGGGTCCCCTTGGCCTGGACGACCCGCTCGACGAACTTGCCGTAGAACGCGGCGGCGGCGGTCGCGCAGGCCGGGGTCAGCCCCCCGACGATCTTCGGGGTGTTGCGGACGCCGTAGACCGGGTTGCCCGGGTCGATCCGCTCCGGGGAGAACGCCAGGTGGAAGTCCACCCCCGCGACCAGCCCGGACTCCTCCAGGATCGGCCGGACGACCTCGTCGGTCGTGCCCGGGTAGGTGGTGGACTCCAGCACCACCAGCGTCTCCCCGGACAGGTGCGCCGCGATCGTCGCCGCCGCGCCGCGCACGGCGGTGAGGTCCGGCCCGCCCTCGTCGGAGAGCGGGGTCGGGACGCAGATCACCACCGCGCCCGCGCCGTCCAGCACCTCGTCCGACAGGGACGGCGTGAACCCGGCCGCGAGCATCTCCGCGACCTCGGCGTCGGACACGTCGTCCACATGTGATGTTCCGGCTGAAAGGCCCGAGATGACACGTTCATCCCGGTCGTATCCGCCGACCCGGAGGCCGGCCCGGCACGCCTCGCGCACCAGCGGAAGCCCGACGTAGCCGAGCCCGATGACCACCAGATCCACGCCGGTGGCTCCCTTCGCTTCAGGAGTTCAGGGGCGGTGGGCGGCCCGGTAGCGCGCGGTCACCGCGCGCCATGTGCGTTCGTCGCGCACCCATTCTCGGGCGGCCTGCCCCAATTTCTTTCTCAGTTCCGGACTGTAAATGAGCTCCCCCAGGGAATTGGCCCACGCCTCCGCGTCTTCCGGAAGAGTTAACGTGCCGGTCACGCCCGGTTCCACGATTTCGCGCAGGGCGCTGACATCACTTGCTATTACTGGGATTCCCCCCGCCATCGCCTCCAGAGGTTTCAGGGGCGTGACCAATTGGCAGACCCGGTCCGCCCGGCGGGGGACCGCGAACACATCGAGGAGCGCGTGGAAACGACGGACGTCCGACGGCGGGACCCGGCCGGGGAACACGGCGCGCACGCCGCGTTCGGCGGCGCGGCGTTCCAGCGCCGCGCGCTCCGGGCCGTCCCCGACGAGCAGGAGCGTGACGTCGTCGCCTCCGTCGCGCAGCAGCGCGGCGGCGTCGATGAGCGTGTCGATGCCCTCGTAGCCGTAGAACGACGAGGTCAGGCCCACGACCGGGACGCCGTCCGGCAGGCCGAGCGCGGCGCGCAGGTCGGCGGCGTCCGGCAGCGGTTCGAGGAAGCCCTCGTCCACGGCGTTCGGCACGACGGTGATCTTGGCCGGGTCGACGCCGCGTCCGGCGATCTCGGCGCGCATCGTCTCGCCCAGCGTGACCACGGCGTCCGCCTCGTGCATGCGGCGCGTCTCCAGCTCGCGGGTCAGCCGGTAGAAGTCGTCGGACGGCCGGTGCGACGGGGACCGCGACAGCCACGAGTCCTCCAGGAAGCCGCGCACCTCGTAGGTGACGGGCAGCCCGTACCGCTTCCCGAGTTCCAGCGCGACGGCCGCGTTCCGGTGGTCGCTGACCGCGTGCAGGACGTCCGGGCGCACCTCCTTGACGAGGCGTCCGGCCAGGTCGGCGGCCTTCTCCACGGCCCCCAGAGGACCGGACGGCGGGCCCCAGGGCAGCAGCCGGTGGTAGGGGACGCCGTCGACGTCCACGCGCGCCCGCGCGTCGCCGACGCCCTGCGCGAGCGGGTGCCCGAGCCGGGTCACCACGTGCGTGTCCCAGCCGAGCGCCTCGCGCTGGGCGACCGCGATCCGGTGCGTCCGGACGGTGTAGCCCGCGTTGGTGACCGGCAGCGAGTTGGTGACGAGCATCAGGACGGCCCGCACGTCCCCGGTGGCCGCCGGCCGTGCCGGATAGGGCGGAGCGGCCAGGAGTTCGCGCAGGTCAGCGGCCTCGCGCTGGGGTGCGCGGGGCTTCGGCTTGGCCAGGCTCGTCCGGCCCAGGCCCGGAGCGGCGCGGGCCGCCAGGCGGACGGCGAGACGGCTGGCCCGGGACGGCTCGTCCCGCAGCTGCCGGACGGCGAGCGCCGACATGTACACGGAGCGTTTCAACACGGCGGGCGAGCGTAGGCGCGTCCGATGAACGGAAGGGAAAGCGCAGGTGGGCGAACAGGTGAGGGAAACGGTGGGTGAACTCCCGGGGGAGCCGTCGGGCGGGGCCGTGGACGCCGCGGACGCGGGGGAGCTGGTGCACGTCCTCGGGGCGCGGCCGAACTTCGTGAAGGCGGCGCCGGTCATCGCCGCGCTCGCGGCACGCGGTGCCCGGCAGGCGGTCGTGCACACCGGCCAGCACTACGACCGGCGGATGTCGGAGGTGTTCTTCGACGAGCTGGGCCTGCCCGAGCCGGACGTCAACCTCGGCGTCGGGTCGGGCTCGCATGCCGCGCAGACGGCGGCGCTGATGGTCGGGCTGGAGGAGGAGTTCATCCGGCGTTCACCGGCCCTGGTCATCGTGTACGGCGACGTGAACTCGACGATCGCCGCCGCTCTCGTCGCGGCCAAGCTCGGCGTCCCGGTCGCCCATGTGGAGGCCGGGCTGCGCAGCTTCGACATGACCATGCCCGAGGAGGTCAACCGGCGGCTCACCGACCAGCTGTCCGACCTGTGCCTGGTCACGAGCCCGGAGGCGGTCGGGCACCTGGCCGCCGAGGGGATCCCGGTGGGCCGGGCGCACCTGGTCGGCAACCCGATGATCGACACGCTGCTCGGCAACCTGGAGCGGTTCGACACCGCCCGGGTGCGCCGCGAGCACGCGCTGCCGGAGCGGTACGTCCTCGCGACGATGCACCGGCCCGCGAACGTGGACGACCCGGCGAAGGCGACCGCACTGGTCAAGCGGCTGCACGGCGTCGCGGACCTGGCCGACCTGGTCATCCCCGTGCACCCGCGCGGGCGCGTGAACCTCATGGCCGCCGGGCTGGACGACCACCCGCGCGTCCGCGTCCTGGACCCGCTCGGCTACGTCGACTTCGTCGCGGCCGTGCGCGGCGCGGCGGCCGTCGTCACCGACTCGGGCGGCATCCAGGAGGAGACGACCGTCCTCGGGGTGCCGTGCCTGACCGTCCGGCCGAACACCGAGCGGCCGATCACCCTCACCCACGGCACCAACCGGCTGGTGTCGCTGGAGGAGCTCGTCCCGGCGGCGCGCAAGGTCCTGGAGGGCGAACGGCCGCCCGCGGACCGGGTGCCTCCGCTGTGGGACGGGCACGCCGGACCCCGCATCGCCGACGTCATCCTGGAGTTCCTCCGTGCCTGAACGACCCGTGCCCGAACGAGCCGCGCCCGGCCGATCCGCGCGCGACCGGTCCACGCGGGACCGGTCCGCCCGGCTGCGCGCCGCCCTGCGCGAGAGCGACGCCCGCGTCGAGGAGCTGGAGCGGCGGCTGGCCGCGCTGGAGACCTCGACGACCGTCCAGTTCGGGCGGCTCGTCGCCGGGGCCGCGCGCAACCCGCGCCGCCGCGCCGCGCGCCTGCCCCGCGAGCTGTACAAATTGTGGAAGAAGCGCGACCGGCCGATGGAGTCGGCGACGCTGCGGGAGAGCGCGTCCCGGCGGCTCGACCGGTTCGACCGGCCGGAGGACCGGCTGCTCGTGCAGCGCCCGTCGGACCGTCCGGTCGTCGCGGGGATCCTCGGCCGGGACGCGGCGGCGGAGCTCGCGCACCGCTACGAGGTCGTGGCGATCCACCCGCACGACGTCCGGACGGTCCTGGAGACCGCCGACGTGGACGCCCTCGTCGTCGACGCGTGCGCGGGCGAGCCGGGCGGGGCGTGGGCGTATCTCGGCGTCCCCGGCATGTTCGACCGCGATCGGGACCTGGACGAGGCCCGTGGCATCGCGCGCGTACGAGACATCCCCGTCGTTCTCTGGGGAGACAACCCGCCGCCGACCCTGGCCGTTCTGGACTGGGATCCCGTGGCCACGCTGAAGGAGCTTCGTTGACCCGCGCCCTCGTCTACGGAGACGTGGACCTGAATCTGATCGACGGCTCGGCCATCTGGGCTCAGGGCATGGTGCAGACGCTCGCGCGCGCGGGCTGCGACGTCACGCTCGTCCTGAAGGCGCCCGTCCGGACGGGACGGCTCGTCGACCCTCTGCGCGCGCTCCCGCGCGTGACCGTCCTCTCCCCGCATGAGGAGGGGCTGACGGGCGAGGGCCCGATGCGTCCCGCGGAGGCCGCGGCCGTCATCGGGCGGATCGACGCGCAGCGGCCGTTCGACCTGGCCGTCGTGCGCGGGCGCGCGCTGGCGGGACAACTGGCCGCCGGTCCGCTCAAGGGCCGCCTCTGGACGTACCTGACCGACGTCCCGCAGTCGGCGGCCGAGTTCGACGGCAAGTCGAAGGGGGACCTGCGGCGCATCGCGGACGCGTCGCGCATGCTCCTCTGCCAGACCGAGGAGTTGCGCGGCTTCCTGGAGGCGGCGGTTCCGGCGACGGCGGGGAAGAGCGTGCTGTTCCCACCCGTGGTCGTCCTGCCGGACGGTCTGGAGCCGCGTGCGGCGGGCGCGCCCTCTGGGAAGCTGCGTCTCGTCTACACGGGCAAGTTCGCCCCCCGCTGGAACACGCTCGAGATGACCCGCCTGCCCGCCCTCCTGCGCGCGCGGGGCGTGGACGCCGAGCTGCACATGGTCGGCGACAAGATCCATCAGGAAGCGGGATTCGCCGCTCCGATGAAGACCGCCCTGGAGAACGGGGACGGCGTCGTATGGCATGGCGGCCACCCGCGCGCCGAGGCCATGCGCCTCACGGCGAGCGGCGATGTGGCCCTGTCGTGGCGCGACCTGACGATGGACACCAGCCTGGAGCTCTCCACCAAGGTGCTGGAGAGCGGTTCCCTGGGCGTCCCGGTCGTGCTGAACCGCAACCCCATGCACGAGCGTCTGTTCGGCGAGGATTACCCGCTTTTCGCCTCGTCCGAGAGCGATGTCGTCGACGCGCTCACGCTCATTGGCAAGAACCCCGAGCTTTACGAGCAGGCCGCGGAACGCTGCCGCGCCGCTGCCGCCGACTACAGCCTGGACGCCGCCGTCCGCCGTATGCGCGGCTATCTGGAGGCGACGTTCCCCGAGCCTCGCCGCGAAGGGAAGCTGAAGGTCGTCGTCGCCGGGCACGACCTCAAGTTCTTCACCAAGCTGCTGGACCACCTGCGCGACCGTCCGGACATGGAGGTCCGCCTCGACAAGTGGCCCGCGCTGAAGACGCACGACCCGGAACGCAGCCTCGAACTCGTCCAGTGGGCGGACGTCGTGATCTGCGAGTGGTGCGGGCCGAACGCCCTCTGGTACGCCCGCAACAAGCAGCCGGGGCAGAAACTGCTCGTCCGCCTACACCGGTTCGAGCTCTACTCGGGCTGGCCCATGAAGCTCGACATCGACGCCGTCGACAAGGTCGTCTGCGTCAGCCCCCACTACGCCGACCTCACGTTGCAGATGACCGGGTGGCCCGCGCACAAGGTCCAGGTCATCCCCAACTGGGTGGACGACGAGCAGTTCGACCGCGTCAAGCTCCCCGGGGCCAAGCACCACCTCGGCATCATCGGGATCGCGCCGTCCCGCAAGCGTTTCGACCTCGCGTTGGACGTCCTGGAGGAACTCCGCAGGGAGGACCCCCGCTACACGCTCTTCGTGAAGTCCAAACTCCCCTGGGAGTACTGGTGGATCTGGGAGCGTCCCGAGGAGCGCGAGCACTACGAGGAGGTGTTCCGGCGCGTCCGGCGCTCCAGGGCCCTCGCGGGCGGTGTCGTCTTCGACGCCTACGGACGCGACGTCCCCGCGTGGCTGCGCCGGATCGGGTTCGTCCTGTCCACCAGTGACGACGAGAGCTTCCACCTCGCGCCCGCCGAGGGCATGGCGTCCGGCGCGATCCCGGCCCTGCTGCCGTGGCCGGGTGCGGACACCGTCTACGACACCCGCTGGATCCACCGCACGCCCCGGGACATGGCCGAGGCCATCGCCGCGACCGTCTCCGGAGGCCGCTGGGAGGACGAACGCGAGTTCGCCCGCGCCCAGGTCCGCACGTCCTACGGGCTCCGGGTCGTCGAGGACGCCTGGGTGGATCTTGTTTTCGGGATTCATTCAGCAAACATGGAACTATCACCTGGAGGCGCTCGTATCTCCGGGGGGAAGGCTGATCACTAGGCGCGGTGGCACGGTCGAGCCGCCGCCGCACGACGGAGACGGAGCGAGGCGTGGTGACCACGGCCGGTGCGGGGTGGCGCACGCGCGTGCGCGCCGCGCGGCCGCACGCCCGCGCCCTCCTCGGCCCGCACCTGGCGTTCACGGCCGCCCTCGCGGCGGCCGTGCTGCTGCGCGCCGTCGCGGTGCTCGGCTACCCGACCGTGTTCTGGTTCGGTGACTCCGGCACCTACCTGAAGAGCGCCCTGCACTTCACCCCGTCGCCGCTGCGGCCGTCCGCCTACTCCCTGATGCTGTGGTTCCTGCACCCGTTCCACGACTTCCGGCTGATCGTGGTCGTCCAGCATCTGCTGGGGCTCGGCACGGCCGTCCTGGTGTACGCGGTCGCCTGGCGCTGGACGCGGGGCCGGTGGCGGGACAGACCATGGCTTCCCGGGCTGGTCGGCACGGTCGCCGCCGCGCCCGTCCTGTTCGACGCGTACCAGATCCAGCTCGAGCACATGCTCATGTCGGACGTCCTGTTCGAGTTCCTCGCCGTGGCCGCCGTCGCGACGCTCCTGTGGCGGCGGCGCCTGACCTGGCGCCTCGGCCTGCTGGCGGGCGCCCTGCTCGCCGGGGCCGCCCTGACCCGCACCGTCGGGCTCCCGCTCCTGCTCGTCGCCGTCCTCTGCGGGGCGGCCCGCCTGGCCGCCGCGCCCGGCGGGGAGTCCGAGCCGGGTGGCGGGTGGGCGGCGCGGTGGCGGCCGCTGGCCGCGATGGTGGCGATCTTCGCCGTCGGCCTCGGCGGGTACGCGGGCTGGTACAAGTCCGTCCACGGACGGTTCGAGCTGTCCGCCACCGACGGCTTCTTCCTCTACGGCCGGACGGCCGCGTTCGCCGACTGCGCCAAGATCAAGCCGCCGCCCGATCTGGCCGGTCTGTGCCACGACTGGAAGCACGACACCCCCGGCGTCGCCCCCGGCTACGCCGCCCTGTGGGGCGCGAGATCACCGTTCCGCGCCATGCCCGGCGGCGTCGCCGACCAGCAGGGCAACCTCCGCGCCGCCCGCTTCGCCCAGCGGGCGATCCTGGCCCAGCCCCGCGACTACCTGCGCCGGGCGTTCCGCGACACCGGGCGGTCCTTCTCCTGGAGCCGCTCCGACTACCCGACGCCCTGGACGGTCGCCGAGTACCGCTTCCCCGTCAAGCCCTGGCAGCCGAAGTCCGCGGTCAAGCCCGCCCTCGCCTACGGCCACGCCACCGCCGTGCCGAAGATCGTCGCGCCCTTCGCCGGCTGGATGCGCTCCTACCAGCGGGTCGTGTACCTGCCCGGCGCGCTCCTGGGCGTCCTGCTGCTCGTCGGGATGGCGGGCGTCGCCCGGCACGCGCGCGACTGGGGAGGGCCCGCGCTGCTGCCCTGGCTGACCGCCTTCACCCTGCTCGTCGTGCCCCCGTTCACGGCCGATTTCGACTACCGCTACCTGCTTCCGGTGGTCCCGTTCGCGGCCCTCGCGGCGGCCCTCGGCTGGTTCACCGAAGCGGTTTCGAGCACTTCCAGCGATCTGTGATACTTCGAGTCCATACCGGCGACCGAAAGGGTGAGGATGGTTGCGGAGACCAGCGTGGGGGCCGGCTCCCACGCCGAGATCGGCCAGGTCTGGCCGCGGGACGGCCACATCCGCATCCTCGGAACGATCGTTTCCGGCGGTTCGCCGGACGGGGCACCCGTGGACGAGCCGTGGATGCTCCGGCTCACCTCCCGCGAGCGCCGCAAGGCCCCCGTCCCCTCGGTGACCGAGCGGATCGTCAACCGGCTCAAGCGCAGCATGACCCGCACCGCCGAGCGCACCCCCTCCCGGCTGTACTTCCCGGTCGCCACCGACGGCCCGCACTTCGAGGCGGTCGTGCCCGTCCGCGACCTGGCCGTCCGCGACGCCCTGCCCCGCGAGCACTGGGACCTGCACCTGGTCTCGGCGCGCGGCGGCCGCAGGCTCGCGCTCCGGGTCGGCCGGCACCATGACGACATGCCCGGCAAGAAGAAGATCGTCTTCTTCCCCGAGCAGACCGAGGCCGGCGTCGCCGTCCTGCCGTACTACACCGACGGCGACCACCTGTCGGTCCGCAGCGCGCGGCGCGCCACCGGCGAGTGAAGAGGCCACTCATGAAGCTGACCTACGTGCTGTTCAACGCGTTCGGGATCGGCGGCACCGTCCGCACCGTCATCAACCAGGCGAACGGCATGGTGGCGCGGGGCCACGACGTCGAGATCATCTCCCTGATGCGGTACTGGGAGGCCCCGCCGTTCCCGGTGGACGAGCGCGTCCGGATCACCCCCATGGTCGACAGCACGTCCGGGGCCCACGTCGACTGGGACGGGTTCGACGGCGAGGAGGACACCTCCTGGCATCAATCCTTCCCCGCCGGGGTGTCGGCGGAGGAGGAGCACCGCCGCCGGCTCAACGCCCTGATCCGCCACCTGCCCACCATCGAGGACCGGATCGTCGTCACGACCAAGCCGTCCATCGACCTGTTCGTGGAGCGGTACACCGATCCCTCGCTGGTCCGGATCGTCCAGGAGCACACCAACTTCGACTACCACAACGCGGAGTGGCGCAAGGCCTACCACGGCGTCCTGACCCAGATGGACGCCCTGGTCACGCTCACCGAGAGCGACCGGGTCGCCTACTCGGCGGAGTTCCCGAACCTCAGGGTCGAGCGCATCCCGAACGCCCTGCACTCCCTCGACGTCCCGCACAGCGACCTCTCCCGCCCCCAGGTCGTCAGCGCCGGGCGGCTCGACGGCAACAAGGGCTTCGACAAGCTGATCAGGGCGTTCGGCAAGGTCGTCGAGACGCACCCGGACTGGACGCTCCGGATCCACGGCGACGGCCCGGAGGAGGAGCGGCTGCGCCGCCTGGTCCGCACCGAGCACCTGTACAACCACGTCTTCCTGATGGGCGCCACGACCAGCCTCGACGAGGAGCTCGCCAAGGGCTCGGTCTTCGCGATGAGCTCGAAGACCGAGGGCTTCGGCATGGTCCTGCTGGAGGCCATGAACTGCGCCGTTCCGGTCGTCAGCTTCGCCTGCCCGGTCGGTCCCCGTGAGCTCGTCAGCGACGGCGTCGACGGCTTCCTCGTCCCCGAGGGCGACGTCGAGGCCCTCGCCGCGGGCATCGTCCGCCTCATCGAGGACGAGTCGCTCCGCCGCGACTTCTCCGAGGCCGCCCTCAAGAAGGCCTCGGACTACGGCCCCGACCCGATCGCCGACTCCTGGGAGCGGCTCTTCAGGTCCGTGAGCGGCACCGAGTAGACCTCCGCCCAGACCCGGCCCCGCCCTGCTACCGGTTCGGCGGGGTGGGGTGGCGTGGTTCGTACAGGCCCAGCTGCGCGCCGCTGGGCAGGCGCAGGCGGGTGAGCAGTCCCCAGCCCGCGTCGGTGATGGCCTCGGGGAACTCGACGCCCTTCTCGGTGAGGTCGTCGACGGTCGCGGTCACGTCGTCGCACATGAGGTAGAGCTCGTGGGCGGACGGTCCGTCCGAAGGGTGGGTGGCGTGCTCCGTGGGGTGGGCGCCGGGCTCCGTGGGGTGGGCGGCGAGCTCGGCGGGCGGCAGGCGGAAGATGAGCCAGCCGCCGCCGACGTCCACGTGCGGGAAGCCGAGGACGTCGCGGAGGAAGGCGCGGTCGGCGTCGGCGTCCTCGCTGTAGACGACGACATGCGCTCCATTGATCATGGCCGTGACGATACGGGGACGGCCGTCCGCATCGGTCCATCTGCGTCCCATGCGATCGCCATGCGTCCCCCGCCCCCGGGCGGACCTGCGAGAACGTGAGGGGCGCCGTGCCTCGGCGCCGTGAGCGGCCCCGGCCGGCGGCAGGCCGGTCCCCGGGACGGGGTGTTCACCGGGGCGGCGCGGGGTAGCGCTGCTGGGGGAGGACGTCCGGGCTGGGAAGGGGCATGTCGACGTGGATCGTCGTGCGGTTCTCGGGCTCGTGACGGTGGTGGGCATCGGCGGGATCGTGGCGTGCGGGAGCATGGGCAGGGCCCACGGGGCGTCCGCGCTCGACTTCGATGAGGGCGGATACCGCGTCGAAAGCGCGACGGTGAAGGTCGGACGCACTCGGAAGACGGTCAAGTACCGGCTGTATTCAGGGGTGCCTTATGCGGCGGATCCGGTCGACCCGGCCCGCGAGAAACTGAGCGTCCGCGTTCCGGTCGAGGTGGACGGAATGGCCATCGACCCCGGCCGGGCGCCGATCATCATGAACACCGCGAGTGGCGATGTGGAGCCGGTCGCCGAGAACAGGATCGCGCTGGCCTCGGGCCTCGTCGTGGTGACCTCGCGGGTGCGGGACACCGCCTGGAACGGGATCGTGGACCTCAAGGCCGCCGTCCGGTACGTCCATCACAACAAGGGGAGACTACCCGGGGACGTCGGCCGGATCGTCGCGTCCGGGAGCGGGAAGGCGGGCGGGCTGGCGGCGCTGGCCGGGGCGTCCGCCGGGCGCGGACAGTACGACGACGACCTGAGGAGAATCGGCGCCGCCAGGTCGTCCGACCGGATTTACGCCGTCGCCGCGAATATGCCTGTCACCGAGATCGGAAAGGCCGATCTCGCCTACGACCGGAATCTTCTCCTCGCGAAATACCTGGAGCCGGCCGGGGCGCGCTACCTGAAGAGGTTGCCGGAAGACGACCGGTCCCTCTACCTCAAGCGGAATTCCTGGATCGACTGGATGCACGGCCGGATCTCGTTCGCCTACGACGACCTGCTCGACCTGCTCGACCAGGTCGGGAACCGGAGGGCGAAGGGCCTGGCGGCGTCCGCGAAGCCGGCGCCCGTGCTGCGGAGCGCGATGGACTTCGTCCGGCAGCGGAACCCGCAGCGGGCCCGCCACTGGTGGCTGCGGACGGGAACGGACGGCACCGACGTCCCCCTCACCGTCATCGGAAGCCTCACCACCGGCCTGCGGAGCCTCGGCGACGACGTGGACGTGGACTGGGACGCCACCGTGAACCGAGGCGACACCGTGAACCGCGACGACTCGGCCGACATGGGCACGGCCGTCGCGTCCCAGGCCGTCGCGTGGATCGACGGGACCGTCGCGCGCCGTTCCTGATGATCTCCGGACGGACGGCACTATCCTCGACGTGGCGGCCGATTCCCCCCGTCGGTTCCCCCCCTTCGGCGTGGGGCCGCCCTACCCCGCTGATCCCGCCTAGCCAATCGGAGCAGGTTTGTCCGACGGGACCCCCCCTGATGTCCTCCCACCGTCCCGGCTGAGAAGGGCCGGGCTCGATCGCGTCCTGCCGGGCCGGTCCCGGCCGTGGGCGGTCCCGCCCCCGCTCCGGGCGGTCGGCCGGTTCCTCGCGGCCCACACGGTCTTCCTGGCCGTGGTGGGCGGGGCGATCGCGCTGCGCGTCGTCGCGATGCTCGGCTTCCCGTCCGTGCTGTGGTTCGGCGATTCCCGGACGTACGTGACCGGCGCCCTCGACATGCGGCCGTCGACGCTGCGGCCGTCCGGGTACTCGCTGATCCTGGCGGCGATCCGGCCGTTCCACGGGTTCACCGGCGTGCTGGTCGTGCAGCACGCGATGGGCGTCCTCGCGGGCGTGATGGTCTACGCGCTGCTGCAGCGGGCGCTGCGCCGCGGCTGGCCCCGGCTGTGGATCTGGGTCCCGGGCGTGATCGCGTCCGTGCTGACCCTGCCGGTGCTCTACGACGCCTACGAGATCCAGCTCGAGCACATGCTCATGGCGGACGTGCCGTTCACGTTCATGCTCATCGCCGGGATCACCCTCGCCATGTGGTGGCGGAAGACGCCGCTGTGGGCCGGCGCGGTCGCGGGCCTGGTCATCGGTGCCGCCGCGGACGTCCGCTCGGTCGGGCTGCCGATGCTGATCGTCCTGGCGTTCTGCCTGGCCGTGCGCCGGGCGGGCTGGCGGACGGTCACGGCGACCGTCGTCGCGGGCGTCGCCCCGCTGGTCGGCTACATGATCTGGTTCCACTCCTACAACGGGCAGTGGGCGTTCACCTCGACCGACAAGGTCTGGCTCTACGGGCGTGTCGCGGACTTCGCCGACTGCACCAAGATCAAGCCCAAGCCGGAGCTGCAGCTCTTCTGCCAGGACAAGGTGATCCGCGATCCCGAGGTCGCGGCGGCGTTCCAGGCCATGTGGACGTCCGACTCGCCGTTCGACCAGATGCCCTGGGAGATGGACGACCCCCGGACGAACAAGCTCGCGGGCGAGTTCGCCATGCAGGCCATCGAGAAGCAGCCCGGCGACTACGCCTACGTCGTCTGGCGCGACACCTGGCGCGCGTTCGACTGGAAGCGCGTCGACTACCCGAACCCCGGCACCGTCGAGGAGTACCGGTTCCCGGAGGGCGGCGCGCTCCGGACCTGGAACGCCATGGCCGCCTACGACTACGGCGGCCGGACGGCCGAGTCCCGCGTCGTGGAGCCCTACGGCGACTTCATGCGCGACTACCAGAGCCACTACTTCATGCCGGGCACGTTCCTCGGGATCCTGCTGGGCGCCGGTCTGGTCGGCGTCGTGCTCCGGATCCGCCGGTTCGGCGGGCCGGTCCTGCTGCCGTTCGGGGTCGGCCTCGCGCTGCTGGTCGTCCCGGCCGCGACCGCCGACTTCGACTACCGCTACGTCCTGCCGACGGCGCCGTTCGCCGTTCTGGCGGCCGGCCTCGCGCTCACCCGCGAGCCGCGCCGCGAGACCGCCCCCGCCCCGGCCGTCCCGTCCGGCGAACCCGGCTCCGAGACCCCGGAACCGAAGCAGCCGGACAAGCCGGAGGAGCCGGAGGAGCCGGAGAAGCCCGAAGCCGATCGGAAGCCCCGGCCCGAGACGGACGAGCAGGCCGAGGAGGAACCCTCCGAGGGCGAAGGACCTGAAGCGGACGAGGGCGCCGACGAGGAGACGGAGCAGGCTCCGGAGCAGGCCCCCGAGAAGGCTCAGGAAAAGGCGGACGCCCCCGGCCGGTGATCGGCCGGGGGCGTCCGGAGAACGGAACCGTTCGGGGAACCGAACGGATCAGGCGAGCGGGAGGCGCTCCAGCTCCTCCTGCGGGAGCTGGGCGCGCGCCTCGGCGACGCGCCGCTCGAGCTTGCCGAGCGTCTTGGTGTAGGTCCGGCTGGAGAGCCAGAACTTGTAGATGATCACCAGCTCGAAGGTCATCATGCCGATGCCGGACAGAATGGTCACCGGGATGATCGCGCCGGGGATCACCGCGGCGACCAGCGGGGCGACGATGAACACGCCCATCTGGAACTCGATGCCGGAGATCAGGTGCGGACGGATCCGGCCGCGCAGCAGGGCGTCCCGGATCCGGGTGTACCAGGGGAACTTCTTGTTGAACTCGGCCTGGAGCGCGATGTTCGGGTTGTCGCCGACGACCCGGTCCTCCATGTCGGCCTCGGGGTCGTTGCCGAGCGCCCGCTCGGCGGACGACAGCTCGGCGTCCATGACGGACGGGACCTCGCCGCGCGCGGCGCGGGCGGCCGCCTCCAGCGTGCTGGCCTGGGAGCCCAGGTCGCGCAGCTTCGTGCGCATCTGGGAGCGGACCTTGTAGATCTCCAGGGCGTCCATGTAGCGGAGCATGTCCAGGAACACCACGGCGACCGCGGTCCACACGTAGGCGACGTTGCCGGTGCGCGCGTACGCCCCGCCCATCAGGGCGATCGCGCAGGCCAGCACGCGGACGCGGTCGAAGATGTAGTCCAGCCAGGCGCCGAAGATCGAGCCGGTGCCCTTCAGGCGCGCGATCTTGCCGTCCATGCAGTCGAGCGTGAACGACAGGTGGTAGAGCAGCGCGCCGATCAGCAGCATCGGCCAGGTGCCCACGGCGAACAGGCCGCCCGCGCCCAGCCCGAGGATCAGCGCGCCGACGGTGAGCTGGTTGGGAGTGATGTTGGTCTTGTTGGCAGTGAACTTGACCAGTCGCGAGGCGAGCGGATCGACCAGCAAGACCGTCCACCATGCGTCACGCGCTTTGTACGTCCGTTGCCGAACGTCATCGAGCGTGAAGTTCGCCATGGAGAGCTGTCCTTTCGAGAAAATGGATCGAGGCCGGTCCCCGTGCCTCGGAAAAGCGTCGCACCCCGCGCCACCAGATGCTACCGGCCCACCACCCGGGAGACTCCGCTAAGACGCCCAGTCGTCACCGGGAAGTGATCATTCGGGCGTCCGGGGCGAACACCCCGAAGTCCGGTCGACACGACACACGGCACACGACGCACAGCACACGGCGCACGGCCCACGACGGCCCATGACCGGCCGCCCGGCGATCGGGTGATCGCCGGGCCACCGGTCAATGATCACTCAGGACGCAGGGACAGCAGGTGGTCCACCACGCGGGTGGAGGCGTGCCCGTCGTCCATGGCGCAGTACTTCTGCCGGAACGCCGTGTAGGCGGCACTGTACCGGCGGCTGGTCGCGTCGATGTCGCGCAGCGCCTCGATCACCTCACCGGGTTCGCGCAGCAGCGGGCCGGGCGCCTCGGCGGTCAGGTCGAAGTAGGTGCCGCGCAGCTCGTCCTGGTAGAAGTCCAGGTCGGGGACGTAGAACAGGATCGGCCTGCCGGTCGCGGCGAAGTCGAACATGACCGACGAGTAGTCGGTGATCACGACGTCCGCGATCAGGTAGAGCTCGGAGATGTCGGGGTAGCGGGTGACGTCCACCACACCCTCGCCGATCCCGACCGTCCGGTCCGCGACCATGTGGTGCTGCCGGACGAGCACCGACCACGAGTCGCCTAGCGAGGCGGCGATCTGGTCGGCGGGCAGCACGAGCTCGGCCGTCCGGCCGCCGGTCAGCCAGATGTCCTCGCGCCAGGTCGGCACGTACAGCGCCACCGGACGGTCGTAGGGGATCCCCAGCCGGTCGCGGACCTGCCGCTCGCGCGCGTCGCGGTCGTGCGCGAAGAGCATGTCGTTGCGCGGGTACCCGACCTCCAGCACCTCGCCCTGGTACCGGAAGGCGTCCCGCAGCATGCCGGTGACGTGCGGGCTCGGGGAGATCAGCCGGTCCCAGAGCGGCACGTCCTCCTCGTACCGGCTGAGCTTGGTGGTGTTGCTGGCGATCCTGCCGTTGCGCACCAGGTCGTAGGCGATGTGCTTGTACGGGGTGCCGTGCCAGGTCTGGAGGTACACCTGGCCGGGGCGCTTGGCGTAGCCGGTCGGCTTGAGGCAGTTGTCGATCACGAACCGGGCCGACGCGACGAGCTCGTGGTAGTCCCGCGAGCCGCGCATCACCGTGCGGGCGTCGCCGACCGGGATCGTGAACTGGCCGTCGTTGCTGCCCCAGACGAACTCGAAGGGCAGGTCGCGGCGGACCATCTCCTCGTAGATCGCCTGCGGGTTGTCGGAGTACTGCTTGCCGAAGTAGCTCTCGAACACGACCACGTCGCGGATCGGCGCGGTGTTCCCCGCCCCGTACAGGGCGCGCTGCATGCGGCGCTGCGCGTAGGGGCCGCGCTCGTCGTCGGTGAGGGCGCGCCGCACGAACAGGTGGAGCAGGTCGCCCCGGTGGGCCTTGAGCGCCAGCTCGTGCATCCCGACGAAGTGGGGCTCGGGCAGGGAGCCGCGCGCGGCCCGGTCGATGCCGACCGTGAGGTCGCCGCGCTCGCCGGGCGCGTAGAGGTCCCAGCGTCCGCTGGACAGGGGGAGGCCGTCGCTGCGGCCGTTGAGCAGCGCGGTGAAGCGCTGGCCCTCCCAGGCCAGCGGCACCTCGTGCGCCAGGGTGGACCGGCGCATGCGCATGATCAACCGGTCGGGACGGGTGTTCTCGTCGCCGCTGGAGCCGGTGAGCTCGATCGTGGTGCCGTCCAGCCAGCGGACGCCGGTCACGACCAGGCGCGGCGCGCGTTCGACCAGGGTGAGGTTGCCGTACTTGGTGGCGATGACGTCGTACTCGCGTCCGCCGACGCCGACGCGCAGGTCCACCAGGTCGGCCTCGACGCCGAGGCGCACCTTGGTGCCCTTGGTGCGCAGGGACACGTCCCAGTCGATGCTGTCGTTGCCGGTCTCGGCGACGTCGCCCGCCTCGGTCTGCGAGGCGAGCTGGGCGATGTCGATCTCGGCGGTGAACTTCACGTGGCCGCCCTCGCCCGTCCCGGTCTTGCGGACGGGCTGCTTGACCTTGACCATGCCCTGGCGGAGCGCGACCTCCAGGTGGCCGTTGGTGACGACCGCCTGGTCCTCGCGGCGGACCCAGCCGGTGAGCAGCAGCCGCTGCCCCTCCGCGGTGATGGAGGTGGCCTTCGCCCGGACGGACTGGACGCCGATGAGCAGCTCGTTGGCCTGGCTGTACTTGGGCTTGATCAGCTTGCCCGGCGAGGTCTCGTGCTGCGGCGGCCACAGGCCCGCGCCCTTGGGGCCGGTGAGGCGGCCGTGGCGGCTGACGCCGTTGGTGGTGACGGTGACGTAGACGTGCCAGGTGCCCTCGCCGGAGCCGAGCTGCTCTGGGGTCACCTCGAAGGCGAAGCCGGAGCCGGACAGGTCGGCGGTGGCCTGCTTGCTCTCGGCGGTGACGTCCGGGCGGCGCACGCGCTCGACGTCCGGACGCAGGGTCTTGGACATGAGCAGCAGGCGCCGGCGGCGGAGCTCGATCTCGATGGTCGAGTCGGACGCCTCCGGGACGTGCATCCGGTCGATGTAGGCGTGGCCCTCGATGCGCAGCCGCCCGTCCCGCCAGAGGATGTCGTCGATCCCGGTCTTGAGGTCCAGCTCGTCGCGGAGCTCGTAGAGGTCGACCGGGAAGCGGGGGTCGCCGAGGTAGGGGTAGTCGCCGAACCACTTGCCGGGGTGCTCGGGGAGCTGGATGGCGCTGGCGCGGTCGGGGTGGCTCTTGCCGAAGGAGACGATCTCCACGAGCTCGGGCATCAGCCGCTGCCGGACGGCGTGGAACTTCAGCCGGTCGATGGCGGGCAGCTCCTCGGAGACCCGCGGGTCCATCCGGTCGAGGACGCCGTTGACCAGGTCGGGGAAGGTCTCGCGGTACTGCTCGTCGCCCTGGTCGACGACGTTGACGAAGATCCGGATGTCGTCGGCGAGGGCGAAGTGGTCGTAGCGGTCCTTCAGGTCCGCCGCGTTCTTCTCCAGGAAGGTCGAGGCGGAGGTGACCGAGCGCATCCGGTCGGAGAGGTTGCCGGGCTCGGTGCGGCGCTGGGTGATCGAGCGGGCGCCCGACTCCCGGACGCGCCAGTGGTACACGGGCTCGTGCAGCACGTCGACCTTGGACGCCAGGACGTGCGCCGGGATGGTGACCGGGATGTCCTCGTAGAGGCCGGCGGGGAAGGCGAAGGCGTGCTTGTCCCAGAAGGCGCGCCGGAAGACCTTGTTCCAGGCCGTCCGGTCGTTCAGCAGCTCGGGGAACTCGCGGACGTGGGTGGCCTTCCGGTCGACCTGGAAGATCTTCCGGTGCATGGGCGACTGGGTCAGCCCGTTCACGCCGAACCGGCGGACGCCGCCGCAGGCCAGGTCGGATCCGGTCTCCTCCAGGGACGCCACCATCAGCTCGTAGGCGTACCGGGGGATGATGTCGTCGCTGTCGGCGAACGCCAGGTACCTGCCGGCCGAGTGCGGCACGCCCGCGTTCCGGGCCGGGCCGAGGCCCTGGTTCTGCTGCTGGACGAGCCGGAACCGGCCGTCCTTCTCGGCGAAGTTCTTGGCGATCGTGGCGCTGGAGTCGGTCGACCCGTCGTCCACCATGATCACTTCGAGGTCGCTCAGCGTCTGCCGGGCCAGCGATTCAAGGCAGGGCTCCAGGTACGCCTCGACGTTGTAGAACGGCACGACGACGCTCAACAGCGGTGACACGACACTCCAACGGATGGTCTAGAGGTGGTCGAATCCGGATCAGGATTCGGCTTGGTGCAGGCTATCCGACGGGTGTTCTGCGGAAAGCCCAGTCGAGTCTCGGCTCCATCGCCCACCGGAAGCAGGTCACGACGGGCTTGGAGCAGAGGAGGGTCCCCACGGCGCAGGCGCCCGCCAGAACGACGAGGACCCCGGGGACGGTGTGCAGGAACGACATGTCCCACCAGCCCATGTACCCGATGAACCGGGTCAGCAAGCCGTGGAGCAGGTAGGCGTAGAGGGTGGTCGCGCCGAGCTTGGTGAACCAGGTCTGTCGCCGCGGCACCAGGGTGAGGAAGGCGCCGATCAGGACGAACGCGCAGGCCATCATCCCGAGCCGCATCGCCGAGCCGGTGATGTTGTCGACCGCGAAGTCGCTGTGCGGGTCCTTCCAGTACAGCCAGTTGAGGTCCATGCGGGTCCGGGCGAACCAGGCGACGCCGACCGCGCCGATCAGGAGCGCCGCGCCGACGGGCCGCAGGATCGGCTTCTTCAGGTACTCGAAGTGCTGCGGCTTCAGGCAGAGGCCGAGCACGTAGAACGGCAGCAGGCCGATCACCCGGTGCAGGTCGAGCGTGCTGCCGAGGTCGCTCATGTAGGACAGCAGCGAGAACCCGACGGCGACGGCGACCGGCCAGCGGATCTGCTGCCAGACCGGGGTGGACAGCCGCCAGAGGAACAGCGCGCACAGGAACCAGGTGAGGAAGTACGGGTCGAGCAGGCTGATCTCGAGCTTGTTCCGCCCGACCGCCCAGTCGAAGACCGTGTAGGCGAACTGGAAGACCACGTAGGGCACGCCCACGGCCGTGATCAGCTTGCGGGTGCGGCCCGCCGAGAACGTCCAGTTCCGGGAGAAGTAGCCGGTGATCACGATGAACAGCGGCATGTGGAACATGTAGATCGCCAGGTACAGCGTCCTGGCCAGCGGGACGTTGCCCAGCTGCGCCAGGCAGTGGCCCATGACGACGAGCAGGATCGCCATGAACTTGGCGTTGTCGAAGAACGGGTCGCGCTGCTTGCGCGGCCTGTTGCCCGGAGTGAGTGGAGCGTTCCCGTCCGTCACCGGCGGCGGGGTCGGCGCCTCTCCCGGGGGACTCACCCGGATCGGTGGGTGTGCGATGCGCGGGGGTGCGGGAGGGGTGCCGGTGTACGTCATGGGTCCTTGCCGGTGTGGGGACTTCGGCGGACGCGGAGGCCGGGGCCCGGCCTGGGAGGGCCGGGGGCCGGTCGGGGGGACGCCCCCCGGCCTCCGCGGGGTGCTCGGGCTAGTTGCCGTCGCAGATGTTGTCGTCGGCCTTGATCTCGCCCTGCTGCTTGGGGATGGCGCCGCCGGACTTTCCGGTCTTGAGGTTCGTCCAGTCGGTGCCGATGATCAGGTCGACCGTGCCGGCCCGGCCCGGCGCGGCGGCCGAGGGGGCCGGGGCGTCGGGGACCAGCGCGGCCAGCGTCTTGGCCTGCTGGTCGGCGCCGGGACCGAACTGGACCTTGGTGGTGGTCGTGGCGTGGTTGCCCGCGACCTCGACCTGGAAGCCCTGCGAGCGGAGCGCGGCTCCGACCCGTCCGGCCTGGCCGGCGATGCCGCTGGCGTTGAAGACGCGCACCTTGACCTGGCTCGCCGGGATCTTCGGCGCGGCGGCGCCGCCGCCCGCGGGCTTCTTCTTCTCGTCCGGCACCGAGCGGTCGTTGCGCAGCGCGGAGAAGAAGGCGTCGGCGGCGGCCTGGTTCAGCACGACCCGGTTGCGGTCGGCCGGGTCCGCGCCCCACGGGACGGTGATGAAGCGGAGCTTGCCGGACGTCATGCCCTGCATGCCCGTGCCGATCTTCAGCATCGTGGTCGCGGTGAGCTCGCTGTCGGTCCGCAGCGACTTGGTGCCCGCGTTGATCAGCTTCAGCAGCTTGTCCGGGTTGCTGAGGACGCCCGCGCTCATCGCCTTGTTGGCGAGCGCGCCCATGAACTTCTGCTGGCGCTTGATGCGGCTGAGGTCGGAGCCGTCGCCGAGGCCGTGCCGGACGCGCACGTAGGACAGCGCCTCGTCACCCTTGATCACGTGCTTGCCCCGGGTCAGGTGCAGCTTGGACTTGGGGTCGTTGACGTCCTTGGGCAGGCAGATCGGGACGCCGCCGACGGCGTCGGTGATCGACTTGAACCCGACGAAGTTGACCTCCATGAAGTGGTCGATCCGCAGGTTCGTGAGGCTCTCGATGGTCTTGACCGTGCAGGACGGCCCGGCGAGCGTGAACGCCGAGTTGATCATCGCCTTGGGCTGGGCGGGGGTGGTGCCGCTGCCGTCGGGCTTCTTGCAGGACGGGATCGGCACCATGAGGTCGCGGGGGAAGCTGACGCCGAACGCCCCGCCGCCGCCCGGCGACAGGTGCAGCAGGATGATCGTGTCGGACCGCGGCGGGTCGTTCTTCATGCTGCGGCCGTAGGCGGCGTTCGCGCCCGCCCGGCTGTCGGACCCGAGCATCAGAATGTTCATCGCGCTGTTCAGCTTCTTCGGCCGGTTGGGGCCGACGAGGGCGTTGGTGTCCTCGTGCGCGATGTTGCCGAACATCTTCCGGTAGACGCCGTACATCGTGAGGGAGCCGGCGACCATCACGGCCGAGAGGCCGATGCACACCCAGCCGAGGATGCGCCAGCCACGTCGGCGCGTCGGCTCCGGTGAGTCGGCGTCGTCGACGTACTCCATGTACATGGGGTTGTCGTTCATCGGCTCCGTGATGGGGGTCGGGCCCGCCCTTGGGGGTCGCGGAATCAGTCAGAGATTAGGTCAGCCGAGCCGTCGAACGGGTCCGGATCCGGCATTCGCTGCGGCGGTTCCGGCCGGTTCTCCGGCCACTGCGGTCACATGCTCCAGGGTCAAACGCCGATCTAGCGACGCTTTGTCAAAGTTTCGTTGGATTATGACGGAAGATCCTGAGGCTAGCGGTGCGAGCACAGTGATCAGAACCCCCTGGCGGGTGGCGAGAGGCACGTGAACCAACAGGCGGTCACGCGCGTCCAAGGCCCACTCCGTGGCGGACTTCCGTGCCTCGGTGACCAGATCCGCCCCGGTGTATGTGGTCTTTGTCACAGTCAGCAGCGGGTCGTCGGCAAAGGACCGTTCGGGCCGGAACCGGTCGCCGTGCGCCCGAACCTCCACCGCGTAGTCGGTCACGCCGGGCGGGACGTCCGCCATCGGCCCGCCCAGCGCGTGCAGGGAGAGGCCGACGACCTCGTCCGCCCCGGAGTCGTCGATCCCGGGCAGATCCTCCTCGGCCACCGCCAGGAGATACGGCCCCTCGACCTCCTCCGGCCCGTCCAGATGGACGTGCAGTCCGGCGGACCACGACGCCATCAGCCACACCAGCGTCTGCCAGTGCCCCGGCAGCGCCAGGACGACCTTGTCGCCCGCCTGGGCCCCGAGCCCGTCCACCAGGAAGTTGGCGGTCTTGGCCACCCAGTTGTCGAAGACGCGGGCCGACAGCTCGATCCGCTCGTTCCGCGCGTCGTCGTAGAAAGTGACAAAGGGCCGGGACGGATCCGAATCCACACGGGCCCGCAACAGGCCGGCGGGATCGGTCGCGATCTTGGGAGCCGTCATGGACGGAGCGTACGCCCCGGCCGCCGATCCCGCTGACCTCGGGCGCGCCCGGCGCCGACCCCGGCGGCCCCGGTGCTGACCTCGGGCGCACCCGGTGTCGCGCGGCCTCGCGGGCGGGGGGATGCCGATACGCTCCGCTTCGATGGACGTCCGGGGGAACCACCGATGAGCGCGGGGCGGCTGCTCGCCCGCATCACCGTCGCACCCGCCCTTCTGCTGGTGGCGTGGCTGACGGTGTCCGCGCCGTTGCTGCTGGGCGGCGTCCTCGACCTGGGACCCACGTTCGCCCTGTTCGTGCCGGTCGCGGCCGTCGTGCTGTGGCTCGGCCTGAGGGACGCCCCGCGCGCCGCGGACGAGCCGCGCCCCGGGCCGATCGGGCCGGTGCCGCGCTGGTCGGCCGTCGGCGTCCTGCTGGTGGCGGCCGTCTTCCTGGTCGTCCAGGTCGCGATGTGCTCCGAGCAGATCATCGTGCGCCGCGACCCGGCGTCCTACGTGCAGTTCGCGCTCTGGCTGAACGACCACGGCTCGCTGCCGATCGCCCAGGACCGCGCCGCGTTCGGCGGCGGCGACCCGGCGCTCGGCTTCGGCTCGCTCGCCTTCTACCAGGTCGGGAACGACATCGAGCCGCAGTTCATGGCCGGGCTGCCGCTGGTCCTGACCTTCGGCGGCTGGCTCGGCGGCGTCCGCGCGATGCTGCTGATGGCGCCGCTGCTCGGCGCGGCGGCCGTCCTGGCGTTCGGCGGCCTGGTCGCCCGGCTCGTCGGGCCCCGCTGGGCCCCCGCCGGGGCGCTGCTGCTCGCCCTGACGCTCCCGATGATCTGGGTGTCCCGGTCCACCTACAGCGAGCTGCCCGCGATGGTCCTGCTGTTCGGCGGGCTCGCGATGCTCTACGACGTGCGCGCCCAGGCCGTGGACGAGCCGCGCCGCACCGGCCGGTACTGGCGGCTCATGCCGTCCTCGGCGCGGGCCAAGGCGTTCCTCGCCGGCGGCATGCTCGGGCTGATCGTCCTCGTCCGGATCGACGGGCTCCGCGACGTCCTGCCCGTCGTGGTGTTCGCCGGGCTGCTGGTCGCGCGCCGCCGCCGCACCGGCGTGCCGCTCGCGCTCGGCCTCACCGCCGGGGTCGCGCTGGGCCTCACCGAGGGATTCCTGCTGTCCCGCCCCTACCTGGTCTACCTGCGCGCCTCGCTGGTGCCGTTGCTCGCGCTGACCGTCGTGCTGGTCGCGCTCACCGCCGTCATGGTCGTCCTGCTGCGGTGGGAGCGCACCGGGCCGCGGCTGCGCGCCCTGGCCGCCCTGGCCGCCCGCGGCCGGATCCCGGACCTGGCCGCCTGGCTCACCCTCGCCGTCGTCGCCCTCCTGGTCGCGCGGCCCTGGCTGCAGACCGTCCGGCGCGTCCCGGCGAACGCCGACGACACGCAGAACGCCCACTTCATCGAGGAGGTCCAGCGGATCAACCGGCTGCCGCTGGACGGCACCCGCCAGTACTCCGAGCTGTCCATGCACTGGGTGATCTGGTACATCGGGGTGCCCGCGCTGCTCGCCGCCACGTTCGGCGCGGCGCTGCTGGTCAGGCGGCTGCTGCGGCGCCGCACCCCGGAGTGGCTGCTCCCGTACGGGGTGATCGTCTGGACGACCGTCCTGGTGCTCTACCGGCCCGGGATCACCCCCGACCACCCGTGGGCGTCCCGGCGGCTCATCGCGGTCGTCATCCCCGGGCTGCTGCTGCTCGCGGTGTGGGCGGCGGCGTGGCTCGTCCGGCGCGTCCGGCGCACCGGGTACGGACGGCGCCCGACCGCCGTGGTCGCGGTCTCCTCGTGCGCGGTCCTCGGCATCCCGATCGGGCTGTCGTCGGCGCCGTTCATGGCCGCCCGGACGCACCAGCACGAGGTCGCCGCCGTCCGCGACCTGTGCGCCCGGATCGGGCCGGGCCGGTCGGTCGTCATCCTCGACCAGAGCTACGCCGACCAGTTCCTCCAGGTCATCCGCAGCATGTGCGGCGAGCCGTCCGCGCGGCTGTCCCCGGAGGCCACGCCCGCGGACGTCTGGCGGGTCACCGGCAAGATCTACGACGCGGGGCGCGTGCCCGTCCTCATGGGCGCCACCGCGGGCGAGGTGGCCCCCTACGGGCAGCCGGTCCACGCGATGACGCTGCGCACCCGGCAGGACGAGCGGACCCTGGTCAAGCCCCCCAAGGGGACCTGGACGCTGAACCTCGACGTGTGGATCACCGAGCCCCCGCGGCCGTGACCGGCTATCCTCGCCCTGCGTGAGTACCCAGCCCGCCGCCTCGACCACCACGCACGCCCCGGAGCAGGCTCCGGAAGCGGCCCCGGCGACCGACGCGGCCCCCGAGACCACCACCGAGGCCGGGCCCGCGGCCGAACCCGCGCACGACGCCCTCTCCGACGTCGCTCCCGATGTCACACCGGGCGTCGCGCCGGATCTTGCGCCGGACGTCGAGCCGGATCTTGCGCCGGACGTCGAGGACGGCGCCTTGCAGGACACCGTGACGGCGCCCGTGACCGGGCCCGCGGCCGGAACAGGCACCGGGACTGAGACAGGCACGCGGACGCTGTTCGAGGCCGGGCCCGAGGCCGCCTTCCGGGCCGCTCCCGAGGACGACCGGCCCGTCCACGTGACGATCGTCCTGCCCTGCTACAACGAGCAGGACCACGTGCTCGACGAGGTCGAGCGGATCACCAAGGCCATGGACAACAGCGGCATGGCCTACGAACTGCTCGCCGTGGACGACTGCTCCACCGACGACACGCTGGCCCGGCTGCGCGAGGCCGCGCCGCGGTTCCCGAGCATGAAGGTCGTCGCGTTCCGGCACAACAGCGGGTCCGGGACCGTCCGGCGGCTCGGCACCCAGCAGGCGCGCGGCGACATCGTCGTGTGGACCGACGCCGACATGACCTACCCGAACGAGCGGATCCCCGAGCTGGTCGCCATGCTCGACCAGGACGCCTCGATCGACCAGGTCGTGGGCGCGCGGACGTCCGAGGAGGGCACCCACAAGCTGCTGCGCGTCCCGGCCAAGTGGTTCATCCGCAAGGTCGCCGAGCGGCTCACCAACACCCGGATCCCGGACCTGAACTCCGGGCTGCGCGCGTTCCGCCGCCAGGTGTCGCTGCCCTACCTGCGGCTGCTGCCGCCCGGGTTCTCCTGCGTCACGACGATCACCATCGCGTTCCTGTCGAACCAGCACCACGTCGCGTACGTGCCGATCGACTACGCCAAGCGCGCGGGCACCTCGAAGTTCCACTTCGTCAAGGACGCCTACCGGTACATCCTCCAGGTGCTGCGCATGGTGATGTACTTCAACCCGCTCAAGGTGCTGATGCCCCTGGCGCTGTGGCTGATCGTCGTCGGCCTCGCCAAGGGCGTGTTCGATATGGTCTGGCACTTCGGGTACTTCGCCAGCAACACCATCCTGATCTTCGTCACCGGGCTGATCATCGGGTCGATGGCCCTGCTCGCGGACCTGATCGTGCGGTCACGGGGGGACTAGCCGAATGCGGATCGCGGTCGTCGGGCCGGCCTTCCCCTACAAGGGCGGCGGCGCGCATCACACCACCGAGCTGGCGCACCGGCTCGCCGCCGCCGGCCACGAGGTGGTCGTCGAGTCCTGGCGGGCCCAGTACCCCGGGTTCCTGTACCCGGGGCAGCAGACGATCACCGAGCCGGAGGGCGAGCCGTTCCCGGACACGCTCCGGCGGCTCGACTGGCGGCGTCCGGACGGCTGGTGGCGCGCCGGCCGGTCGCTGCGCGGCTGCGACCTGGTCGTGCTGGCCGTCCTGAGCCCGATCCAGGTGCCCGCCTACCTGGGCATCCTCGCGGGGATCGGACGGCGGACGCCGGTGGTCGCGCTGTGCCACAACGTCCTGCCGCACGAGCGGAGGCAGTACGACCGTCCGCTGATGAAGGCGCTGCTGACCCGGGTGTCCGGAGTGCTGGTGCACTCGGAGCAGCAGGCGAAGCTGGCACGGACGCTGACGGCGCGTCCGGTGCGGGTGGCGGAGATGCCCGCGCACCTGCCGACCCCGTCGGGTGAGGTCGAGCGCGGGGACGGCGTCCGCGGGCGGCTGCTGTTCTTCGGGATCGTCCGCCCGTACAAGGGGCTGGACGTGCTGCTGCGGGCGCTCGCCGAGGGCCCGCCGGACGTGTCGCTCACCGTCGCGGGCGAGTTCTGGGGCGGTCTGGAGGAGACCGGGGAGCTGGTCGCGGCGCTGGGGCTGAAGGGCCGGGTCGAGCTGCGGCCCGGGTACGTCCCGGCGTCGGAGGTGCCGGGGCTGTTCGCGGCGGCGGACGCGCTCGTCCTGCCGTACCGGGCGGCGACGGCCTCGCAGAACGTGTGGATGGCGTTCGAGCACGGCGTCCCGGTGGTCGCGACCCGGGTCGGCGGGTTCCCCGACCAGGTCCGCGACGGGGAGGACGGCCTGCTCGCCGACCCCGACGACGTCGCCTCGCTCGCCGCCGCGCTCACGCGGTTCTACGAGCCGGGGGAGCCGGAACGGCTGCGGGCCGCGGTCGAGGCTCCCGACCACGGCCCGCTGTGGGACGTCTATCTCGCCGCGCTCACCGGCGCGGCCGGTTCCGGCGCCGCCACGGACGCCGCCACGGACGCCGCCGACGGCGCGGCTACGCCAGGTGCGGCTCCAGGACCTTGAGCAGCGCGCGCTTCGGCTTGGCGCCCACGATCTGCTCGGCCACCTCGCCGCCCTTGAACAGCAGCAGGGTCGGCAGGCCGAGCACGCCGAACCTGTTCGGGGTCTGCGGGTTCTGGTCGTAGTCCATCTTCGCGATGACGATCTTGCCGTCCTGCTCGGCCGCGATGGCGTCCAGCACCGGAGCGATCATCTTGCAGGGGCCGCACCAGTCCGCCCAGAAGTCCACCAGGACCGGGGTCTCGCTCTTGAGGACGAGCTCGTCGAACGTCGCGTCGGTGACCGTGATGGGGGCGCTCATGCTTGCTCCTTGGTGGGCCGGGGACCCGTCGTCTGCGTACTCGGGGAAAGCTCGGTGCGGGGCGGTTCATTCCCGTCCGGCAGATCTTTTCGCGCGTGGCGGCGGAGCGCGAACGCCGTTCCCGCGCCGATGAGGTCGGCGGCGGTCAGCAGCACGCGGGACGCGAGCGCGACGACGATCGGCGCGCCGGCGGGCAGCACCGGCGACAGGACCAGCACCATCACGGCCTCGCGCGCTCCGAGCCCGCCGGGGGCGAGGAAGACCAGGAGCCCGGCGACGAAGGCGAGCGCGTAGGCGCCGGTCGCGAGGAACGGCAGCCCCGCCCCGGACCCGCCCGCCGCCGCGGACAGCAGCCACAGGTGGCCGCCGAACAGCAGCCAGCCCGCGACCGTCCACAGGACGGCGCGGAGCGTGGACGCCACGCTCACCGGGTGCTCCAGCGGCGGCCTGCGGACGATCCTGAGGGCCAGGTTCAGGCCCCAGGTGACGATCTTCGGGTGCAGGCCCGCGAGCAGGACCGGGGCCAGCAGGAACAGCCACCAGTAGCGGTCCCGCGCCTCGGGGGACGTCAGCGGCAGCGTGATCGCCGCGACCGCCAGCCCGGACGCCGTGGACGTGGCGATCGCCAGCACCGTCGCGGAGAAGCTCCGCGTCCTCGGCACCTTGTACTCGTGCGCCATCTCGACCTGTGAGACGAGCACCCAGACCATGCCGGGGACGTACTTGCCGAGCCCGGAGACGAAGGCGATCCGGTAGGCGGCGACGATGGGCAGCCTCGACCCGAGGCCGATCAGGAACTCCCGCCAGCCGAGCATCCACGCGACCAGTCCGCCGAAGCCGAGCGCGAACGCCCCGAGCAGCGTGTACCAGGACATCTGCTCGAACGCGCGGACGGTGTCGTCCCACTGGGAGGCCAGCGACCACACGCAGAACACGAGCGCGAGCAGCAGCAACACGACGCGCAGCACGCGCATGGCGAGGGCCTTGGGAATCACGTCCCCAGCGTAGGGGACCCTCGCGACCACCCGCGGAAGCCCGACCGGCCCGGCCCTCCGGACGCGTGGAAACGCGTCGGGGAGGACGCGCGGACGCGCCGTGTATGCCGGGTATGTGGCGTACGGGGGACCCTACGGGCCGGGCTTCGTCTATAGGCTGGGGCCGATGAAGATCTCGGATGTGGTGGCCTTCGTGGGGCACCAGGTGCACGTGTGCCGGTACCGCGAGGCGGGGACGCTCCTCGGCTGGATGGGCGACGACCTGCGCGGCCGGAAGGTGCTCGACGTCGCGGGCGGCGACGGGTACTGGGCCGGGCAGACCCGCAGGCGCGGGGCGTACGCGGTCTCGATCGACCTGGCGCGCGGGAAGATGGAGTACGGCAAGTCGCTGGCGAACCCGCCCGCGCTGATCGAGTGCGACGCGCTGAAGCTGCCGTTCCACGACGGCTCGTTCGACGCGATCCTGTCGGTCTGCGCGATCGAGCACTTCGACGACGGCGGCACCTCGCTGGACGAGATGTCCCGGGTGCTGAAGCCCGGCGGGCAGATCTTCATGTCCGCCGACGTGCTCAGCCGCGCGGACGCCTGGCCGAAGCTGCGCGACGCGCACAAGGCCAAGTACCACGTCCAGCACACCTACACGCACGAGTCGCTGGCCGCGCTGATGGACGAGCGGGGGCTCGACCTCGTCCGGCACTCCTACCAGTTCCGGACGGCGGCGGCCGAGCGGCTCTACCTGTCGCTGTCGACGTACGGCGGCAAGGTCGGCTTCAACGCGGCGGCGCCGCTCGCGCCGCTGGTGGCCGCGACGGACGCCAAGGCCCCGAACGAGCGCGGCAGCATCGTGCTCGTCCAGGCCCGCAAGCGCGGCTGACCGGCACGTCTCGATCAACATCACGATGCTCGCGCGGGGGCGCGGGCGTCGCCGGGAACGACCGGTCCCATCGGCGTGCAAACGCGGATGAAACCCTCCGGGCGGGTCCGATCGGCGTAGGCTCGAATCGTCAAGAGTGATCTACGTCACGGGGGTGGGATCATGGTGATGGACGAGGTGTCCCGCGAGAACGTCCCACGCGGGAACGTTCCGCGCGAGGACCGGCCGCCACGGATCCTCGTGGACGCCACCGCCGTCCCCGCCGACCGCGGCGCGCTGGGCCGCTACGCCGAGGGGCTGCTGCGCGCGCTGCACGGGCTCGGGGCCGACCTGGCGATCGCGTGCCAGCGGGTGGAACGGGAGCGGTACGCGGCGCTCGCGCCGGGGGCGCGCGTCGTGTCCGGCCCGGCGGCGCTGGCGCATCGCGCGGCCCGGCTCGCCTGGGAGCAGAACGGCCTGCCGCGCGTCGCGCGCGAGGTCGGCGCGGACGTCCTGCACCTGCCGACCTACACGATCCCGGTGCACGCGGGCCTGCCGACGGTCGTGACGATCCACGACGTGACGCAGTTCGCCGAGCCCGAACGGCACGATCCGCTCCGCGCGTCCTACATCAGGTCGGCGACCCGGACGGCGGCGCGGCTCGCGACCCGGATGATCGTGCCGTCCCGGGCCGTCCGGGACGACCTGGTCCGGCTGCTGCACGCCGAGCCCGGACACATCGACGTGGCCTACCACGGCGTCGACCACGAGGTCTTCCGGCGGCCGTCGCCCGAGGAGGTCAAGAAGGTCTCGGACCGGCTCGGCCTGCACGGCCACCCGTACGTGGCGTACCTGGGCGCGCTGGAGCCCCGCAAGAACGTGCCTAACCTGATCCGCGGCTGGGTGCGCGCGTGCGCGGGCCGCGCGGACCCGCCCGCGCTGGTCCTGGCGGGCTCCGGCGGCTGGGACGACGAGCTCGACGCGGCGCTCGCGGTCGTCCCGACGCACCTGCGGGTCGTCCGGTCGGGGTATCTGCCCTGGTCACTGCTGCCGGGGTTCCTCGGGGGCGCGCTGGTCGTGGCGCTGCCGAGCCGCGGCGAGGGCTTCGGGCTCCCGGTCCTGGAGACGATGGCCTGCGGCGGGACGGTCCTGACCACGCGGCGCGGACCGCTGCCGGAGGTCGGCGGCGAGGCGGTCGCCTACACCGAGCCCGATCCGCCCGCGATCGCCTCGGCGCTGTCGTCCCTGCTGGACGCGCCGGACCGGCGGCTCGAGCTCGCCGAGGCCGCTTCGGCCCGCGCCGAGGGCTTCACCTGGGAGGGATCGGCCCGCGATCATCTGGACTCCTACGCGCGCGCCGTCGCGCAGTACGCGGCGTCGCACCCGTCCTGAGCCTGCACCCGTCCTGAGCTGTGCTTATGCCGGGCCCTTCACGGTGTGGAACGAGTCGTCGCGGAACGCGTTAGGCTCGCCCGACGATTGGTTTCGGACAGCGTTGAAGGAGCCCAGTGGAAGCGATCCTGCTGGTCGGGGGACAGGGAACCCGGCTGCGCCCGTTGACGATCTCGACGCCGAAGCCGCTGCTGCCCACGGCCGGGGTCGCGTTCCTGGCGCACCAGCTCGCGCGCGCACACGAGGCGGGTGTCACCCGGATCATCTTCGCTACGTCCTACCGGGCCGAGATGTTCGAGGCGGCGTTCGGGCGCAAGGCGCAGGGCGTCGAGCTGGCGTACGTCAGCGAGAGGCAGCCGCTCGGCACGGGCGGGGCGATCCGGAACGCGGCGGCGTCCCTGACCTCCGCCCCGGACGACCCGGTGCTGATCCTGAACGGCGACATCCTGTCCGGGCACGACGTCCGGGCGCAGGTGGAGCTGCACGACCGGACGGACGCGGCCGCGACCCTGCACCTGACGACCGTGGACGACCCGTCCCGGTTCGGCGTCGTCCCGACCGACGGGAGCGGCCGGGTGACGGCGTTCCTGGAGAAGGCGGCGCGTCCGGTCACCAACCAGATCAACGCGGGCTGCTACGTGTTCCGGCGGTCGGAGATCGACGCGATCCCGGAGGGCGAGGTGGTGTCGGTCGAGCGCGAGACGTTCCCGACGATGATCGCGTCCGGGGCGGTCGTGACGGGCTACGTCGAGTCCGCGTACTGGCTGGACGTGGGCACCCCCGAGGCGTTCGTGCGCGGCTCCTGCGACCTGGTCCTCGGCCGGATCGCCTCGCCCGCGATGCCCGGCGAGCCGGGCGACCGGCTGATCCTGCCGGGCGCGGTGGTGTCGGGCGGCGCGGTCGTCCGGGAGGGCACGACGGTCGGCCGCGGCGCGGAGATCGAGGCGGGCGCGACCGTGCTCGGCAGCGTCCTGCAGGACGGCGCGTTCGTC
This sequence comes from Actinomadura harenae, assembly GCF_003696215.1. GTDB lineage: Bacteria > Actinomycetota > Actinomycetes > Streptosporangiales > Streptosporangiaceae > Spirillospora > Spirillospora harenae. The sequence goes on along the minus strand of NZ_RFFG01000006.1, from coordinate 66,180 downwards.
GCCGAGGGCGCGACCGTCCGCGACTCGGTCCTCGGCCGCGGCGCGCGGGTCGGGCCGGGCGCCGTCCTGGACGGCGTGATCCTGGGCGACGGCGCGAGCGTCGGGCCGGGCAACGAGCTGCGCGACGGGCTGCGGCTGTGGCCGGGCATCTCGCTGCCCCCGACGGCCGTCCGCTTCTCCAGCGACGCCTGATCCCGAATTCCCGGTGGCAGGATCATCCGCGAGGATGATCCTGCGTGATCAAGATCATCGGAATCTGGAGGGATGCGGAACATCCCTCTGGCCGGCGCCGCGGCGGCGCTGACCGTTCTCGCCGCACAGGGGCGCGCCACCGCGCGTCCCGGTGCCCCCTGCCAGGTGCCCCCACTCGACCCCGTCGCGCTGGAGGCCGCCGTCGCCGGGCCTCCGGATTCCGAGGTGACCGGCGCGATCCTCAAGGTGACCGGCCCGGCGGGGAACTGGCAGGGCGTCTCCGGGGCCGGTGACCTCGCGGCGAACGCCCCGCCGGCGCTCGCCGGACGGTTCCGGATCGGGGCTGTGACCAGGCTTTTCACCGCTGCGGTGGTCCTCCGGCTGGCCGCCCGGGGACTGGTCGTGCTGGACGAGCCGGTCCAGCGGTACCTGCCCGGTGTGCTGCCGGGGGCGTATCCGGAGATCACCGTCCGGCGGCTCCTCGACCACACCAGCGGGCTGCCGGACCCTGGTGCGCCGGGCGACGGCGACGCCGCGTGGTTCGTGGCGCACCGGCTCGACTCCTGGACGATGCGGGAGCTGGTCGCGAACGCCGTGCGCGGCCCGATGGCCGCCGGTCCCGGGACCGTCCAGCGGGAGAACCCGCTCGGCTACTGGCTCGCCGGGATGCTGATCGAGCAGGTCACGGGGCACGCGTACACGATCGAGGCGACGCGGCGGATCCTGCGTCCGCTGCGGCTGGCGGCCACGGTCGCGCCGGGCCGCCACGATCCCGACCTGCCCGTCCCGCACGCCACCGCTCATCTCGCCGTGCGCGAGGACGGGCGGACCGTCCTGCACGACGTGACCCGGCAGAGCCCGTGGCGCGCCGCCGACGGCGGGCTGATCTCCAACGCGCCCGACCTGACCCGGTTCGTGATGGCCCTGTTCCGCGGACGCGTCGTCCCGCCCCCGCACCTGGACGAGATGTTCCGCGTCCCGGACGTCCCGGACGTCCCGATGGGCGGCGGCCCCCGCTTCGGTCTCGGGCTGATGCGGATCACCGGCGCGAACGGCGTGGTGGCGTGGGGCCACACGGGCTCGCTCCCCGGGTACGCGACGGGGCTCCTGGCGACCCGTGATCTGAGCCGCGTCGTCGTGTACGCGCTGAACTCCCCGTCCGCCGACTCCGCCGAGCATGCCACCGGGATCATCGCCGCTACCTTCGGCGGCTGAAGAAACGGCTGGTCAGGGCCTTGACTGGCCGCTTCTGTCAGGGGCGTCGCATAGCGTGGAACGTGCTCGTCAGGGGAGGTTGGCATTCTGACGCGGGAGTGGCGGCCACCGTGGGCCGTCGACATCGGCCTGGTCCTCGGGCCGCACCGGCGCGGCACCGGTGATCCGGCGTTCGCCATGGACGCGGGCGGAGGGTACTGGCGCGCCGTCCGGACGCCCGACGGCCCCGGCACGGTCCGGCTGCGCCGGAGTTCCGACGTGGTCGAGGCCGCCGCGTGGGGTCCGGGCGCGGGGTGGCTGCTCGACACCGTGCCGGAGATGCTGGGCGCGGCCGACGACCCGTCCGGCTTCGAGCCGCGGCACGACGTGCTGCGCGACGCGGTCCGCCGCTGGCCCGGCCTGCGGATCTGCCGCACGAACCGGGTGTTCGAGGCGCTCGTCCCGGCCGTCCTGGAGCAGAAGGTGCTGAGCACGGAGGCGTGGCGGGCCTGGCGCTACCTGCTGCGCCGGTTCGGTGAGCCCGCGCCGATGCCGCGGGGCGGGGTCACCGACCGGGGCCGCGCGCTGGACCTGCGCGTCCCGCCTCCACCGGAGGTGTGGGCGCGGATCCCGTCCTGGGAGTGGCACCGGTCCGGCATCGAGGCCGTCCGGGCGCGGACGATCATCGGGGCGGCGCGGGTCGCGTCCCGCCTGGAACCGCTCCCCGGCAACCCGGGCGGCGGCACGGATGGCGGCACGGATGGAGGGACGTCCGACAACGCCGCCGAGTCCCGGCTCCGCTCACTCCCCGGGATCGGGGTGTGGACGGCGGCCGAGACCCGGCAGCGCGCGGTCGGCGACCCGGACGCGGTCTCGGTGGGCGACTACCACCTGCCCGGCCTGGTGGGCTGGGCGCTCACCGGGAGCAGGACCGACGACGACGGGATGCTCGAACTGCTGGAGCCGTACCGGGGGCACCGGCACAGGGTCACGCGCCTGCTGGGACTGAGCGGCGCGCGTCCGCCGAGGCGTGGCCCGAGGCTCCCGGTGCGGGACTATCGGAGCTTCTGACCGGGGTGGCCTGGGCGTTCGAGGTGTCCGAGGTGTCCGAGGTGTTCGGCGCGGTGCGCCGCGGCAGCCAGAAGGTGTCGCGGGCCCAGTCGAGGCCGTCGCGGGTGTCGCGTCCGAAGAGCGGGCCGAGGACGGCGAGGGCGGCGAGGGCGAGGATGACGTACATGAGAAGTCCTTTCGCATCCGAGGTGCTCGTGAGCCCTGGCCTGGGCTCGGACTTCCCGCGCGGGCGCGGAGCGGGGGGACGCCTTGCCGTCCCCCCGACCGCACTCACAGTTTGACCCCGTCCACTATTCAGGTCCAGCGACAGTTTCTTCAGCGTTCGTGTAAGAATCCCTTCACCATGTTGGATCTGGGCAGGTTGCGGGTGCTTCGCGAACTCCAGCGGCGCGGCACGGCGGGCGCGGTCGCGGAGGCGCTCGGGTACAGCCCGTCCGCGGTCTCGCAGCAGCTGGCGCAGCTCCAGCGCGAGGTCGGGGTGCGGCTGGTGGAGAAGGCCGGGCGGCGGCTGCGGCTGACCCCGGCGGGCGAGGCGCTGGCCGCCCGCGCGTAGAGCCTGCTGGACGAGGCGCGCGGGGCGGAGGAGGCGGCGCTCGCCGCGTCCGGGGGGCCGGTGCCGCTCGCGGCGCTGTCGGGAGAGCGGTGGGTTACCAGCCACCTCGGCACCAACTGCGCCGACCTGCTCGAGCGCGCGTGCGTGGACCTGGTCGGCTTCCATCCGGACGTCCGTTACCGCACCAACGACATCATGGTGATGTTCGCGATGGTCGCCCACGGCGGCGCGGTCAGCGTCATGCCCGACCTGGCGTTCGCGGAGCAGCAGCCCGGCATCGTCACCCGGCCGCTCGACGGCGAGCCGCTGCGCCGACGTATGGTGCTGTGGACGCGTGCGGGCGCCGACGGCCGGCCGTCCGTCCGGGCCCTGCTGGACGCGCTGCGCGTGTCGGCGGGCGACCTGGCCGGACGCCGTCCCGGCCTGGCCCGCGGGCCCCGCGTCCCGGCCGGTTCCTGAGGGCCCGGCGCGCGCGGGCCCGAGTCCTCGTCGGCCCCCGGAGGGACCGGCGACATTCCAAGATCCAAAACGTGGCCCCCGAACGCTCCGAGAATATGACGCTTGGCATAGAGTGCGCTCATGGACGTTGATCCCACGCGTGCCTCCGCCCCATCAGAAGCCGCCCTCCGCAGGGCGCTCGCGCGGGCGCGCGACGGCAAGACGCTCGACCCGACCGAGGCCACGATCCTGCTGCACGCCCGGGGCGCGCAGCTCGACGACCTGCTGGACCACGCCGGCCGCACCCGCGACGCGGGCCTCGCGGCCGCCGGACGCCCCGGCGTGATCACCTACAGCCGCAAGGTCTTCATCCCACTCACCCGCCTCTGCCGCGACCGCTGCGGCTACTGCACGTTCGCGACCGTCCCGCACCGGCTGGACGCTCCCTACCTCGGCCCGGACGAGGTGCTGGAGATCGCCCGGCAGGGCGCGGCGCTGGGCTGCAAAGAGGCGCTGTTCACCCTCGGCGACCGTCCCGAGGACCGTTGGAAACCGGCCCGCGAGTGGCTGGACGCCCACGGCTACGACGACACGCTCTCGTACGTGCGCGCGATGGCCGTCCGCGTCCTGGAGGAGACCGGCCTCCTGCCGCACCTCAATCCCGGGGTGATGACCTGGCGGGACTTCCAGCGGCTCAAGCCGGTCGCGCCGTCCATGGGGATGATGCTGGAGACGACCGCGACGCGCCTGTTCAGCGAGCGCGGCGGACCGCACTTCGGCTCGCCCGACAAGGACCCCGCCGTCCGGCTGCGCGTGCTGGAGGACGCGGGGCGCAGCAACGTCCCGTTCACCACCGGCATCCTGATCGGCATCGGCGAGACGTTCGAGGAGCGCGCCGACGCGATCTTCGCGATCCGGCGGACGATGCGGGAGTACGGCGCGGTGCAGGAGGTCATCGTCCAGAACTTCCGCGCCAAACCGGACACCAAGATGCGCGACACCCCGGACGCCGAACTCGAGGAGCTCGCCGCGACGGTCGCGGTCGCACGGCTCGTCCTCGGCCCGAAGGCGCGCATCCAGGCCCCGCCGAACCTCGTGGACGAGCAGTACCGGCTGCTGCTGCGCGCCGGGATCGACGACTGGGGCGGCGTCTCGCCGCTCACCCCGGACCACGTGAACCCGGAACGGCCCTGGCCGCACGTCGACGAGCTCGCCGCGCGCACCGCCGACGCGGGCTTCACCCTGCGCGAACGCCTGACGATCTACCCCGAGTACGTCCGGCGCGGCGAGCCGTGGCTCGATCCCCGGCTGGCCGGGCACGTCGCCGCGCTCGCCGACCCGGAGACCGGCCTCGCCCGCGAGGACGCCGTTCCCGAGGGCCGCCCGTGGCAGGAGCCGGACGGCGGATTCACCTCGTCCGGACGCACCGACCTGCACGTCTCCATCGACACCGAGGGGCGCGCGTCCGACCGGCGCGAGGACTTCGACTCCGTCTACGGCGACTGGGACGCGGCGCGCGAGCGCATCGCGTCCGCTCCGCAGCGCTTCGACACCGACATCAAGGCGGCGCTGGCCGCCGCCGAACGCGACCCCGGCGGCCTCTCCGACGACGAGGCGCTCGCCCTGCTCCACGCGGACGGCCCCGAGCTCGACGCGCTCACCCGCCTCGCCGACGACCTGCGCCGCGAGGCGGTCGGCGACGACGTTACCTACGTCGTCACACGGAACATCAATTTCACTAACGTCTGCTACACAGGCTGCCGGTTCTGCGCGTTCGCGCAGCGCCGCACGGACGCCGACGCCTACACGCTCTCCCTGGAGCAGGTCGGCGACCGCGTGGACGAGGCGTGGGCCGCGGGCGCCACCGAGGTCTGCATGCAGGGCGGCATCCACCCCGACCTGCCCGGAACCGCCTACTTCGACCTCGCGCGCGAGGTGAAGCGGCGCGCACCGGAGATCCACCTGCACTCCTACAGCCCGATGGAGGTCGTCAACGGCGCCGCGCGCACGGACCTGTCGATCCGCGAGTGGCTGACGGCGGCGCGGGAGGCGGGCGTGGACTCGCTGCCCGGGACCGCCGCCGAGATCCTCGACGACGACGTCCGCTGGGTGCTGACCAAGGGCAAGCTGCCCGCCGACCAGTGGGTCGAGGTCGTCACGACCGCGCACGAGCTGGGCATCCGCACGACGTCCACGATGATGTACGGCCACGTCGACACGCCCGCGCACTGGGTCGCGCACCTTCGGCTGCTGCGTTCGATCCAGGAGCGGACGGGCGGCTTCAGCGAGTTCGTCCTGCTGCCGTTCGTGCACCACAACTCGCCGATCTACCTGGCGGGACTCGCCCGTCCGGGGCCGACCGTCCGGGAGAACGTCGCCGTCCACGCGCTCGCGCGCGTCCTGCTGCACGGCGCGATCGCCAACATCCAGACGTCCTGGGTGAAGCTCGGTGACGAGCTGTGCGCGCGCGTGCTGCGAGGCGGGGTCAACGACCTGGGTGGGACGCTCATGGAGGAGACCATCAGCCGCATGGCGGGTTCGGAGAACGGTTCCTTCAAGGCCATCAGCGAACTGGAGGCCATCGCGGCGCGCGCGGGCCGCCCGGCGAGACAGCGCACGACGCTCTACGGCGTCCCGACGGCCGAACGGAGGGAAGCGGCCCGTCGGACCGACGGCATCGGTCATTTCGGGCAGGCGACGGTCCGGGGTGCGAGCGGTCATCAGCCGCGCACACTTCCGATTGTCACTAAATGAGCACTGGGGCGGTGCGGAGGATGACAATCGTCCTCCGCACCGCCCCAGGACTAACCACCTACTACCGCCCGACTAACAGGCCGTCCCGCGAGGTTCTAGCGGACCTCGATGAACGCCTCCGGGGAACGCGGCGGACGCTGCCGCGGCGGGGCCGCCGCGTGGCCGACGCCCACGGCGCCCATCGGGTCCCAGTCGGCCGGGATGCCGAGGGCGTCGCGCACGACGTCCCGGCAGAACATCGTGGACGACACCCAGCACGAGCCGAGGCCCTGCACGGCCAGCTGGACCAGCAGGTTCTGCACGCCCGCGCCCGTCGCGACCACGAACATCTCGCGCTCGGCCGTCGACCGGCGCTCGTCCGGGTAGTCGTGCGAGCCGTCCATCACCAGGCACGGCACGACCAGGTACGGCGCCCGCCGCAGCACGTCGCCGCGCTTGAGCCGCTTGGCGATCGACTCCTCGGACTTGCCGTCCCGGCGCAGGTCGGCCTCCCACGCGTCGCGCATCGCGTCCAGCAGGCGGGTGCGCGACTCGGCCGACTCCAGCAGGACGAACCGCCACGGCGTCGTGTGGTGCGGCGCCGGCGCGGTGATCGCGGCGGCGACCGCGTCACGGACGGCCCGCGGGTCGACGGGCTCGTCCGTGAACTCGCGGATCGTGCGCCGCGCGTACAGGACGTCCCTCGAACCGAACCGGAACATGTCCTCCTCCGGGGACCGCACCAGGGAACGCGCGCCCGGACCGTCGTCGTCCGTCACCAGGTCGCTGAGGCCGCGCACGACCGCGACCGGGACGCCCGAGACCTTTCCCTTGGCCAGCTCTCCTGCCGAGGCCAGCTGGTCGATGACGGCCGTGATGGTGGCCTGGAGGGGGTTTCCGTAGTTGTCGGTGCGTCCGCGGAAGTCGTCCAAGGGGGAGATGCCGGCAGCGCCGATGGCGTTGTCGATCAGGCCCTCCCGCCAAGGGCGGCCCATGGTGTCGGACACGATGACCGCCACGTTCGCACCGGTCAGCTCACGCACGCGCGCACGTATGCGCCGGGCGGACGCGTCCGGGTCGACGGGCAGCAGAAGGACGGTGCCGGGCTCGGTGTTCGACGCGTCCACGCCGGCGGCGGCCATCACGAGCCCCTGCCGCGTCTCGACGATGCGCGTCTCGCCGCGCTCGTGCGTGCGCCGGGCGACGACGCGGACGGTCTCCGCGTCGATCGCCTTCTCGCGGTCGTCCGCGACGAGCACCCGGCCCTCCGCCTTACTGACGATCTTGGACGTGACGACCAGGACGTCGCCGTCCTCGACCAGGTCCGCGGGGATCAGCGCGGCGATGTCGGAGCCCTCGCCGATCTCGGGCATCCCGGGCACGCCGAACACCTGGAAGCTCATCGGGCCAGCTCCAGGGCCAGGTCCAGCGCCGCCTGCGCGATCGCGCGGGTCGCCTCGGGGTCGCTCATCAGCAGCGGCCGCGAGCGGACCTCCATGCCCTCGACCGTGACGTCCTTGTCGGCCTCGTCCACGAGCCAGCCGTCGACCAGGTCCGGTCCGTAGTGCTCGGCGACCGCCCGCGCGGACGTCTCGACGCCGATCGCGGTCAGGCACGCGTCCGCCATGCCGCGCACGGGCGCGCCGCCGATGATGGGCGACACGCCGACGACGGTCTTCGCCGCGACGGCGTCCCGAATGCCCGGGATGGACAGAATCGTCCCGATGCTCACGACCGGGTTGGACGGCGGGAACAGCACCACGTCCGCCGCCTCGATCGCCTTCAGCACGCCCGGCGCGGGCTTCGCCTCGTCCGCGCCGACCGGCGCGATCGACACGGCCGGCAGCGACGCCCGCAGCCGCACCCACCACTCCTGGAAGTGGATCGCGCGGCGGCCCTGCTCCGGATCGTCCACCACGACGTGCGTCTCGACCTGGTCGTCGGTCATCGGGACCAGCCGCACGCCCGGCTTCCAGCGGTCGCACAGCGCCTCGGTCACCGCCGAAAGGCGGTACCCGGCCGCGAGCATCTGCGTCCGGACGATATGTGTCGCGAAGTCACGGTCGCCCAGTCCGAACCAGGACGGGCCGACGCCGTATTCGAGCAGTTCTTCCTTAACGGTGAAACTTTCGTCTCGCCGTCCCCAACCTTGTTCCTCGTTGATTCCGCCGCCGAGGGTGTACATCACGGTGTCCAGGTCCGGGCAGACCCGCAGCCCGAACAGGGAGATGTCGTCCCCGGTGTTGCCGATCACGGTGATGTCGGCCTCGGGGGCGGCCGCACGCAGTCCGCGCAGGAAGCGGGCCCCACCGATACCGCCCGCCAGCGCCACGATCTTCATGTTTCCAGCCTAGGGCTTGGTGTTCACAGCCCAGGGCGCCGAGGGGCGCCGCCCACACGCCGGACCTCCCCGGCCGCGCAACGCGCCGCCCGGCCCGGGGCTGGGAGAACGCCCATCGAATACGTGGTCGAACACGGTCTTCGACGGAGGCCCGCTGCGGGCATGACGTGCCTGGATGTGCGAAGCTTTTTGTGAATCCGGAAAACGTAACCGTCACCACCGGGAGATGTCACCGTGAACAAGGAAGCCGTCCAGCGCCTGCGCGAACCGGCAGCCTGGATCCTGCTCGCGTCCGCGGGTGTCCAGTTGTTCGCGGGCATCGTCGCACTGTTCGGGCGGGGCCCGTTCACCTTCCACGCCCTGAACGAGACCGTCGGCGGAACGTTCACCAACGTCGCGGTCACGGGCATGCTGGCGTTCGCCGTCTGGCTGGTGACCTCGCGTCCGGAGGGCCCGACCCCGCAGGCCCGCACGATCGTCGTCGGCGCGCTCGGCGTCCTCGGCGGAATGGCCCTGATCGGCCTGATCTGCTGGCTGGCGTCCATGTTCACCGGCTCCGAGTACGCGACGGCCGTCGGCAAGCTCTCGGCGTTCCTGTACGGCGCGGCCAAGCTCGCGGTGATCGGTCTCGGTGCCTGGTACGTCCTGACCATCCTCCAGGGCATGCAGCCGACGCGTCCGGCCGGTCCGCCCGCTCCTGGCCAGTACCCGGGCTTCGGCTACCAGCCCGGCGGCGAGCAGCAGCAGGGCGGCCAGCAGCCGTACGGCGAGCACCAGGGTTACGGGCAGCAGCAGTACGGCCAGCAGGGTTACGGCGAACAGCAGGGCTACGGCCAGCAGCAGGGCCAGGCGCAGGCGCAGGTGTACGGCCAGGAGCAGGCCCAGCAGCAGTACGGCCAGGCGGGCTACGGCCAGCAGGCCGCGTCGCCGCAGTACGGCCAGCAGCAGGCGTACGGCCAGCCGGGCCAGCCGGGCCAGCCGGGCCAGCAGGGCCAGCCGGGCGAGCAGGGTTACGGCCAGCAGGCCGCCTACCAGCAGCCCGCCCAGGCGGCCTCCCAGCCCGGCGCGGAGCACCAGCAGGCCGCTGAGCCCCAGACGTCCGCGGACGAGGAAGAGATGGGCGAGTGGACGCGCGCCTACGGCGGTGGCCGGGGCACCGGCGAGCAGCCGCAGGCGGGTCACGAGGGGCAGTACGGTCAGCCCGGTCAGGCGGGTCAGCCCGGTCAGCGGCAGGGCGGATCCGAAGAGGGCGGCGACTGGTACCGGGACAACCGTCCGCCGCAGTGACGCCTTGAGATTTTCCGATCTTTCATTCGCTGAGGTCGGCGGGGTGTGGGCGCACCTCCACGCAGGAGCAAAACCGCGTTGAACCCGCGTGCGTCATCTCCCAAAAAACCCTCTTTGCCCACTTGGAAACTCGTTCGGCTTGACGGAGCGGGCGCTACACGCGTGTAATTTCGTCGGTGTAGTTCAATGCCTTCTCGGGGGATGGAGCCTGGGGGAAGGCATCGACCAGGGGGGCTCCACGGGCTAGGAGGTGCGCTGTGAGCGAGGTAGTGATCCCGCTGGCGCACGGCACAGACGGCGAAGAGATGGGCTGGCAGGAGCGCGCCCTGTGCGCGCAGACGGACCCGGAGGCGTTTTTTCCGGAGAAGGGCGGCTCCACTCGCGAAGCCAAGAAGGTGTGCCGCGCATGCGAGGTTCGGGCGGAGTGTCTGGAGTACGCGCTACAGCATGACGAACGTTTCGGAATTTGGGGTGGACTGTCGGAGCGTGAGCGCCGCAAGCTGAAGCGCCAGGCCGTCTGACCGCCGCCTTGACCGCCGGGCTCCGTCGCCGGCGGTCGGGTCGGCGGATCATCACGCGCCCCACGGGCCTCGGGCCCGCGCACCGCTTCCCTGTGCCGTCCGCGGCACGGTGCGGGCATCGATCCGGGGCGCGTGCGGCGGGATGAGAAGGACGGAAAGTGCGACGGCGCGGATCTCCGCGCCGTCGCTTTCTTCTGCCCTGGTCACGGGCGAATAAGGAGGTTCTCGGGCGAAGTCGGGCGGCTGCGCCTAGAGTGGTCCGCCGTGTCGGCCCCGGGGCGCCGGCGCGGGGACCCGCTGCCGACCTTGGAGCGATCACCTTTTGCCCTCCCCACTCGACCGGCACGCCGTCACCGCCGTCCTCGTCACGCACGACGGGGCGCGATGGCTGCCGGACGCGCTGAAGGCACTGCTCACCCAGGCGCGCCCCGTCCAGCGGCTGGTCGTCGCCGACACCGGGAGCACCGACCGCGGTCCGGACATGGCCGCGGAGGTCGTCGGGCCCGGCGCCGTCCTGCGGCTCCCGCGGACGACCGGCTACGGCGAGGCCGTGGCCGAGGCGCTACGGCATCCGTCCGCCGCCGCCGCCCCTGCCGCCGCCCCTGCCGCCGGCCCTGCCCCTGAGGCGGATCGGGTCGGATGGGTGTGGCTGCTGCATGACGACTCCGCACCCGCGCCCGACGCGCTCGCCCGCCTGCTGAAGGCCGCCGACGCGGATCCGCGCATCGGCGTCGCCGGCCCCAAGCTGCGTGACTGGACGGACCGGCGCGTCCTGCTCTCCGCAGGGGAGACCATGGACGCCGCGGGGCGCCGCGACACCGGCATCGACCACGGCGACTTCGACCAGGGCCAGCACGACGGCGACCGCGACGTCCTCGCGGTGAGCACCGCCGGGATGCTGGTCCGCAGGGACCTCTGGGACCGGCTCGGCGGCCTCGAGACCTCGTTCGGGCTGTTCCGAGACGACGCCGACCTCTGCTTCCGGGCGCACGCCGCCGGGCAGCGGGTCGTCGTCGTCACCGACGCGGTCGTGTTCCACGCGGAGGCGGCGCGGCGCGGAGTCCGGGAGATCGCGGTGTCGGACGCGCCGATCCGCCGCCTGGACCGCCAGAACGCGCTGCTGACGCTCCTCGCCAACCGTCCCGCGCGGGCGCTGCCCGGGACGTGGGCGCGGATCGCCTGGTCCACGGCGCTGCAGATCGCGTGGATGCTGCTGCTGAAGCGTCCGGAGGCCGCCAAGCAGGAGTTCGGTGCGTTCATGGCCGTTCTGCGCGCGCCCATGCGGTTGTGGCGTGCGAGGCGTGTGCGATCCGAAGGGCGTAGGCACGCCCACAGATACATCCAGCGAAGCTTGATGGCGCATGGCGTGGCTCGAAGACGTGCTTACGAGGCGCTGCACATTTGGCTCGCCAAACGGGATGCGCGCAGAGCGGCAGAACGCGAAGAATCTCCTCCAGAAGACACCAGTCGACGTGCGATGCTTCGGCGTTTCCTCACGCGTCCGGGCGTTTTGCTTGTCTTCGTGCTCACTGTCGTCGCATTGGTGGCAGAACGGTCACTGATCACCGCTGGATCCCGTCTAACGGGTGGCGCATTGGCCGCTCCTACGGGCGGTGCGTCCGACTTGTGGGCCGCCTATGCGGCGGGCTGGCATCCGACCGGTCTCGGCACCGACGCTGGGACGCCGCCATGGGTGGCCGCTCTCGCCATGGTGTCCACGCTCGCGTTCGGCAAGCCGTGGCTGGCCGTGAACGTTCTGCTGCTCGGCACCGTCCCGCTGGCTGGGGTGACCTCCCTGATCGCCGCCCGCCGCTTGATTCCACCGCGGACGCCCTATCGCGCCGCCCTGCGCCTCTGGGCCGCGGGTACCTACGCCCTCCTGCCAGCAGCCACCGGGGCCATAACGGACGGACGGCTCGGCACATCCGTTGTGATCGTGCTGCTGCCACTGATCGCCCTGCTTGCACACCGAGCCCTCACGGACGCGGTGGATAAGCGGGCTTCCGGACGTGCCGCCTGGGGCACGGCACTACTTCTGGCCATGGCGATGGCGTTCGTCCCGTTGGTGTGGCCGCTGGTCGTGTCGGCTGCCGTTCTGGTCACGGCCCCTCGGGGACTGCCCGTGGATCGGGGCGCGCGCAACATGCTGATCGTCGTGGCCGTCCCGCCGCTGATCCTCGGCCCCTGGTCACTCGGACTGCTCCTGCATCCGTCGCGCTTTCTGCTGGAGGCCGGGACGCTGCCGACCGGGCGCGCGCCCGCGTCCGCCGCCGACCTGCTCGGACTGGTTCCAGGTGGCGGCCCCGCAGTCTCGTGGGCTGCTGCGGGGCTCGCCGTGGCCGCATTCGTGGCGCTCCTCGTGCGCGAGCGACGCACGTTCGTCGTGACCGGGTGGGCCCTGACCCTTTTCGGCCTGCTGATGGCGATCCTCTTGAGCGGCCTCACCGCCAAGTCCGGCGCGGACAGCGCGCCCTACTGGCCTGGCGTTCCGTTGGTGTTCGCCGGGGGTGGGGCATTGGCCGCCGCCTCGGTCGGTGTCCGCCGCGCGGCATTCGCCGTCGCCGGGACCGGCCGCGTCGTGCGCATAGGGGGAGTGATGTTGTTCGCCGCTGCGTGCACAACGCCTGTGCTCGCCGCCGCCACCTGGGTCGTGGACGGCGTGGACGGACCGCTGAGCCGATTCAACCCCGATACCGTCCCGATCTTCTTGCACGACTCCACGGGCGCGCGCACGGTGGTGCTGCGACACGAACCGTCCGGGCGGGTGGATTACACCGTCCTGCGTGGCGCGGTCCCCGGACCGGCCGAAACGTCTGTGCCGGACGACGCGTCCGCGCGCAGGCGCCTGGATGCGCTCGTCTCCGGGATCGCAGGTGGAACGGACACCGACGAGGCCCCCGGACTCAGCGCCCTGGGCGTCCGGTACCTGCTGGTCAGGAACCCGGGCACCGACCCGCTGACGCCCGTCCTGGACGCCTCGCCCGAACTGAACCGGCAGAGCCGCACGGCCGACTTCGCCAGCTGGGAGGTCCGCGCCCCCGCAGGACGCCTCACGCTCCAGGACGGTCAGACGGTCAAGATTCTGCCCGGCGGCACCCGCGCCGCGCGCACGAGCGTCCGCGTCCCGCCGAGCACTGGCCCCCGGACGCTCACGGTGGCCGAACCCGACGATGGCGGCTGGCATGCCACGCTGGACGGACGTTCCCTGAAGAGCCATGCGGTGAACGGCTGGTCGCGCGCGTACGAGATCCCGGCCACGGGCGGGACGTTCGTCTTGTCGCACAGCATGCTCACACGGCAGATCTGGGTCGGCGTCAAGGGCCTGTTCGTGCTGGTCGTCCTGATCCTGGCCCTTCCCGGGGCCCGCCCGGACGAGTCGCCCCTGGCGGCGGCCGAGAACACGCGCTCGCACGCGCGCAGGGCCCCGACCACTGTCGCCACAGCGCTCCGGCGCGCGACACGTCAGATCCGCCAGAAGCCCGACGAGCCCATTGGCCGACGTCGCCGGTCAGCGGCCCACACCAGGTCGCGCCATCTCGACGAGGAGCCGTCGTGAAGCTCGAACTCGGACTGTTCAAGAACAGGTACATCGTGGCCGCCGCCGCTCCCGTGGCCATGGCCGCGCTCTACGGAACGGCGCACGTGACCCGTCCCGGAGCAGCGCGCATGGCAAAGCCTGTCCAGGAACCGATCAAGAGCGTTGTCATGGCCTGTCCGGGTGGAGAAGCCGGACGGGTGGGCGTTCAAACAGCGCCCATCCCGAACGCGCGCGGACGAGTCTCCATCGAAGGACCGCGCACGGCCATGCTCACGTCCCCCGGACAGCACTGGACCAGCGACGTCAAAGGCCGGAACAAGCCCGCCGTCGTCGTCCGCGCGGACGGAGACCTGGCCGCGGGCCTGTCCGCACGCTGGACGACCCTCTGGACACACGGACGCGACCGGGGCGTCGCCGCCGCCCGCTGCGTCCAGCCGGGCTTCGACCAGTGGTTCCTGGGGCCCGGGCCACTGGCCGCCGAAGATCTCGAACTCCACCTCACCGACGTGGACGACACCCCCGCGTCCGTGGACCTGAGCGCGCTTTCGGGCGAAGGCCCCCTCGACACGCTCGACGGCCAGGGCGTGGCGGTCGCCCCGCACAGCACCCGTGTTGTCTGGATCGGACAATCACGGGAGGGTTTGGGGGCGGTCGTCCAGGCCGCGCGCGACCTCGCCCTGAGGGTGCGGGCCACGTCCGGACGCGTCGCCGCGGCCCTCCGCGTCCGGGTCTCCCCGGGCCGCGGAATCGACTGGGAACCCGTCTCGCCCACCCCCGCGACCTCGCTGGTGCTGCCGGGCGTCCCGAGCGGGCCGGGTGATCGAAGACTGCTGGTCGCGGTACCGGGAGAGGCCGGCGCGAAGATCCGCGTCCGGCTCGTCGGCCCGGACGGGACCGTGACGCCGAACGCCCAGGCACAGGACGGCGCCTCGTCCGGGCGGCCACGAACGATCACGACGTTCGACCTGCGCGGGACACTGGCAGGTCGTCCGGCCGCGATCCTGGTCGATTCGGACAAGCCCGTCGTCGCCGGGTTCACCGCCACGCGCGGGCCCGACGTGGCCTTCGGAACCGCGACCTCGCCCCTGGGGCCGGGCACCGGGCCCGGCGTCATCCCGGACGCCCGGCTCGGCGGGGGCCTGATCCTGACCGCGCCGACCCGGACCGTCACGGTCACCCTCATGCCCGTGGGCGGCGGGGAGCCCCGGACCCTGGCGGTCCCCGCGGGACGGACGGTCGAAACGGCCTATTTCCTGCCCGGGACGCGTGGACTGGCCGCAACCGGCCTCCGTGTCGACGCCGACGGCCCCCTCTACGCCGGGAGCGTCCTCGTCACGTCCGGGCTGGTCACGGCGGAACCCGTGCCCCCGGCACCGCTCGCCCAGATGCTCCCGCCCGCGCATGACTCACACCACACACTGGACTGAGAACCGCTACGGAACGTGTCCGGCACCCCGCCTCGCACGCGCGCGACCGGCCGCCGGAGGGCTATTCCTCGTAGCTGGGGTCGACCGACTCGGGGGACATGCCCAGCAGGTCGGCGACCTCCTCCACGACGAGATCACGGACGAGACGGGCCCGGTCGCGCTCGGTCGTCGCCCGCGCCTCCACGGGCCTGCGGTAGATCACCACGCGGACGGGGCGCCCGCCGTCTCCGGGCAGCGTCGCGCCCAGCGGCACCGGGCCGTCCGGCGGAAGCGGCTCCTCGGGGACGTCCTCGACCGCGAACTCGACCTGGGCCAGCTCACGGCCCCAGCGCGCGGCGATGCGGCGCACCTCGTCGGCCACCAGGTCGTCGAACCTCTCGGCACGGGTGCGCGAGATCGGGGAGAGCGGGGGCGTCAAGGGACCACGCAGGCCACGGCCGTGCCGGTCACGGCGCCGTGTCTGTGGGCCGGCCGAAGGGCGGCCTGCACCTGCCACACGGGATCGCACACGTCCAGAGTACCCCCGCGCGCGCTTTCACCCCGCCCGCACGGCGGGCTCACGGATTGTGATCGTTATCGCGGAAATCGACCGGTAACGGCGACACGTGCCGCGGCGGTGGTGGCGGACGCCGTCGCGGCGGGGTACGGTCGGCCATCGTGAGCCCCGTCCGCATCTGCTCCCGCACCGCCTGCAAGGCGCAGGCAGTCTTCACGCTCACGTACGTGTACCGCGACTCGACCGCGGTCCTGGGGCCGCTCGCCACGTACGCCGAGCCGCACTGCTACGACCTGTGCGCGGAGCACTCCGAGCGGCTCACCGCGCCCATGGGCTGGGAACTGGTCCGTCTCCCCGTGGAGACCGAGACCGAGCCCAGCGCCGACGACCTCGAGGCCCTCGCCGACGCCGTCCGTGAGGCGGGCCGTCCCGCCCCCGGCGACCGCGAGGAGCCCATAGGGCAGGCGACCGAGGTCGGACGCAAGGGCCACCTCCGCGTCCTGCGCAGCACCGACTGAGCCCCGCCCAGGGGCGTCCTCCGCGTACGCACGGGAGGCGCCGGGCGCGTCCGTGGGCGCTTCGGAGGCAGGGCCCGGGGTGCGCCGAAGTTATCCACAGGACGGGTGTGCTCCGCCCCTCGGTGCCCGCCGCCGGTAGGCTCGGGTCCCGTCAGTGTCGGAGAACCGGGGAGCAGGAGTGGGCGACCTCGCCAAGATCTTCAAGGCGTACGACATCCGGGGCGTGGTCCCGGACGAGCTCGACGCCGAGACCGTGGAGCGCGTCGGAGCGGCCTTCGTCCGCGTGACGGGCGCCCGCACGGTCGTCACGGCCCACGACATGCGCACCTCGTCCGTGCCGCTGGCCGCCGCGTTCGCGCGTGGAGCGACCTCGCAGGGCGCCGACGTGATCGAGGCCGGGCTCGGCTCGACCGACCTGCTCTACTACGCCTCGGGCGCGCTCGACGTGCCCGGCGCGATGTTCACCGCCAGCCACAACCCGGCCAAGTACAACGGCATCAAGATGTGCCGCGCCGGGGCGCGCCCGGTCGGCCGCGACACCGGGCTGACGGAGATCCGCGATCTGGTCGAGAGCGGCGTCCCGGCCTACGACGGCGAGCCCGGCACGGTCACCCGGCGCGACATGCTCGACGGTTACGCCGAGCACCTGAAGAAGCTGGTCGACCTGTCCGGCATCCGGCCGCTGAAGGTCGTCGTCGACGCCGGCAACGGCATGGGCGGGCACACCGTCCCGACCGTGTTCGAGGGCCTGCCGATCGACCTGGTGCCGCTGTACTTCGAGCTCGACGGCACCTTCCCGAACCACGAGGCCAACCCGATCGAGCCCGAGAACCTGCGCGACCTGCAGGCCAAGGTGCGCGAGACCGGTGCCGACATCGGCCTGGCCTTCGACGGCGACGCCGACCGCTGCTTCGTGGTCGACGAACGGGGCGAGATCGTCTCCCCGTCCGCGATCACCGCGCTGGTCGCCGTGCGCGAGCTGGCCAAGCACCCGGGCGCGCACATCGTGCACAACCTGATCACCTCCAAGGCCGTCCCGGAGATCATCACCGCGCACGGCGGCGTCCCGGTGCGCACCCGGGTCGGGCACTCGTTCATCAAGCAGACGATGGCCGAGAGCGGCGCGGTGTTCGGCGGCGAGCACTCGGCGCACTTCTACTTCAAGGACTTCTGGTTCGCCGACTCCGGCATGCTCGCCGCGCTCCACGTGCTCGCCGCGCTCGGCGGCCAGTCCGGCCCGCTGTCGGCGATGCTGGCCGAGTACAGCCCGTACGCGGCCTCCGGCGAGATCAACAGCGAGGTCGCCGACCAGGCCGCCGCCACCGCGCGCGTCCGCGAGGCGTTCGAGGGCCGCCCGGGCGTGACCGTCGACGAGCTGGACGGGCTCACCGTCGCCGGCGGCGCCTGGTGGTTCAACCTGCGCCCGTCCAACACCGAACCGCTGCTCCGCCTGAACGCGGAGGCCGACGACGAGACAGCCATGGCCGAGGTCCGCGACGAGGTCCTGGCGATCGTGAGGGAGAAGTGACGATGAAGCTCGACTCCTGGCTGCTGGAGATCCTCGCCTGCCCGAACTGCGGCGGGGCTCTGGAACAGGACGACAAGGCCGGTGAGCTGGTCTGCACCGGGTCGTGCAAGTACGCCTACCCGGTGCGCGACGACATCCCGGTGCTGCTGGTCGACGAGGCCCGGACGCCCACCCCGTGAGCGCGGCGCCGGAGGACCCGGAGGCCCCCGCCCGGGCCGGCGCGGCCCCGGCCGGCGCCGACCCGGCGGGCCTGGACGGCGTCGACGAGTCCCGGCTGGAGTCCGCCGCCGCGACGGAGGCGGCCGACCCGGGCGGGATGCTCCGCCAGGTCGCCTCGTCCGCCGCGCAGATCCGCGAGGCGCGGATGCTGGCCACCGAGGCCGGGATCGAGCGGATCGCCGACGAGGGACGTCCGCGCGCGGTCGTGGTGACCGGAATGGGCGGCTCCGGGATCTCCGGTGACGTTCTGGCCGCCGTGTGCGGTCCCGGCTGCCCGGTGCCGGTGCTGACCGTCCGGGGGCACCGGCTGCCCGGCTGGGTCGGCGCGGCCGACCTGGTGATCGCCGTGTCCTGCTCCGGCGGCACCGAGGAGACCCTCGCGGTGGCGGCCGAGGCCGCCCGCCGCGGCTGCCGCCTGCTGCTGGTCGGCGGCGCGGAGTCGCCCCTGTCCCGGCTGGGCGAGCAGACCCGAGGCCTGTTCGTCCCGGTCCGGTCGGTGGGGCAGCCGCGCGCCACGCTGTGGGGGCTGACCGTCCCGCTGCTGATGGCGGCCCGCGCGCTGCGGCTCGCCGACGTCCCGGACGAGGTGCTCGAGTCCACGGCCGTCCGGCTGGAGGACGTCGCGCACCGCTGCCGTCCGGCCAGCGAGCCGTTCGTGAACCCGGCCAAGCGCGTCGCCCTCGACCTTCTGGGCGACGTCCCGATGGTGTGGGGCTCGTCCCCGCTCGCGGGCGTCGCCGCGTACCGGATGTGCTGCCAGCTCAACGAGAACGCCAAGTACCCCGGCGTCTTCGGCGAGCTGCCCGAGGCCGGCCACAACCAGGTCGTCGCGTTCGACGGGTACTTCGGCCGCTCGGGCGGCGGCGCCGGTGACCCGGACGACTTCTTCCGCGACCGCACCGGCGACGCCGAGCACGGCCTGCACCTGGTCATGATGCGCGACACCGACGAGCATCCGCAGGTCGCGAGGCGGCGCGAGGTCTCGGCCGAACTGGCCGCCGCGCGCGGGGTCCCGGTCACCGAGATCCGCGCCGAGGGCGACCACCCGCTGGAGAGAATGGCGACACTTGTAGCCGTTGCCGACTACGTCACGGTTTACTTGGCGATCGCACTGGGCGTCGACCCGACCCCGGTGACGACCATCCAGGAGCTCAAGGCGAGGATTGCGGACGTATGAGTGCTGAAGGCGGAGGCAAGGCGATCATCGCCGCCCTGGGAGCCAACCTGGGGATCGCGGTGTCGAAGTTCGTCGCGTTCGCCTTCACGGGCTCGTCCTCCATGCTCGCCGAGGGCATCCACTCGATCGCCGACTCCGGCAACCAGGTGCTGCTCCTGGTCGGGCGCAAGCGGTCCGAGCGCGAGCGCACCGCGCGGCACCCCTTCGGGTACGGCCGTGAGCGGTTCTTCTACGCCTTCATCGTCGCGGTCGTGCTGTTCACGGTCGGCGCGGCGTTCTCGCTGTACGAGGGCGTCCACAAGATCCAGCATCCGGAGAAGGTCGACTCGCCGATCTGGGCGTTCGCCGTCCTGATCTTCGCGATCGTGCTGGAGGGCTTCAGCTTCCGGACCGCGATCGGCGAGGCCAACCAGACCCGCGGCACCCGCTCGTGGGTCGACTACATCCGGCGCGCCAAGGCCCCCGAGCTCCCGGTCGTCCTCCTGGAGGACGCCGCCGCCCTCATCGGCCTGGTCCTGGCGCTGGCCGGCATCGGCCTCGCCGTGGTCACCGGCAACGGCGTCTGGGACGGCGTCGGCACCATCGCGATCGGCCTGCTGCTCGCCGCGGTCGCGACCGTCCTGTCGATCGAGACCAAGAGCCTGCTGATCGGCGAGGGCGCCGACGCGGAGACCCAGGCCAAGATCGTCGAGACCCTCGAGTCGGTGCCGGAGGTGGACCGCGTGATCCACATCCGCACCGAGTACGTCGGTCCCGAGGAGCTCCTCATCGCGGCCAAGATCGCCGTGCACCACGACGAGACCGCCGCCGGGCTCGCCCGCGGCATCGACGCCGCCGAGGAGAAGGTCCGCGCCCGGTTCCCCGAGGCCCACCTGATCTACCTCGAGCCGGACATCGACCGCTCCGGTTCCCGGCCCACTCCGGCCACCTGACCCCGACGCCACCGGCCCTGACCACCGGCCCTGGCCACCGGGGCCCCGGCCCGTCCGGCCGGGGCGCGGTCGTTCATCGGGGACGTGGCGTGTTGGTCCAGGTCAGGGCCTGCGCGGGTGAGCCGTTCGGGGTGCTGAACGTCCCGGCGGCGCGGACCTCCGGAGTGCCGGGGACGAGCGCCAGCGCGCTGATCGTCCCCGACGTCCTGCCGGAGCCCGCGACGGGCAGCGGCGGGCGGGAGACCTCCCACGACGTCCCGCCGGCGTGCGCCAGGTAGGGCCGGGAGGCCGCGTCCGCGCCGGAGATCCAGACTCCCTCCTGGCCGTCCGTCACGACGGCCGTGGCCCCGAGCGGGGTCCCGGCGACGCGACCCGCCCTGGCGCCCGCCGGGCGGCCGGACGCGGGGAGCGGAGCGGGGACGACCGACCAAACGTGCCCGTCCCAGTGCTCGACGAGGGCCGCGCCCGAGGGCGTCGTGCCGACCGCCCACACGTTGGTCGGGGAGGCGGCGGCCACGGCGGACGGCGTCGCCTCGGCGGCCTGCCGCGGGGGAGACGTGGAGATCCAGGAGCGGCCGTCCCAGCGGAGCAGGAGCTGGCGGTCTCCGGCGGTGCCGACGGCCCAGGCGTCGTCGGGGGCGTCCGCCGCGACGGCGTTCAGGGCGCTGCCGGGGGCTGATCCGGTGGGCGCGACCGTCCAGGAACGTCCGTCGAAATGCCAGGTCACGGCCATGGTTCCGGCGAATCCGCCGGTGCTGCCGACCGCCCAGACATCGCCCGGGGCCCGTGCGGCCACGCCTCGGGCGGAGATCGGCTTTCCGCCGGAGGCGGGGAGCGTGCCGGGCGTCCAGCGCCGTCCGCTCCAGTGGGCGGTCCGGGCGCCGCCGTCGGCGCTAGAACCGACGATCCACGCGTCGTTCGCGGACACGGCCGAGATCGCGCCGAGGGCGGTGCGGTCGGGCAGCGGCAGCGGGGTCCGGCGCCAGCGGGTTCCCGTCCAGCGCAGGGCCAGCGGGACGGTTCCGGCCCGTCCGACGGCCCAGCCCGTCCTGCTGGACGGTGCGCTGATCCCGGTCAGGGCCGTTTCGCCCGGAAGGCCCTCCGGGCGGACGAAACGCCAGCACCGGCATTCCCGCCTGTGGGGCGTCCGCGCGTTCGGACGTGCGGCCATTCCGGACAAACCGGGCGACGTCGTGCAGTCCCGGGTGCGCGGATGGGGTGCTGGCGCGCAGGACGCCGTCCCGGCGGACGCCGAGGAAGGCGCCACCAGCAGCGCGGCGGCGGCCACCGGCAGCAGGAGCACGGCTCTGGCCGGTGGCGGCAGGAGCGCGGCGGCGGCCTGTGGTGGCGGGGGTGCAGCCGTGGCCGAAGGCGGGGGTGCGGTGGTGGCCGAAGGCGGCGGATGCTCGGTGGACGTGAGCGTGCGTACGCGATGTCTTTGCAAAGCCATTGATCCCTCCGGACAACGATTGTCCGGCGGGGTGTGCGCGGAGCGCGGGAGCGGCGGGCAAAAGCCGCGTAGATCAGGGGGAAGGGGGAAGGCAGCTCCCCTCGTCGGCCGGCCGAAGCCGGATCGACCCCAGCCCAGGCTAGATCGGCGATGCCCCCGGAGGGAGGCCGGCCGGCCGACGCGGGGCGCCTTCCATGCACGCCGACCGGACCCCTGAAAACCGGACGGCATCGCGTGACCTCGGCAGCCCACCGAACCCCCTATGTCGGCGGTGCCGCCGCGTCGGTCACGGTTAAGACATTACGGGTGCCGCCGTCATTCTGACGTCCCCCTCAGGGAGGGAAACCATGTCGTCCTCCAGGGGGATACGAGTCGTCCGCATGGCTCCGCACGGTGAGGCAGGGCGCGTCGCGGTGCGGTCACACTGGAGGGGTGACCAGCGACGACCAGCCAGAGAACCCCGCACCGCCGACCGCGTTCGGCCCCGCCCTCGCGCGCCATGCCTGGCTGCTGTCCGGACGGGTCGTCGCGGGTGTCGGCCAGCTGCTGCTCTGGATCCTGACCGGCCTCGGCGCGGTGCTGCGCCCCCTCGGCCGCCGTGTCTCCGCCCGGCTCAACGGGCCCCGCGCCCAGTCGGCCGCCGGAGTACCCGGCCCTCATCCTGGAGGCGGACACCCCGGCATGGCGGGCGGTCCGGGCGGGGGCGTTCCCTCCGGAGGGGCCTCGACGACGGTGACGGCGCCGCTGCCCCGGTGGATCAACGGATGGCGGGAGTTCACCGAATCCTGGTACTTCGCCCCGCTGACCGGGTTCGCGCTGACGATCGCGGCGCTGGCGGAGCTCGCGCCGGGCGCGCGGTCGCCGATCAGCGTCGCCGGCGGGTTCGCGGTCGCCTCGACGCTGCCGCTGGTCTGGCGCCGCGAGTACCTGCGCCCGGTCGCGGCCGTCGCGCTCGGCGCGTTCGCCGCGAGCCTGCTCACCGGGCAGGAAGTGCTGGTCACGACCGTCCTGGCGGCCCTGTACACGCTGTACGCGCTGGCCCGGCAGCTGCCGCGCCAGTCCGCCGGGGTGCTCGCCGTGGGCGGCGTCGTGACGGTCGCCGTCGTCTACCTGGCCACCGGCACCCTCGATCACATCCCGTGGCCCGCCGCCGTCGTGGCCGTCCTGGCCGCGACCGGCCTCGGCGACGCCCGCCGGACGGTCGAGAGCGCCGGACGCACCGAGGCCGCCGCCGAGGAACGCAACAACGAGACCCTGACCAGGCTGAACGCCGTCCAGCGGGAGCAGGCCGTGATGCGGGAGCGGGCCCGGATCGCGCGCGAGCTGCACGACGTCGTGGCGCACTCGGTGTCCATGATCGCCGTCCAGGCGGAGACCGCGCCGTACACGATGGACAGCCTGTCGCCGGAGGCCCGCGAGGGCTACACGGAGATCGCCCGGACCGCGCGCGAGGCGCTGGTGGAGATGCGGCGGCTGCTCGGCGTCCTGCGCGCCGACGCGGGTGCGGAGGCCGACTCCGCGCCGCAGCCCCGGCTGGACCGGCTGCCCGAGCTGGTCGACCAGCACCAGGGCGCGGGCGGGCGCGCCGACCTGGTCGTCCAGGGGCAGCCGCGCGCGCTGTCCACGACGGTCGAGCTGTCGGCGTACCGGATCGTCCAGGAGGCGCTGACCAACGCGCGGCGGCACGCGCCCGGCGCGGACGTCCACATCGAGCTCACCTACCTGCCCGACCGGCTCGCCGTCCGTGTGCGCGACGAGGGCGCGGACGGGCGGACGATGATCCTCAACACGCAGGCCGCGGTCGGCCACACGGTCGTCGAGGGGCTCGGGACCGGGCCGTCCGGCACCGGAAACATGCCGCCCGGCCGTGGGAACGTGCCGTCCGGCGGCGGGCACGGCCTCCTCGGCATGAAGGAACGTGCGACCATGCTGGGCGGACGGTTCTCCGCCGGACACGCCGTGGACGGCGGATTCGTGGTGGAGGCCGAGCTTCCGCTGACGAGGGAGGACCCCACCCGTGACCCAGGGACGAGCCGCTGACCGCCACGGCGCCACCGCATCCGCACCCGCGCCGTCGCCCGTCCGCCCCGCCCCGACGCGTCCGGTAGCGGCCGCCTCCGCGGTCGCCGGGGCCCCGGGAGCGCGGCCGTGATCAAGGTCCTCGTGGTGGACGACCAGACGATCGTGCGCGCCGGGTTCGCGGCCCTGCTGGACGCGCAGCCCGACATCTCGGTCGCCGGGCAGGCCGGCGACGGCCGTGAGGCGGTCCGGCTGGCCGAGCGGCACGCCCCCGACGTGGTGGTCATGGACATCCGGATGCCCGGAATGGACGGCATCGAGGCCACCCGCCGCATTCTGGGCGGACCGGGCACCGACGGCACCCGCGTCCTGGTCCTGACGACCTTCGACGTGGACGAGTACGTCTACGAGGCCCTCGCCGTCGGCGCCAGCGGCTTCCTGCTGAAGGACGCGACGGCCGACGAGCTGGTCTCCGCCGTCCGTGTCGTGGCGCGCGGCGACTCGCTGCTCGCGCCGCAGGTCACGGGCCGTCTCATCCGCGAGTTCACCAAGCAGCGCCGGACGCGTCCGACCCCGCCCGCCGCGCTGTCCACGCTGACCGCGCGCGAGACCGAGGTGCTCGTCCTGATCGCGGCGGGCCTCTCGAACGCCGAGATCGCCGCGCGCCTCGTCGTGAGCGAGCACACCGTGAAGACCCACGTCGCGCGGGTCTTCACCAAGCTGAACCTGCGCGACCGGGCGCAGGCCGTGATGCTCGCCTACGAGTCCGGCCTGGTCGTCCCAGGTGAGGGCTCCACATCCGACTAGAAAGCCCGGCCTTACCGCCTGGCACCGCGGGGCCGTGTGGGGCAGGGGGACGGTGTCTTGGCGGCGTTCGGCCTTACCTGGGCAGGCTGGGCGAGCGGTGGCGGCGGGACGAGACGACCATGCCGGCCAGGCAGGCGGCGGACAGCGCGGGACCTCCGACGACCTGCACATATCCCCACATGTGGAGCGACTTCTTCCGCTCGTCGTACGTCTGCGTGTGGACGCGGCCGCGCGTGGACGTCCGGCAGATGTCGTCCGGGCCCATGCGCGTGCCCTCGCAGCCGGGCGCGGCGACCAGCCGGTAGACGCCCCAGCCGAGCAGCAGAAGGCCCGCGATGACGCCCACGAGCGCCGGGATCTTGTTCCTCATGCCTGGTCGGTCCGCTCTACTCTGCTCGGAT
The DNA here is from genome assembly GCF_003696215.1 of Actinomadura harenae. Lineage (GTDB taxonomy): Bacteria > Actinomycetota > Actinomycetes > Streptosporangiales > Streptosporangiaceae > Spirillospora > Spirillospora harenae. The sequence goes on along the minus strand of NZ_RFFG01000006.1, from coordinate 41,338 downwards.
CCGGGATGGAAGGTCAGGGGTAGGTCCTGCCCGAGCGTAGACCGGGCCGCCGGAGCAGGCGCAACGCCTTCTCCTTCTCGAAGTCCAGCGCGCGGGCGGGCGGGGCGGACAGCCGTCCGATGCGTTCGCCCAGCTCACGGACGCGAGCCTGCACCTCGGGCTCGGCCAGGACGCGCAGCCCGAAGGCGAGCTCGGCGGGCCCGATGTCGAACCGCTTCTCCAACGCGAGGGCGAGCGCCACGGCGCGCAGCTCGGCGTCCCCGAAGCGGCGATGGCCGCCGCTCGCCCCGGTGTCGCGGGTCGGCGGAAGCAGTCCCAGCCGCTCCCGGTAGCGGAGCATGCGGGGCGAGGTGCCGAGCCGCCGGGCGGCCTCCGTGATGCGCATGGGATCAATTCTGACAAATTTGTGTCAGATAGTCATGGCCCACCGTTCTCGTCGCGAGCCACCGCCTCTAGACTCGCTCGCGTACGGCGTGTCCGAGGATCGCAACAGAGGAGCAACGGAAGCATGGACTACAAGGTCGCAGACCTTTCGCTCGCCGACTTCGGCCGCCGGGAGATCCGGCTCGCCGAGCACGAGATGCCCGGTCTCATGGCGACCCGCAAGGAGTACGCCGACTCGCAGCCGCTGCGCGGGGCCAAGATCATGGGCTCGCTGCACATGACGATCCAGACCGCCGTCCTGATCGAGACGCTGGTCGACCTCGGCGCCGACGTGCGCTGGGTGTCCTGCAACATCTTCTCCACCCAGGACCACGCCGCCGCGGCCGTCGTCGTCGGCCGCGACGGCACCGTCGAGGACCCGAAGGGCGTCCCGGTGTTCGCCTGGAAGGGCGAGACGCTGGAGGAGTACTGGTGGTGCACCGACCAGGCGCTCCGCTGGCCCGACGGCTCCTTCCCGAACATGATCCTGGACGACGGCGGCGACGCCACCCTGCTCGTCCACAAGGGCGCCGAGTACGAGGCCGCCGGGGCCGTCCCGTCCGCCTCCGAGGACGACCCCGAGGAGTGGAAGATCATCCTCGACACGCTCCGCCGCACCATCGCGGACGCCCCGGGCCGCTGGACCGAGACCGCCGCGTCCGTCAAGGGCGTCACCGAGGAGACCACGACCGGCGTCCACCGCCTGTACGAGATGGCCAAGGCGGGCACGCTCAAGTTCCCGGCGATCAACGTCAACGACTCGGTCACCAAGTCCAAGTTCGACAACAAGTACGGCTGCCGCCACTCGGTCCTGGACGGCCTGAACCGCGCCACCGACGTCCTCATCGGCGGCAAGGTCGCGGTCATCTGCGGCTACGGCGACGTCGGCAAGGGCTGCGCCGAGGCGCTCAAGGGCCAGGGCGCGCGCGTCATCGTCACCGAGATCGACCCGATCTGCGCGCTGCAGGCCGCCATGGACGGCTTCCAGGTCGCCGTCCTCGAGGACGTCGTCGGCATCGCCGACATCTTCGTCACCACGACCGGCAACAAGGACATCATCCGCGCCGACCACATGGCGCAGATGAAGCACCAGGCCATCGTGTCCAACATCGGGCACTTCGACAACGAGATCGACATGGCCGGCCTGGCCCGCACTCCCGGCATCGAGAAGATCGAGATCAAGCCGCAGGTGCACGAGTGGCGTTTCGCCGACGGCCACTCGATCATCGTCCTCGCCGAGGGCCGCCTGATGAACCTGGGCTGCGCCACCGGCCACCCCTCGTTCGTCATGTCCAACTCGTTCACCAACCAGGTGATCGCGCAGATCGAGCTGTTCGCCAAGACCGAGGAGTACCCGGTCGGCGTGTACGTCCTGCCGAAGCACCTGGACGAGAAGGTCGCCCGCCTGCACCTCGACGCCCTGGGCGTCAAGCTGACCACCCTCAGCAAGGAGCAGGCCGACTACATCGGCGTCGACGTCGAGGGCCCGTACAAGCCGGAGCACTACCGCTACTGATCTCCGATGACCGCGTCCCTGTGGAGTTGCTCCAAACGGGCCCGGCGGCACAGGCCGTCAGGGGGGACGCGGGATAGGGTCCGAGCGAGCCTGGGGCCGCCGCGTCCACCGGGGAACCGGTCGCGCGGCGGCCCCGTCGCATCCAGCGGAGACCGGGCGGACCGAGCCTGAGCGAGGCCGACCGGAGCTGACCGAGCCTGCCCGGGACGGACCGGAGCCTGACCGGGCCTGCCCGGGACGGACCGGAGCCTGACCGGGCCGACCGAGGCTCACCGAGGCGGACTGAGGCGGACACTGTGGGGGACCGGATGAGCGACGTCGCGGACGCCTCGCTGGCGTACGAAGGCGTCAAGCGGATCGAGTGGGCGGACCGGAGCATGCCGGTGCTGCGCCAGATCCGCGAGCGCTTCGAGGCAGAGCTCCCGCTGTCCGGGCTGCGGATCGCCGCGTGCATGCACGTCACGACGGAGACCGCCGGACTCATCCGCACGCTCCAGGCCGGTGGCGCGAGCGTCGCGCTCGCCGCGTCCAACCCGCTCTCCACCCAGGACGACGTGGCCGCCGCGCTCGTCCACGAGTACGGCGCGCAGGTCTTCGCCCGCGCCGGAACCGACCGCGAGGGCTACTACCGGCACATCCACCAGGCCCTCGAAACCGGCCCCGACCTGGTCCTGGACGACGGCTGCGATCTGGTCAACACCCTCCACACCGAACGCGTCGACCTGCTCGGGACGGTGCGCGGCGGCTGCGAGCAGACCACCACCGGCGTGATCCGGCTGCACCAGATGGCCCGCGAGGGCGCGCTGCGCTTCCCGATGGTGGCGGTGAACGACACCGACACCAAGCACATGTTCGACAACCGGTACGGCACCGGCCAGTCCACCCTCGACGGCATCGTCCGCGCCACCAACACCCTGCTCGCGGGCAAGACCATCGTCATCGCCGGCTTCGGCTACTGCGGGCGCGGCCTCGCCGAACGCGCCCGCGGGCTCGGCGCCCGCGTGGTCGTCACCGAGATCGACCCGGTCAAGGCCCTGGACGCCGCCCTCCAGGGGTACACCGTCCTCCCGATGGCCGAGGCCGCCCAGGTCGGCGACGTCTTCATCACCGTCACCGGCAACCGCGACGTGATCGCCGCCGAGCACCTCACGGTCATGAAGAGCGGCGCCATCCTCGCCAACTCCGGCCACTTCGACGTCGAGATCGACGTCCGCGCCCTGGCCGACCTCGCGGTCGCCGTCCACCGCGGCGTCCGCCCCCAGGCCGACGAGTACGTTCTCGCCGACGGTCGCCGCCTCGTCCTGCTGGCGGAAGGCCGCCTGGTCAACCTCGCCGCCGCCGAGGGCCACCCCGCCGCCGTGATGGACATGTCCTTCGCGGACCAGGCCCTCACCTGCGCCTGGCTCGCCGACTCCGCCACCACCCTCGAACCCGCCGTCCACGACGTCCCGAAGTCCATCGACACCGAGGTCGCCCGCCTCAAGCTCGCCTCCATGTCCATCGCCATAGACGCCCTCACCCCCGACCAGGAGGAGTACCTCCACTCCTGGCGCCTAGGCACAACCTGACCGACCCACCAGCCCACCAGCCCGCCTCCCGCCCCCGCCAACGCCGCGCCGCCCTTCCACCAACGGCCCTGCACCAAGCCAAGGCCACCACCGCGTCACTTGCCACTACCGGCCGTGTCGATCGCGCCGGTCGGCGCAGACGAGGCCAAGCCCGCGCCGGGCATCCTGAAGGCAACCGCGACGGCGGACGCGCAGGGCGCCGGACGTGCAGGATGGGCCCGACGACGTCGAAGACGAGCCCGGCGATGCCGAGGGCCAACCACCGGCCCCGCATCAACAGGACGGCGGCGGCGCATCGGGCGACCATGATGTAGCTGACGCCGACGTCGGTGGTGATGGCCAGGGCGTCGGACGCGCAGGGCGTCGGACGCGTGGGGCGCGGACGGGCCGGGCGGCGGACCTGGTACCAGCGGACGTGATGCCGGCCTGCTCGTCCATCGTCGGTCTGGTGGCGGGCGTTCCGGGTGAGGGCGGTCTTCGGACGGCGTCTGGCTGAGATAGCGTCGGCCGGATGCCACGCGGAACGTACCTGCACCTGGAGGACGGAACCGAGGAGCGTTTTCAGTGTGCTCCCGGCCCAGGTGGCTGGCGCTATGTCGCGTCCCGCACGGACGGGACCCGTGTCGATCTCGTCGTGGACGCGCGCTGGCGCCAGCTCAGGGTCGAGATCGTCGCGCCGGACTGGTGGCTTCGCGGAGGTGCCACCGGCCGCGAGGTCACCTGGGTCCGAGGAGGCTCATCCGCTGGGGCCGCCGAGCATTCGGCACCGGCGTCGGGCTTCCTGGGAGAGTCCCCAGCCTTCCTCATCGCGACCGCGCACTACATCGCCACCGCGCACAACATGGCCAAGGCGCAGCCATACGCTCCGCACCCGCCCGCTTCAGGCGATGCCATCCCCGACCCTCTGACCCCGGCGAGCGCGACCGTTGGGAATGCACCCACACCCGTCACATCCCCTGGCGCCGTCTCATCCGAGTCCCCGCCCGCCCCCTCAGAGCGGGACGTATCCGCGTTCGGTACGGACGGGATCGCCGGCGATTCCACGTGGTTGGGAGGCGAGGAGTTCAGCGGCGAAGAAGGCGACGTTGCAGGGCATCAAGGCCGGGTTGTCGGGACGGCGGCGGACGTGCGGCTTGTGCGTGTGAGTGGGTTCGCGCTGGCGACGTTGACCGAGGCATGGCGTTGGCGGCTCGCTTCCTTGACGAGGCATGAGACCGATAGCGGGCCCCTGCCGGTCGAACGGTACGAGGTGGCGGACCTGGCGACCGGCGAGGTTCAGCACGTTCACCTGGCGGGTGACGTGGTCCTGGACGCGCCGGGCATCGAACTGACTGACCTGGACGGTCCTCCCAACTTGTTGACGACCTGACCTGAGCGCCGCGGAGGCGGCGAGTCGGGGCAGGTCAGGACGGTTTGACGGTGACGGTGTGAGTGGTGCGCGCCGAGTCGTTCCAGACCGACAGGACGCGGCGGACGGGGTCCCAGCTGCGCTTCTTGTCGCTGGCGTTCACCTTGGGGGTGCCGGGGTAGACGGTCGCGGGGAGCCAGATCTCGGTGGGGCCGGACGCGCCGGTGCCGGAGCGCCACGTCACCGTGAAGGTGCCGGAGCCGAAGGAGATCTTCGTGGGGGTGCCGGCCACCGCCCGGGGGAAGGGGCGGGCGAGAACCTTGCCGACCTGCGTCAGGTTCCCGGCGCGGTCGAGAGGAGCGAGGGTCTCGTTCGAGCCCTGGGCCTGCGGGTCGTTCGACCAGTACCCCCAGCCGGCCCGGAGGTCGTCGCTCATCGACAGCCAGTCGCGGGTGTAGTCCGCGGCTCCCGGCTGGGAGAAGCCCATGGCGCCGATCTCGCCGATCCACAACGGGGTGTTGAGGCGCCTGGCCGCGTCCGTCATGTTCTTGCGCCAGAGGGCGAACTCGGTCTGGACGATCGTCTTGGAGATCCCGGTGTATCCGCCGCCGATGTCGACGCCGCCAGGGTAGAAGTGGGCGCCGAGCACGATGCGGGAACTCGGGTCGGAGAGCCGCGCCAAGCCCGTGCCCGCCGTTCGGGAGCCGTCCTGCTGGGCGAGCTTGGCCAACGCCGCGCGCAGGCGCGGGTCGTGGACCTGGCCGAGGGAGGTGCCGAGGCCTTCGTTGACGCCGAGCGCCTGTGGTTCGACGAACACCCACCTGTTGCGGTCCACCTGGCGGATGGCGTTCACGATGCGCTGGTAGAACGGCGTGAGCACCGGGCCCTCGAAGGAGCCGAACTGCTTCGTTCCGCCGAACGGCTCGTTCATCAGGTCGTAGCCCAGCACGGCCAGATCCTTGGCGAAGCGTGCCGCGACGTGCTTCCACATCGCCACGTAGCGCTGCATGAGTTCCGGGTGCTTGCCGGTGTTGTTCCAGAAGTTGTCGTAGGCGCGGAGCACGGCGGGCTGCAGGTAGGTGAGCACCCATGGATCCTGCGGTGTGCAGGGAAGGCCGTCGGTGATCGTCGCCCAGGCCGGAGCGCCGTCGCCCGCTCCCTTGCAGGCCGACGGGCCGTAGATGTCCTGGTGCATGTCGAGGACGACGTTGATGCCCTGCTCGCGGTACCAGGCCACCCGCTGGGCGACCTCGTTCAGGTAGTGGTCGTCGTACTTGCCGGGGCTCGGCTCGATGTTCTTCCACTGCAGGACGTACCTGACGACGTTGCTGCCGAGGTTCCGCCGTTCGGCGACCACGTTGCGGCGCTCGATCCAGGGCAGACCGGACGGTCCCTTGGCGTCCCCGGAAGTGTTGAGCCCGTGCAGGACGAGCGCACGCCCCTGGCCGTCGGTGATCTGGCGCAGCCCGTCGCCCTGGTCGGCCGACGCCGTTCCGGTCTGGAGGACGGTCGTGGGTACGGCGATGAGCAGCGCGGTGAGTGTGAGGCGTGCGGCGAGGGTGACGACGGGACGGGGCACGGCAGGGCTCCTTGAGCAGGCGACCGACCAAACATGAAATTTCCTCGGATGCTAGGGCGGTGGTGCCACCGCTGTCCATGGGCCGAGGAGACCAGAGTTCCGCGATCGTCACCCGAAGCGCCACCGGGTCCGAGATCTGTGGATAACCCGCTCACAACCGGGCTCACGTACTACGCGTACAGCTCAGAAAGCCACCGCACGCGCGGCGTACAGGCGGCGCGGAAGAAGCCGAGCGCCCTGAGGGATGACCGGCTGAGACTCAGCCGTGCGGGTACGGGCCTGCTGGAGGAACAGCCGGGCCGGGAACGACCGGATAGGGCCCGGACGGAACGGGAGCGGCAGCCGGATAGGGGCTGCCCACGGGAATTCCCGTGGCATTCGGCCATCCACCTGAATAGGCGGGAGAGACGGACCCGCCAGGATGTCCAGCGGGAACGGGAGGAGCGGGAGGCCCCGGGGGGAAGGCCATCGGCACGGGGACGCCGGCGGGGCCGCCGACAGGGACCGGCGGCGGTGCCAGCGGGTCGCGCGCAGCGCGGCGGAGGCGCTGCTCATGCTGCCGCGCGAGGCGCCGCTCCTCGCGGTGACGGCGCTCCGCCAGAACCGCGGACAGGAGGATCTCGGGCCGGATGCCAGGGGGCGGAGGGGGCCCGACGAGCGTGAAGATCTCTCCGGTGAGACGTTCTCCCAGCGAGTCACGGACCTCTGGGAGCAGTTCCCAGAAGCGGGCGAGGTACTGCCGCGCGGTCATCGCCAGTTCGTCGGGCATCCGGGACAGCTCCAGCGTCCGCGCCCAGCCCGCGAGGAACGGCGGCATCCAGGCCACCGGTCCGTACATGCCCGCGGCGGACACCCGCTCCTGGATGACCAGGGTTCCGGCGAACAGGTCGCCGAGACGCTTGCCGCGCCGGTTGAACAGCGAGGTGAGCAGCGCGGGCGCGCCGGTGAACGACCAGAACTCGATCACTCCGGCCAGCGCGCGCACGAGGGCCTGCCGGAAGCGGACGGGGCCGCCGTCGTCGGCCACGACGCGCAGCCCGAGCGCGAGCTTGCCGAGCGTGCGCCCGCGCGAGAGCGTCTCGAACGCGCACGGGTAGCCGACCAGCACGAGTGCGACGACGAGGATCGACAGGCCGGTGACCCACGCGGCGTCGGCGACCGTGCCGACGAGGGTGACGATCGCGAGGACGAAGTTCAGCATCATGAGCTGCAGGCCGACGTCGAGCAGGAGGGCGCAGCCGCGGCTGGCGAGGCGCGCCACCCGCAGGTCGAGCGCGACGGCCTCACCGACGACGAGTTCCCCGTCCTCCACCGCACGCGCCACTGCGACCTCACTTCGTCGTACGCCGGGCCCTATTTGTGGGGCACAACGACACTCGTCGTGTTTTGGACAGCCTAAGCGTTAGGCTCCCTCGGGTGGACGTCGATGCGTACGTGGCCGCGCACAACGCAGAGTGGCAGCGGCTGGAGAAGCTGATCAACTCCTCCCGCAAACGCACGGGCGCGGAAATCGACGAGCTGGTCGAGCTGTATCAGCGGACCGCGACGCATCTTTCGGCGATCCGCTCCAGCGCGCCCGATCCGGCCCTGGTCGCCCGGCTGTCCTCGCTGGTCGCGCGCGCACGAGCCGCTGTCGCGGGCGCGCAGGCGCCCATGTGGCGGGACATGACGCGCTTCGTCACGGTGTCGTTTCCGGCCGCCGCCTACCGGACGCGCTGGTGGTGGATCGGGAACGCCGTCCTCGGCAACATCCTGTCCCTGGCCCTGGCCATCTGGATCGTGCACAACCCCACGGTTCAGGCGACGCTCTTGGCTCCGCACGAGATCCGCGATCTGGTCGACCACGACTTCGCCAACTACTACACGGAGCATTCGGCGGCATCGTTCGCGTTCCAGGTCTGGGTCAACAATGCCTGGGTTTCGGCGACGGCCCTGATTTTCGGCATCCTCCTAGGGATCCCGACGATTCTCGTGCTGCTGACGAACCAGCTCAACCTTGGTGTGAACGCGGGCCTGATGTTCGCCTACGGCAAGGGCGGTGTCTTCTTCGGGCTGATCCTGCCGCACGGTCTGCTCGAGCTCACCGCCGTTTATCTCGCCTGCGGAGCCGGCCTGAAGCTCGGCTGGACCATCATCGACCCGGGCCCGCGTACACGTGCGCGCGCTCTGGCAGAAGAAGGACGCGCGCTCGCGAGTATCGCTCTCGGACTTATCGGCGTCCTGCTGGTTTCCGGTCTGATCGAAGGCTTCGTCACCGGCTATGTGCATACGACGTGGCTTCGCGTGGGCATCGGCGTCGTCGCAGAGGCCACTTTCCTCGCCTACGTCATCACCTTGGGCCGCCGCGCGACTCGCTCCGGCGAAACCGGCGATTCACTCGACCAGCCCGATGCGGCCCCCGCGGCGGGATGACCACTGTCAGGTGACCGGTGTGCGCCGTGAGGCGCTGTGATTCGAGTGGAGGTGGGAGACCTTCGCCTCTGGCCTGTCGTAGCAGGTCGGTGGAGCTGAGGGCAGCCTGATCCGGGTGATGCCGGGGAGGGTGGGAGCAGCCCTGACAACGCTGGGACGTGCCAGTACTGCCAGATGGTGCGGGTCCGGTTAGCGGGACGAAGAGGAGTACGTGAGGAACCGGCGTTGTTACGTCCCTCCACTTGACGCCTGCTCGAACCTGGTGGATGTGGGCAGGACGCGGTGCGCACCCGCCGGTCGCAGACCGGTGGGGAACTCCTGGGCTGGTTTGCCGTTGCCGGCTGGGAGGCCATGAGGAAGGTCTGCGGCGTACTCATGGCGATGCCGCAGGGACAAAGTCGGGCTCCTACTTCGTCGAGCGAATCACGGTGAACACGGGAACCACCCGGTCGCAACTCCAGGTCACGGGCGTCCAGCCTGATGGCGGGGATAGGTGCATCGACTGCCGAACGGGCCGGGTGGGACGGAGCCGCCGTAGTAGTCCGAGGCCGGGAGAGCCGGTCACATGGCGAAGGGCGGCAGCGGTTTCGAGAAGGGATGGAGGCTGCAATGCCGAAAGACGCGCTGCCGAATGGCAGCGCCCAAGACCAGGCCCCGTCGGGGTCGTGGTCGCGGGTATCGGAGATGCAGGCCAAACTTCACCGTTGGGCGGCGACCGACCCCGGTCGCCGGTTCGACGACCTGTTCAACTTCGTGCACGACCCGGCGACGCTGATCGTGGCGTTCGACCGGGTCGCGGGCAACCGCGGGGCACGCACTCCCGGCATAGACGGCCTGACGGTCGCTGCAGTCGAGGAGCGCATCGGTGTCACGGGGTTCCTGGACGACCTGCGGGCGTCCTTGAAGGACGGTTCGTTCCGGCCTTTGCCGGTGCGGGAACACAAGATTCCCAAGCCGGGTAGGTCGGGGAAGGTCCGCGCTCTCGGGATTCCGACGGTCGCGGATCGGGTTGTGCAGGCCGCGTTGAAACTCGTGCTGGAACCGATCTTCGAGGCCGACTTCGAGCCGGTCTCGTATGGGTTCCGGCCCAAACGGCGTGCTCAGGACGCGATCGCTGAGATCCATCATTTCGGCAGCCGAGGCTATCGGTGGGTGCTGGATGCTGACATCGAGGCGTGCTTCGACCGGATCGACCATGTGGCCCTGATGGGCCGGGTGCGGTCCCGGGTGAAGGACAAACGGGTTCTGGCGCTGGTCAAAGCGTTCCTGAAGGCCGGGATACTGACCGAACTCGGCGAGAACAGGAGCACTACGACCGGCACGCCGCAGGGCGGCATCTTGTCTCCGCTGCTGGCCAACATCGCGTTGTCGGTGCTCGATGAGCACCTGATGAAGCCATGGAAGAGCGGTGGATCGATGTCGAGCGAGGGCAAGCGCGGATACCGCCGCCGCAAGGGTCTGCCGACCTGGCGGCTGGTCCGCTACGCCGACGACTTCGTCGTCCTGATTCACGGGACGCAAGACGACGCGCTGGCGGTGCGCGAAGACGTCGCCAGGGTGCTGGAACCGATCGGGTTGCGGCTGTCACCAGCCAAGACCCAGATCGTGCATCTAAGTGACGGGTTCGACTTTCTGGGGTTCCGCATCCAGTGGCGCCGTAAGAGAGGAACCGATAAGTGGCACGTCTATACCTTCATCGCCGACCGGCCCATCCGGTCGTTGAAGGCCAAGATCCGTGCCCTGACCCACAGGAAGTCGCAACAAGCCCTGGGATCCGTGCTGATTAGGCTCAACCAGATCATGCGCGGCTGGGCCAACTACTTCAAGCACGCCGTGGCCAAGGACCGGTTCTCCGCACTTCACCAGTTCGTCTGGTGGCGGCTGATCCGGATGCTGCAAGTACGGCACCGCTGGAGCTGGAAGGACGTCCGACGCCATTTCACCACCCCCACAGGGCGATGGCTGCCCATCACGGCGACGGACGGGACCGAGTTGTTCAACATCGCCAAGGTCACGGTCACCCGATACCGCTGGCGGGGCAACACGATCCCCAACCCCTGGATTGCACCCACATAACGATAGAAACCGTGGAGAGCCCGGTGCGGTGAGAGCCGCACGCCGGGTTCGGAGGGCGGGCCGGGGAAACCCACCGAGAGCAATCCCGGCAGGGCATCCCGGTCCGACCCCACTCTAGAGCCGACCGGCGGCCTTGAGAGCGAGGTACGCGTCGGCCAGGGCCGGGGCAATGCGGTCAGGCGGCGCGTCCACCACTTCCACTCCGTACGAGCGGAGTTCGGCGGTGAGGCGGCGGCGGTCCGCGCGTGCGCGCTCTGCGGCGGCCGCGTCGTAGACGGCGGCCAGGTCGCCTCGTGCGGCGGCCATCTCGTCCACCAGCGGGTCGGACACGGCCGCGATCATGACGAGGTGGCGCGAGGTGAGCCCCGGCAGCAGCGGCAGCAGGCCCTCCTCGAAGGCGGCCGGGTTCAGCTCCGTGAGCAGGACGATCAGGCTCCGGCGGCGGACCCGGGACATGACCGCGGAGACCATGCCGGCGGCGTCGGACTCGATCAGGGCGGGCTCGAGTGGAGCCATGGCCTCGACCATCTGCGACAGCAGGCCCGTCCGGGAGGCGTTCTCGCACCGTGCGCGGACCGTCCGGTCGTAGGCCAGGAGGTCCACGCGGTCGCCCGCGCGCGAGGCGAGGGCCCCGAGCAGCAGCGCCGCGTCCATCGAGCAGTCAAGGCGGGGAATGTCCCCGACGCGTCCGGCGGACGTGCGTCCCGTGTCGAGGACCAGGTAAAGACGGCGGTCGCGTTCGGGACGCCAGGTGCGGACGAACACGTCGTTACGGCGCGCGGTGGCGCGCCAGTCGATGGAGCGGACGTCGTCGCCGACCACGTATTCGCGCAGGGAGTCGAACTCGGTGCCCTGGCCCCGAATCATCGTGCTGTGCAGGCCGGTCAGTTCGCGCAGGCGCGCGAGCCGCGAAGGCAGATGCCTCCGGGAGGGGAAGGCTGGCAGGACGCGGAGTGTTCGCGGTGCCGGGCGCGAAAGCTGACGGGCGGCGAGGCCGAGCGGCCCCACCGACCGGACGACGACCTTCACGGCCTCCCGGTCACCCCGACGCATGGGCGTGAAGGTCTGATCGATCCGGCGACGCTCTCCCGCGGGCACGTTGATCGTCGCCGTTCGCGGGGACACCCCTGCGGACGGCGGCCACACGTCTCGCAGGACGGCCTTCACACGCCGCTTCCCGGTGTTCTCCACGACGAGCCCGGCGTTCGCCACCTCTCCCAGGCGCACGCGCGTGTCTCCCTCCCTGTGGAAACGCAGCGCTCGCACATTTCCGGCCAGAAGCAGGTCGACGACCACGCCAAGGAGCAGCAGCCCCCACAAACCCAGCAGGACGGCGCCGTTGGGCACGAGCAACGGAACGAAGGCCGCAACAAGGGTCAGCAGTCCGAGCCGTCCGGTCACCGCCATCAGCGGGGAGCGGGGACGTGGGCGAGGATGCCCTCCAGCACGCCGTCGGCGGTCGCGCCCTCCAACTCGGCCTCAGGGCGGAGCTGGACGCGGTGCCGCAGAGTCGGCCTGGCGAGTGCTTTGACATCGTCCGGCGTGACGTAGTCGCGGCCCATCAGCCACGCCCACGCGCGCGAGGTCGCCAACAGGGCCGTCGCGCCTCGCGGAGACACGCCCAACTGCAAGGAGGGGGCCTGACGGGTCGCCCGGCAAAGGTCCACGACATAGGCGGCGATCTTCGGATCCAGGTGGACGGTCCTCACCGCCGCCTGTCCAGCCGCGAGGTCGATGGCCCCGGCCACCGGACGCACCGCCGACAAGTCGCGCGGGTCGAAACCGGCCGCGTGCCGTTGAAGCATCGCGATCTCCTCGTCCCGCGTGGGCACGGGGACGGTCAGCTTCAGCAGGAACCGGTCGAGCTGAGCTTCAGGCAGGGGATAGGTGCCCTCGTACTCGATCGGGTTCTGGGTCGCACACACGACGAACGGGTCCGGCAGAGCGCGCGCGCTGCCTTCCACCGAAACCTGCCGCTCCTCCATGGCCTCCAGGAGGGATGCCTGGGTTTTGGGCGGCGTCCGGTTGATTTCGTCGGCGAGCAGCAGGTTGGTGAAGACCGGGCCTTCACGGAACTCGAACTCCGCCGTCCGGTTGTCGTAGACCAGAGATCCGGTCACGTCGCCCGGCATCAGGTCCGGCGTGAACTGGACGCGCTTGAAAGTCAGGTCGAGCGCGCGCGAAAGGGTCTTCACCAACAGCGTCTTCGCGGTACCGGGAACGCCTTCCAGCAGCACATGGCCACGGCACAGCAAGGCGATGACCAGGCCGGTGACCACCGGATCCTGTCCGACGACGGTCTTGGCCACCTCGCCGCGCAGGGCGGTGAGCGCCGCGCGCGGGTCAGGACCCGTCGGAGCGGCCGAGACCGCCCCAGAGCCCGCCGCCCCGGAACCCAGCCGGACGGAGTCCGCTGGTACCGAGTCCGACAGGACCGCGGCCGAGTGGTCGACAGCCGTGGCGTCCATGCCGGGGGCTCCTGCGTACTGCGCGGCGGATTCCCCCTCGAACGGCGCCGAAGGGGCCGCTGGGACGTTCCCAGAGGGCTCCCCGTCCCAGCCGGGCGGTGCCGATTGGCTCATGACTGGCGTACCTGCCTTTCCAGGTCGTCGAGAAGATCGGCGAGCGCGAGCAGCCCGGCGTCGTCCACGGGCTCGCCCCCACCGGGGTCCAGCTGGTCGCCTTGTCCGGTAGGCCAGCTTTGTGCTGCCTGGCCGGGGTCAAGACCGTACAGCGCGGCAGCGATCGTCCGCTCGTCGTGGTCGGTGCGGGCCGCTACGGCTAGGACGACCTCACGAACGGCGCCCGGATCCTGTGCGGGCAAGATCTGCGCGACTGTTCGCGGCAGTCCGAGCAGGGGGACGATCCGGTCTCGTGTGCCTGCGCGAAGGGCTTCGGCCGCACGCCCGCGCGCACGATGCGCACGATAAAGGCGGGATCGGCCCGTCACGGTCTCGGCCGAGCGGACGACCACGGGGAGCGCTTCGGCGACCACCGGCCCGAGCCGCCGCCCCCGCCACAACGCGACGGGGACGATCGCGACCATCAGGCCGAGGAAGAACAGCTTGACACCGCGCGGTAGCAGGTCGGAGAGCGTGCGGTCGCCGGTCTGATCACCGGAGGCGTGCTGCACGTCCGGGATGAGCCAGATGACCTGGGAACGCGCCCCGACCAGGTTCATCGCGAGCGCGGCGTTGCCCTCCTCGGTGAGGTGCCCGTTCGTGAGCGGCCTGGCCGAGCCGAGGACGGTCACCATCCGGTTGGCGACCTGGTACTGGACGAGCCGAGGCTTCCCCGATTCCGGGTAACACGCGGTAACACCCGACGGGACGGTGTAGGTCTCGGATTCCCCGAACGAGGCGGTTCCGGCGAGCGTCGCCCCCTGCAGCGCGCACTGCGGGTCCGCCTGGGGGAGGAAGGTCGGGCCGTCCTGCTCGACGCCGGGGGCGAGGGCCGTGAGCGTGTCGCGGCCCGGCTCGACGAGCAGGAGGTCTCCGGAGGTCCCGCCCAGCCGGTCCAGGTCCGAGCGGGTCAGCCGCTCCGGCCGGGTGACGACCATGATCGTGCCCGTCCCCGCGCGCGGCGCGGCGGTCGACACGCTGTGGGCGACCTCGAAACCGACCCCACGGCCCTTGAGGATCTCGGCGAGCGCCCGCGTGCCGCCGGGTTTCGGCGACTCCGGGTCGAGGTCATCGGGCTTCCGCGACGGCTTGAGGGCGGCCAGGATCACCCCGACGACCACCACGCACAGCAGGACGAGCACGATCCCGCGCGCGGACCGCAGGCGCCGGCCGGCCACCTGCCCGGCCGTGGGCTCCGCCACTGTCACCATCGTGAGCTCCAGCCCTCGGCGAGCCGCGGGTCCGCGTCGTCGAGCGCCTTCGGCTTCGTCGAACGCAAGCGGTCGTCAACGGCCGTGACGCGTGCGTACTCCTCGGCACTACCGGGCCGGTCGCCGTACCAGACGTCGTCGAAGATCCGGACGGTCGCCCGAAGATCGTCCGCGAGGTCCGGGAGCGCCGCGCCCGCCTCCGTGGCGAGCTCGTCGGCGGTCCTGCCCGGGCGCGGGGACAGGATCGCGCGTTCCTCGAGATCACGGGCCATCGCCCTGAGACGCTCGCGGATCGCCCCAGGCCACTCTCCAGCGGCTGCCAGACGCTCCGCCTCCGCCCTGTGGTCGGTCGAGGTGGACGGCTCGTCGTCCAGGAGCGGGTCGCGCTTGGACCGGCGGTTGAGACCGCCGCGCATGAGCCAGAACACGAGCGCCGCCGCGAGGATCACGACCAGGACGATCACACCGATCGAGACCCAGCCCGCAGAGCCGCCGCCCTTGGCGTTCGGTGCCTGCGCGTGTGAGAACAGCTCCCGAAGCCACTCACCGAGCCGCTCGAGCATGCGCTCCAGCCAGGAAGGCTTGTCCCGTTGGTAAAGGGGCTTCTCCAACTCGCGCCTGGCCAGTTCCCGCGCGGTGTCGCGATCCACAGGGGGAGGGTCAAGCAGCATGGCGATCACGGCGCCCCCTGCCCATAGGTCGCCCCTGGGGCGGGAGCTACCGGCGGGGCATAGGTGACCGGCCCGGCTGCCGGGGCTCGCCCGGACGGCGCGGATGGACGCCAGAGCTCGAAGAAGTCATCGTCGCCATCTGGGGCGGGACGCGTGGCCAGGTCGATGTCGAACCCCTCACGACGCATCCGCCTGTCCATGTAGAGCAGAGCGATCACCCCTGCGTCGAAGGGCAGCACCACGGACCAGCTCACGATGCGTCCGACCGTGTCCAGCGCCAGGGCAGGGAATACCTGGTCGCTACCGGAGCCGGAGCCGCCGAACAGCAACGCCTGTGCGACCAGGAACGGGATCCGTAGCGCGAAGAACCCCATGAAGACCGTTATGAGCATGGCGAGCAGCAGCGTCCCGAGGGTCCGCCACCAGCGTTCTTTGGAGAGCCTTCGTGCGCGCGCGAGGGCCCCGCGGATTCCCTGCCGTTCCATGATCAGGGCCGGGATGCTCTGCACGAGCGTGACGTACGCCCACAACATCAGGGTCACGCCGACTGGAAAGCCGATCAGGGAGAGCACCCCAAAGGTCGGCGGAGCGGTTCCGGCCACGGCCATGGCGAACGGCAGCACCGGCAGGGCCAACGTCGCCAAAGCCACCACGATCAGCAAAGTGGTCACGAGCAGGAGCCGCCCGAACCGCGCGCGCACGTCCAGCCATGCCTGCCGCAGGGAGATGTTCAGGCCGAACATCATGCGCGCGAGGACAGGCGCCAGGAACCCGGCCAGGACGAGGATCCCGAAGGCCGTCAGGACAAGGTCGATCCCCCCGAGCGTCGCCTGCGCCCCAACGGAGCGGAGCAGAACCCTGGGAGTGACCTCTCCACGGGCCTCCCGGCCGATGAAGTAGTAGGAGACGACCGATCCGATCACCTGCACGACGGTGGAGATCGCCACGGACATCCCGAGGACGGCCCGGGGACTGTGCCGGATGCCGGCGATCGCGCCGTCCAGCATTTCGGAGATCGACATGGGCCGGAACGGCACGTCACCCCCGCGCGGCACGAGACGCCTCCTGCCGCCCGATTCCGCCATCCCAGCTCCCTGCCCCGTCCGCGTGTCGGGCCATCCTGCCATGAGGCGGCCAAAACGGTTCAAGGAGTAACCAGACCCCCGTTCTTAGGGGGCCGCGCGCCCGCGATCGCGCGCATGAGGACAGGGCGTCGACGGGCATACCAAGACAAAATCAGTCAACTGTCAGTGGTCTTCGGGAGTCTTTGTTTAAAATCCGGCCTCTGCGCCGGGCCCGGGAACGGGTAGTGGGCGCACTTGACGGCCTGTTGGGGACCTCCTGGGCCCGGGTGGAGCCAGGGAGTGCGCACGACGTCGGAGGGGTCATGTATTCGGCAAAGACAGGTAACCTTGCACGCCAGGACATACCTCTACCTGGCGTGGCATGGCCGTGCTGCGGTCGCCGCGCTGTCCACCCGTCCCCGACTTTGTAGCGATGAGGGCCATGAGAGGACGTGTACTGGTCGTCGACGACGACCTCGCGCTGGCCGAGATGCTCGGCATCGTGCTGAGGGGCGAGGGCTTCGAGCCGTCGTTCGTCCACGATGGCGACAAGGCCCTGGAGGCGTTCCGGGAAACCCGGCCCGACCTGGTCCTGCTCGACCTGATGCTCCCTGGCGCGGACGGCATCGACGTCTGTCGGCAGATCCGGGCGGAGTCCGGTGTGCCGATCGTCATGCTCACCGCCAAGAGCGACACGGTGGACGTGGTCCTCGGCCTCGAGTCGGGCGCGGACGACTACATCGTCAAGCCGTTCAAGCCGAAGGAGCTCGTCGCTCGTGTGCGTGCGCGCCTGCGCCGCACCGACGAGCCCGCCCCCGAGACCCTGCAGATCGGGGACATCGGCATCGACGTGGCCGGGCACTCGGTCAAGCGGGGCGACAAGCACATCCCGCTCACGCCGCTGGAGTTCGACCTGCTGGTCGCGCTCGCGCGCAAGCCCCGCCAGGTGTTCACGCGCGAGGTCCTGCTCGAGCAGGTCTGGGGCTACCGGCATGCCGCCGACACCCGGCTGGTGAACGTGCATGTCCAGCGGCTCCGCGCCAAGATCGAGAAGGACCCGGAGCGTCCCGAGATCGTGGTGACCGTGCGCGGCGTCGGCTACAAGGCCGGCCCGGCCTGACGGCTCCCCGCCCGATGACCCCTCCGGCCCCGCCCGCCCCCGCCGCCCCGCCCGCCGCCGTTCCCGCGCCGGCCGGGCGGGTCCGGCGTGTCGTGTGGTGGCCGGTCCGCCGGTGGCTCGGCCGGGTCCAGCGGGTCACGCGTCGCGTCGCGAGCGCCGCGTACGCGCGCTGGAGGCGGTCCATCCAGGTCCGGGTGGTCACGTCCACCCTGTTCATCTCGGCGATCGTGGTGGCGATCCTCGGGTTCTTCCTGATGCAGCAGATCACCACCGCCCTGATGGACGGCAAGACCAAGGCCGCCCTGGCCCAGCTGGACGAGGGCCTGGGGAGCCTCCAGCGGGACGTGGGCGTCTCCAACGACAGCGGGGACAGGCTCCGCAGCGCCGCCAACGGGCTGAAATCGCGGAGCGGGCCGTCCGGGCTGTACGAGGTGTACGTCCGCGACACGACGCAGATCTACATCGACGGATACGCCACCAACGAACTGCGGGCCCAGAGCGTCCCTCAGAGACTCAGAGACGAGCTGAGAAGCGGCACCACGGGTACGCGGGCCTACACGTACGGCAAGCTGTCCTACATCGGCCACAGGCCCTCTGAGCGGGGTCTGATCGTCGCGGGCAAGACGAGCCACTACGAGGTCTACTACCTGTTCCCGCTCACGCAGGAGCAGCACACCCTCACCATCGTCAGCCGCTCCCTGGCCGGCGTCGGGATCGTCCTCGTGCTGCTGCTGGCGGCCATCGCGTCCCTGGTGACCCGCCAGGTGGTCATCCCGGTACGGCTGGCCGCGCAGGGCGCGCAAAGGCTCGCGGCCGGACGGCTGGACGAGCGCATGCGCGTGCGTGGGGAGGACGATCTGGCGCGCCTCGCCAGGTCCTTCAACGACATGGCGGCCAACCTCCAGGAGAAGATCCGGGAACTGGAGGATCTTTCCCAGGTCCAACGCCAGTTCGTGTCGGACGTCTCGCACGAGCTGCGCACTCCCTTGACCACCATCCGCATTGCCGGGGACCTGCTTTACGAGAACCGCGACACGTTCGATGACCCTGCCGTAGGCCGCTCGGCGGAATTGCTCCAAAGTCAGCTGGAACGCTTCGAATCGCTCCTCGCCGACCTTCTGGAGATTTCCCGCCATGACGCGGGGGCCGCGACCCTGGACGCGGAGTCCCTGGACATGCGCGACCTCGTGCTGCGCACGGTGGGCGACGTCCAGGGCCTTGCCGAGCGCAAGGGGTCCAAGGTCGTCCTGCAGCTGCCCGGTGAGCCGTGCATGGCCGAGGTGGACCGGAGGCGTGTCGAACGCATCCTCCGCAACCTCCTGGTCAACGCCGTGGAGCACGGCGAGGGCGAGGACATCGTGGTGTCCGTCGCCGCCGACCGGGACGCGGTCGCCGTCACGGTCCGCGACCATGGCGTCGGCCTCAAGCCGGGGGAGGGCCAGATGGTCTTCGACCGGTTCTGGCGTGCCGACCCCGCTCGTGCGCGCACGACGGGCGGCACCGGCCTCGGCCTGTCGATCTCCAAGGAGGACGCCCAGCTTCATGGCGGCTGGCTCCAGGCATGGGGCGAGTCCGGCCAGGGCTCCCAGTTCCGCCTCTCGCTCCCGCGCGCCGCGGGAGCCGAGCTTCGCGGCTCCCCCCTGCCGCTCGTGCCCCCAGGGGCGGGCGGCGCCCGCCCCCTGTTCGCCGAGCTGGAGGCGGGGGACTGATGACGGCCCATCGCCCGAGGACCACTCCTGCGGATTCGGAGGCTTCAGCCGTGCGTAGATGCCTGGAAGGCCCGGTCCGCTGGTGGGAAGGCGCGCTGAAGGGCCCCACGGCCATGATCGCCGCTGCGGCGCTGACGTTGGGCGCGTCCGGTTGCGCGGCCATGCCGGGAGGCGGACGGGTCACGTCCGTCAAGGCGCAGGAACGGTCCGAGCAGGTGGACGAGTCGTATGTGCGTCTGATCCCCGTGGCCCCTCAGAACGACTGGTCCGCCAAGGAGGTCGTTTCAGGATTCCTTGCGGCGTCTGCCAGCTTCGACGACGACCACAAGGTCGCCAAGGAGTACCTGGCCAACCCCACCGGCTGGCACCCTGGGCCGAGGCCGTCGGTCGCGGTGTTCGCCGACCGTCCCGATCTCCAGATCATCGGGAAGAGCGACACCCAGGTCATCGTCAGGCTCACCGGCACCCAGCTCGGCACGATCACCTCGGACGGCCAATACACGGCCTTCCAAAAGGCCGTTTCGGTCGACTATCAGGTCACGCGTAACCCCCAGCACCAGTGGCGTATCTCCGCCCTGCCGGACGCGCTCGGCCAGACAATGCTGCTCAACAAGAGCGACGTGGAGCAGGTCTTCCGTACGTTCAACCTCTACTACTTCAGTCCGGACAAGCACACGCTCGTACCCAACGGGGTCTTCCTGCCCCTGGTGAGCCGGGAGGATCTCCCGCAGCGCCTCGTCCAGGCGGTCATCTCCGGCCCGACGGCCTGGCTCAGGGGCGCCGTCTGGAGCGCCTTCCCGCGCGGGACCAAGCTGAACGGCCTGTCCCTGGACAAGGACGTCGCGACCGTCGACCTCAGCAAGGAGGCGGCGACCGGCAACATCAACCAGATGTCCGCCCAACTCGCCTGGAGCCTCGGCCCACTGTCGGAGGTCAAGCAGTGGCGGCTGCGCATCGAGGGCCGCGGTGTGGTCACGCCCGATGGCAAGAACGATGTCCAGACCTTCGCCGACTGGCAGACCAACAGCCCGGACGGCCCCACCAACGACGACCACCGCGCGTACACGATCGGGGCGGCAGGGCACCTGTCCACTCTGAACCTGAACAACTACATCCCGATGCCCGTCGTCACGAACGCACCGGGCCGGATGGTCCGTCCGGCCGTTTCCCCGGACCAGCACGAGGCCGTGGGGCTCAGTCCCGACCAGAAGCAGTTGCTGGTCGCCGATCTCACCTCGAACGGCGTCCCGCACGTTCTGCGTACTGCCAAGGACCCGGAAGGCAGGTTCACGCCGCCCTGCTGGGACCGGCAGGGCACCCTCTGGACGGTCGAGACCAGCCCCGGCAAGTCCATGCTCTGGAAACGGGAACGGGGCAAGCCCCTGAAGCCCGTCTGGCACTGGGGCCTTGACGGCCGCGAGATCTACGCGCTCCAGGTCGCGCGCGATGGAGTCCGGGTCGCGGTCATCGCCAAGATCGAGGATGGCCGCAAGCAGGTCCAGCTCGGCAGGATCGCCGGAAGCGGCGACCGCATCGACGCCGGATCCTTCGTCCCGGTCAGTTCCGAGCTGGCCGAGACGGACGACCTGTCGTGGCGGGACTACAACACTCTCGCCGTCCTGGGACGCAAGACGCTCGACACCCAGGTGCTGCCGTACCTGATGCCCGTGGACGGTTCCGCCGTCACGTCCCTGGGCGTCGGTTCGCTTGGGGAACCCCAGAGCATCGCGGCGGTTCCGGGTGGTCCCGTACTCATCGGCACCAAGAGCTCCAGCCAGCGCCTGGTCTGCCACCAGTCCGCCTTCCGGGACCGCGACAGCGAATGGGTGTGCAGCGTCGCGGGCAGCGACCCGACCTACGCCTACTGACCCGAGGCGGGGCCCTCCGTGGCCGGTTGGCCGCGGCCTGGGAACGCATGCGGACGGTTGCCCGTGCCTGTCCCCGGCTGGAACCCGATTGCCGTCGAGTTGTCCACAGAATGACGTTCGGCTGGTGACGGCGCCGGGCCGGGCGGCATCGTCGAAGGCATGTTCGCACGTGATCTTCTCGACCTGCTGCTGCCCCAGCGCTGCGCCGGCTGCCGGACCGCCCGGGGTCTGCTGTGCCCGTCCTGCGCCGCCCCGCTGGCGCTCCCGGCCCGCCCTGTGCCCGCTGCGGGCCTTCCGACCCTCAACCCACCCGTCTGGACAGTCTCGTCCTACGAGGGGCCCATCCGGGCTCTCATCGCCGCGCACAAGGAATCCGGCCGCACCGGGCTGGCCCGGCCCCTCGGGCGTGCCCTCGCGGCCGCGATCAAGTCCGTCCTGTCGCTGAGCGCGGAGCCGCCGCCCGCGTACGACGCCCCCCGGTACGAGGACCGGACGCCGACACTTCTCGCGGCCTGGACGCTCGAAGGGGCGAAGAACCCGCCCCGTCCCGCTGATCGCCTTCAGCACGGCCCTGACGGTTCCATGGAGGAGGCGGTCTTCTGGTGGCAGTCCGACGAGCCGGTGATCGTGGTGCCGGTGCCCTCGGCGGCCCCTTCCGTTCGCAAGCGCGGCCATGACCCGACCCGTCGCATGGCCGCCGTCGCCGTCCGGGAACTCCGGGCGGAAGGACTTCCGATCTTCGGCGCCCCACTGCTCCGCCACCGACGTGCCGTGGCCGATCAGGCGGGCCTCGGTCAAGCCGATCGCAAGGCCAACATGACCGGAGCCATGGCTCTCTCCCGCCGCGAGATCCGCATCCTGCGGACGAAGTACGGCGACCTGGCGCCCACACCGCCCACCCGCCTCACCGAAGTCTTACGCCCCCACACCCCGAGCCCAAGCGCGAACTCGGACCCGACCGGTGGCCCCCGTCAGCCCCGGCCCCAGACCACGCACCCGAACCAGAATCCGCCGACCGCACCGGAGACGAACGCACACACGGAGTCGACGAGGAAGCCGAACCCTGCCCAGCACAGGAGGCCGACTTCAGTGGCAAAGCAGGCTGCGAACCCCGAAGGAACCTTTCCGATGCGGTTCGCACGCGACACGACAGGAGTGCACGAGATGCAGACCAACCTGAGGAGCACCGGAAACGTGAACGGGTCGGATCACCGCACCCACCAGGCGCCCAGAGGCGAACAGGAACGGGATACACCTCCGTCGGCTTGGAGGGCCGATTCCTTAGATGGCATCACGGCGGCACACGGAGGCCACCGCGGAATCGAACCAGCACACCGAGAACGGCCCACCAGCGACAACCACAGTGCCGCCGCCATCGAGTACGACGCGAGGCGCTCCGCGGCCCCTGACGCAGGTCGGCGCGCAACCCAGAACCCAGCACGGCAGGCGGCCCGGGATGTGCCCCAAGGCGCGGCGGATGGCAAGGCCAGGAACGCACCTCAGGCCGTGGCGAACGACGTGGCCGGGGACGTGGCCGAGCGAGCAGCGGGGACCCCGACCGAGCCGACAGCCCAGACCCCGGACGGGCCCGCGATCCCGCCCCCGGGCGTCCCCACAGCCGGGCCCTTGGATCGTGACCGGGGCGGAGGCGCGGCTCGTAACTCAGATGGGCGTGCGGTCGGCGATGGCGGCGGGCCCGGGAGGCGTGACTCGAGCGGGTGGACGGTCGGCGGTGAGAGCGGGCCGACGGGACGCGACTCGTGTGGGCGTGCGGTCGGCGATGGGAACGGGCCGACAAGGCGCGGCATGAGTGGGCGGACAGCCGGCGACGGGGGCGGGGCGATGGGACGCGGCTTGAGCGGGTGGACGGTCGGTGACGGGGGTGGGGCGACGGGACGTGACTTGAGTGGGCGCGTGGTCGGCGGCGGGGGCTGGCCTGTGGCGGGGGATCGGAGCGGGCATCCGGGGTGGGGTGTGGATGGGGGTGCAGAGGAGGGGGCGAATGAGGCCCCCGGCAGGGGGATGGGGGACGGGGCGGACGGGGGTGTGGTGGGGCCGTTGGCGGGGTGGCGGGTCGTGGTCGTGGACGACGTGGTGACGTCGGGCGCGACGTTGGCGGAGGCGGTGCGGGTGCTCCGGCAGGCAGGCGCCGAGGTCGTGGGCGCGGCGACGGTCGCGGCGACGCCGCGGCGGTTCCTGGGGAGTGGGTGACTTTCTTCACGGGAGATCCTCGGCACGTTTGATAGTTACCGACCGTGACATGCGGGTGCCCGTCTTGTTGGTAGACGTCACATTGATTGTGGTTTCAAGGCTCACCGTGAGTCAGGAGGCAGGTAGATATTTTCCCAAACCGGCCAGCGCTGCCAGGGTTCTGACCTGCGCGGAGGATGATCCACGGGAAGCCCTGCGGGCACGGGGATGTACGGCGCGTGGAGAGTCTGGAGAGGGCTCTTCGGGGGCCGAATCGGGGGCTCGTCGATGACCGTACGTGAGTTTTTCCTCCGTTCACCCCCCTGACATTCGTGGCGTTAGGGGTTAGCGTTCCTGACATGGCACCCGCCCGGGTCCGTGGTTGCGTTGGATCGCAGTGCTCGTCGCGAGCACGTGATGCGGTCCGGCTAGCCGATGCCAGGCGCAGGCGAAACGGCCCACGTAAGGCGACTTTTCGTCGACTGATCACGGTGCGCCTTAGAAGTAAGTCCTGCCCCGCCGGGGGATCAGATATCCCCCGAACCGGGAGAAGGGCAGTAGTGGCGCTAGAGCCGCGAGCCCCTCAGCAGGCGGATGTGGGGGCGAAGACCAGGTCGGCCGGGCGGGTGCGACCCACCGAGCTATGGCGTCCGGAAGCGGCGTCTGGCCCCTTCCGGGCGGACCTCGCAACCGGGAGAAGGGGGGTCCCGCGTGGACATCATCGTCAGGGGCCGGCACACCGATGTCAGTGATCGGTTCCGGCAGCACGTCGACACCAAGCTCGCCAAGATCGAGCGGTTGAACAACAGGGTCATCCGCGTGGATGTGGAGGTGTCGCAGGAGCGGAACCCGCGCCTCGCCGACCAGCGCGAACGGGTGGAGCTGACCATTCGGTCACGCGGCCCGGTGATCCGTGCGGAGGCCGCCGCGGACGACCGGTACGGCGCGCTCGACATGGCCCTCGACAAGCTCGAGTCGAGACTGCGCCGCGACTCCGAACGCCGCAAGGCCCACAACGGCGGCAAGGGCAAGGGCAGACTCGCCGCGATGGAGCCGCTGCCCGGGGATCTCCCCGTCGAGGCCGCGGCCGCCCCGGTCCGGGAGGCGGAGCCTTCCGGCGGGGCCGAACCGGATGTCAGCGGCTACGAGGCCGTGGCGACCGAACTCGACGAGACCCTGGTGCCGATCCCCATGGACGGCGACGGTCCCGTCATCGTCCGGGAGAAGTTCCACAAGGCCGAGCCCATGGGCATCGAGCAGGCCCTGTTCGAGATGGAACTCGTCGGGCACGACTTCTTCCTGTTCCGTGACAAGGCCACCAGCCATCCCACGGTGGTGTACCGGAGAAGGGGTTGGGACTACGGAGTCATCCGTCTTGTCGAAGAGTGATGTGGCACTTGCGTCACGTCACCGCCCGGATCATGTCATGATCTAGAAAGGCGTTACCAGCAAGCCGTGACGGCGGCGGCGCGGACCGCCCGCCGGGCTCGGAGTGGTGGCGCGGCGCGGCCTCAGAGGTCGTGCCGCGCCGCTCGTCCGGCCGCCGCCACGTCTAGCGTTCCCCCGGGGGCGACACCGGCCTCCGGTTCCTCCGGCTGACCCAGATCACTGACAGTGAAGGGGGGAAGCGGCGTTCACCTCCACGCCGCGACTCTGGTGAGCGAGAACCCCGAGGCTCGCGGCGCCCCCGCGCCCCCGCGCCGGCCGGGCCCCGCCCCGTCCGCCGCGTGCCCACCCTCCCCTCGCCCCCAGCCCCTCACCCCGTCCCCCCGCCCTGCGCCCCCCAACACCCCCGCCACCTTCCGCCAGGACCTTCCGGCCTCCCAGCCCCCACCAGCGCCCAAGGACCCCCCAGCCTGTCGAGCGCTGCCATCTCCCCAGGCATTTCACGGCTCCCAGGCCCTTCAGAGTTCCCAGAGCCCTCACGACTCCCAGGCCGTTCACGAGGCCCAAGCCCCTCACGACTGCCGAACTCCTTCGGCTCCCCGCGCCACCGCGCCCCAAGTTCGCGTGGTGCCCGCTGACCCCGGCCCCCACGCGCACCCCGACCTCCACGCCCACGCGTCACCGCCCCCCGCGTCACCGGTGCACGTTCCATGGGGCCTCATGTCACCGGCTCACGTGTCACCGGCCCCCGGGTCACGGGCCCCCATGTCACCGGCCCACGTGGCCTGCGGCTGTGAGTCTTCCGCCCGCTCGGTTTCTCCCACCCACGTGGCCTGCGGCTGTGAGCCTTCTGCCCACTCGGCTTTTCCCGTCCATGCGGTCTCGGCCCCTAGAGCCGCCGCGCGTGGAACACCGACCTCTGGAGCCCCGGCTCACACGCTGCCGGATCATGCGGCCCCGAGTGAGGCCGCCCTCCACGTCTCTGCGACCTCGGTTCATGCGCCCTTGGCCCACGTGATCCTGGATCGCGAGGTACCAGGCGACCCGGTCCCTCGACCCCTCCTTGCGTCAGCCCACGTGGTTGTCCCTGGGACGCCAACTGCCGGGCCCCCGGCTCACGCAAGATCCGCCCAGGGGACCTTGGCCCACGGGATCTCAGGACGTGAGATCTTGCGCGACGAGACGTCGGGCCATGCCTACGTGAAAGCCGGGCATGTGGCCACGGGGCGCGTGGATGAGGGGCCGGTGGGCGCGGGGCTTGTGCGCATGGTCGGTGTCTCGCGGGGGGTGGTCCTTCCGCGGCGGTGTTCCTGGGGGTCAGTGTTTTCGGTTCGTCTGGACCGTTCTTGTGACCTGGGGATTGGGAAGGGGCTTTCGCGTGCGCGTGCGTTGGCTGCGGTCAGGGTGCGGGCGCGGGAGTGTCGTGCGGGGCAGGTGACGGTTGCCGGGCCTGCGCGAGATGGCGCTGCGTGGGTGAATGCTCTGCGGCGGCGGCGTGTGGCGCGGGATGCTGACGGGGCGCTGGGTGTGTCGGGCGCCGATGTGAGGCATACGGCGGTCTCTGGACGGGGGTGTCTGGCAGATGGTGCCGGGCGGCGTGCCGGAGGACGGCGCTTCTTGAGAAGCGCTGTGGCTGGGGGATCTGGCTTGGGTGCTCGTTCGTTGGGCGGGTGTGCGCCGGTTGGTGTGGCGATGGCCGATCGTGAGGCGGACGGCCCTGTCTGGAATGGTCGTGAGCAGGTGGTGGACGGTCGTGGAACGACCGGTCGCGCGCGGGTCGGCGGTGTGCGGAACGTGGCGGCGGGCGGTCATGGGCGAGACGATGAGACTCGTGGAGTCGTGGTCGCGGCGTCCGGCGCGGGACGTC
The DNA here is from genome assembly GCF_003696215.1 of Actinomadura harenae. Classification (GTDB taxonomy): domain Bacteria; phylum Actinomycetota; class Actinomycetes; order Streptosporangiales; family Streptosporangiaceae; genus Spirillospora; species Spirillospora harenae. The sequence continues at coordinate 14,709 of NZ_RFFG01000006.1, read as the reverse complement.
GCGCGGGTGACGCGCGAAGCGGCGCCGGACGGCGTGAGGCCGGTGGCGGAGCCCCTCGGGTGATGGTCTCCGCGGGATCGGCGAGTGGAGCCCGAGGCCGGAGCGGTGGCGCTTCGGCCGGTGGGAGCGCAGGCGGTGGTCCGGGCGGCGGCGCGCGCGGGAGCGCGGAGACGTCGGCCCGTGGTGCGCAGGGAGAGGATGCGCAGGTGGGGGATCCGATTCGGGTACTGATCGTGGACGATCACGCGCTGTTCAGGCGCGGCCTGGAGATGGTGCTCCAGGCAGAACCGGACATCGAGGTGATCGGAGAGGGCGGGGACGGGCACGAGGCCGTCCAGATGGCGGGCGATCTCCTGCCCGACGTCGTCCTCATGGACATCCGGATGCCGCGGCGCAGCGGCATCGAGGCGTGCACGGCGATCAAGGACGCCGCGCCCAGCGCCAAGATCGTCATGCTGACGATCAGCGACGAGGAGGAGGACCTCTTCGAGGCGATCAAGGCCGGGGCCAGCGGCTACCTGCTCAAGGAGATCTCGATCGACGAGGTCCCGCAGGCGGTGCGGGCGGTGCACGGCGGGCAGTCGCTGATCAGCCCGTCCATGGCGTCCAAGCTGATCACCGAGTTCGCCGCGCTCGCCAAGCGCAGCGAGGAGCGGACGCAGCAGGTTCCGGCGCCTCGGTTGACCGACCGCGAGATGGAGGTCCTGCGGCTCGTCGCGCGCGGGCTCGGCAACCGGGAGATCGCGCGGGAGCTGTTCATCTCCGAGAACACCGTGAAGAACCATGTCCGGAACATCCTGGAGAAGCTTCAGCTGCACTCGCGGATGGAGGCCGTGGTGTACGCCGTCCGGGAGAAGCTCCTGGAGATCACCTGACGGTCGCCCGCTCGACTCGCCCACGTGACCGATCGTGGGCGGTGTTCGAGTTGTGCTCCCTCTCTGTCAGGGCGAGCACGGCGTTGGCGCCGTCGTGTCCGAGTTGGCGTGGTTGCGGTGTCCCCGGAGGGTGTGCTTCGCATCGGTGACCGGTGATGTCGCGCGGTGTGATGGCCGCTGTCCTGGATGACTTGCGCGCTGTCTCTTGGTGGGGCGGATGTAGCGGGTGGTTCGTCGTGCCGTAGGCGACGATCGTCGTGGCGGACAGTGCGTTGACGGTTGTTGGGTGCCACCCGGTCGCCTTATGCGGATTGCTCGCGGTGCCACGGGTGGGCTAGTGGGGTTGGTCAGTGACGGCGCCTGCCGCCCTTGGGCCCAAAGAGGACGTGTCCCCTGCGGGGCTGGGATGGTTCCGCGTTGTTGAGCCTTGGCTGCTGCGGGATGTCGTCTCGTTCCGCAGGGTGCCGCCTCGTTCTGGTCGGGGAGGGCGACACCGGTGTGTGGGGTTTGTCGGTGTTGTGGCCTACGATCGGCGCGTGACCAACACCATGACCCCCGACAGGGCCGAGGCGGAGCTGAGTGCGGACGAGGCGCGGCGGCTGGCGCTGCGTGCTCAGGGGCTTCTGGGCGCGGACGCGCGGCGCGGCGGTGTGCCGGGTGTGCTCTCGCGGCTCGGGGCCGTCCAGCTGGACACGATCTCGGTGCTCGCGCGGTCGCATGAGCTCGTCCCGTATGCGCGGCTCGGCGCGACGCCGAAGGACAAGATCGAGAACGCCTATTGGACGCCGCCCGCGCGGGACGCCGATCACGGGACGGGGCGGAACGGCGATCCGGCGGCGCTCGCGTCGAGTGGCGGGCCGTTGATCGAAAAGCGGCGGAGCGCCAAAGCGTCCGGGCCGTTCGCGTTCGAATACTGGGCGCATGCCGCGTCGATCCTGCCGATCGAGGAATGGCCGACTCTGGCCTTCCGGAGGCGGGAGTTCCAGCGGAAGGGCGTCCGGTGGCACAAGGTGCCGGACGGGGTGTGCGACGAGATCCGCGCCAGGCTCAAGGCGGAGGGGCCGCTCACGACCCGGGAACTCGGCGGCGCCAAGGCCGGGGGCGACTGGTGGGAATGGAGCGACCACAAGATCGGCATCGAGTGGCTGTGGGACGTCGGCGAGGTCGCGTGCGTCCAGCGGGTCGGCTGGCGGCGGGTGTACGACCTGGCGGAGCGGGTCGTCCCGGACGGGCTCTACGGGCAGGACCCGGACGACGCCGAGTGCCTGACCCGGCTCGTCCGGCTGGCGGGGCGGGCGCTCGGCGTGGCGACGCGCGCCGATCTCGCCGACTACTACCGGATCAAGGCCGAGCAGGTGGACGCGGTGGTCGACGCGTCCGGGCTGGTGCCGGTGCGGGTCCAGGGGTGGCGGCATCAGGCGTGGGCCGATCCCGAGGCGCTCGCGACGCCGCCGCGCGGCAGGCATGTCACGACGCTGCTGTCCCCGTTCGACTCGCTGGTCTGGGACCGGGCCAGGACGTCCCGCGTCTTCGACTTCGATCACCGGCTGGAGGCGTACGTCCCGAAGGCGAAGCGGGTGCACGGCTACTTCACGATGCCGCTGCTCGCCGGCGGACGCCTGGTCGGACGCGTCGACCCGGCCCGCGAGGGGAGGACCCTCGTCGCGCGCCAGGTCTCGCTCGAACCGCGTCTCACCAGGTCGGCCGCCAGGATCGAGGAGGGGGCGGAGGCGTTGCGGGCCGCGCTCCGCAACGCGGCCGAGTGGGTCGGATGCGACGCGATCCGCGTCGAACGCGCCGAGCCGGGGATCAAGCAGCTCGTCGAACGCGACTGAGCCGGGGGCGTGCGTGCCCGGGGCGGTCCGCTGATGCGGCGAGTCCATTCTTCTGGCACATGCGCCGGTCGGGTTGCGGGGGTGTGCGCGGTTGGTTACGGACGCGCACTGAACGTGAGCGGTTTCCGGACTCGTCCGGGTTCGGAAACGCGTCGGCCCGCCGGGGCCTGGAGGGGCGTCCCTGCTCGGGGAGGAGGAACGCGGATCCAGGTCCGGCGGGCCGGACGTTCACGGCCGCCGATCGGGTCGGGCGGCGGACGGACGTCCCGTCGGGCGCGCGGCTTCGGCGGGACGCGGGTGGGATCGGCCGGGCGCCTTACCGCTGCGCGTCGGACATGACCGCCTTCTTGTCGCCGGGCAGGCCGCCGCGGCGCTTGGTCGTGCGGCTGCCGAAGACCGAGTAGTCCACGACCTCCGGCAGGACGCGCGGAGCGTCGACGACGACGTCGGCGAAAAGGTGCACGAGCGCGGCCACCACCAGGCCGAGCGCGATGATCGCGGCTCCGACCCAGAACAGCACCCACTGCGGTCCCAGGCAGAGCGCGACTCCGCCCACGGTGAAGCCGGCGAAGATCACGGTGACCGCCAGCCAGGAACTCGGCCGTCCGGCGTGCGAGCCGTACTCATCGGACAATTTGGGCCCCTCCCCTCAGAGTGTTCAGGATGATTGTCCCGGACGGGTGTCAGAGGGCTGAACGCGGGCCGGGATTGCGTCGCAGGGTGACCTAGACCATTCTGAGTCTCGCCTACGATGGCATCGTACGTGTGGTGTGCGTGCCGCCGGTCGGCGGTGACCCACGATCTGCAAGGAGCCTCCGAGAGTGCCGCTAGTCATCGATAAGATCCTTCGCGCGGGCGAAGGCAAGACCCTGCGCAAGCTCAAGAAGCTCGCGGATCAGGTCAACTCGATCGAGGAAGACTTCGTCGACATGAGCGATGCGGAACTCCGCGAGCTCACCGAGAAGTACCGCGAGCGCCTGGAAGAGGGCGAATCGCTGGACGACCTGCTCCCCGAGGCGTTCGCCACCGCCCGCGAGGCGGCCAAGCGCGTTCTGGGTCAGCGCCACTACGACGTCCAGATCATGGGCGGCGCGGCCCTGCACCTGGGCAACATCGCCGAGATGAAGACCGGTGAGGGCAAGACCCTCACCTGTGTGCTCCCCGCCTACCTGAACGCGCTGTCCGGCAAGGGCGTCCACGTCGTCACCGTGAACGACTACCTGGCCAAGCGCGACGCCGAGTGGATGGGCCGCGTACACCAGTTCCTGGGCCTCGAGGTCGGTGTCATCCTCCCGCAGATGACCCCCGAAGAGCGCCGGGTCGCGTACGCCGCCGACATCACCTATGGCACGAACAACGAGTTCGGGTTCGACTACCTGCGCGACAACATGGCCTGGAGCCTGGACGAGCTCGTCCAGCGCGGCCACAACTTCGCCGTGGTCGACGAGGTCGACTCGATCCTCATCGACGAGGCCCGGACGCCGCTGATCATCTCCGGCCCGGGTGAGCAGAACTCCAAGTGGTACGGCGAGTTCTCCAAGATCGTCCCGCGGCTGAAGCGCGCCGAGCTGGTCAGCACCGCCGGCCAGGTGGACGAGTACGGCCCCGGCGACTACGAGGTCAACGAGAAGAAGCGCACCGTCGGCATCACCGAGGCGGGCGTCGAGAAGGTCGAGGACTGGCTCGGCATCGACAACCTGTACTCGGCCGAGAACACCCAGCTCGTCAGCTTCCTGAACAACGCCCTGAAGGCGAAGGAGCTGTACAAGCGCGACAAGGACTACGTCGTCATGAACGGCGAGGTCCTGATCGTGGACGAGTTCACCGGGCGCATCCTGCACGGCCGCCGGTACAACGAGGGCATGCACCAGGCCATCGAGGCCAAGGAGGGCGTGTCGATCAAGGACGAGAACCAGACGCTCGCCACGATCACCCTCCAGAACTACTTCCGCCTCTACGGCAGGCTGTCCGGCATGACCGGCACGGCCGACACCGAGGCCGCGGAGTTCAACAAGACCTACAAGATCGGCGTCGTGCCGATCCCGACCAACAAGCCGATGGTCCGCATGGACAAGGCGGACGTGGTCTACAAGACCGAGCAGGCCAAGTTCGAGGCCGCCGTCGACGACATCGCCGACCGGCACGAGAACGGCCAGCCGGTCCTGGTCGGCACCACCTCGGTCGAGAAGTCCGAGCGGCTGAGCAAGATGCTCAAGCGGCGCGGCATCCCGCACCAGGTGCTGAACGCCAAGAACCACGAGCAGGAGTCGGCGATCGTCGCCGAGGCGGGCCGCAAGGGCGCCGTCACGGTCGCGACGAACATGGCCGGACGAGGCACCGACATCATGCTCGGCGGCAACCCCGACTTCCGTGCCGACCTGGAGCTGCACCAGCGCGGGCTGTCCCCGCTGGACACTCCGGAGGAGTACGAGTCGGCGTGGCCCGAGGCCCTCGACAAGGCCAAGCAGGCCGTCAAGGGCGAGCACGAGGAGGTCGTCGACGCGGGCGGCCTGTACGTGCTCGGCACCGAGCGCCACGAGTCCCGCCGCATCGACAACCAGCTGCGCGGACGGTCCGGCCGTCAGGGCGACCCGGGCGAGTCCCGGTTCTACCTGTCCCTCGAGGACGACCTGATGCGGCTGTTCAACTCGGCCCGGGTCGAGGCGATCATGACCCGCCTCAACATCCCGGACGACGTGCCGATCGAGTCCAAGATCGTCTCGAACGCGATCAAGTCGGCCCAGTCGCAGGTCGAGCAGCAGAACTTCGAGATGCGCAAGAACGTCCTGAAGTACGACGAGGTGATGAACCGCCAGCGCGTCGTCATCTACGCCGAGCGCCGCAAGGTGCTCGAGGGCGAGGACCTGCACGAGCAGGTGCTGCGCATGATCGACGAGGTCGTCAACGGCTACGTCGCGGGCGCCACCGGCGAGGGCTTCGCCGAGGAGTGGGACCTGGAGAAGCTCTGGAAGGCCTTCCAGCAGCTGTACCCGATCTCCCTCACGGTGGACGCGCTGGTCGAGGAGGTCGGCGGCGAGATCTCCAACCTGGACGCCGAGACCCTGGCCGAGAAGCTCCGCGAGGACGCCCAGGCGGCCTACGCCAAGCGCGAGGAGGAGCTCGGCGCCGAGGTCGTGCGCGAGCTCGAGCGCCGCGTCGTCCTGTCCGTCATGGACCGCAAGTGGCGCGAGCACCTCTACGAGATGGACTATCTCCAGGAGGGCATCGGCCTCCGCGCCATGGCGCAGCGCGACCCGCTGGTCGAGTACCAGCGCGAGGGCTACGACATGTTCAACGCCATGATGGACGGCATCAAGGAGGAGTCGGTCGGCTACCTCTACAACCTCGAGGTCGAGGTCGAGGAGCAGCCCGCGGCCCCGCAGGTCGGCGCCAACCCCGTCGCTCTCGAGGACACCGTGATCACCGACGCCGAGGCCGAGGAGCCGGTGGAGGAGGAGGTCCCGGTCCTCAAGACCAAGGGCCTCGAGGAGCCCCAGCGTCCCAAGAAGCTGGAGTACACGTCCCCGACCGTCGACGGCGAGGGCGGCGTCGAGCACCACAGCGAGGAGACCGAGGACCCGTACGAGGGCGTCGGCCGGAACGACCCGTGCCCCTGCGGCTCGGGCAAGAAGTTCAAGCGCTGCCACGGCGACCCGTCCAACAGCTGACACGCGACCAGCTGACACGCGACACCCGAACGGCCCCGGTCCCACCAGACCGGGGCCGTTCCCCTTTTCCCGTCGACCGTCCGTTGGGCGGCCTGCGGTGTGTTCTGTGTGGGGCCTTCCCCCTGGCGCCGCGGTCACCAAAGGGGGACGGCGGGGCGCTGGGCGCCCCGCCGTCGGGGTGAGGCCCTCCCGGTTAGGGGGTGGGAGGGCCTCGGGGGAGGGCCGGACTTATGGGCTGGGTCCGGCCCGGGTTCTACTGGGTGGCCGATTCGCGCTTCCGGGAGGAGGCGGGCTTCTCGGCGGGGGCGTCGACCGCCTCGTCCGCGTCCGGCTCGCGTCCCGGGGTCGCGAAGTTGAACTTCTCGATCAGGAACTTGAAGACGAAGTAGTAGATGAAGAAGTAGAGGACACCCAAGCCGAGGATCAACGGCAGACCCTTGGTGTTGCCCTTGCTGGCGTTCAGCAGGAGGTCGATCAGGCCCGCGGAGAAGCCGAAGCCGAGCTGGGCGTGGAGGGCCTCCAGCAGGGCCATCGAGATGCCGGTCAGGACGACGTGCACGCCGTAGAGGACGGGCGCGACGAACATGAAGGCGAACTCGATCGGCTCGGTCACGCCGGTGACGAAGGCGGTGAGGGCGGCGGAGATCATGATGCCGCCGACGGCCTTGCGGCGGTGCGGGGGAGCGGCGCGCCACATGGCGAGGGCCGCGCCGGGCAGGCCGAACATCAGGACGGGGAAGAAGCCCGCGAGGAAGCCGCCGGCGTGCGGGTCGCCCGCCAGGTAGCGGTTGATCTCGCCGTGGACGGCGGTCCCGTTGTCGTTGTAGGTGCCGAACACGAACCAGACCAGCGAGTTCGGGATGTGGTGCAGGCCGAACGGCAGCAGCAGCCGGTTGACGACGCCGTAGGTGCCCGCGCCGAGCGCGCCCGCGCCGGTGATCCAGTTGCCGAAGTCGGTCAGCCAGGTGCCGAAGACCGGCCAGACGAAGCCGATGAGGACGCCGAGGACCAGCGCGGCGACGGCGGTGATGATCGGGACGAACCGGCGTCCGCCGAAGAACGCCAGGTAGGTGGGCAGCTTGACCCGGTAGAAGCGCTGGTAGAGCAGGGCCGCCACGACACCGATGAGGATGCCGCCGAGGACGTCGGTGGGGTTCTTGGAGCCCCAGTCGATGACCGAGGTGGTCTTGCCGTCCGCCACCTTGTCGATCAGCACGTTCGCCTTGAGCTGCGAGGTGTGCGAGAACATGATCTTCGAGACGTGGTCGAAGACCAGGTAGCCGACGACGGCGGCCAGGGCGGTCGAGCCGTCCGCCTTCTTCGCGAAGCCGATCGCCACACCGACGGCGAACAGCAGCGGGAGGTTGGCGAACAGGGCGTTGCCGGCCTCGCCGACGATCTCGGCCACGCGGACCCAGCCGAGCCCGTCCGCGCCGAGCATGTCCGGCTGGCCGAAGCGCAGCAGCAGGGCGGCGGCGGGCAGGACGGCGATCGGCAGCATGAGGCTGCGGCCGATCCGCTGGAGGACGGCGAACACGGCCGACCAGGGCTTGCGCCCGGCCGACCCCTCCGCCGCGGCGATGGAACTCATCAGGGGTGATTCCTCTCCTCGGTCGTTGCGGGGTGGTTTCAGCGGCGGGACGCCGCGGGGCGCGGGCGTCCCGGAGCCGCTGGGGTCTCAGGAGCGGGGTGGGGGTCTCAGGAATGGGGGCGGGGTCTCAGGCGCGGGTCGGAGGGTGGCCCAGCGCCGTGTGGACCTGGTAGCGGTCGGCACGGTAGGTGGACACGCCGAGCTCGGCGCAGGTCCCGTTGGTGAACGACCGCCGGCGCAGCAGCAGCACGGCGCTGCCGCGCGGGATCTGCAGGTGGCGGGCGTCGGTCGCGTCCGCCAGCCCGGCGTCGATCGTCTGGTCGCCCGCGTCGAAGACCAGCCCGTACACCGCCTCGAGGACGCCGTACAGGGATCGGTCGGCGAGCCGCCGGTCCAGCAGGTCGGGCGCGAGCGATGCGAGGATATGCGCCCTCTCGAGTGCCATGGGCTCGCCGTCGGCGGTGCGCAGCCGCTCGACGACGTGGATCGGGGTGCCGAGTTCGACCTCGAAGGTCCGGGCCAGGCGGGCGTCGGCGGGCACGGTGCGGCGGTCGAGGTCGATCGCGCCGGGACGCATCCCGCGGGCGAGCATGTCCTCGGTGAACGACACCAGCCGCAGCGGCATCTCGATCTTCGGGCGGGCCACGAAGGTGCCCTTGCCGGGCACGCGGTAGAGGCGTCCCTCGGAGACGAGGTGGTCGACGCCCTGCCGGACGGTCATGCGCGACAGCCCGTACCGGGCGCACAGTTCGCGTTCGGACGGTATGGGGGCGTCCACCGGGAGCTCGGCGCTCTCGATCATGTCCAGCAGGATGGCCCTGAGCTGGAAGTACTTGGGGACGGGGCTGTTCGGGTCAATGGTCGTCACGGGGATCCTCAGGGGAACCCGGGCCGATGGCCGGCCGACGGGAGTCCGGATCGACTCGGTATGTACTGGTCTAGTCCGGACTAGACCACACGATTTCGACGTGTGTCAACTCACAGATGCGTAACGTCCGGATCGTGTCGGGGGCGCTCAAGATCGCTTGATTTCGCAGGTCAGAGCCGATTTCCCCGATGGCTGCGGGGTTTCCGTGGGGGGCGCGTGCGGGGGTGTGCGCGCCCGTCCGCGCTCGCGTGCGAGGGCGTGTTCGCTCTCGGCGAATTCGGTTCCCCTTGCGCCCCGACGGCGAAGAACGGTAATGGGCCCCGCGAGCGGACCGGGGTCAGGTGTCGCCCGCCGTCTCCTCGGGTTCACGGCCCGGAGTGGGGAGGTTCAGCCGGACGATGAGGAAGGAGAAGAGCGCGAAGTAGAGGAAGAAGTAGACGACGCCCATCCCGATGATCAGCGGCAGGTGGCGGGTGTTGCCCTTCGTCGCGTTGAGCAGCATGTCGATGAGGCCCGCGGAGAACGAGAAGCCGAGCTGGGCGTCGAACGCCGCGAGGACGTACATCGAGACGCCGGTCAGCAACACGTGGATCCCGTAGAGCAGCGGCGCGACGAACATGAACGAGAACTCGATCGGCTCGGTGACGCCGCAGACGAACGCGGTCAGCGCGGACGACACCATCAGGCCGCCGACGACGTCCCGCCGTCCGGGCGCGGCGGCGCGCCAGATGGCGAGCGCCGCGCCGGGCAGGCCGAACATCAGGACGGGGAAGAAGCCCGCGAGGAACGTCCCGGCGTGCGGGTCGCCCGCGAGATAGCGGTTGATCTCGCCGTGGACGATCGTCCCGTGGTCGTCGTACGAGCCGAACACGAACCAGATCAGCGAGTTGAGGATGTGGTGCAGGCCGAACGGCAGCAGCAGCCGGTTCGCGACGCCGTAGATGCCCGCGCCGAGCGCGCCCAGCCCGGTGATCCAGTCGCCGAACGCGTCGATCCAGTGGCCGAGCGTCGGCCAGGCCAGCCCGAACAGGACGCCGAGCAGCAGGCAGGCCCCGGCGCTGACGATCGGGACGAACCGGCGCCCGCCGAAGAACGCCAGCCAGGACGGTAGCTTGATCCGGTAGAAGCGCTGGTAGAGCAGGGCGACGACGATCCCGACGACGATGCCGCCGAGAACCTGGGTCGGGTTCTTCAGCCCGTACCCGATGACGTCCTTCACCGCGCCGTTCTGCACGACCTGCTGGACGACCGAGTCCTTGAGCGTGGACGAGTGGGCGAACAGCGTCTTCGACACCCGGTCGAAGACGAGGTAGCCGACGACGGCGGAGAGGGCGGTCGAGCCGTCGGACTTCCTGGCGAAGCCGATGGCGACGCCGACCGCGAACAGGAGGGCGAGGTTGTCGAGCAGGGCGCCGCCCGCCGCGGCGAACACCTCGGCGATCCGGTCCCAGCCGAGACCGTCCTTGCCGAGCAGGTCGTCCTGTCCGAGGCGGAGCAGGATCCCGGCGGCGGGCAGGACCGCGATGGGCAGCATGAGGCTGCGGCCGATGCGCTGCAGCACCGCGAAGGCGGCCGACCAGGCGTGCCGCGCGCCGTCCCCGCCGTCCCCGTCCGTGGCCGTCTCCGTGGGCGTGGGACTCATGAGCGGATGGGCTCCCCCCTGAGCGACGTCCTCGCTCTATCGCTTTGCGCCGTGTGTCGGGTATGTTGCGTACTGGTCCAGACCGGACTAGACCAGTCGTGGCAGACACGACCGGCGAACCCGGCGTCACGGAGAGTGCGTCCCGATGGCACAACGTCTGATCACCGCGAACCGCATGATCACTTCCCCCGCCGAGGGGCCTACCCGCGTGGTCTCGCCGGGATACGTCCGGATCGAGGACGGCGTGATCGTCGACGCGGGCGAGGGGCGGCCGGACGGCGCGGACCTCCACCTCGAGGACGGCGTGCTCGCGCCCGGTCTGGTCGACCTCCAGGTCAACGGGTTCTTCGGGTACGACATGGTCGACGCCGACGAGACCGGCTGGCGGACGGTCGTCGAGCGCCTCCCCGAGACCGGCGTGACGTCCTTCCTGCCGACGTTCATCACCGCGCCCGTCGAGGTCCAGGCCGCCGCGCTGCGCCGGACCCGTGACCTGCTCCCGACGCTGGACGGCCTCGGCACCCGCGTCCTGGGCGTCCACCTCGAGGGGCCGTTCCTGTCGGAGAAGCGCAAGGGCGCGCACAACCCCGCGCACCTGACCGACCCGACGCCCGAGAAGATCGCGACGCTGCTCGAGACCGGGCTGGTCAAGCTGGTCACGCTCGCGCCCGAGCGGGACGGCGCGCTCGACGCGATCCGCACCCTCACCGAGAACGGCGTGCTGGTCAGCGTCGGGCACAGCGACGCGTCCGCGAGCCGGGTCGCCGCCGCGGCCGGGGCGGGCGCGCGCAAGGTCACCCACATCTTCAACGCCCAGTCCGGGATGAACCACCGCGACCCGGGCGTGGCCGCGCAGGCGCTCGCCGACGACCGGCTGAGCCCCGGCCTCATCCTCGACCTCCACCACGTGTCCGGAACCGTGGCCAGGGTCGTCTTCAACGCAGCCGCCGGACGCGTCGTGCTCGTCACCGACGCCGCGTCCGCCGCCGGCATGCCGCCCGGCACCTACGAACTGGGCGGCGAACCGATCACCATGCCGGAGGAGGGGCCGCCGCTGCGCGCCGACGGCACCATCGCGGGCTCCGGGCTCCGGCTGGACGACGCCATCGGCAACGCGCTCGCGATCGGCGTCGACCTGGTGACGGCCGTGGACGCCGCCACCCGCGTCCCCGCCGACCTCGTCGGACGCCCCGACCTCGGCCGCATCGCGCCCGGCGCGAAGGCCGACCTGGTCTGGCTCGGCGCCGACCACCGCGCGCGTATGACCTGGATCAACGGGCAGGAACTCTTCGGAGGGGGATCATGACCACCAGTCGTATGCGCGCCGAGATCGGCGAGCAGCCCGAGGCGCTGCGGCGCACCATCGAGGCGCTGCTCCCGCGCGTTCCCGAGATCGAGCGGCTGGCCGCCGAGACACGGCAGGTGCTGTTCATCGCGCGCGGCTCGTCGGACAACGCCGCGGTGTACGGCCGGTACCTGATCGAGTCGCACGCCGGGCGCCTGGCGACGCTCGCCGCGCCCTCGATCGCGACGGCCTACGACCGCAGGCTCGACCTCGACGGCGTGCTGGCCGTGGCGATCAGCCAGTCCGGCAAGACCGAGGAGATCGTCGAGACGCTGGCCTGGGCGAAGGAGTGCGGCGCCCGCACCGTCGCGGTCACCAACGGCCAGGGCTCGCCCCTCGCGGAGGCCGCCGAGGTCGCGCTGATCACCCTCGCCGGTGACGAGCTCGCCGTCCCGGCGACCAAGACCTACACCACGCAGCTCGCCGCGCTCGCGGTGCTCGGCCTCGGCCTCGGCATCGGCCGGGACCCGGCCGACCTGCGCCGCGTCCCGGACGAGGTGGAGGGCCTGATCCGCGCCACCGAGGCGTCCCCGGCGCTGCCGCGGATCGTCGAGTCCCTCGCCCAGGTCCCGGGCGCGGTCGTGTCCGGGCGCGGCATCGCGTTCGGCACCGCGCTGGAGCTGGCCCTGAAGATCAAGGAGGCGTGCTACCTGCACGCCATGGGCCTGTCCTACGCCGACCTGCTGCACGGCCCGATCGCCGTCGTGGACGACGCGACCCCCGCGCTGCTGGTCGCGGCCGAGAACAGCCCGACGCTGCCCGGCACGATCGCGCTCGCCGAGCGCGTGCGCGGCGCGGGCGCCGAGGCGTTCGGCTTCGGCGGCGGCAGCGGCCTCGCGCAGGCCAGCACCGCCGCGCTGCCCGGCCCGGACCTGCCCGAATGGGTCGCCCCGCTCGGCCTCATCGTGCCCGGCCAGATCATGGTCGAGAACCTGGCCCGGCGGCTCGGCATCGACCCCGACGTCCCGCGCGGACTGAACAAGGTCACCCAGACGGACTGACACGCTCCGGCCGGCCCTCCGGGGCCGGCCGCGGCCGGACAACAGATCGAGAGGAACCCCGCCATGGCCAAGGCCGAGGACATCATCGCGGCGCTGGGCGGCGCCGACAACATCATCGAGATCGAGCCCTGCGCGACCCGGCTCCGCACCGAGGTCAAGGACGCGGGCGCCGTGAACGAGGCGGGCCTGAAGGCCGCCGGCGCGTTCGGCGTCATGCGCCAGGGCACCGTCGTCCAGGTGGTCGTGGGCCCCGAGGCCGACACGATCGCCACCGACATCGAGGACATCCTCGACTGAGTCCGCTAGGAGGACCGATGACGCGCGTTCTGTCCCCGGTCGGCGGGCGGGTCGTCGGGCTCGCAGGTGTTCCGGACCCGGTGTTCGCCCAGGCCATGGTCGGCCCCGGCACCGCCGTGGACCCGGCCCGTGAGCCCGGTCAGGCCATCGCCCCGGTCACCGGGAAGATCGTCAAGATGCACCCGCACGCCTACGTGGTGGTGGACGACGAGGGCCACGGGGTGCTGGTGCACCTCGGCATCGACACCGTCCAGCTCAAGGGCGAGGGGTTCGAACTGCTGGCCGCCGAGGGCGACCGGGTGACCGCGGGCCAGCCGCTGGTCGCCTGGGACCCGGCCGCGGTGGAGGCGGGCGGACGCTCGCCCATCTGCGCCGTGGTCGCGCTCGACGCGTCCGCCGAGGCCCTGTCGGACGTCGTGGAGTCCGGGACCGTCCAGCGGGGCGCCGAGCTGTACGTATGGAGCTGACCAGGCTGCCGGTCCGCGCCGCCGTCTTCGACCTGGACGGCACGCTGATCGACACCGAGCCGCGCAACCGCGTGATGTGGGCGCGGCTCTTCGACGCGCACGGCGCGCCCCACGACGAGGCCGTGCTGGCGTCGTTCGCGGGACGGCGCGGGCGCGAGGCCCTCGCCGACCACCTGCACCTGTTCCCCGGCAGGACGGCCGAGGAGCTGTTCCACGAGGTGCTGGAGCACTTCGACGACCCCGACCTGCCGGTCGCCGAGCCCGTCCCGGGCGCGGTCGACCTCGTCCGGGCGCTGCGCGTGCTGGACGTCCCGATCGCGGTCGTGACGTCCGGGATGCGCGGCTACGCGCACGGCCTGCTGGACGACCTGGGCGTCCAGGGGCTGCTGGACATGGTCGTCACCGCCGACGACGTCGTCGTCGGCAAGCCCGACCCCGAGGGCTACCTGGCCGCCGCGCGCGGCCTGGGCGTCCCGCCCGACGAGGCCGTGGCCTTCGAGGACGCCCCCGCCGGCGTGGCCGCCGCGCGGGACGCGGGTATGACCGTCGTGGGGATCACCACCACGCAGCCGTCCGCCGCGCTGCGCGCCGCGCAGCACGTGGTCGCCGACCTGCGGCAAGTGACCGTGACTCCCGGACCCGAACTGCGGATCCGGGACACCGAGGAGAAGAACCAGTGAGCGAGCGCAACGTCAAGATCGAGTCGAGGGTGGGGCTGCACGCGCGCCCGGCCGCGCTGTTCGTGCAGACCGCGGCCAAGGCGCCGGGCGACGTCACCGTGGCGAAGGCCGGCGGCACGCCGGTCAACGCCAAGAGCATCCTGGCCGTGCTCGGCCTGGACGCCCGGCACGGCGAGGAGATCGTGATCGCCGCCGACTTCGACGGCGCGGACGAGCTCCTGGCCGAGCTGCAGGCGCTGCTGTCCACGCCCGAGCCCGAGAATGCCTGAGCAGGGGCCTGAGCAGGGGAACGCCGCCGCCGGGAACCCCGGCGACTCCGTGGAGCTGAGCGGGGCCGGGGTGAGCCCGGGCGTCGGGTTCGGCCCGGTCCGCGGGATCGCCGGGGCCGTCCCCGAGCCGCCCGCCGGCACCGCCCCCGCCGGTGACGCCGCGGCCGAGAC
>NZ_RFFG01000059.1 GCF_003696215.1 Actinomadura harenae | reverse complement strand
GGCCTCGTCGCGGCGCGGCGGGGAGGCGACGCCGCTGGCGCTGCTCCTCGGCCGGGACGAGGTGGCGGTGACCGGCCCGCGCGCGCGGCGGCTCGTCCGGGGCCGCCGGGTGCTGGTGACCGGCGCGTGCGGGACGGTCGGCTCGGCGCTCTGCCACGGGCTGAAGCGGCTCGACCCGGCGGAGCTGACGCTGGTCGACATCGACGCGTCCGGGCTGGCGCGGCTGCGGCACGAGATGACCGCGCGGCTGCCCGAGGCCCGGGTGACGGTCGCGCCCGCCGACGTCCGGGACGGCGCGACGGTCGCGGCCGTGCTCGCCGCCGCCCGCCCCGAGCTGGTGTTCCACGCCGCCGGGCGGCACGACCTCGGCCGGGTCGAGCGGGACCCGTGCCGGGGCGTCGCCGACAACGTCCTCGGGCTGCGGCACGTCGTGGACGGCGCGGTCCGGCACGGCACCCGGCACCTGGTGTTCGTGTCGTCCGACAAGGCCGCCGACCCGACCTCGGTGTTCGGCGCGACGATGCGGCTCGGCGAGTTCCTGCTCCAGGCGGCGGCGGGCGGGCCGACCCGGTTCGCGGCCGTCCGGATCGGGAACGTGCTCGGCCCGCGCGGGCGCCTGCTCGGGCTGCTCGCCGACCGGATCGCGGCCGGGGAGACGATCACGATCACCCATCCGGAGGTGGCGCGGCACTTCATGACCGCCGAGGAGGCCGCCGGGCTGCTGCTGGAGGCCGCCGCGCTCGCCGAGGAGGCCGAGACGTTCGTGCTGGACATGGGGCGTCCGGTGCCGGTCGTCGAGCTCGTGCACCGGTACGCCGAGCAGCTGCGGCTGCCCGAGGTGACGATCCGGTTCTGCGGGCTCGGCCCCGGCGAGAAGCTCGCGGAGAAGCCGTTCGCGGACTGCGAGGCGCGGCTGCGCACCGCGCACCCGAAGATCTGGGCGACCCGGCCCGGACCGCCGCCGGCCGCCGGGCTGCCCGCCCTGCTGGACGAGCTGGGGGCCGCCGCCGACGCCGACGACGCCGCACGGGTCCGGCGGATCCTGCGGCGGCTGCTGCCCGAGTACCACCCGGCGCGGCGGCCCGAGCCGTCCGCCGCCGCGCCGACGCGCGACGCGGGATCGCCGACCGATCCCCCCGGCCTGTAGAGGGGTGCGCCTTGGAAGCCTTCGACCCGGACCGCAAACTACGCGTCGCCACCGTGATCACCCGGTTCAACGGCGGCGCGGGGAACGTCGCGCTGAACGGCGCGCTCGCCCTCGACCCCGACCGGTACGAACGCGCGGTCATCACCGGCGGCGTCGGCATGGACAGCGCCGCCGCCGACGGCTCGGACGGCTCCGGGAACGGATCCGGGCTGGACGTGCTGCACGGCGCGGCGGCCGTGGCGAACGCCGCCGCCGGTGACCTGACCCCGCGCGCGTACGAGGCGGGCATGGAGATCACGCAGGTCAGGCCGCTCGTCCCGCAGATCTCGCCGCGTGACGACCGGGCCGCGCTGCGGACGCTCACGACCGTCCTCGCCGAGGGCAGGTACGACGTCGTCCACACGCACAGCGCGAAGGGCGGCGTGATCGGGCGGATCGCCGCGGCCCGCGCCGGGGTGCCGCGGATCGTCCACACCTGGCACGGCTTCCCGTTCAACGAGTTCCAGTCGCGGCTGCGCCGGTCGGTGTACGTCCGGCTGGAGCGGGCGGCGGCCAAGCACACCGACGCGTTCCTGGCGATCGGGTCGGAGACCGTGACGACCGCGCTGCGCCTCGGCCTCGCCACCCCGGACCGCGTGCGGCTGTCGTGGCCCGCCGTGGACGTGTCGGCGTTCGAGGCGGCGGCCTCGTCAGGCGCGCGCGCACGAGCCCGCCGCCGCCTGGACCTTCCGCTCGGCGTGAAGGTCGTCGGCTCGATCGGGCGGCTCCAGTTCCAGAAGGGCCCGGAGATCTTCGTCCGGGCGCTCGCCGAGCTGCCGGGGGACGTGTTCGGGCTCTGGATCGGCGGCGGCCCGATGGCCCCCGAGCTGGAACGGCTCACGGAGCGGCTGGGGCTGACCGAGCGGATGCGCTGGCTCGGGCACCGCGACGACGTCCCGGAGCTGCTGCCCGCGTTCGACGCGATGGCGATGGCGTCCCGCTGGGAGGGGCTGCCGTGCGTGCTCGTCGAGGCGATCGCCGCCGGGATCCCGCTGGTCGCGACGGCCGTGCCGTCCAACCAGGACCTGGTGCTCGCGGGTGAGACCGGAATGCTCGTCCCGCCGCAGGACCCGCACGGCCTCGCCGTCGCCGTCGCCACACTGCTGGACGAGCCGGTCGCCGCCGCGCGCATGGCCGAGCGGGCGCGCGCACGCGTCGGCGACTGGTTCTCCCCCGCCTACCTCGGCACCGTCCTCGACGAGACCTACCGGGGCGTCTCGCGGCGCCCCCACCAGCGGTGACGCCGATGCTCCTGACCGCGCCGGACGTCGCCGCACCGGAGGTGGACCCGTCCCCTCCGGTGAAGCGGCGTCGGCGGCCGACCGCGATCGTCCTCGTGCTGTCGATCGCGTCGCTGCCGATGCTGATGCCGTTCGGCATGGGTCCGGGGCCGGGCAACACCGCCGTTCCGGACGTCCTGCTGGTCCTGCTGACCGGGACGACGCTGCTCTGGGCGGCGTCGCGGCGCAGGCCGGTGCCGTGGCCGTTCCTCGTGCCGACGCTGCTGGCCGTCCTCGCGGGCGCGACCGCGTCCCTCGTGAACGACGGTGCGGGCGCGTTGCCGCTGGTCAAGGACGTGTTCGTTCTGCTGTGGGCGGTGTGCGTCGCGACGCTCTGCCAGGACACCGGCATGACCCGGATCGCGCTGCGCGCCTACGTCTACATCGGCACGCTGTACGCGGTCATGGAGATCGTCGGGATGGTGGCGGGCATCGAGGCGCTGTCCGGCAAGCAGGTCGACGGCGCGCGCGCCATGTTCACCTTCGGTGACGCGAACTACGCGTCCAACTGGTTCATCTGCGTGTTCTTCATAGCGCGCGCCACCCGACTGCCCCGCCGGAAGGGGGCGCGCTGGACGGTCTGCGCGATCCTCCTCACCGCCGAGTTCCTGACCGGCTCCAACGGCGGCGCGCTCGCCCTCGGCGTCGCGCTCGTCGTCGGCTACCTCTGGCGGCTGATCAGGGACGGCAAGGCGCACCACGCGGTCGCCGTCGGCGCGCTCGCGGGCGTCCTCGGCGGCGGGACGGTCGTCCTCCTCACCCAGGTCGACACCGCCACCCTGGTCGAACGCGTCGGGGACACCGCGCCGATCCTGCGCGACTCGATCGGCCGGACGACCGGCGAGAGCACCGAATCGCGCGGAACCGTCCTCAACACGACCCTCACCATGCTGAGCGAGCAGAAGCACCCGTTCGGGATCGGGCCCAACGAGGTGCGGCGGCACAGCTACGACGAGCAGTACTCCTACGTCCGCGAGGCCCACAACGACTACATCGCGGCCGTGCTGGAACGCGGGTTCCTCGGCGGCGTCGCCGTGATCGCGCTGGTGTTCGTCCTGCTGCTGCGGTGCGTCCGGATCGCGCGGCGCGGCGCCCTGAACCGCGAGTACGCCGACCTCGTCCCGCACCCCGAGCTGTTCGGGGCGCTCGTCGTGGTGTTCCTGGTGTCCGCGCTCTTCTACCAGACCCTGCACTACCGGCACGGCTGGGCGTTCTTCGGCCTGATCGCGGCCGTGGACCTCTACGGACGACGGCGGGAGGAGAACCCATGACGCTCGTCGAGGACCGGGGGACCGGGCCGCGCGGACGGCTCCGCGACCGGCTGCGCGGGGGCCTGGTCGGCCTCGTCGCGGGCAACATGGCCGGACGGCTCGGCGCGCTCGCCTCGCTCGGCGTCGCGACGATCATGGTCGCGCGGATCGGCGGCCCCGAACTGGTCGGCGCGCTCACGCTCGTCCGGATCCTGCCCGGCATGGTCTGCCAGCTGTCGAACGCGGGCCTGATGGGCGCCGCGCCCTACTACCTGGCCGGGGAGCGGTACGACCAGCGGCGGGTGCGTCCGACCGTCGCCTACCTGACCGTCGGCGGCGCGGTCGTCGGCGGGCTCGCCTGGCTCGCCCTGTCCCCCGGGATCTTCCACCTCTTCTTCCGGGACTTCGGGTTCTGGGTCGCGCTGGCCGCGGCCGGGCCGTCCTTCACGCAGGGGTTCGTGTCGGTCGGGAAGGGCCTGCTCCAGGGCACCGGCGACCTGCGCGGCGCGAGCCTGGCGATCACCGTCGAGGAGTTCGTGTTCCTGCCGTTCTACGTCGGCATGCTCGGCCTCTGGTACGGGCCGGGCGCGCTGATCGCCGCGCTCGTCCTCGCCGACGTCGCCGCCGCCGCGTGGATCGCGCGCCGCCTCGCCCGGCGCGGCTTCTTCTCCGGCTGGGGACGCCCGTCGTTCCCCCTCGGACGCGAGATCGCCGGGTTCGGCATGCGCGGCCAGCTCGGGCAGCTCGTCGACCTGCTGAACCTCCGGCTGGACGTCGCGTTCCTCGGCGCGATGGCCGGCCCGTCCGTCCTCGGCGTCTACACGGTCGCGTCGAAGTTCGCCGAGCTCGTACAGCTGCCGGGGCTGGCGATGAACTACGTCCTGTACCCCGACTTCGCGAAGGAGGCGCGGGACGTCGCGGCCCGGCGGACGCGGAAGCTGATCCTGCCCGCGCTCGCCGTCTCCGCCCTCGCCGTCGTCCCGCTCGCCCTGCTCACCGGGACCGTCCTGCCGTGGGTGTTCGGGTCGTCGTTCGACGGCGCGCGCAACCCGACCTACCTGCTGCTCTGCGGGCTCGTCACGTTCGGCGTGTCCGGGCTGCTCCAGGCGTACCTCTACGGCATCGGACGCCCCGGGCTCACCTCCGTCGCGCAGGCCGCCGGACTCACCGTCACCGTCGCCCTCGACCTGCTGCTCATCCCCCACTTCGGAGCGACGGGCGCGGCGGTCGCGTCCGCCTTCTCCTACACGACGACCACTCTCGTCCTGCTGTTCTGGTTCGCCCGGCTGCGCGGGCGGACCCTCCTCGAAGCGGAGGCGGCCCCGTCATGACCGAACTCCAGGCGTCCCCCGTCGACCCGTCCGACGGCGTCCCGCCCTCCGGCGCGCGCCGGACGCTGGACGTGTTCGGCGCGATCCTCGGCCTCCTCCTGCTCGCGGGGCCGCTCCTGCTGATCTGGTGCCTGGTGCGGACGTCGAGCCCCGGCCCCGGGCTGTTCCGGCAGACCCGCGTCGGGCAGGGCGGCCACCCGTTCACCATGCTGAAGTTCCGGACGATGCGGACCGGCGTCGGCGGCCTCACCGTCACCGCGAACGCCGACCCGCGCCTCACCCGCGTCGGACGGCTGCTCCGCGAATGGTCCCTGGACGAGCTGCCGCAGCTGTGGAACGTCCTGCGCGGCGACATGACGCTGGTCGGGCCGCGTCCGGAGACCTACGACCTCGCCGTCCACTACGGCCCGGACACCCGCTGGGTCTTCGACCACCGGCCGGGGCTCACCGGGGTGTCGGAGGTCCGGTTCCGCGACTTCGACGTGCTGGGGCCGGGCGAGACCGTCGACCTGGTCAACTACATCCGGCGGATCGTCCCGGCGCGGGTCGCCGTGGACGCCGTCTACCTGCGCGAACCGTCCATGCGGGCCACGTGGCGCGCGCTGTGGGACACCGTCCGGCACATCCTCGGCTTCACCGTCCCTCCCCTGGCCGTCGCGCCGGACGGCACGGTCACCCAGCCCTCGGAGAAGGAGACCGAGAACACCGGCGACCATGCCCCCGACGCGGTATGAGGCGACGGTGAAGTTCAAGATCCTCACCGTCGTCGGGGCGATCGCGCTGGTCGCGGGGGTGGTGTTCGCCGTGCAGGTCCGCACGTCCGGGAGCTACCACCCCTACCGGGGGCCGAGCGCGACGCCCGGGACCCCGGCGGCGCGGCACGTCCCGACCCGCCGGATCGCGCTGAACACCACGCCCGCCGACTACCCGCGCCTGAAGGAGCTCGGGTTCGACCTGGTGGACGCGCAGCCCGGCGACGCCGCGCTCGCCCGCGTCCCGGCCGGGATGCGCGCGATGCTCTGGGTCGGCAACTTCACCTGCGACGACTTCTCGCTGTCCTTCGACGCGTTCGCGGCGGCCGTCCGCCGGTACGGGCACGACCCGCGCGTCTACGGCTGGTACCTGTCGGACGAGCCGAACCCGGGCGAGTGCCCGAAGGTGCTCGGCGAGATCCGCCGCCGCGCCGACCTGATCAGGGCGGAGGCGCCCGGCCAGGTCGCGTTCGTGTCGCTCACCGACTGGCCCATGGGCGACGCGACGCCCGCCAAGCTCCACGTGGACGTCGTCGGCCTGGACCCGTACCCCTGCCAGGGCGGCACCAGCCCCCGCGCCGGCTG
Source organism: Actinomadura harenae (assembly GCF_003696215.1). GTDB lineage: Bacteria > Actinomycetota > Actinomycetes > Streptosporangiales > Streptosporangiaceae > Spirillospora > Spirillospora harenae. The sequence goes on along the minus strand of NZ_RFFG01000059.1, from coordinate 42,902 downwards.
CGACCTCGGCGCGATCGACCGCATGGTGCGGCTCGCCGACCAGGCCGGGATCCCGCGCGCCTCGGTCGCGCCCGTCCTCCAGACGTTCGGGCAGGGCTGCACGGACGGCGACAAGCAGTACTGGATGCCGACCGGCGCGCAGTTCAGGGCCCTCCTCGAACGGTGGGACCGGCTCGTGCCGGACCCACCGCTCGAGATCGCCTACTCCTGGGGCCACCAGGCCAGATACGCCTGCCCGACGCTCTCGGACGCCGCCGACCTCCAGTCGATCCTGAAGGAGCGCAACACCCGGCGGCGGTAGGTGCCCGGGACGGCTAGTGCGTGGACGTGACGGCGTGATCCGCCATCGCGGTCGGGGCGTCGTCCCCGGCGAACGGCACGTTGAACGCGCCGAGCTTCAGCGCGAGCAGCTCCATGCCGCCCACCAGAAGAACGAACAGCACGGCGAGGGCGGCGAGGCGGCGGCGGTCGCCGCGCACCTTCCGCACCGTCGGCCGGGCCTTGTGCACAGCAGTTTCGATCTTTCCTAGAGCCATCCGCAAATCCCTCTCAACCCCCGCAAAGCAGGGAAAACGTTACCGGAACGGCGGATCGCTTACCCCCCGTTTACCTCCACTCCCCCGGCCGTACGGGAGGCGCACACCTCGGGAAGAGGCCCGCGGCTCACCCGGCCGGACGGCTCCCGAGATCGGCGGCGCGGGCGTTCACGCACCGCCCGGTCGCGAGGTCGAACGCGAAGTTGTGCGCGAGGCAGTGGATCCGGCCGTCCCGGACGACCGCGCCGATGGACAGGTCCTCGCCCGCGTGCGGGCAGTAGCGCGGGATGTCGAAGGCGCGCCCGCCGGAGCGGACGACGATGCGCTCCGACTCGTCCCGTCCGGTCTCGTACTCCTCGACGGCGCGCAGGGCCTGCGCGTTGGCGTGCTTGAGCAGGCCGACGAGGTAGTCGTTGTAGACGTCCGGGTCGCGGTACAGGCTGAGCCGGAACGAGATGAGCAGGTCCTCCCAGGCGAGGCGGCCGGTCAGGACGGTGTCCAGCCAGCGTCCCGCGACGGTGATCCGGTACTGCGGCCGGACGCCGGGGCGGGCGCGGGCTACGGTCACCGCGCCGGGCCTCAGGCCGACGTCCCAGGCGCCGCCGTTCGGGCCCGTCACCTCGAACCGGACGGTCATCGCGATCTGCTCGAGGAAGTAGTCGCTGAGCGCGCCGAGCCGGTGGAAGTGCTCGGCGAACCGGTCGTACAGGTCCGGGCCGGGCTCGGGGTAGGCGGCGAGGACGCCCGCGATCAGGTCCTTCCGGTCGGTGGCGTACCGGTCGAGGTAGCCGTCCCGGGCGGCGCCCGCGTAGGAGAACTCCGCCGACACCGGGTCACGGGTGATCCCGCCGGTGTCCAGCTCGATCGCGTCGCCGGGCTGGAACGACTCGAACGCCTGGTTCGGCAGGTGCTCGCGCAGCCAGCGCACCGACGCCTCGGGGTCGCAGAACGCGCCGTCCTCCTGGTCGAGGACCCAGTTGAGATGGGAGACCTCGTCGTCCAGGAAGCAGGGCGGCCCGGCGAACGGCACGGCCAGCTCGGGCGCGGTCTGCCGGACGAGCCGCTGCGCCGCGCGGAGCTTGGAGACCCGCTTGGCGAGCGAGACCCTGGCCATCTCCTCCGGCGGGTACTCGTAGCAGATCGGGTGCCAGGACGCGCCGGACGTCTGGACCGCCATGAGGTCGAGCCGTCCGCCGGCCAGGTGCTTGGCGCGGCGGGCCTGCGCGGCGGTCAGCCGGGCGTCGTTGCCGTGCAGCACCGCGCGGCCGTCCGCCACGATCAGAAATGCGGCGTCATGGCACATCGGCGACAACTCTGGAATCACGGTGATCCACGACCCGCGATTGTCCAAGGGGAATTTCTCCCACGGTGACACTTCAATGACCTGACGGGAACCGGCGGCCGCGCGCATGCGTTCTCTGAACGCGGGGCCCGGATATCCGGGAATGAGGATTCTGGTCCGCGCCGGAAGGCGTTCGATGACCCACGGGTCGAAGTGGTCGAGGTGTTCGTGCGAGACCGCGACCCAGTCGGCCCCGAGCACCCCCGGAAGATCGAGGTGATCGTTTCTCGGATACTGGTGCCAGGCCCCCAGGAAGGCCCCGGTGGGGGCGAGCCACGGGTCCGCGAGCAGGCGGAACGCGTCCGCGCGTATCTCAAGTCCGGCATGTCCGAGAAAAGTCACCTTGGGCATACCGCGACTGTGCCTGCCGCACCTGTGCCGCACACCCATCGGAATGCGCAAGACCGCTACGCCGAAGGCATGAAAGGAAAGGGCCGCGCGCACCCTCGGCGGGGTGATCGTCCGGCGACTCCCGGCCCATCGTTCGACGTTCCGACAATGGGCCCGGTTGACGCGGATAATCGGACTGTCCACAACCGGTCAGTCAGCGGTCAGTGGCGGTCAATTGACTGGACATGGCGCCCGGTGCGGGGTGACCGTCGAGATACGGGCCGTGTGGGGAGACGGCCCCACGGCACTGGGAGAGGTGCCGGCATCACGGACGGGGGTCCTCGATGAAGCACGGGCAGCCGCGGTCCTCACCACCACTGGACGCGATGCGGCCGGCGACCGGCCCGGAACGTCCGGGCGCCCCCGCGCCCTCCACCCGCGACCGCCCCTCCGGCCATGACCGCTCCTCCTCCCATGACCGGCCGTCCGCTCACGACCGGCCTTCCTCCCACGACCACCCGTGCGCCCACGCCGGGGCGGGCGACCCGGTGCTCTGGAGGCGGCGGCTCCGGCACGACATCCGGCACGAGCTCGGCACCGTGATCATGCTGGCGTCCGCGGTCGCGGTCGCCGACGACGTCGGCCCGGCCAGCCGCGAGCGGATCGAGCAGCTGCTCGGCGAGACCCGCTGGCTCGACCACCTGCTCCGCCAGCTCGACGAGGAGGTCCCGGACGGCGACGACCCCCGGGTCCCCGCGCCCGCGCAGCGGCTCCGCGTCGACGAGCTCGCCGCCGAGGTCGTCACCGGCATCCGCCTCGCCACCCCGCACGAGGTCTGCTTCGCCGGCGAGCCCGCCTGGGCGCACATGGACGCGGTCGCGCTCTGGCGCGCGCTCCGCAACGTCCTCGACAACGCCTGCCGGGTCGCGGGCCATCGGGTGAACGTCCGCGTCGGCGTCGAGCGCGGCTGGGTCGTCCTCCAGGTGGACGACGACGGACCCGGTTTCGGCCAGGCCCCCGGCGGGCTCGCCTCGCTCGGCCTCGGCATCGTGCACGACCTGGTGTCCGGCTACGGCGGCAGCCTGGAGATCCGCACCTGCGAGATGGGCGGCGCGCGCGTCCGCCTGCTGCTGCCGTCCGCGCCGCCCCCGCCCGCCGGGGACGCCCCGGACTCCGAGTGGGACGGCGACTGGGACGACTGGCGGCCGATCGGATGAGCCGGAGGAGGTGACGGCATGACGGGCGACACGGCGGGAAGCACCACGAGAAGCACCGCAGGCGACGCGGCGGGCTGCACCGCAGGCGGCGCTGCGGGAGGCACGCGAGGCGCGGCGGGCGGTGAGGCGGGCGTCGGCGAGCGGGGAGGCGCGCGGGGCGCCGCCGTCAGCGTGGTGGTCTGCGACGACCACCGCGTGTTCACCGAGTCCCTCTCCCTGGTCCTCGCGGACGCCGGGTACGCGGTCGTCGGGCAGGTCGACTCCCCCGCCGAGCTGCTCGCCGTGCTCCGCGCCCGGCGCGCCGACCTGTGCCTGATCGACCTCAACTTCCCCGGCACCACCGCGCTGGAGTGGATGCCGCGGCTGCGCGCGGTCGCGCCGTCCACGCGGTTCGTGCTGCTGACCGGCTACCTGGAGCCGCCGGTCCTCGCGGCGGGCCTGACCGCCGGGGTGAGCGGGTTCGCGCACAAGGGCCAGCAGGCGGGCGACATCCTCGCGGTGCTGCGCCGCGTCGGCCGCGGCGAGATCGTCGCCGAGCAGGCCGCCCCGCGCCGTCCGGACGCGCGTCCCGGCGTCCCGGGGCAGAGCCAGGCGCAGCGGGTGGCGCGCTTCCTCACCCCGCGCGAACGCGAGGTCCTGACCCGGCTCGCCCGGGGCGAGTCGACCCAGGCGCTCGCCAAGGCCATGGGCGTCACCCGCAGCACGGCGCGCAGCCACGTCCAGTCGGTGCTCAGCAAGCTCGGGGTGCACTCCCAGCGCGAGGCGGTGATCGAGGCGGCCCGGCATGGCCTGGTGAGCGTCGAGACGGGAGAATGGCTCGCGGGCTGACCCCCGGCGGCCCCCGGGCCGTTCAGGCCCTTCTTGAGGTCCTGTTCAGACCCCTTTTCCAGGCCGTCCGTAAAGGGACTCCGGCGTAAGGTTTCCGCAGAGTCCGGACGACCCTATGTGATCTTGGACATAGGGTAAACGTGCGGCTAACCCTCAGGTCGGTAGGGTGACCGCACGGATCGACCGAGGCGTTCGCACGCCCGTTACGATCCAGATTCTGAATCTTCGCTGGAACTCTGCCGCATGTTTGCCGAGTTCTCCTGTGGGCGCGCGGCGGCCGGGGCGAAGCAAGAACCACTAGGGGGACCGACACATGCTGGGATTGACGAGCTGGGGGCTCATCGTCCTGCTCTTGGTGATCCTGGCCGCCGTCGTGGCCCTGGTCGTGCTCCGCGGCTGGAACCGGCTGGGCGGACGGGGACCGCTCGCCATGGCCGGACGCGTCGGCGTGATGGCCGGCGTCCAGCTGGTCATCGTCGCACTGATGCTGACCGCCGTGAACAAGTACTACCTCTTCTACGGCAGCTGGTCCGACCTGGTCGGCGCCGCGGGCGGCAAGGCCCAGGTCACCGACCGGCCGCCGTCCAACCCGAACGCCTCCGCGACCTCGCAGGTCACGGTCACCCCGGCGGCGCAGCTCGGCCCCGGCCACGGCCGCACCCCCGCCAAGGACGGCCTGGTTCAGCACCTCGACATCGAGGGCGTCCGGACGGGCCTCCGGTCCGAGGCGTACGTGTACCTCCCGCCGCAGTACTTCCAGAAGAAGTCCGCCGCCAAGCGGTTCCCCGTGGTGATGTTCATCGCCGGGTACCCCGCGGCCGACCGGCTCACCTGGATCGACAAGGGGCACGTCCCGGAGGAGGCGTTCCTCCAGATGTCGACCCACAAGGCCCAGCCGATGATCTATGTGATGATGCGCCCGACCGTCGAGAACGGCTGGGACACCGAGTGCGCCGACGTCCCGGGCGGCCCGCAGGTCGAGACCTTCTTCTCCCAGGACGTCCCGGACGCGATCATCAACACCTACAAGAACCGCACCGCCCGCGACCGGCGCGGGTGGGGCCTCGCCGGCTACTCGACCGGCGGCTACTGCGCGACGAAGCTGGCGATGCTGCACTCCGACCGGTTCTCCGCCGCGTCCAGCATGGCCGGGCACTTCCACGCGCTGCTCGACACGACCACGCGCGACCTGTACGGCGGCAGCAAGGCCGTCCGCAACAGCAGCAACCTGACCTGGCGGCTGAAGAACCTGCCGCAGCCGCCGGTCTCGATCCTGGTGGCGTCCGCGCTGGCCGGCGAGAAGACCTATCCGTCCGCGAAGAGCTTCATGGCGGCGGCACGGCCCCCGCTGGTGGTGGAGAAGTGGATGCTCCCCTCGGGCGGCCACAACTTCAAGGCGTTCCGCAAGTACATCCCTCCCACGATCACGTGGCTGAGCGACCACCTCCAGGGGGAGTGACGTGGAACCCTCGAATCTCACGTTCATCGGCCTCGTCTGCCTGCTCGCCGCGGCCCTGTCGGTCGCCACGCTGTGGCTCTGGTCACGCGTCTCCGGCGGCGGCCTGAAACGGATCGGCGCCCGCACGCTGCTGCTGGGCGGGTCGCAGATCGCGCTGACCCTCGCGATCACCCTGCTGGTGAACCGCTGGTTCGTGTTCTACAACACCTGGGACGACCTGTTCGGTCCGGTCCGGGCCAACGCCAAGGTGCAGAGCGTCCAGCCGAGCCGGGGCAAGGAGACCACGCTCGGCCAGCTGGTCAAGCACAGCGTGACCACGCTCGGCCCGCACCACCCGAACCGTCCCGCCGACCCCAAGCTCGACGGACGCGTCGACAAGGTGCAGATCACCGGCGCGACGACCGGCCTCACGACCGAGGCGTACGTCTACCTCCCGGCGGCCTACTTCCAGCCCCAGAACAAGGGCAAGCGCCTGCCGGTCGTGATGGCGATCTCCGGCGGCACCGGGACGTCGGACGACAAGCTCGCCTGGATCAGGCAGGCGCACCTCCCGGAGCAGGCGTCCAAGCTCACCGCGTCGAACAAGGCGCAGCCGGTCGTCTACGTGATGATGCGCTCGGTGAAGGGGCTCACCCAGGCCTCCACGCCGCCCGCGGGCGACGCCCCGAAGGGCGGCCCGTCCGGGCGTCCGACCGGCACCCCGTCCGGCGGCGGCGTGAAGCCCCCGGCGGCGTCGGGCAGCCACCCGGCGTCGTGCCTGAACCTTCCCGGCAAGGGCTACGGCCAGGCGCTCGACTTCTACGCGCAGGACGTCCCGCTCGCCCTCGGCGAGGTCTACCACCTGCCGTACGACCACAAGGGCTGGGGCGTGGTGGGCTTCGGCACGAGCGGCCAGTGCGCGGCCCGGCTCGCGATGACCGACTCGGCCCGGTTCGGCACCGCCGTCGCGGTCAACGGGGTCTTCGACCTGTCCGCCGAGGTCCCGACGGCCGGGCTCGCCTCGAACGACACCCCGGGCCAGAACGGTCCCTCCCACCCGGCCGACCCGTTCGGCGGCAGCAAGGTCTTCCGCCAGGAGCAGGACCTGTACTGGCGGCTCGAGCACATGGCGCCGCCTCCCGTGTCGATGCTGGTCACGGCCGGGTCGAACGGACGCCAGGCCCAGCAGGCCGACCGGTTCGCCTCGCTCGCGAAGGCGCCGCTGCGCGTGGACAAGACGCTCACGCCCGTGACGGCCGAGACGCTCGCCGCCTGGCGCGGCCAGGTCCCGCAGATCGTCACCTGGCTCAGCGGCCACCTCCAGGGCGAATGACCCACGCTCCACGCGGCCGCCTCCAGGACGAGTGACCCGCCACCGGCGGCCGCTTTCAGGGCGAGTGACCCACGCTCCACCGTCCCGCCCGGACCCGATGGCCGTCTGAGCTGCGTACTCCCGCGGGAGTACGGGTTATGCCTCCCCCTGGGGGACGCGGGCCGGGGCGCGGCCGTCCTAGTGTGCCGGGGTGAGCGTCTCCGCACCGTCCGCCGTGTCCCGGCGGGACGGGCCCCGGCTGCGTCCGGCGTCCTGGCCCGTCTGGGTCGTCCCCGTGTTCCTGGCCCTGTTCCAGGTCGCCGGGACGGCGGGGGCGGCGCACCGCCACTGGCGCCACGACGACTGGGCGGTGCCCGCGACGTCGCTGGACGCGCTGGCGTTCGCGCTGGTCGCCGGCGGTCCGGCCGTCCTGCTGCTGCGCCGCCGTCGTCCGGTGGTCACGCTGGCCGCCACAGGGCTGATCACGGGCTTCTACTTCCTGCGGGGCTATCCGTACGGACCCGTGCCCTTCGCGGCCTTCGTGGCGATTCTGGCGGCCTTGTACGCGGGTCACCGGCGGATCGCCTGGGCCGGGACGCTCGGCGGCCTCGGCCTCTACTTCGGGGTCGCCCAGCTCGTCGGGATCGACCCGGACCAGCGCGGCACGTCGGCGAACACCTTCCCCGTGCCGCGCCCGGAAGCGGCCGGGATGCTGTTCGCCCTGGCCTGGGTGCTGGTCGTCCTGGTCACCGGCGAGCTGATGCGGATGCGGGCGCAGCGGTCCGCCGCCGCCGAGCGGTCGCGGGCCGAGCGGGAGAAGCGGCAGGCCAGCGAGGAGCGGCTGCGCATGGCGCGCGAGCTGCACGACGTCCTGGCGCACAACGTCTCCATGATCAACGTGCGGGCCGGGGTCGCGCTGCACCTGCTGGACGACGATCCGGAGGAGGCGCGCGCCGCGCTCACCGCGATCAAGGAGGCCAGCAAGGAGGTCCTCACCGAGATGCGGTCGGTGATCGGGGCGCTGCGCGCGCAGGACGAGTCCGCGCCGCGCTCCCCCACGGCCGGGCTGGCCCGGCTGGACGAGCTGGCCTCCCGCGCCCGCGCCGCCGGGCTCCGGGTCGAGGCCGGGACCAGCGGGGACGTCCGGCCGCTGCCCGCCGCGTGCGACCTGGCCGCGTACCGGATCGTCCAGGAGTCGCTGACGAACGCGGCCCGGCACGGCGGACCCGGCACGGTGACCGTCACCGTCCACATCGACTACGGCGAGCACCGGCTGACCGTCCGGGTGGAGGACGATGGACGCGGCGCCCCGGCGGGCGGCGCGGAGCACAACGGCAGGAACGACGGCAGGGACGACGGCGAGGACGACGGCGAACGGCCGGGAGGCGGCGCGGGACTGCGCGGGATGCGGGAGCGCGCGGCGGCGCTCGGCGGCTCGTTCCGGGCCGGGCCGCGACCCGGCGGCGGGTTCCGGGTGGAGGCCGTCCTGCCGATCGACGCCGAGGAGGAGCGGACATGATCAGGGTGTTGCTGGCCGACGACCAGGCGCTGGTCCGGGCGGGTTTCCGGGCGCTGCTCGCCGCGCAGCCCGACATCGAGGTGGTAGGCGAGGCGGGCGACGGCCAGGAGGCGATCGCGGACGCCCGGCGGCTGCGCCCCGACGTGATCCTCATGGACATCCGGATGCCCGGCCTGGACGGCCTGGAGGCGACCCGCCGGATCGCGTCCGACGAGCGGATGGGCGACGTCCGGATCGTGATCCTCACCACCTTCGAGCTCGACGAGTACGTCTTCGAGGCGGTGCGCGGCGGCGCAAGCGGGTTCCTGGTCAAGGACACCGAGCCGGTCGAGCTGATCCACGCGGTGCGGGTGGTGGCGGGCGGCGACGCGCTCCTGTCCCCGGGGGTGACCCGGCGCCTCATCGCCGAGTTCGCCTCGCGGACGCGTCCGGCGCACGTGTCACCCAGGCTGAACGACCTGACCAGCCGGGAGCGCGAGGTGCTGGCGCTGGTCGGCGAGGGCCTGTCCAACGAGGAGATCGCGGGCCGCCTGGTGGTCAGCCCGGCCACCGCGAAGACGCACGTCAGCCGGGCGATGGTGAAGCTCGGCGCGCGCGACCGGGCGCAGCTGGTGGTGCACGCCTACGAGTCCGGGCTCGTCCGGCCGGGCTGGCTGACCTGACGCCGGGCCCGGCGCCCGGCCCCGGAGGGGAATTCTCACTCTGCGACGTTCCTCTGTCGCCGAGAGTGCGGACGTGCGATGGTGAGTCGGGGGGTGGACGGCTCAGGCTGAGAGGTGAGCTCGGAGGGTTGGCGTGGCCGACGTGACCAGGATCCTCGCGGTCGACGACAGGGCGGACAGCCTGGTGGCGCTCCGGGCCGTCCTGGACGCGCTGCCGGTCGAGGTCGTGTGCGCCGACTCGGGCCGGGCCGCCCTGCGCGCGCTGCTCGACGGGGACTTCGGGCTCATCCTGATGGACCTGGTCATGCCGGGCATGGACGGCCTGGAGACCGCGCGGCACATCCGCAGCCGTCCGCGCACCCGGCACGTCCCGATCGTCTTCCTGACCGCCAGCGACGCCCCGGACCTGGCGCCCCGCGCGTACGCCGTCGGCGCGGCCGACCTGCTGACCAAGCCGTTCGACCCGTGGCTGCTGCGCGCCAAGGTGACGGCGTTCGCCGAGCTGGACCGGCACCAGCGCGATCTGCTCCGCCAGACCGACCTGCTGCGCGCCGCCGTGATGGCCGCCGGCGAGGCCCCGACGCCCGCGCCGGCGCCCGCACTGGCGCCCGCACCGGCCGCGACTCCGGCGGAGGCGCGGCTGGAGCTCGTGGACGCGCGGCTGCGCGAGATCGAGTCGCTCGCTGAGGACCTGGATCCGGACGAATCGCCGCTCTGCGCGCAGGTTCGGGCACTGCGCCAGGCGCTCGATCCGCTACTCCGCGAGGGCGCCGGGCACCGAAGGTGATCACTATCGGTAGTGGGTCCCGGAAGTCCCCGGCGACCGCTATTACACGATCAATCGAATAATTCCCCAGGTCAGCGGGCGTGAGTTTTTACCTTCGGATTCCGGACCCGGGTTTGAGCAAGTAAGTACTTGAGGGTAACTTGCACGATGAGTCACCGAGGTGACGATCGTCACCAGATGACCGGTTTCAACCCCCTCATCCCCTCGCCCCCCTGGGAGAGCTTCATGTCCGACTCCTCCGAGGCCGCCCTCGGCAAGGTCCGCTGGAAGCGTTTCGCCGCCCTCGCCGCGCCCGCCGCCGTCGGCGCCGGAGCACTGGTCTTCATGACCGCGCAGGGCGCCCTCGCCTCCTCGTTCGCGGTCTCCGGTGGCAGCTTCAAGGTGCACGCCGACTCGCTCGACGGCACGGGCTTCGTCCAGTACGGCGGCGCCGACGCCGAGAAGAACGGGACCAAGCACCTGGTCCAGATCTCCGGCATCAAGAACGCCAAGATCACCAACATGTGCCAGTCCGTGAAGGTGCTGCCGGGCGTGGTCCTGCGGCTCACCGCCGGCGACGCGGGCAAGCCCGTCGAGGCCACCGACCTCACCCTGGACGTCGAGCAGCTCGACGCCGACGCCGAGTTCAGGAACATCGAGATCGGGCGCGACGCGTCCACGATGGACAAGAACACCCAGGCGCTCGGCCGCGCCGGCGAGGGCATGTTCGGCCAGCAGGCCGACGAGGTCCACCTGAAGAACGTCCGCCAGGTCGCGTGGGCCACCACCGCCGGCACGTTCAAGCTCAACCACCTTTCGATGAAGCTCGGCAACGAGTGCTTCTGAGGCGCGCATGAGTTCCACGACTCCGCACGGGTTCCGCCGGTGGCGGCGCACGCGTCCCTTCTGGGGCGGTCTGTTCGCCGTCCTCGGCGGCCTGGAGATCATCGCCATTCCACTGGCGCCGATGCCGATCGTGATCCACCAGGGCATGGCCGGGATCGCGAGCTGGCTCTTCGGCGCACTGCTCGTGGTCGCCGGGCTCCTGCTCTGGTTCCAGCCCGCGCAGCGCGCGTTCTTCGGCGTGCTGGCCGTCCTGCTGGCGCTGGGCTCGTTCCTGACGTCCAACTTCGGCGGGTTCCTGCTCGGCATGCTGCTGGGCCTGCTCGGCGGCGCGCTCGGGTTCGCCTGGACGCCCGGCGTCAAGAAGCGCGGGCACCGCGACCGGCGGCCCGCCGTCTCTGCGGCCGAGGGCACTGCCCCTGAGGCCGAGGGCGCCGTCCCCGCGGACGCCCTGGAGACGGCCCCGCTTGTGGAGGCCAGGCCCCAGGCCGTCCAGGAGTCGCGGAGGGGCGCGCACGCGGCCCCGCGCGGCGGACGGATCCTCGGCATCGCCCTGCCGATCGCGGCGGCCCCCGCGCTGCTCGGCGGGAACCTGCTGAGCCCGTCCCCCTCGTCGGCCCCGCCGTCGGCGGCGGCGAGCCCGTCGGCGAGTCCGTCGGTGTCTCCGACCTCGACGCCGAGCGCGTCCCCGAGTGCGACACCGAGCGAGCCGGGGACGCCGAGCGCGTCCCCGAGCCCGAGTGCGTCCCCGAGCCCGAGCGCCTCGCCGACGGCGAAGCCCGACGCGAAGTCGGCCGGATCGGCCTCCGGCATGTACGGCGACCTCTCGACGCTGCGCGCGAGCTCGCTGGCGATGACCGGACTGAGCTACGACGGCGTCGCCGACCTCCAGACCCGCCAGGGGACGGTCAAGGCCCTGAAGTTCAGCATGGACAAGGCCGTGCTCAAGAACGTGGACCAGACCGTCCGGCACGGCGCGGCGGCGTCCGCCATGACCACGCCGCTGCTCACCCTGACCGGTGACGTGGTCATGTACACGACGAAGATGTCGTCCAAGCTGCTCGGGATCCCGCTCACGTTCACGCCCGAGAGCCCGCCGCCGCTCGTCCTCCCCATCATGACGATGACGGACGTGGTGTCGGAGCAGCCCTCGGTGAGCGCGCGCGACGCCCGCGCCACCGGCCTCTCCATCGGAAACGCCTGAGCGGACCGGGCGGTCAGCCGACCTTGAAGGTGGCGAAGATCGTGCCACGGATCTTCGCGGCGACCGCCCAGTTCGCCTCCGGCGTCCGGAAGTACAGCGCGTACGGACGGCCCTTCAGCTGGACGAACCGGTCCACCACGTGCACCTTTCCGTCCGTGCGCGCGAAGGTGAACTCCCAGTCGGACGCCGGAACGCCCTGGTACGTCAGGTTCGTCAGGCCGATCGGACGGTAGTTCGGCAGGCGCGGCGACCCCGGTGCCTGCCCGCTCGTCCGCTTGGCCTGGAGGGCCGGCGTCGCGGCGTCCATCATCCAGGGGGTGGTGTCCACCAGCAGGAACGAGGCGCCGTCGGGCGACTCGATCTGCGGCAGCTTGTCCACCGAGTCGGCCCAGCGCCAGTCCTGCGGCAGCGCCACGCTGTACCCGTCCCGGCTGAAGGTCTTGTAGCCCGCCCGCGCGTCCGTGGCCGTCACCTTCTGCCGGATCAGGTACGCGGCGGCCAGCACGGCCCCCACGACCAGCAGCACGATGATCGTCACCAGCACGGTATGGCGGCGGCGTCCCTCCGCGGGCGCGGTGGACGGCGCCACCGGGACGCGCGTGTACGGCTCCCGCTGGATCGTCTCGGACGCCTTCGGAGCCGGCCTCGTGGACGGCTCGTCCGGGGCCGTCCGGGCCAGCGGAACGTGCGGCGTCTCGCGGCCCGCCGGCACCGGGTCGCGCGGCGCGGACGCCGGTTCCTGCCGCAGCGCCAGCCGGTGGTCGGCCGGGTCGGTGATCGTCTCCCCCGGGCCGTCCGCGACCGTCCGGACGTCGTCGTTGAGCGTGATCCCTGCGGACGGCCCGGCCGCCGGGGGCGCCACGGACACCACGGACACCGGGGACGCCGGGGACGCCGGGGACGCCGCCGCGACCCGCGCGAGCAGCGGTTCCGCCTGCTCGCCGCTCATCCGGTGCATCGGCTGCCGGGCCAGCAGGCCGTCCAGGACCTGCCGCAGCGGGCCCGCGTTACGCGCCGGGGGCACCGGTTCCAGCAGCGCGGCCTGCAACGACGCCATCGCGTCCGACCGCTCGTACGGCGACTTGCCCTCCAGCGCCGCGTACATGGTCGCGCCGAGGGACCACAGGTCGGACGCCGGGACGGCCCGCGCCCCCTGCGCCCGCTCCGGCGGGATGTACGCGGGCGACCCCATGACCAGCCCGGTCTGGGTCAGCGTCGCGTCCCCCTCCATCTGCGCGATGCCGAAGTCCGTCAGGACGACGCGTCCCGAGTCGCACAGCAGCACGTTCGACGGCTTCACGTCCCGGTGCAGGATCCCCTTGGAATGCGCGTGCCGCAGCGCCCCGAGCATCTGCAACCCGATGTCGGCGACGCGCGCGTGCGCGAGCGGGCCCTCCTGGTCGAGGACGTCCTGCAGCGACGGCGCCAGCAGCAGCTCCATGACGATCCACGGCCGGCCGTCCTCCTCGACGACGTCGTGGACCACGACCACGCCGGGATGGCTCAGCCGCGCGGACGCCCTGGCCTCGCGCAGCGTCCGCTCGTACAGGACGGCGCGCTCGTCGTCGGCGAGCCCGGGCGGCAGCACGACCTCCTTGACCGCCACCTCCCGGTGGAGCATGGTGTCCCGGGCGCGCCACACCGTGCCCATGCCGCCGCGACCGACCACCGCGTCCAGCCGGTAGCGGCCCGCGAGCAGACGTCCCTCTCCCATGACCAAATGGTCCCCCGTCGGAGCAAATGCTGCTGAGTGGGACGCTCCGTGGCGCCCCCCGGTTCATTGGACCAGCATTATCCGGCGCTATCGAGCACTTGCCGAAGCACGGGACGCATGGCCTCCCAGCGCCGCTCCGGCGCGACGACGATGACGGCGTAGGGCTGCCCCGCCTTGCGGAAACCCCGGTCCAGGGCGTGCGAGACCTCGCTGTTGCGCACCCAGGTGAACTCCAGGTCGGACGCCGGCTGGTCGTTCCTGGCCGTGGCCGGCACCAGGGAGATCTGGCTGAAGCCGTTCAGGGCCTTGGCGGTGTTCGGGTCGCGGGTCCAGGTCCGCCAGTGCGCCTCGGGGGTGCCCGCCCAGAACCTGTCGTCGACCTGGACGTAGCTGGACGTGGTCGGGTCGATGAAGGTCTTGGCGTCCTGGCGCCTCCACCGGCTCGGGACCGCGAGACGGAGGCCGCCGACGTTCTGCATCGTCGTTCCGGGCGGCTGGTTGTAGGGCCGCGGCTTGACGGGTGCCGGGCTATGGGACTTCGGCGGATTCGTCGTGTCCCCCGCCTTTGACGGGGACGTGACGGACGGTTCGTCCTTGGACCGTCCGAAGGAGTAGTAGCCCACCCCGCCGATGACCGCCAGAGCGAGCAGGCCCACCAGCCCGAGGGCCACCGGCCCCGAGGCACCGCCCTTTTTTCCACCCGGACGCGCCTCGACCCGCTGCGTGCCGCCGTCGGCGGCGCCCACCTGATGCGTGCCACCGCCCGGGGCGGCCACCTGCCGCGTGGCCGGCTCGGGCGCCCAGACCGGCGGACCCGGCACCTGCGCCTGCTCACTCCAGCCACCCGGCGCGGACGCATGCGTCGCCTGCTCACTCCAAGCCGCGGGCGCGGCCGCCTCCCGGGGCACCTGCTCATTCCAGGCGGCCGGGACGGACGCCTCCCGGGGCACCTGCTCGTTCCAAGCCGCCGGGACGGACGCCTGCGCCGCCGGTGCGGGCGCCTGGCCTCCCCGCGGGGCCGCGGGACCGCCTCCGGCGGCGACCCGTCCGAGCTCCTGCTCCACCTGGTCGATGTTCGGACGCCGTCCGGGTTCGCGGTCGAGCATCGCGGTCAGCATGGGCGCCAGGGCCCCGGCCCGGCGCGGCGGCGGCGCGTCCAGCGTCATGATCGCGGCGAGCACGGCCATCGCGTCGCTGCGGTGGTGCGGCGCCTGCCCCTCCACCACGGCGTACAGCGTCGCGCCGAGCGCCCACACGTCCGACGCGGGGCCCGCCGCCTCGCCCTTGACCCGCTCGGGCGCCATGTAGGCGGGCGAGCCCATGACCATGCCCGTCCGGGTGAGCGTCGCGTCCCCGGACAGCTGTGCGATGCCGAAGTCGGTGAGGACGGCCCGTCCCTCGTCGGTGACGAGCACGTTGGCGGGCTTCACGTCCCGGTGCAGGATCCCGACGGCGTGCGCGGCCCGGAGCGCCGCGGCCAGCTGGCGTCCGAGCGCCGCGACCCGCTGCGGCGGCTGCGGACCGTCGTCGTCCATGACGTCCTGGAGCGACCGCGCCGGGACGAGCTCCATGACCAGCCACGGCCGCTCGTCGTGCACCACCACGTCGTGGACGGTCACGACCCCGGGATGCCCGAGCCGCGCCGACGCCCGCGCCTCCCGCATCATCCGCGCGTACGCGGTGCTGCGCTCCTCGTCGGTCAGCGACGGGTGCAGCCGGATCTCCTTGATCGCGACCTCGCGGTCCAGCGTCTCGTCCGTGGCCCGCCAGACCGTCCCCATCCCGCCCCTGCCCAGCACGGACAGCAGCCGGTACCGGCCAGCGAGGGGGACGTCGGTCCCCGGTCCCGTCACTTCACCCTCCGCCATGAGCAGCGACTTTACCGACAACGGGTAACGGATCGGCGAACCGCCGCCCTTCCATGCCCGCCCGAACACGGAAAAATCCGCCGTGAACGGGCCGGGACCTCCGCCCTTGGTCCTCGCGGAGGAATCGCCGATTCCTCCGCGAGGACCGGAGACGTCACTTCTCGGAGGTGAAGCCTGCGTAGACGGGTTGGAGGTCGGTCCAGGTCTTGGACCAGCCCTTGTCTGGGGCGTAGAGGACGATGGCGTAGCCGTGGCCGCGCATCACGAAGCCCCGGTTGAGGGCGTGGATGCGGCCGCCCCGGCCGTCGAAGGTCCATTCCCAGTCGGCCGAGCGGACGCCGGTCGGGTCACTGACGGGCTTCCCGTTGTGGACCGGGCGGATCGCGATCAGGTCGTAGCCCTTGAAGACGTGCCTGCGGGCGGGCTCGAGGTCCTTCCAGTCCTGGAGGGCGCTGGTGTCCGCCGTCTCGGCGCGGTCGACCTGGATGTAGGTCTGCCGGTCCGGCGAGTAGAAGAACCAGCCGCCGCCGCCGTCCTTGTGCTCGGGCTTGCTCCAGTCCTGCGGGATCGGCAGGGAGTAGCCCTGCGGGTCCTTGTAGGTGCGGAAGCCCGCCGGGACGCCCGTGGACGCCGGGGGTGTGCTCGACGACGACGCGGTCCTGACCGGGGTGGTGGGGGTGGTCGCGTGGGTCTGGGTGGCGGGGTGGGACGGGGGGCCGGACGTCTTGGGCTCGCTCTTGCCGCGGGTGGCGCCCCAGACGATGCCGGTGATGGCCAGGATGATCACGATGACCATCGCGGCGACGAGGAGGGCGCGGCGGGCGGAGACGCCCGCGAGGGCGGGCGGCAGCTGCGGGAGCTGCGGGCGGTTCGCCGGGCGCTCCGGGGACGCGGCGGTCTCGGCGGACGGGGTCAGGTGGGTGCGCTCGGGCTCGGCCGGCGGCGCGGGGGCCGGGGCCGGGGCCACGGGCGGGGGCGCCTCGGTGTACTCGACGGCGATGGTCCGCTGGGTGTCGACCGTGGGGGCGCGGACGATGTCGTCGAGGACGCGGCCCGCCTCGATGGCGTCCATCCGCTCGTCGGGGTTCTTGCGCAGCAGGCCCTCGATGACCGGGGTCAGGGGGCCGGAGCGGGTCGGCGGGTCGGGCTCCTCGGAGATCACCGCGACCAGGGCGGCCATGGGCTCGTTGCGCTCGAACGGGGAGCGGCCCTCGACCATCGCGTACATGGTCACGCCGAGTGACCAGAGGTCGGAGGCGGGGCCGGCGGTGCGGCCGCGGGCGCGCTCCGGCGCGATGTAGGCGGGCGAGCCCATGACCAGGCCGGTCTGGGTGAGGGTCGCGTCACCGGCGGCGGTGGCGATGCCGAAGTCGGTGAGGACGGCCCGGTCACCGCTCGCGACCAGCACGTTGGACGGCTTGACGTCGCGGTGCAGCACGCCCGCGTCGTGCGCGGCGTGGAGGGCGGCGAGCATCTGGCGGCCGATGTCGGCGGCCCGCTTGGGCGGGAGGGCGCCCTCCTGCTTGATCACCTGGTCGAGGGAGCGGGCGTGGATGAGCTCCATGACGATCCAGGGCCGACCGTCCTCCTCCACGACGTCGTACACGGTGACGACGCCGGGGTGGCCGAGGCGGGCGGCGGTGCGGGCCTCACGGAAGGTCCGCTTGTACTGGACGGAGCGCTCCTCGTCGGTGAGACCATGCGGGAGGATGACCTCCTTCACGGCGACGTCCCGGCCGAGCACCTCATCATGGGCCTGCCAGACCGTTCCCATGCCACCACGACCGACCTGGGTCACCAGGCGGTAGCGGCGGGCGAGCAACCGCTCCCCGGTGGTCTCCTGTGGCATATCCGCGACCATATCGACTTTTGATGACAATCTTGGACCCGGCCCGCGAACGATCCTCTCACCCGCCGGTGACGCCCGCATCGAACCCGCCGGATCCGCCGGGCCGACCGTCACCCTACCCGCCGGACATCAGGGACAGACCGGACGGGATGGTGACTATCGTCGGCGGTAGGCGTGCGTAAGGCGTCACCCGGTACAAATATCCCTACAATCCGACAGTCCTGAACGGGAGAACCATGGCGGCAACAGGCGAAACGGGGAGCCTGCGCACCGGTTGGCGAAGACTCGTGGAGGCGGCGCCCACCGTCTTCTTCTGGTACACCCGGCTCTCCGGGATCGTGTCCATCCTCTCCTGGCTGTCGTCGGACCTCATCGTCCGACTCGCCGACATCTGGGCCCTGAGATGGCTTTACTACCTGGCGGTCTTCCCCAGCATCCCGTGGGGGCTGCTGTTCATCCTGCTGTCGATGGGGATCAGGCGGCGGAAGAAGGCGGCCTGGCGGGTCCTGGTGCTGCTGTTCAGCCTGTACACCGCGTTCTCGGTGGCGCTGCTGCTGCACACGGCGCTGGATCCGAGCCAGCCGACGGCCTTCGGGGAGGTCGTCACCACCGGCGCGTACATGGTGGTGCTCGGGCTGGCGCTGGCGTCCCGCAGCCAGTTCACCTCGCTGCCGGACCGTGCCAACCGGCGCCTGGCGGCCGTGGTCTTCTCCGTCCTGCTGGTGCTGAGCGGCGGCATCGGGACGTTCCTGGTCACCGTCACCGACGAGGACCCGGAGGGCAGCTTCTGGACGCACCCCTGGTACGTGGTGCTCCAGACCGTCCTCGGTGCGGGGATCACCGGGGAGCCGATCAACGTCAAGGTGCCCGGCTGGGTGGACGTGATCATCGGGGTGCTCGGCACCGGGCTGCTGATCGTCACCATGTGGGCCCTGTTCCGGCCCGGACGCCGGGACGCGGTGCTCAGCCCCGAGGAGGAGCTCTCCGCCCGCAGCCTGCTGGCCGAGTACGGCGAGCAGGACTCGCTCGGCTACTTCGCGCTGCGCCGCGACAAGGACTTCATCCTCGCGCCGAACGGCCGCGCCGGGATCGCCTACCGGGTCGAGGGCTCGGTGTCGCTGGCGTCCGGCGACCCGCTCGGCGACCCCGAGTCGTGGGACCAGGCGATCGAGGCGTGGCTGAACGAGTGCCGCACGCACTCCTGGATCCCGGGGGCGGTCAGCGTCGGGGAGCGCGCCGCCCACATCTACGCCCGGCACGGCTTCGACGCCCTCGAACTGGGCGACGAGGCGATCCTGGACCTCACCGACTTCAACCTGGACGGCCGCGAGATGCGGCAGGTCCGGCAGGCGGTCCACCGGGTGGAACGCGCCGGGTACACGGTGCGCATCCGGCGGCACTCGCAGATCCCGGACTGGGAGATGGCCAAGCTGATCCGCAGCGCGGACGCCTGGCGCGGCGAGGCCACCGAGCGGGGATTCTCGATGGCCATCGGCCGCCTCGGCGACCCGACCGACGGACGCTGCGTCATGGTCGAGGCGTTCGACGCCAAGGGCGAGCTGCGCGGGCTCCTGTCGTTCGTCCCGTGGGGACGGGCCGGGCTCTCGCTGGACCTCATGCGCCGCGACCGGGCCGCCGAGAACGGCCTGAACGAGTTCATGGTCGCCAAGCTGGCCGAACGCGCCGCGGCGGTCGGCGCCCAGCAGCTCTCGCTGAACTTCGCCATGCTGCGGTCGGCGTTCGAGCGCGGCTCGCAGATCGGCGCGGGCCCGGTCGCGCGGTTCTACTACAAGCTGCTGTCGTTCGCGTCCCGGTTCTGGCAGATGGAGTCCCTGTACCTGTCGAACGCCAAGTACCTGCCGCACTGGCGTCCACGGTTCATCTGCTACCGGCAGTCCCGCGACCTGGTGCGGCTCGGCCTGGCCTACGCCCGCGCCGAGGGGTTCGTCCCGTCGCTGAACCGGATCAAGCTGGAGCGGGCCGCCAACCGCGTCCCGACGCCGGAGCTGGTCTCCAAGATCTCCGAGATCGAGGAGGCGGCCGAGTCCCGGCGCGCCCCGCAGCGGCGCCTGTCGGAGCAGGAGCGGGTGCGGCACGCCAAGCTCGCCGAGATCCGCGAGGCCGGGATGGAGCCCTACCCGCTCGGATTCGAGCGGACCGACTACGTCGCCGACGTCCTCG
This sequence comes from Actinomadura harenae, assembly GCF_003696215.1. Taxonomy (GTDB): domain Bacteria; phylum Actinomycetota; class Actinomycetes; order Streptosporangiales; family Streptosporangiaceae; genus Spirillospora; species Spirillospora harenae. The sequence continues at coordinate 23,293 of NZ_RFFG01000059.1, read as the reverse complement.
CCGCGCACCCCGGCCTCGCACCGGACACGCACACTGGGGCGCGGGTCGCGGTCGCCGGGCGTGTCGTCCTGGCCCGCGAGCACGGCCGGCTGGTCTTCGTCCGGCTGCGGGACGAGACGGGCGACATCCAGGTCATGCTGACCGCGGACGACCTCGGCGAGGAGCCGCTCGAGCAGTGGAAGCGGCTGATCGACCTCGGCGACCAGGTCGGCGTGACCGGTGAGGTCGTCACGTCCCGGCGCGGTGAGCTGTCGGTGCTGGCGTCCCAGTGGAAGCTGACCGCCAAGTGCCTGCGGCCCCTGCCGAACAAGCGGTCGGGCCTGTCCGACCCGGAGGCGCGCGTCCGGCAGCGGTACGTCGACTTCATCGTCAACGACGAGTCGCGGAAGATGCTGCGGATGCGCGGCGACGCCGTCGCGGCCGTCCGGGACACGCTCCGCGAGGGCGGGTACCTGGAGGTCGAGACGCCGATGCTCCAGCCGATCCACGGCGGGGCGACGGCGCGTCCGTTCACGACCCGCATCAACGCCTACAACATGCAGCTGTACTTGCGGATCGCCCCCGAGCTGTACCTGAAGCGGCTGCTGGTCGGCGGCGTCGGCAAGGTCTTCGAGCTGAACCGCAACTTCCGCAACGAGGGCGTGGACGCGACCCACAACCCCGAGTTCACGATGCTCGAGGCGTACCAGCCGTACGGGAACTACGACACGATGGCCGTCCTCACCCGCGATCTCGTCGTGAACGCCGCACTGGCCGCGACGGGCGGGACCGTGATCGTCCGGGACGGCGTGGAGCACGACCTCGGCGAGCCGTGGAAGGAGATCACCGTCTACGGCTCGGTGTCGGAGGCGCTCGGCGAGGAGGTCACGCCGGACACGCCGCTCCCGGCCGTCCGGGCCCTGGCCGACCGGATCGACCTCGGGTACGCGCCGGAGTGGGGGCAGGGGCGGATCGTCCAGGAGCTGTTCGAGGAGCTGGTCGAGGGCAAGCTGATGTTCCCGACCTTCGTCCGCGACTTCCCGGCCGAGACGTCGCCGCTGACCCGCCCGCACCGCAAGGACCCGCGGCTCGCCGAGAAGTGGGACCTGATCGTCTTCGGGCTGGAGCTGGGCACCGCCTACTCCGAGCTGATCGACCCGATCCTGCAGCGGCAGCGGCTCACCGAGCAGTCGCTCCAGGCCGCGGGCGGCGACCCCGAGGCGATGGAGCTGGACGAGGACTTCCTCCGCGCCCTGGAGTACGCGATGCCCCCGGCGGGCGGCATGGGCATGGGGATCGACCGGCTGCTGATCACCCTCACCGGACGGTCGATCCGGGAGACCGTCCCGTTTCCCCTGGTTCGTCCCGGTCTATAACTCCCCCGCTGGAGCTTCGATCGGCCCCGGCCCGGATGCGTATCCGGGCCGGGGTCTTTCTTTGTGGCCACAGGACTCTTTCCGCAGAGCTAGAGGAAGCGCCTGGGGACGGGGCGGAGGCCGTGGTCGGCGAGCCACTGCCGGGCGCGTCCGCGTTGCCGCTCCTCACGGAAGAGGTCCCAGGCGGACTCCAGCTTCGTGCCCGCTAGGGCGTCCGTGTAGGCGCGGACGGTCTGCATGGGCGCGGGCGTGTTCGGCTCGGAATCGGCGAAGGCGTGCATGTCGTGGTGGGCGGACGCGGTGTCACGGTAGAGGGCGACGAGGTGGCCTGTGCCGTCCATCGCGGTCGCTTCGTCCTCTGCGAGGAGGTCGCCCGTGTGGAGGTCGAGGATCGTGATCGGGTCGCCGTCCGCGAGGGCGTAGGCCAGGGCGCCCAGATCGACGGGGACGGGCCGTGCGTCGTCCTGCGGGTGCCCGTCGCCGTGGCGGTGCCCGTCGCCGTGCGGGTGCCCGTTCAAGGCTTCCTGGAGGGTCGCGGCCAGGAGTGCGTCACCGGCGGCGTCGCGGGCCTTCAGGGCGTCCAGGCACGCGCGGGCGAGCGGCGCGGCCTCCGCCCGGCCCTCGCGCACCGCGTCCGCGAGCAGGTCTCCCGCGAGCTGAAGGACGGGCCCGAGCGGACGGTTCCGGAGCACGCCGAAGGCGGCGGCCCCGTCCCCTCGGAAGTCCGCCGCACGCAGCCCGACCAGCGCGTCCGCGTCCCAACTCGCCACAGACCCCAAGCCCCGTCCTCCAGCGGAATGCGGTCGTGGCGCACCCTACGGCACACCTCCGACGATTCGCCTCCCGGGTCTCCGAGCCCAGGTCGCAGGCCCTGGGCGCAGAGCCCGGCGGGGGCGTCATGCCACCGGACGCCGTCACATCACCAGACGCCGTCTCATCACCAGACGTAGGGGACGAGGCGGGCTCGCGTGCGGGCGAACTCGCGGTAGGCCTCGCCCAGCTCGGCCGACAGGACGCGCTCCTCGACCCGGATCCGGACGAGCGTCGCGATCGACACGCACACCAGGAAGATCACCACCGCGAGGGCGTTGCCGAAGGTCAGCGAGGCCCCGATGAACAGCAGCATCAGCCCGGTGTAGGACGGATGCCGGACGAACCGGTACGGACCGTCCGAGACGACCTCGTGCCCCTCCTGGACGTGCACGCTCGACCGGAAGAACTTCCCCAGCGTCACGATCGCCCAGAACCGGATCACCAGCCCGGCGAGCATGACCGCCGCCGCGACCAGGTACACGGCCGACCCGACGTGCCAGTCCAGGGACGGCACCGCGCGGCCGACCGCCGCGCCCACGACCGTTCCGCCGACGCCGAGGACGACGAAGAGCCCGAGCGTCCCGTGCTCGCTGACCCGCACCGTCCCGGCCTTGCGCATCTCCACGACCCGGAGGCCGACCTCCCCGGCCAGCCAGACGATCAGGGCCGCATAGAAAAACCAGACACCCATGTCCTTCACCGCCGATGTTCCGTCCGATGTTCACCGACGGTAGTCGCCGGACCTGCGGTGAGTCATCGGCGGTGGGGTGGAAGTCGCGCGTCCACCCGGGGGACCACTCATTCGTCCTCCTGTTGACGCGCCATCACGATCGCTATCACGTAGGGGGCGAGGAGTTGCGCCACGGCCTCGGCGGCGCGGTCCGCCTCGCGGCAGGGGGCCAGCCAGACGCCCGTCCCGGAACGGAACCAGCCGCCGTCGATCACGACGCTGTCACCGATGCAGGTGCTCACCGGGGACAGGACGCGGAGCAGCGGCCGCTCGTCCTCGTAGCGGCGCACGACGTCCCAGCCGAGGCCCAGCAGGCAGTGGCGCAGGCGCTCCATCCAACGCCGCTCCCGGCGCGTGGCGCTGCTTCTCATGGCCGCCTCCGTCGGACGGGCTCCTCGACACCTATCCGGGGCAGTGTGACGGAAGCCTTACCTCCAGGGGCCCCGAAATCTCACCTCGGCATAGAAGCGAACCGGCATCTATCAGCCCTTTCCCGGACGTTCTGAGGCAGGCTTTACCCCCCGGACCCGGCACCCGCCTCCGCCTTGGCGACGGGTTCGGGCGCGGGCTCGGGCTTGGGCTCGGGAGGGGAAGACGCCACGGACCCCGTCGCCCGCCAGGGCAGGAAGACGGCCGTGGGCAGGAGGGCGACGCCGGCGATCGCGACGGCCGTCCGGACGTCGGTCACGGTGGCGAGGCCCGCCCACAGCAGCGTCGCGGACGCGATGCCGACCTGCCCGCCGATCTTCCACGCGGTGAGGACGCGCGCGGTGGTGCGCTCGCCCGAGAGCTCCAGGCGGCGGGTCGCGAACGCCGGGCTGAACACGCCCGAGCCGGCGATGAGGCCGAGCTGGGACACCATGAACACGAGCAGCCCGACCGGGCCGGGCCCGACGAAGGCCAGCCCGAGCAGGCCCGGAATGCGCAGGACGCCCGAGACGACCGTGACACGCCGCATCCCGAACCGCGTCACCAGCGGACGCGACACCCGCGCCCCGAGCAGCCCGCCGAGGCAGGGGACGCCGACGCCGAGGCCGTACTCCAGCGGCGAGAAGCCCAGGTCGTTCAGCATCCAGAACGTCATCAGCGGCGACACGGCCATGACCAGCGCGCTGTACAGGACGGTGCCGATGAACAGCGTCCGCAGCTCGCGGTTCGCGGCGATCACCCGCCAGCCCTCGGCGATCTCGGCGCGGCGGGACGTCCCGGCGTGGCGTTCGGGCGGCGCGGGCTCCGGACGGCGGATCCGGCGGATCGCGGCCGCGGACCCGAGGAAGCTCAGCGCGTTCAGCACGACCGTCGCGACCGGCCCGAACAGCCCGATCAGCGCGCCGCCCGCCGGCGGCCCGACCGCCGTGGACAGCCAGTTCACCGACTCGAAGCTGCCGTTGGCGTCGCCGAGCCGCTCCGCCGGGACCAGCGCCTTGAGGTGCGAGCCGGACGCCCCGGTGAACACGATGTTCGCGACCGCGACGATCACCGACACCACCAGCAGGTGCGTGTAGGTCAGGCCGTCCGCCAGGTAGGCGACCGGGATGGTCGCGAGCGCGGCGAACCGCACCAGATCCGAGTGGATCATCAGCCGGCGCTTCGACCGGAACTCCACCCACGGGCCGAGCGGGACGGCCAGCAGCGCCGCCGCCGCACCGCCCGCCACCGCGATGAGCGACACGCGCGCCGCGTTCACGTGCAGGGCGAAGACCGCGATCATCGGGAACGCGTCCAGCGCGAGCCAGGTGCCGAGCGCACTGACCGTGTACGCCCGCCACAACCAGGCGAAATCTCGTCCAAGAGCCAACCGGAAAGCCACACCCGGATCCAACACGCACCGGCGTCCCGCACTCAAACAACGACCGGGGGTCCTGGCACAACCCCCGGTTGTAGCCCGAGGCGGCGAGGGGGGACCGTGCCGCGCCGGTCAGATGCGGCTATCCCAGTCGATCTGGAACTTGTGGACGTGGGCGAACATCTGCTCAGGAGTCGGGAACGACGGCTTGTCGCCCGCCTTGCCCGCCTTGGCCTTGTTCTTTCCCTGGGCGTCACCCGTGATCGCCTCGACGCGCGGACGCCGCAGGGCCTCGTACGCGGCGAACGCCTCGGCGGCGGTCGGACGGTCCCGGAGGCACCGTGCCAGCTCGACGGCGCTCTCGGCCGCCAGCGACGCCCCCTGCCCGGAGCTGGAGGACGGCGCGTGGACGGCGTCCCCGAGCAGGACGATCCGGTCGGTGTGCCAGGTCGGCACGTCCGGCATGAACTCCATCGGTCCGACCGCCATCAGGTCTTCGGGGGCGGTCCGCCCGATCAGGGCCTCCCCGGGGACGTGGCCGGTGTACAGCTCGCGCAGGCGCGCGAGCCAGTCCTCGTTCGGCACCTCGCGCACCTCGGCGGACGTCATCGGCTCCTCGCGCGGCAGGCTGCCGAACCAGACGACGCGCCCGTCCGGGAGCGTCCAGAAGCCGAGGAACGCCCGGCCGAACGCGAAGGACATCATGCCGGGCTCGGACGGGGCGTCCGGGCCACCGTCCGCGATGCCACCGAAGCTGAGGACACCGCCGTAGCCGGGCTCGGGGGCGCCGGGGTCGATCAGCTTGCGGACGGTCGAGCGGATGCCGTCCGCGCCGATGAGGATGTCGGCGGTGGCGGTCGTCCCGTCGGCGAACTCGGCGGTCACGCCGTCCGCCTTCTCGACCACGCCGACCAGGCGCTTTCCGTACCGAATGTCGATGCCGCCCGCGATGGCGTGGTCGGCGAGCGCGCGGAACAGGTCGGCGCGGGCGAGGGCGAGCGTCTCGGGCAGGCCGGGGAAGCCGTGGAAGTCGGCGAGGACGTGTCCGGTGCCGGTCCGCATGACGACGCCGGGGACGGGCTGGCCGACCTTGCGGACCGCCTCGTCCGCGCCGACGACGGCGAGGGCGTTGAGGCCGTTGGGGGCGATGCTGAGCATCGCGCCGACCCCGTCGGCGGCCTCGGGGCGCCCCTCGAAGACGGTGGCCTCGATGCCCGCCTTGGCGAGCGCGAGGGCGGTGACGGGGCCCGCGATGCCTCCGCCGATGACCAGGGCCGTGCGCACTTCCGTGGTGTTCGTCATGGGGCGATAGTTACACAGAAACTAGAGTTGTGGCAACTAGTCGGGTGACCTAGGCTGACCCCATGGCCGTCCGAAGCTCACCTCTCGCGCTGACCGTCCTCGCGATACTCACCTACAAGCCGCTGCACCCGTACGGGATGCAGCGGCTGATCAAGGAGTGGGGCAAGGACCAGGTCGTCAACGTCGGCCAGCGGACCAGCCTCCACCGGGCGATCGACCGGCTCGCCGAGGGGGGGCTCATCCGCGTCCACGCCACCGAGCGCGACCACGCGTACCCCGAGCGGACCGTCTACGAGATCACCGAGGCGGGCCGCGTCACCGCGCGCGCCTGGATGAAGGAGATGCTCGCGACGCCGCGCAAGGACTTCCCCGACTTCCCCGCCGCCCTCTCGAACCTGCTGATGATCGCCCCCCAGGAGGCCCTGTCAGCGCTGGAGGGGCGCGCCGCGCGCGTGTCCGCGGCCTTGGACGAGCACGACCGGATCCTCGCCGACAACGCGCGCGATGGCCTCGACCGCGTTTCCGGCCTGGAAACCGAATACGCGCGGACCATCACCGCCGCCGAACACGCCTGGCTCCTGTCGACGATCGAAGCCCTCCGCGCAGGCACCCTCACCTGGACGTCCGCAACCTCCTGACCCGCCGGCGGCCGGCGGCTCGGGGCCGGTCAGTCGCTCGCCTTCCAGGGGCCGCGGGGGCTCATCGCGACACGCGACCGCCGACCTCGACCATCCCGTCCGCGAGCGGCCTGGTGAAGATCTGCGACCCGCGTCCCTGCGTCACCACCAGCGGCCGTCCGAGCTCGGCCGTCAGCAGCAGCGCGGCCGCGCCGGTCGCCTCGTCCTCGTCGATCCCGTCGTCCCGCCCGGGGAAGCCGCGGGCCCGGATTCCCAGGGCGTCCCCGGCCCCCTCGTCCGTTCGCGCCCAGGCGTAGACCCACTCGCCGGGCGGCGGCACCTCCAGCGCGTCCACCTGGCCGGACGACCCGAACTCGCGCAGCGTCCGCGCCGGCGCCCAGTCCGCCCGCGCCGCGATCCACGTGACGTCCCCGTCCCGGCGCACCGAGACCGTCCCGGCCGCCGTCACCAGCTCCGGCACGCCCAGCAACCACGCCGTCCCCACGCAGGGGTGGCCCGCGAACGGCAGCCGCAGCGTGGGCGTGTAGATGTCGATCACTCCCCGGGACGCGTCGTCCACGAACACCGTCTCGCTGAAGCCCAGCCTGCCCGCGAGGGCCTGCCGTTCCTCCCGCGCCGCCAGGGCCGGGCCGTCCAGCACCACGCCGAGCTCGTTCCCGAACCGCCCGTCCGCCCCGCAGAAGACCCGCAGCACCTCATGACCCGTCACGCACCGGAGTCAATCACGCTCATGCAGCGCATACCGAATCCGCACCTCCACCAGCTCGGTCTCGTCCGCCGGACACGCCAGCAGCCGCGTGGCCCGAGCCACCACCTCGTCCTCCGACAGCCCCGGAGCCGCCCGCAGCAACCGCTCCACGAGAATCCGCAGGTCGTCCCGCGCATAGCTCACAATCGACCGCCCCGGCTCAATCCGGACCGCCGGCACGGCCTCCCCCTGGCCGTCCGCCCCTGAGGAGGCGTCCGCCTCACTCCGCGAGGGCTCCCCCTCCTTCTCGTCCGCACGGACGGCACCCTGCGGAGGCCCTTCGACCTCGGCACGCCCTCCGGCCTCGGCGCCTTCTTCGAGGTGCGCCGATGCCTCGTCGTCCGCGGGCCCTCCAACGGGAGAGCCCACCTCAGCGTCTTGGCGCTCTTCGGCGTCCGCAGGACCCTCGACGTGCGCGCGCTCCTCATCACGCCCGGATCCCTCAGCCCGCGCATGCCGGGGCACGGACGCACCACTCCCCCGCGCAGCGCCGTCGTTCCCCGCAGGCCCTTGGCCACGCGGATCCCCGTCAGCGGAGTCACGTCCTTCACCTCGCGCATGCCGTGGAACGAAAGCACGCGCCAGCGATGCCTCAGCAGCGGACCTGCCAAGGGCCCCGACCCCACGTCCACCAGCCAGAGCGCGCGCAGCCCCCTCACTCCGAGCCGCGTCTCCTCCCTGGGGATCGTCGACCGGGGCAGGCTCCTCAGGCTGTCCGGGGGCCGCTGCTCCATCGCCTTCATCGGCCTGTGGCGCCGTCTGATCCTGCTCGGCCTCTCCAGACTGCGCAGGCCCATCAGCGGGCGGGGCGTCCTGCACGGGGTCGCCCCCTTCAGGCGGCGCACCCTTTCCCGGCTGGTCCGCGTGCTCCGCACTGTCGCCGGAATCATCGGTCTGCTCGGGAGCACTGTCCTGCGAAATGGGCTCGGAGGCACCGGCCGCAGATGCCGAATCGCCTTCAGGCGCCGCGTCCGGCTCGCTGTGCGCGGGATTCTCGCCGTCGTTCGTCCGGACGGCGTCGTCCGTGCCTCCGGGGACCGCGTCAGGCTCTGGCTCTGGCTCTGGCGGCGGTGTGGCTTGGCCGGTGTCCTCCTCCGGGGGGACCTGGCCGGGAGTCGGGGCCTCGTCGTCCTGTGGCTTTGCGGGTCCTTCTTGGCGGGCGGGCGTTTGTCCACGGGTGGGGGGTTCTTGGGATTCCAGGGCTCGGGAGAGGAGGGCCTTGTAGAGGGGGGTGGTGGGGGCGAGGGAGTGGTGGAGGTCCTGTGGGAGGGGCGGGCGGGGGGCGTCCAGGGGCGGGAGGTCCTCGCCCGGACGGCCCAGGAGGATCACGCGGGTGGTGTACCAGAGGAGGAAGAGGGCCTCGGGGCCCGCGTCGTGGACGTCGTCGAGGATGATCGCGTCGAGGGAGTCGGGGGCCGCGGGGGCGACGGCGGGGACGTCCCAGAGGGGGACGGCGTCCGGGGCGATCCGGCGGGCGGCGGTCCAGGACGTCGTCCAGGTGCGGGCGAGGGGGGCGAAGGCGGACGGGTCGGCGGTCATGCGGGCCGCGAGGTCCGGGTGGACGGCGTGGAGGCGGCCGAGGAGGGCGTCGCGGCGGGTGCGGACGCGGTGGGCGTCCGCCAGGGCGTGGAGGGCGCGGGCGTAGGCGTCCGGGTCGCGGGCGTCCAGGGCGGCCCGGACGTCGCCGAGGGACGGGTCGACGGCGTCGCGCAGGTGGGTGAGGGCGGCGGTGGCGCGGTCCGCCTCGGCGGCGAGACGGGCGGCGGCGAGGCCGATGGTCAGGCCGTGCCACTGGAGGGGGTGGGTCAGGGGGATGCCGAGTTCGGCGACCTCGGTGAGGACGGGGGTGAGGATGCGGACGCGGGCCAGCCGCGCGTGGGCCTCGGCGAAGCGGGCGGCGCGGTCGGCGAGGGGAAGGTCGGTGCGGAAGGGGACGCCCGCCGCGTCCCAGGTGTAGTGCAGGTCCTGGACGGTGATCTCCGCCGTGAGGTGGGTGAGGACGATCTCCAGGAGGGCGAGTGTGGCCGGCGGCTGGCCGTCGACCGTGACGGTGGCGAGAAGGGGTTCGGCCTTGCGCTGCGCGGCGGAGCGCATCGGGCCGCGCTTGAGGGTGCCGCCGGTGAGGAGGTGGGCGCGGAGTTCGTGGGCGGCGTCCGCGAGGTCGCGGGCGGACGGCTCCGGCGGGACGACGATCCGGCGGCCCCGCAGGGAGCGGAGGGCGCGGAGGGCGCGGTCGGCCTGGACGGTCAGCTCGGCGAGGCGCTCCCAGGCCTTGAGGTTGCGGCGGCCGAGGAGGTCGGCGAAGGCGCGGGCGGCGGGGTCGGCGCCCGTCCACCTCGACGGGTGCCCGCCGAGGCCGAGTTCGTTGAGGATGCCCTCCACCTGCGCGACGCGTCCGGTCAGGCGGGCCAGGACGGCCGGGTCGAACTGGCGGAGGCGGCGCGCGACCTCGCCGGACGCCTCCGGCGGGACGGCCCGTTCGACGTTCACGAGCGCGAGGATCCGGTTCGGGTCGGGCAGCGCGGCGGTGTCGGCCGGGGGCGCGAGCGTGCGGCGGCCGAGCAGGCGCAGGAGTTCGGCGGTCTCGCCGTCGGTGAGCGGCGGGACCTCGGGGAGGTCCGGGCGCGGCGGGATGCCGCCGGTGTCGGTGTCCGGGCGGACGACCAGGACGCGGCGGCCCTGCGCGGTCATCCCGGCGAGCAGCCCGGCGGCGGCGTGCGGTTCCGGGTCCGGGACGTGCAGGACGCGCAGGTCGGCGGCCAGGAACCGGACGAGGCCGTCCGGCGGCGGGTCGGTGAGGCTGGAGATCAGCTGGTCGTAGTGGGCCGCGAGGCCGGTGCTGCGCGGGCGCCGCCGGACGACGAGGGCGGGCGCGAGGCGCACCGAGGGGATCTCTCCCGGTGGTCCGCCCGGCGCCCAGTCGTCCCGGTACACGACGCCCGGGGCGCCGTCTTCACCGAACGCGGCCGCGCACCATTTGCGCAGGACGTCCGACACCGACGCGCGCAGGGCGAACCCCTGGCCCGCCTGGACGGCGTCCCAGACCCAGGCGGCGTGGCCGGGCTGGTAGCCGGGCACGTCCGCGAGCAGTTCGTGGTCGAGCGGGGTCGTCGGCCCGGCGACGATCACGTCGACGCGCTCGGTCCGGTCGTCCACGCTGATCTCGACGGGCGTGGACAGCAGGTGCCCGCGCACCGGCGGGCCTTCCGGGGGACGCCACGACAGGAGGCCCGTGACGAGCGCCAGGTCCTGGTCGGCGAGGTCGCGCAGGGCCCGGTACCAGTGCCGCATCTCGAGCCACGTGTCGAACTCGACCGGCACGGACGGCGGCCGCAGCGGGATCAGCGGCACGCTGAACAGCACCTGCCCCGGCCCCGCCTCCGCCTCGACGAACACCTCGGCGGGCAGCTCCGACAACCAGTGCGTCCCGGACGCGGCGGCCCGTCCCTCGCCACCGTCCCCCGCCTGCCCACCGGGGCCGGGGTCCTGGGGCGGAGGGTCGGACGGCGCCGGCTGTTCCTTCGGCGCCGGCTGTTCCTTCGGTGGGGGCTGGCCGGACGGGCCGCGGCGGGCGCGGGCGCGGGACAGCTCGCCGAGATGGCGCAGGAGGGCGCGCGTCACGGCGAGCGGGTCCGGGGCGGCGTGCGCGCCGGTCGCGGTCGGCGGGGGGAGGTCCGGCACAGGGAGTTTCCTTTTTCGGAAGTACCCCCAGATCTAACACCCCGCCGGGCCCCCGTTCCAGCGAACGGGGCGTAATCGGCCCGGCGCGGCGGCGCCGCCTTGACTCGGCCGGGTCAACGCCGCCCGCCGGGCGGCGGGCGGGGCGTCCCGGACGGTGGCGGGCGCGCTACTCGCTCGGCAGCATGATCCAGAGGACGATGTAGACGACGAACTGCGGGCCCGGAAGCAGGCAGGACAGCAGCGCGAGCAGGCGGACGGTCCACGGGCTCATCCCGAAGCGCCGGGCGATGCCCGCGCAGACGCCAGCGATGACGCGACCGTGGCGAGGACGGTAGAGGCCGTTCATGTCGTTGTTCTCCCTTGCGGATCGTCGGACCGCCGGTTTCGCGGCCACGACAACAACGCTACGAAGCGGACACCCCGCCTCACATCGCCCTAACGGCTGGTTCGCATGCCCTACTCCGGAGCTAGGGGGGATCCCTTAGGGGGAGTTGAACCGGGCCACGCGCTCGGGGAGGGAGGCCAGGTCGTCGAGGACGAAGGTGGCCCGTGTCTCGGCCTCCGGGTCGTCCCAGATGTGGCCCCAGGGCCCGCGTCTCAGGAAGGCGGTGCGCATGCCGAAGTCGGCGGCCGGGAGGACGTCGTTGTCGAGCCGGTCCCCCACGTACAGGACGTGTTCGGGCAGCGCGTCGGCGAGCTGGGCGCAGCGTTCGAAGAACTCGCGGTCGGGTTTGCCGACACCCCAGACGTCGGAGATCCCGAGGACGTCGGCGTCGAGGTCGAGCGCGGCGATCTGCTCGGCGGCCTCGACGGGCTGGTTGCCGGCGATGCCGATGAACAGGCCCTGGGCGCGCAGCCCGGCGAGGCATGCGCGCACGTCGGGATACAGGTCGGACGGCCCGAACCCGTTCGGGACGCCCGCGTCGGCGCGCGCCTTCTCCTCCTTCTCCAGGTCGAAGCCCGGGCGGAAGTACTCGAACACGTCCATGTTGGTGGCGCCCTCGGAGATGAAGGCGCCGAGGACGGTGAGGAAGGTGTGCCGGGGGACGCCGAGCCAGTCGGCCCAGCGGCCGTAGATCTCGCCCTCGTTGATGAGGGTCTCGCCGATGTCGAAGAAGACGGCGTCGATGCGCACGCTCGTCACAGTTCCACCGACTCACCGGGGGTCAGGCGGCGGAAGTCGCGGCCGAGTTCCTCGCCGGCGGCGTCGACGTGCTTGTTCATGACGCCGAGGCCGGCGTCGTTGAGCAGGCCGTCGTGGATGACGAACGCGCGCTCGGGGTTCACGGCGCGGGCGTAGGCGTACAGCTCGGAGACCTTCATCCAGGGCGCGTTGCCGGGCAGGCACAGCGTCCGGACGGTCTCGGACGGCACGGTCAGCGCGTCGCCGGGGTGGAAGACCTCGCCGTCGACCAGGAACCCGGTGTTGGGGATGGGCGGGACGTCCGGGTGGAGGATCTCGTGGTCCTCGCCGTAGACGTGGACGTCGAAGCCGGCGACGGTGACGGCGTCGCCGTGCCCGACCTCGTGGACGCGTCCGCCCAGGTCGGAGAGGGACGCGGCGACCGCGCGGGAGCACCAGACGTCGAGCCGGGGGTCGGCGGCCATCGCGGCGCGCAGCCGGTCCGGGACGAAGTGGTCGAAGTGCTCGTGGGTGACCAGGACGGCGTCCGCGCCGTCCAGCGCGTCGGTCTCGGGCGTGAGCGCGCCGGGGTCGATGACGAGGGTCCGGTCGTCCTTCTGGAGCCGCACGCAGGCGTGGCCGAGCTTGGTGAGACGCATGGGCCGATTTTTTCATGTCCGCGTCCCGGCCCCGCACCTCGCCCGCCCATTGACCGGGCCGGACGACGTTGATAGAACACGTTCTAGTTTCACTTTCCGGAGGTGCCCGTGCCGGTACCCGACCAACGCGATCCCGAGGTGACGCGCCGCGCGCTGACGCGGTGGCTGGCCGGCCGGCTGCCCGGCGCCCGTGTCCCGAGGATCGAGACCCCGGAGACCAGCGGGTTCTCCTCCGAGACGCTGATCTTCGACGCCGCCTGGACGGCCCCCGACGGCACCGCGCGGCACGAACCGCTCGTCGCGCGGGTCGCGCCGTCCCGCTACCAGGTCTTCCCCGAGCCGCGGTTCGCCGAGCAGTACCGGCTGATGCGCGTCCTCGACGAGCGGACCGGCGTGCCCGTCCCGCCGATCCGCTGGTACGAGCCGTCCGACGAGCCGCTCGGCGCGCCGTTCTTCGTGATGGGACGCGTCGACGGCCGCGTCCCGACCGACATGCCGCCGTACCACATGGACGGCTGGGTCACCGAGGTCGCGGAGGAGGAGCGGGCCGCGATGTGGTGGTCCACGCTCGAGATCCTCGCCGAGCTGCACCGGCTCGACCCGGACGACCTCGGCCTCGGCTTCCTGGACCAGCCGGAGTGGGGCGGGACGGGCCTGGACCAGCGGCTCAACTACTACGAGCACTACCTGCACTGGGCCTACGACGGGCCGCAGGAGACCGCCCTGCGCGCCCTCGACTGGCTGCGCGCGCACCGCCCCGGCGAACCGGACGCGCCGAGGGTCCTCTGGGGCGACGCCCGGATCGGGAACGTGATCTTCCGGAAGGGCGTGCCCGCGGCCGTCCTGGACTGGGAGAACGCCGTCCTCGGCGCGCCCGAGGAGGACCTCGCCTGGTTCCTGTTCCTGGACCGGCACCACAGCGAGGGCATCGGCGTCCCGCGGCTGCCGGGCTTCCCGTCCGCCGCCGAGACCACCCGGCGGTACTCCGGGCTGCTCGGGCGTCCCGTCCGGGACATGGAGTTCTACGAGGTCCTGTCCGGGTTCAAGTTCGCCGTGATCATGTCCCGGATCGGGCAGGCGATGATCGACTTCGGCTGGATCGAGCCGGACGACGCCTTCCCGCACGACAACAACTGCACCCGCCTGCTCGACCGCATCCTGGGAGGCCTCGCGTGACCCTCTCGCCCCTGGACGACTACCCGATCCACCAGGCCCCGGAGGTGATGCGGCACGTCGCGACCTCCGACCGCAACTTCTACGACCGCTACTACTTCAACGTCCACGACACGTCCGGCGAGCTGATGATGCTGGTCGGCGTCGGGCAGTACCCGAACCTCGGCGTGACCGACGCGTTCGCGGTCGTCCGCCGCGGGCCGTGGCACAAGGTCGTCCGGGCGTCGCGGGAGCTCGGCGCGGACCGCATGGACACCACCGTCGGGCCGTTCCGCGTCGAGGTCATCGAGGGCCTGCGGAGGCTGCGCGTCGTCCTCGCCGACACCGGGAACGGCCTCTCGTTCGACCTCACCTGGGACGCGTCCATCCCCGCGCAGCTCGAACCGCCGCACTACCTGCGCTGGCAGGAGCGCGTCATGTTCGACTCGCGCCGCCTCGCCCAGACCGGCCGCTGGACCGGCCACATCGTCCTAGACGGCGAGCGGATCGACGTCACGCCCGACGCCTACTGGGGATCGCGCGACCGCTCGTGGGGCATCCGCCCCGTCGGCGAACCCGAGCCGCCCGGCATCCAGGTCAGGAATCCGGGCACCTTCTACTGGGTCTACGCGCCGTTCCAGTTCGAGGACCACTCGGTGCTCTGCATCCTCCAGGAGGACGAGAAGGGACGCCGGATCCTCGAGGAGGCCGTCCGCGTCTTCCCGGATCCGGACCGCGAACCCGAGCATCTCGGACGCCTCGACTACCGTCCCGTCTACGCCGAGGGCACCCGGGACGTCGTCACCGCGACGCTCGCCTTCCACCCGCCCGCGGGCAAGCCGTTCGAGATCAAGGTGACGCCGATCCTGCCCGTCCACCTGATGGTCGGCACCGGCTACGGCCTCGAACCGGACTGGAAGCACGGCATGTACCAGGGGCCGGAGCCGGTCGTCCAGGGCGTCGCCTACGACACCCGGATCCCCGAGGACGCCGCGCGCATGTGGGGCATGGTCGACGCCGTCGGACGCTACGAGTACCAGGACGGATCAGGCCGAGTCGGATACGGCCTGTTCGAGTACTGGGCGCTGGGGCCGCACCCCACGTTCCCAGAGTGACGCTCTGCCTACCCAGGGTGACGCTTCCGGTGGACGGTCCGCCGACCCGGCGGCCGTCTGCGAGACTGACCGCCGTGGACACCGGAGACGCCACGGGCGGACCCTCGCGGGAGGAGCTGGACCGGCAGGTGCGCGGACACTACGGCAACTGGCGCGACCAGCCCAAGGGGCTGGCCTGCGCCGTCATCGCCGCCTTCTGCCTCCTCACGACCCTCGCCCTCGGCGTGGTCGTCCTCCTGGTCGTCCTGGCGGCCGGTCGCTGAACCGCCACGCTGAACCGCCGCGCGGGAGCGGTGGGCGGGAGCGGTGGGCGGGAGCGGTGGGCGGGAGCGGTGGGTCAGACCTCGGTCGGGGGTCCGGTGAGGGTGAACGCGACGTCGCCCTTCGGGTCCACCGTCGCGTCGAGGGTCATGTCCTCGAGCATCTTCGCGGTGGCGGGCTCCAGGTAGACCCGCGCGCCCTGCTCGTCGACGACCTCGTCGCCGTCCTCCGGCGCGGGCGCGACCGAGAGCTTGAGCGTTTCGGAGCCGTCGATGCCCGCCTGGATCCGGATGCCGCTCTTCGGCGGCAGCTGCGGGTCGGCGGTGACGGTGCGGATGACCTGGACGGCGTCGCTGGTCAGGGTGAGCATGGGAGCTGACTTCCTTTTTGCCAAGTGATTCGGACGCGCACCCCTTGCCCTCGTTCCGCGTCCGTAAACACTCAGCTCGGGCCCGTCACGCGTTGCGTGAGCCAGTCGAACGACTTCGCCAGCATCCCTTCCCACACCTTCGGAAGGTGACCGCCGTTCGACAGGATGTAGGTGAACGCCCTGGTCGGCGGCTGCACGTGCGCCACCATGGCGTCGATCGCGGAGGCCGTCCCCCTGTCCGTCCGGGTCCCGCCGAGCAGCAGGTCCACGGGCGGACGCGTCGTCAGGAGCTCCATCGGGCTGTTGGCGTGGACGGCGTTCGCGTCGCGCGTGATGTCGGGCGACGTCGGCTTGAAGTACCCGGCCAGGCTCACCGCCGCGCGGAACAGGTCCGGCCGCTGCTCGGCCAGCTTCACCGCGCAGAACCCTCCGGTCGAGTACCCCATCGTCGCCCACGACTCGGCGTTCGGCAGCGCCCGGAAGTCACGGGTCACGGCCGTCCGGACGTCGGTGGTGAGCCACGTCGCGACCCGCGGCCCGCCCGTGATGTCGGTGCACTCGGTGTCCCGGCCCGGCTGGACGGTGATCGTCGGCGAGACCAGGATGTACGGCTTGGCCTGGCCGTTCCTCATCGCCTTCTCCAGCTCACCGGCGACGTGCAGCGCGCCGAACCAGGTCCAGGACGACCCGGGGAACCCCGGCAGCAGCTCGATCACCGGGAACCGGCGTCCCCGGTAGGCCGGGTCGTCGTACTGCGGCGGCAGCCATACCCGGACCTCGGCGCGGATCCCCGACACCGCGCCGCTCGGGTGCCCGACGTGCGTCCGGCTGTCCCGGTCGAACCGGAACCCGCCCTCGTCCAGGCCGCGTCCGCCCGCGGGACGGGTCAGCGTCGGGCCCGCCGCCTCGATGTTCCCGTTGCGTCCGGCGGTTCCGAACAGGTCCGCCCAGGTCGGGTACAGGTGCAGGCTGCGGTTCAGCAACGTCCCGACCAGCATCAACGCCGTCGCCTGGCACAACGCGATCATGCCGAGCCGCGCCGTCACCCGCACCGCGTCCGGCCCCGGCACGCGGTTCCACGCCATCAGGCACCCGACCGGCGCCCCCAGGGCGAGCACGACGAACAGGATGAGCAGCGGCCAGCCCAACAACGACATCCGGATCGGTCCCCCGTCAACGTGCGCACCGCCCGAAGGTGCAGCGCGACGACCCTAGAGAACCCATCCGAATCCAACGTGAACACCCCGTAAATGAGCGGAGCCCCCGGGGGCCGGATTTCGTGCCGTGGGCTAGTCGTTGGTGGGGGCCAGGGCTCTTACGGCTTCCGCCGGGGAGAGTGTTCCGCTGGGGACGACGGCGAGGACGGGGGTGGTGAGGCCGTTGTCGACGTACTCGCGGATGCGGGCCCGGCAGGCGGACGGGGAGCCGTGGACGATGAGGTCGTCGACGACCTCGTCCGGGATGACCTCGAGGGCCTTCTTGCGGTCGCCCGCCGCCCACGCCTCGTTCATGGGGGCGAGGGCGTCGCCGCGTCCGAGCCAGGCGTGGAAGGCGCGGTAGACGGGGACGGTCATGTACGCGGCGATCATCCAGCGGCCGATGGCGCGGGCCTCGGCGGCGTCCTCGGTGGGGCAGACGAAGAGGCGGGCGATCAGCTCGGGGTCGTCGCCGAGTTCGGCGCGGACCTTCGGGACGTCCGTGGGGGCGAGCCAGTTGGTGATCGCGCCGTCGGCCTCGCGGGACGCCAGGCGGAGCATGCCGGGGCGGAGGGCCGCGAGGACGATCGGCGGCGCGACGTCGGGGGCCTTCTCCAGCTTGAAGCCCTGGACCGAGAAGGTCGCGTAGTCCTCCTTGACCTTCTCCCCCGCGAGGGCGCGGCGCAGGAAGCGCAGCGTGTCGCGGACGCGCTGGTACGGCTCCTCGAACGGGATGCCGTTCCAGCGCGAGACGATCGTGTCGGACGAGGTGCCGATGCCCATGACGAAGCGTCCGGGCGCGAGGTCGGCGAGGGTCGCGGCCTGCTGGGCGAGGAGGGCCGGGCCGCGCGTGTAGACCGGCACGATGGCCGGGCCGAGGCGCAGTTCGGGCGCCCACTGCGAGGCGAGGGCGAGCGGGGTGAACGCGTCGGTGCCGTTCGTCTCGGCCGACCAGGCGTCGGTGTAGCCGAGGGACGGCAGTTCGGCGACGAGCGCGGCGTGCTCGGCGAGCGGGACGCCGGTCAGCGGAAGGGTGAGTCCCCAGCGCGGCATCGCGTCCCCCTAGGCGATCGAGGGGCGGATGGTGGCGCCGCCGTCGACGACCATGGTCTGGCCGGTCATCCAGGACGAGGCGGACCCGGCGAGGAAGACGGCGGCGTTCGCGATGTCCTCGGGCTCGCCGATCCGGCCGAGCGGCATGTACTTGTTGATCTGCTCCTCGTTGTTCTCCCACAGCGCGCGGGCGAGGGCGGTGCGGACGAGGCCGGGGGCGATGCAGTTGACCCGGACCTTCGGCGCCAGCTCCATCCCGAACTGGCGGGTGATGTGGATGACGGCGGCCTTGGTGGCGTTGTAGTAGCCGATGCCGTGCTCGGTGACCAGGCCGCCGACGGACGCGATGTTGACGATCGACCCGCCGTGCTCGGCCATGGACGCCTTCCACGCCAGCTGCGTCCACTGGACGACCGCGAACTGGTTGACCTGGACGGTCTTGGCGGCGGCCTCGGGGGTGATGTCGGTCATCGCGCCGAAGTGGGGGCTGGTGCCGGCGTTGTTGACCAGGACGTCCAGGGCGCCGAACTCGGCGACGGCGGCGTCCACGCAGGCGGCGGCCTGCTCGGCGTCGCCGACGTGGGCGGCCTTGGCGAGGACGCGGGCGCCGGGGTGGGCGGCGCGGATCTCGGCGGCGACCTCGTCGAGCGCCTCCTGCCTGCGCGAGGACAGCACCACGTTGGCGCCCTCGGCGGCGAACGCGGTCGCGATCGCCTTGCCGATCCCCCGGGACGCGCCCGTGACGAGCGCGGTCTTGCCCTCAAGTCCAGTCCGCATGTGTCCACTCCTCGTTCGCATCTGGCTCGATGTCACTGTACCGAAGTAACTGACGGGTCAGTTAGTGGCCTCCGGGGTCCCGCCCGGGGTGAGCACGAACCGCCGGAACGCCTCGGCGACCGGCGGCCTGGTGCGTCCGTCCGACCAGGTCAGGCCGATGGTCCTGACCGCGAGGGGGTCGGCGAGGCGGACGTGGGCGACGCCGTGCGCCTCGCCCGGCAGCGGCGGCGCGACGATCGCGACGCCGAGCCCGGCCGCGACCAGCCCCCGGACGGTGGCCGACTCCTCGCCCTCGAACGGCATCTCCGGCGCGATCCCGGCCCGCGCGAACATCTCCTCGGCGATCGTCCGCAGCCCGGCGCCCTGCCGGAACGCCACGACCGGCTCGCCCGCCAGCTCCGCCGTCCGGACGAGGCGGCGGCGCGCCAGCGGATGCCCCTCGGGGACGGCCAGCAGGAGCCGCTCGGTCACCAGCGGACGCCACCCGAGGTCCGTCCCGGACGGGCGCGGGCTGGTGATCGCGAGGTCGGCGCGCCCGTCCCGGACGGCCGCGACGATCCGCGCCGACCGGTCCTGGAACAGCCGGAACGTCACACCGGGCCGCGTCTCCCGGAACCGCCGGACGAGATCGGGCACGAACGACGGCCCCTGCGTGTGCAGGAACGCGAGCGCGACCTCGCCGCGCGAGGGGTCCGCGGCCTGCGCGAGCGCGCGCCGGGCGGCCTCGTCCTCGGCGACGAGGCGGCGGGCGTGCTCGGCGAAGACCCGCCCGAACGGCGACGGCTCGACGCCGCGTCCGACCCGGTCGAACAGCGGGACGCCGAGCTCGTGCTCCAGCCGGCCGATCGCGCGCGACAGGCCCGGCTGCGAGACGCGCAGCTCCGCTGCGGCGTTCGTCACATGCCCGTGCTCGACGACGGCGAGGAACCAGCGCACCGTCTGGAGGTCCATGCCCTCATGCGTATCACGCATCGATCGACGTCGGAACCGTCATTGGACGCATCAGTCCTCGCGGACGCACGCTTCTCGGCATGACCGCCGTCCTCGCACCCCCTCTCGAACGGCACCGGGCCGGTTCCGCCGGGCTCCGCCGGATCAACCTCGCCCTCTTCGCCGCCGGTCTCACCACGTTCATGTCCCTCTACTGCACGCAGGCGCTCCTGCCGCAGCTGTCGGAGGCGTTCGCCGTCTCCCCCGCGCGCGCCAGCCTGCTGGTGTCGCTCGCGACGGGCGCGGTCGCGCTGGCGGTCGTCCCGGTCAGCTCGCTGTCGGAGCGGTTCGGCCGGACGCGGGTGATGATCGTGTCGTCGGTGGCGTCCGCGCTGGTCGGGCTGGCGATCCCGCTGTGCTCGACGTTCGCGGAGCTGGCGGTCGTCCGGACGGTGCAGGGCGCCACGCTCGCGGGCGTCCCGGCGGTCGCGATGGCCTACCTGGCCGACGAGGTGCACGGCGCGTCCCTGGGCGGGGCGATGGGCCGGTACGTCGCCGGGACCGGGATCGGCGGCGTGCTCGGACGGCTCGTCCCCGGCCTGGTCTCGGACGTCGCGGGCTGGCGCTGGGCGCTCGCGGTGACCGTCCTCGTGGCGTTCGGGTTCACGCTCGCGTTCTGGGCACTGCTGCCGCCGTCCCGCTTCTTCACCCCCGGACGCGTCGACTACCGTCCGCTACTCGCCCACCTGCGCGATCCCGGCCTGCGCCGCCTCTACCTCGTCGCGCTGACCGCGATGGCCGGGTTCGTCACGGTCTACAACTTCCTCACCTACCGGCTGCTGGACGCGCCATTCCACCTGCCGCTGGCGGTCGTGTCGCTGATCGCGGTGACGAACCTGGCGGGCTCGGCGTTCTCGGCCCGTGCCGGGACGCTCGCCGACCGGATCGGGAAGCGGCCCGTCCTGCTCGGCTCGATCGTGCTCGCGGCGGCCGGGCTCCTGCTGACGCTGCCGCCGGTGCTCGTCCTCATCGGCGTCGGCCTGCTGATCTTCACCTGCGGGTTCTTCGGGACGCACGCGGTGGCCAGCGGCTGGGTCGGACTGCGCGCCCGCACCGGCCGCGCCCAGGCGTCCGCGCTGTACCTGTTCGCGTACTACTTCGGCAGTTCGATCGGCGGCTCGGCGGGCGGCGTCGCGTTCGAGCACGGCCACTGGACGGCCACCGCCCTCTACGTCCTGGCCCTCTACGGCGTCGCCCTGCTCGCCGCGTCCACCCTTGATTTGAGCGTGCGCTTGGTTGGTAAACTGCGCCGGTGAGCGACACCCAGCAGCGCGACACCAAAGCCCGGCGGCCCGCCGTCGACGGATGGTTCACCGCCGCGGACGGCACGACGCGCCTGCTCGGCACGCGCTGCGCGTCCTGCGGCACCCCCTACTTCCCCCGCAACGAGCTGGCCTGCCGCAACCCCGGCTGCGCCGGCCCCAAGGACGGCTCCGAACTCGCCCCCTACGCGTTCTCGTCACGCGGCCGCGTCTGGTCGTACACCGACGCCCGCTACCAGCCGCCGCCCCCGTACGTCGCCGCCGACCCGTTCCGCCCGTTCACGATCGTCGCGGTCGAACTGGAGGCCGAACGCGTGGTCGTGCTCGGCCAGGCCGTCCCGGACGTGACCGTGGACGACCTGTCGGTCGGCATGGAGGTCGAGCTCACCGAGGGCGTCCTGTTCGAGGACGACGAGGCCGTCCACACGGTCTGGATGTGGAGGCCGCTCCCGTGAACGACGTCGCCATCCTCGGCGCGGGCATGCACCCGTGGGGCAAATGGGGCCGCAACTTCGTCGAGTACGGCCTGGCCGCCGCCCGCGCCGCCCTCGCCGACGCGGGCCTGACCTGGCCGGACGTCCAGTACGTCGCGGGCGCCGACACCATCCGCAACGGCTACCCCGGCTTCATCTCCGGCGCCACGTTCGCGCAGGCCCTCGGCTGGTCGGGCGCGCGTGTGTCCAGCTGCTACGCCGCCTGCGCGTCCGGCGCCCAGGCCATCGCGAACGCCCGCGCCCAGATCCTCGCGGGCCTCGCGGACGTCGCCCTCGTCGTCGGCGCCGACACCACCCCGAAGGGCTTCTTCAAGCCCGTCGGCGGCGACCGCCCGGACGACCCGGACTGGCTGCGCTTCCGCCTCCTCGGCGCGTCCAACCCGACCTACTTCGCGCTCTACGCCCGCCGCCGCATGGCCCTGTACGGCGCGTCCACCGACGACTTCGCCGCCGTGAAGGTCAAGAACGCCCGGCACGGCCTCGCCAACCCGAACGCGCGTTACCGCAAGGAGGTCACGGTCGAGGACGTCCGCGCGTCCGCCGTCGTCGCCGACCCGCTGCGCCTCCTCGACATCTGCGCGACCAGCGACGGCGGCGCCGCCCTCGTCCTGACCTCCGTCGACTTCGCCCGCCGCCACGGCGTCCCGAACCCGGTGCGCCTCGCGGGCCTCTCGACGGTCACCCCGACGTTCCCCAAGACCGTCCTGGACCTGCCGGACTTCGCGACCGACTCCGCCATGACCGTCCCGCCTCCGGACCGCCCGTTCCGCGCCGCCATCGCCCACGCCGCCTACGAGGAGGCCGGCCTCGGCCCGTCCGACCTCTCCTTCGCCGAGGTCTACGACCTGTCCACGGCCCTCGAACTCGACTGGTACGAGGACCTCGGCCTCTGCCCCGAAGGCGAGGCCGAGGCCCTCCTCCGCTCCGGCGCCACCACCCTCGGCGGCCGCGTCCCCGTCAACCCGTCCGGCGGCCTCGCCTGCTTCGGCGAGGCCATCCCCGCCCAGGCCATAGCCCAGGCCTGCGAACTCACCTGGCAACTCCGGGGCCAGGCCGAATCCCGCCAGGTCCCCGACACCCCCAAAGCCGCCATAGCCGTCAACCAGGGCCTCTTCGGCCACGGATCCGCCCTCATCGCCATCAACTGACTGCGAAGCCGTCGCAGCCTAGGTAGTAGGCGTCCCCGTTGGGGTGGACGTGCAGCCAGAGGACCGTGTAGGTCCCCTTGACCAGGGCCGCGGTCGTGGCCGCCTCGCCGCTGAAGTCCTGCGGGAAGGTGAACTCGGCGTAGTCGCCGTTGGTGGGCAGGAGCCTCGGCTTGCTGATGACGACTCCGCTGGAGTCGCTGCCCTGGAGGGAAGCGGGCTGGCGGACCTGGGCCGCCACGTAGTAGCGGGTGGGCCAGGTGTACTTGAAGCGCATCGCCAGCCGGGTCGTCCCTCCGGCCTTGACGTCCATGGTCGAGCGCGGCGCGCTCGTCTGGAGCTCGGCCGGGGCGTCGGGGTCGGTCCGCGAGTTGGGCAGGCAGCCGGTGTGGTCGTCCTTCCAGGCGAGGTCCGTGAAGTGCGCGTCGAGCGGCTGGACGGTGATCTTGTCCCCGGGAATGCCGCCGACGGAGCCCGTCGCCGTCCGGGAGCCGCTCGGGGAGCCCGGCCCGGTCCCGCCGGACGGCGCGGACGAGTGGGCTCCCGCCTGGTTCGCGGCCCCGCCGCCGGCCGTCCCGCCGTGCGCCGCTCCCCTGCCGCTCGGCGCGTACTGGACGACCAGCGCCACGGCCACCGCCGCCGC
>NZ_RFFG01000058.1 GCF_003696215.1 Actinomadura harenae | reverse complement strand
GAGCCGGACCGCCCGGGGCGCCCGGAGCGCCTGGAACCCCTGGACCACCAGGGGCGCCCGGCATCGGCCGGGGCGGCACCCCGGGAGCCGGCGGCGGGCCGCCCATCGGCGGACGCGCCCCCGGCGGAGGCGGCTGGGGCGACGCCTGCCCGCCCCAGCCGTACTGACCCGCGACCCCTCCGGAACGCGGGTCCTGGTCGTGCGGTGCGAACGCCGGGCGGCCCCCGGCGTTCTCCTGCGGCGCTCCCTGCGGCGCGGCGTACGGGTCCTGGCCGCCCGCCCCCGGCGCCCCGGCCATGCCGTAAGGCTCCTGGCCACCCGCGCTCGGCGCGCCGGGCGCACCGCCGGGCGGCGTGTCGTAGGGCTCCTGGTTCGAGGCGGCGTAGGCGTCGTTGAGGACACCGCCACCGGGCGCGGGCCGTGCCGGGCCGCCGTAGGACGGCTCGCCGGACGCGCCACCGGCGGAGTCCGGAGGGGCGAACCCGCCCTGGCCTCCGTCGGTCATCGTCGGGAGCGGGCCGGACGTCGCGGCCGGGGCGTCGGCGCGTCCCGGCTCGGATCCGGCGGTGGGAGGCTCGGCGCCCGCGGGGGCGCCGGTTCCCGGGACGTCGTCCTCGGGCGGCTCCGGGTCGTGGTCGGTCAGGGTCTCCGGCGCGGTGCTCGCGGGGCGCGCCGCCCGCCCGGCCACCGGACGGTCGCCGGGCGACGGGGAGTCGTCCCTCTGGGCGGCCCCGCGGCCGTCCCCCCGCTCGGCCGCGGCACTCGCGGCGTTCCCGGATCCGGAGGCGTCCGGCCGCCCGTCGCCCTGGCCGGAGGCGAGCTCGTCGCGCTCCGCCGCTTCGACCGGTCCGCGGCTGTCTTCGGTCATCCCCACTCTCCTACCGGGCATGATTCTCACTGATCCGGGCTCATCGTCGCCGACCCGGCATGTGATGAGCGTAAAGCTCCGGGCAACCGCCCCTTTCGGGCCTCCGGCCGCCCCACCGACCCATTGTCGGGGATGGGCGCCACCTCCCGCGCCGCCGGGCTCGACCGGTGCCTGCGTGTCAGCCGGGTCGGGCGAGTCAGGCGGGCGTCGGGCGGGTTTCGGGCGGGTCAGGCGAGTCAGTCGAAAGGGTTGGCCCAGGAGGTGAGGCGGCCGAAGCCGCGGCGGACGCGCGTCCAGGGGGAGACGTGGGCGAGGGGGAAGGCCTCGGCGACGGCGGACGCCGTGCTCTCCGGCGCGTCCGTGAGGACCGTGTAGACGTAGTCGCCGCGCTGCTCGACCACCCAGTTACGGACGGAGTCGCGGCGGTAGGCGGGGCGTCCGTCGAGCTCGGCGCGGGTCCAGCCGCTCATGCCCCGGCCGTCCAGCCCGCCGTGCTGGACGAACACCGACACGACGGCCAGCCCGTCCGAGTAGCTGAGGTGCAGCGCCTCCCCGCCGGACGGCACGGTCGAGCGGCGCACGTCGTACAGCGCCAGCCGTCCCGGCAGCCTGCGCGGCACCGGCCAGCCGTCCTGGCGCAGCTCCGCGACCTGCGCGGTCGTCAGCGGGTACTCGGTCGGGACGGGCGTCACCCGGCCGGAGGTGGTCTGGTACGGCTCGGCCGCGGCGTCGCCCGGCTCGTCCGCGCGGACGGACGAGCCGCGCACCGGGACGTGCTGGAGCGACACCGGCCTGACCACCTGGAACCGGTTGAACCCGACCACGACGACCGCGCGGCCCGCGGCGTCGAGCAGCTCGCGGTGCAGCATGAGGCCGGTCTCGGTGTCGAGCCAGAACCGGCCCGCGGTCGAGCCGTCGGAGCGGCGGGCCTCGACGACGGCGGCGCGGCGGCCGCACATCGTGCCGTCCCCGCGGCGCACCAGCGAGTAGTTGCGGACGAGCAGCGCGAGCGTGGCCTCCGGAACCCCGACCGGGGCGTCCGCGCCCGCCGGGTGCTCGACCTGCGCGGTCGAGGTGTGCGTGCCGTGCCGTCCCCAGGTGGTGAGGACCCGCTCGCCCTCGTAGGACACGCTGCCCGCGGCGTCGGCGGCGGCGCGCAGGAGGCGTACCGCGTCCGGGTCGCTGGGCGCGGGACGACCCGCGTGCGCGTCGCCGGTCAGCACCGCGCCGGCGCACACCGCGCCGGCGACACCGAGCGCCGCGAGGACACGGCGCCCCCGGTTCCCGCCGTCGCCTTGCGGACGGCGCGGACGCGGGCGGACGGTTCCGATCACGGCTCCGGAGCGGACGGGACGGCGGTCCGGAGCGTGCCCGGATCGGTCAGCGGGTCGGTGATGGGCGAGTCGCCCGAGGTCAGCGCGTGCTGGACGGCGAAGCGGTCGAACGCGGGCGTGACGGTGGGCGCGTCCTGCTCGCCGCCCGCCACGTAGGACGCGACGCCGAGGCCGAGGAACAGCGACGCCGCGCCGACGGCCAGGTAGCGCCGCCGGTGCGTCCGCCCGGCCCGCACGGACCCGGCGGGCACCGACATCAGCGCCGTGGCACCGGCCATGGGCCCCGAGGGGACGCCGGAACGCCGTCCACGGCCCCCGCCTGCCGAGACCGGAGGACGGTTGTCACGCGGCCGCCCGGGACGCGTCGTGCCCCCGGACGGCGAGACCCACGGCGTGCGGTTCCGCGCCCCGGACGGACCCCACGGGCCGCCGAGTTCTCCCAGGTCGGAGAGCTCGTCCGGACGCGTCGTGTCGGCCGCCGAGGCGGCGGGTTCACCCGACGCGCGGGGGCCGCCGTTCCTGCTCGCCGGAGAGGACGCGCCGGGGGCGGTGTCCGCCGGGCCGTCGGCCGCGGCGAGCGTCTCGCCGAGACCGCGCAGCCGGGCGAGGAAGTCGGGGGTCGGCATGTCGTCCGGGACGTCGGCGGACGAGGCGGCGCGGTCGGCGCCCGCCTCGCGCGGCCCCTGCCCGTACCCCTGCGCGGGCACGATGGGCAGTCCGGGCGCTCCCAGGCCCGGCAGCCCGGCGCCGGGAAGTCCGGGAGACGCCGGATCGGACAGACCGGGATTGATGAGGTCGGGCGCGCCGAGGTCGGGCCCGATCGAGTCGGGCGCGTTCGATCCGCCGGACGCGTTCAGGCCAGGCATGTTCAGGCCGGGCATGTTCAGACCCGGCGCGTGCAGGCCGGGCACGGTCAGGTCGGGCACGGTCAGGTCGGGGAGGCCGGGCAGTCCGCGCTCCGGGGCGGACGTACCGGGCGGTGTGGCCAGGCCGCGGAGCCGGGCCTTCAGGCGTCGCAGCGCGTCGGCCTCGACACGGCACGGCGCGCAGCCCGCGAGATGGCGCAGGGCGCGTTCGCGCTCCTCATGCCCCAGCTCGCCGTCGACCAGAGCGGTCAGACGCTCCCCCAGACAACTCACGCGGCTCCCTCGTCGTTCATTTCAGGTGTGGCGCCCCGGCGCGCCGGACCACCCGTCAGCGGCCCTCCGCGACCGCCACCGCCGCGGTCTCCGCCGTGGTCTCGGCGGCGGGCCCGGCGACGGGCTCGGCAACGGTGGACACGACCCCCCTGCGGTGGGGCGCCCGGTGTTCCAACGCGGCTCGCAGCTGCGCCCTTCCCCGGTGGATGCGGCTGCGCACGGTTCCCAGTTTGACATCCAGCGTCGCGGAGATCTCCTCGTAGGAGAGCCCCTCGATGTCGCACAGCACCACGGCCGCCCGGTACTCGGGGGCCAGGGCGTCGAGCGCGGCCTGGACGTCGGAGTCGAAGTTGCGGTCGTCGTACACCTGCGCCGGGGTGGGCTCGCGGCCCTGGAGGCGCTCGGCGGCGTCGTCCGCCAGCCCCTCGAACCGGATGCGCTGCTTGCGCCGCGCCTGGTCGAGGAACAGGTTCGTGGTGATGCGGTGCAACCAGCCCTCGAACGTGCCGGGCGTGTAGTTCGAGAGCGAACGGAACACCCGGACGAAGACCTCCTGCGTGAGGTCTTCGGCGTCGTGCTGGTTGCCGGTCAGGCGGTAGGCGAGCCGGTAGACCCGGCCCGAGTGCTCCCGGACGACCTCGTCCCAGGACGGCGGTGCCCACGCCGCGTCGGGTGCGTTCTCGCGCGTACGCGCCGCCGCGTCGGCCCGGCTTTTCCCGGAGCCGACCCCGACGGCACTCTTGAACGTCAGTGCTGCCACTCCCATGGTGCCGGGTTGTTCCTTTCTCCATACGGTGGAACGACACGGTCGCGCCTGGGCTGGGGCGGTTGCCGTACGTGCGATCCACACCCACCCCCTCCGGGGCGGGCGCCATCGCGAGTTAGAACGTGCTGAAACGCCAGTTGGTTCCCCGTCAGCGATATTGTCTTTCCAGCATGAGCCAGGCGGGGGTCCCGCGAGGAGGCAGCCATCGACGCCATTGAGGCCACCCTGACCTACGTGGAGGAATTCCTTCCCGAGGACGAGGCGACCGTCGACGCCCGCCAGCGGGGGCAGGAGGTCGGCGCCACGCCGATCGGCCCCGCCGGCGGCGCCGCGCTGCGCTTCCTCGCCACCCTGATCGGCGCGCGCACCGTCGTCGAGATCGGCACCGGCTGCGGCGTGTCCGGCATCTCCCTGATGCGCGGGATGCCGAAGGACGGCGTCCTGACCAGCGTCGACGTCGACCACGAGAACCAGCGCCTCGCCAAGCTCGCCTACCGCGAGGCGGGCCTCGGATCGTTCCGCACCCGCATGATCGTCGGCCGCGCGCTCGAGGTGCTCCCCCGCCTCACCGACGGCGCCTACGACATGGTCTTCTGCGACGCGGACAAGACCGAGTACCCCGAGTACTTCAGCGCCGCCCTGCGGCTGCTCCGCCCCGGCGGCGTCGTGGCGTTCGACGACGCCCTCGGGCACCGGCGCGCCGCCGAGCCCGCCTACCGCGACCCGTCCTCCGAGGCGATCCGCGAGGTGCACCACCTGATCCGCGAGGACGAGCGCCTCGTCCCCCTGCTGCTCCCGGTCGGCGACGGCCTGCTCTGCGCCGTCAAGCGCGACTAGCCGCCATGCCCGCCCCCCGGGACCCGCACGCCGGCCCGCCCGCGAGCGAGGACGGCCCGGTCCGCCGGGCCCGCTGGGTGGACACCGCCCACGACGTCGAGCCGCCCGCGCCGGAGCCCCCGCCCGCCCCCGAGCCGCTCGTCCCGGACGACGACGCCCCCTCCCCCTCGGCTGCGGCCCCCTCGTCCGCGTCCGCCGCCTCGGCCGTGTTCGCCGTGCGGATGGGGATGACGTGGCGGACGGCCTGGCGCGGCCTCGCCTTCGGGATCCTGATGCTGGCCTCGGCCGGGTTCGTGGCCGGCGGCCTGATGCGCGGCGGGTTCGGCGTGGGGAGCCTCGCCTTCATCGTGCTCGGCGCGGTCGGCCTGGCGGCGTTCGGCGGCGGCTTCGTGGCCGCGGTCGGAGGGCCGCTGGCGAGGCGCCCCGTGCTGGAGCTGACGAACGAGGGCGCGCGGCGTCCGGCGCGCTGGCCGCTGCCCCGCTCCCGCGACCGCGTCCTGCCCTGGACGGACGTCACGGCCCTGGCCGCGCTGCGCCGCGGCGTGACGGGCACCAAGCGCGGCGAGCAGGACTACCTGGTCTTCCTCGGCACGGACGCGCTGGTCGAGCTGGCCCGCACCGCCGAGCGTCCCGCCCTGATCGCGTTCACCCTCGCGGACGTCCCCGCGACGACGCCCGGCATGCCCGAGGCCACCCGCTGGTGCTTCGGCGTCGAGCCGGGCTGGGACACGACCCTGCCCGTCCTGGTCAAGGAGATCCGGCGCCGCAGGACGGTCCCGGTCGTGGATCGCCGCACACGCTGACCCCCGCACGCGCTGACCGCCGCACGCGCTGACGGACGCGGCGTGCGGCGGCGGTGCGCCCGGGATGCGGGTCAGGCCGTCAGCCACTCCAGGAGGAGGCGGGTGGAGAAGCCCGTGGCGCCCTTGCTGATCTCGAGGTCGTCGGAGGTGGCGCGGGCCGGGCCGGCGATGTCGAGGTGGGCCCAGCGGCGGTCGCCGGCGAACTCGCGCAGGAAGAGGGCGGCCATGATCGAGCCGCCGCCGAAGCCGCCGCGCTCGATGTTGGCGACGTCCGCGACGTCGGACTCGATGGCCTTGCGGTAGTCCTCGACCAGCGGGAGGCGCCAGAGCGGCTCCCCGGCGGCCTCGCCCGCCGCGGTGAGGGCGTCGGCGAGGGCGTCGTCACCGGTGAACAGGGCGCCGTGCCGGAGGCCGAGGGCGACCTTGGCGGCGCCGGTGAGGGTCGCCACGTCCACGACGAGGTCCGGGTCGAGCCGGGCGTCGGCGTAGGCGAGCGCGTCGGCGAGGACGAGCCGTCCCTCGGCGTCGGTGTTGAGCACCTCCGACGTCTTGCCGCCGAAGTGGGTGATCACGTCGCTCGGGCGCATGGAGGACCCGGACGGCATGTTCTCGGCCGCCGCGACCAGCCCGGTGACCTTGGCGCGGACGCCGAGGTCGCGCAGGGCGGCCATGACGGCCATGACGATGCCGCCGCCCTGCATGTCGGTCTTCATGAGCTTCATGCTGTCGTTCGGCTTCAGCGACAGGCCGCCGGAGTCGAACGTGATGCCCTTGCCGACCAGGACGATGTGCCGGTCGGCGCCGTCCGGCTCGTAGGTGAGCTCGATCAGGCGCGGCGGGTGCAGCGGGGACCCGGCGCCGACGGCGAGCAGGCCGCCGAAGCCGCCCTCGGCGAGGTCGCCCTCGTCCCGGACGCGGACGGTCAGGCCGTTCTCGGCGGCGAGGTCGCGGGCCCGGTCGGCCAGCCACGCCGGGGTCTTCTCCGAGGCCGGCGTGTTGGCGAGGTCGCGCGCGAGGCCGGTGGCGCGGGCGAGCGCGACGCCGCGCTCGATCTTCGGCGCGGCGGCCTCGGGGCCGGACTCGGTGAGGACGGTCAGGGCGCCCAGCGGGCCCTTCTTCGGTGCCTCGCCGATACGGAAGTCGTAGGACGCCAGCAGCGCGCCGACCACGAACGCCGACAGGTCGCCCTCGGGGACGCCGACGACGAGGTTCGCGCGCCCGCGGGCCCGGCGGGCGAGGGCCGCGCCGGCCTTGCGCAGGTCGGCGGGGGTGGCGTCGCCGACGCCGTAGAGCAGCAGCTCGCGGACCTTGTCGCCGACGCGGACGGGCGTCGCGACGATCTCACCGGGCTCGCCCTTGGCGCCGTGCAGCGAGAGCACCTCGTCCAGGGAGAACGGGAGTGCGGCGGCGATCTCGGCGGCGGGCGCGACCGGGCCCTGCCGGACGGGGATCGCGGCCAGCTCGGCGTCGAGGTCGGTCACGGCCTGCGTGACGGTCCCGCCCGCGGGCGCGACCGTGGTCTGGATGGGCATGCTGAACGCTTCCCCCTGTGCTGATCCTGCTGTGCCGGAGCTGCTGTGTTGGAGCCTGCCGTGCTGGTCCTGCCGTGCTGGTCCTGCTGTGTGGAGCCTGCCGTGCCGGAGCCCGCCGGCCTGGAGCCGCCGGGCCTGAGTCGCCGGCCAGGAGGCGCCGTGCCGTGGCCGCCGTGGCGCGGCCCCGGGGACGTGCCGTCCCGGCCGTGCGGGCCTGGGGACGGCGAAGGCCCCGGCGTCGCCACCGGGACCCGCCGTCAACGCCGAAGCGAGCGGGAGGTCAGCCCACGACCTGCTTCAGGGCTTCGCCGAGTTCCTTCGCCTCGTCGGCGGAGAGCTCGACCACGAGGCGGCCGCCGCCTTCGAGCGGGACCCGCATGACGATGCCGCGTCCCTCCTTGGTCACTTCGAGCGGACCGTCTCCCGTCCGCGGCTTCATCGCCGCCATGCGTGCATCCCCTTCCTGCCCAGGACCGCGTGGGGCCTCTCGGGCACCGTTGGCCGCCTGGCCGCCTGTGCATCCGCGTCATCAGTGGTAGTGGTCCATTATCTCGCCTTCCGAGCGCGAAGTGGTAACGATCAGCCTCCAGATCGCGGGACTCACCCCAAAAAATCCCCTTTTGGGGCGCTACCTACCAACCCATTCGTCCGGGAATCGGGGCCTCGCCCGAAGAGGGCCCGAAGGGCCTCCCGAAACCCCCGGAACGGCCCCTCGCCACGAGTAACACCGACCCCACGGGAACCGGCCGGGGGCTTGCCCTCCGGGGCACCGGTCGTCGAGGGTGGCGGGAGCGAGACCGTGAGCAGATTGTGAGGACGAGGATGTCCGAAGCGACGACGGACCCGGTGCGGTACGAGGTGGACGCCGGTGTGGCGACGATCACACTCGACCGTCCCGGAGGAATGAACGCCCTGACGGAGGCCACCAAGGAGGTGCTGCGGGCCGCCGCCGAACGCGCCGCCGCCGACACCGCGGTGCGCGCCGTCGTGCTCACCGGCTCCGGACGGGCCTTCAGCGCCGGGCAGGACCTGCGCGAACACGCCGACAACCTCGCCGCCGGACGGGGCCTCGACGACACCCTCCGGCGGCACTACAACCCCACGGTCGAGGCGATCACGGGCATGCCGAAGCCGGTCGTCGCGGCCGTGAACGGCATGGCCGTCGGCGCCGGGATGTCCCTCGTCCTGGCCTGCGACCTGGTGGTGGCCTCGGAGAAGGCGTCCTTCGCCACGGCGTTCGCCAAGATCGGCCTGGGCCCGGACAGCGGGCTCTCCTGGACGCTCCAGCGCCTCGTGGGCCGCGCCCGCGCCACCGAGCTGCTCATGCTCGCCGAGCCCCTGCGCGCGCCCGACGCGCTCGCCCTCGGCCTGGTCAACCGGGTCGTCCCGCCGGAGGACGTGCTGTCCACGGCGACCGAACTGGCCCGGACCCTCGCGTCCGGCCCGACGGTCGCGCTCGCGGCGATCAAGACCGCGATCGCCCACGCCGCCACGCACGACCTGCCGTCCGCCCTCGAACGCGAGGCCGAACTCCAGGACGCCCTCGCCGAGACCGCCGACCACAGGAACGCCACCGAGGCGTTCCTGAAGAAGGAGCAGCCCACCTTCGAGGGCCGCTGAGCCGGAGGAGGCCGCACCCGGGGTCTCCGGGTGCGGCCGAGGGGCTGGACGCCCGCCTCGCGGGGTCTCAGGGGCGCTGAGGGTCAGCTGTAGGCGCCGCGGCGGTGGCAGGCGGCCAGGTGGTCGTCGACCAGGCCGCAGGCCTCCATGAGGGCGTAGGCCGTGGTGGGGCCGACGAAGCGGAACCCGTTCCGCTTCAGCTCCTTCGACAGGGCCTTCGACCCGGCCGTGGACGGCGGGACGTCGTCCATCGTCTCCGGGACGGGCGCCTCCGGGTCGGCGAAGCGCCAGATGATCTCCGCCAGGCCGTCCGAGAGGTCCAGGGCCGCCCGGGCGTTGCCGATCGCGGCGTCGATCTTCGCCCGGTTGCGGACGATCGCGGCGTCCCCCAAGAGCCGCTCGACGTCGCGCTCGTCGAACGCGGCGACCTTCTCCATGTCGAAGCCCGCGAACGCGGCCCGGAACCCCTCCCGCTTGCGCAGGATGGTGAGCCAGCTCAGGCCGGACTGGAACGCCTCCAGGCAGAGGCGCTCGTAGAGGCCCTGATCGTCCCGGACGGGACGCCCCCACTCCTCGTCGTGGTAGGCGACGTACTCGGGCGCCGACAGGCCCCAGGGGCAGCGAGCCAGACCGTCCTCGCCGATGACCGCGGTATTCACCCGCCCGTTCTACCTCACGCCACCGACAGAACCGCCCGGGCCGCGGGCGCCTGACACGTCCGTAAAGATCAGAACTTGTGGGGCTTCTCGTTCTCGAGGAGCTCGCGGCGGCCGTCGAACAGCCCGCCGCCGAACGCCTCCGGGCCGCCGCCGTCGGCGTTCCGGCCGGGGGCGTCCCCGTTCCGCCCGGAGGCGTCGTCGTCGTCACTCTCGTACGGCTCGGCGGCGGACGGGACGTCCGTGATCGTCGCGGGTGCCTCCCCCGGCGCCGTCCACCCCGCCACCGGACCGCGTCCCTCCACGTCCGCGAGGCGGCGGTGCAGGGCGTCGATCTGCTGCTCCATCGCCGCCACCCGCGTGTCGCGCTCGGTGAGCGCGTAGGCGAGCCGGTGCAGCGCCTCGTCGGTGACGTTCATCTGGTAGCCCCAGAGCGCGCGCGGCAGCCGCAGCATCGCGACCTCCGGCCCGGTCACGCGCGCCCCGTCCAGCAGGGGCATCGGCGGGACGTCGGGATGCGTGCGGCCCAGCTCGCCGCCGCGCCCCATCGCGAGCACGACGACCGCGGCCAGCACGGCGACGCCCGCCAGCACGAGGACCACCATCACCACGGTCTTGCTCCCGTCTGTCTCCCTGTCCCGCATGACGATCGTGCCATGCCGGACGCCCGTGTGCGGGCCGCTCCCCGCCCCCGGGGCCCGCGACCGCCTTCCCCACGGCGCTTCCGGGCCCCGGCGACGCTTCCGGGCCATGGCACTTCTGGGGCCCCGCCGGCGCGCCCGGCCCGCCGAGCGGCCGCTCGCCTTACGGCTGCGCCTCGGTGAAGTCCTCCGGGGTCGCCTCGATCCGGGGACGCGAGCGTTCCAGCAGGTCGAGGGCCTCGCCGAGATCGGCCGTCCAGCCGATCGCGTCGAAGACCTTCGGCCGGGCGAAGCCCAGCTCGGTCAGGTTCTCGGCCAGCTCCCGCAGCGGCGCGTAGACGCCGAGCGGGTCGAGGACGACCAGGGGCTTGTCGTGCATGCCGAGCGTCCGGGACGTCCAGATCTCGAACAGCTCCTCCAGCGTGCCGATGCCGCCGGGGAGCACCAGGAACGCGTCGCTGCGCCGGTCCATCTCGCCCTTGCGGGACCGCATGTCGGGGGTGATGACCAGCTCGTCGCTGTCCTCGTCCGAGACCTCCACGTGGCGCAGCGCCTCGGGGATCACGCCGATCGTGCGGGCTCCCCCGGCGCGGGCGCCGCGCGCGACGGCCCCCATCGAGGAGATCCGGCCGCCGCCGCTGACCAGGGTGTGGCCGCGGCGGGCCAGCTCCAGGCCGACCCGCTCGGCGAACTCCACGTGCACCGGGTCGATGCGGGTGGACGAGGCGCAGAACACGCAGACCGCGATGCCCATCAGGCCGGGTCCCCCGCGCGGCGGGCCGTCTCGGCGACGGCCTCCTTCTCCTCGTGCTTGCGCGCCTCCTCCTCGTGCGCCCCGACGATCACCCGGACGACCTCGTCCGGGTCGTCGGTCAGGTGGATGAGGTCGAGGTCGTCGGCGGAGATGTTGCCCGCGCGCAGCACCGAGGTCTTCATCCAGTCGATCAGCCCGCCCCAGTACTCGGTGCCGACCAGCACGATCGGGAACCGGGTGATCTTGCCCGTCTGGACGAGCGTGATCGCCTCGAACAGCTCGTCCAGGGTGCCGAACCCGCCGGGCAGCACCACGAACGCCTGCGAGTACTTCACGAAGATCGTCTTGCGGACGAAGAAGTACCGGAACTGCACGCCGATGTCGATGTAGTCGTTCAGCGACTGCTCGAACGGCAGCTCGATGCCGAGCCCGACCGAGAGCCCGCCCGCCTCGTGGCAGCCCTTGTTGGCGGCCTCCATGATGCCAGGGCCGCCGCCGGTGATCACCGCGTACCCGGCCTCGTGCAGCTTCGCGCCGATCTCCTCGCCGAGCTTGTACTCCGGCGTGTCCGGCCGCGTCCGGGCGCTGCCGAACACGCAGGCGGCCTTCGGCAGCTCGGCCAGCAGCCCGAACCCCTCGACGAACTCGGCCTGGATGCGCAGCACCCGCCACGGGTCCGCGTGCACCCAGTCGGTCGGGCCGCGCCGGTCCAGCAGCCGCTGGTCGGTCGTGGTCGGGGGGATCGCCTTGCCTCGCAGGGTCGCCGGCCCCTGCCTCCTGGTACGGATCTCGCGCTTCATGAAATCACCTTAGCCACGCCAGGAGGCGGGATTCGGCGTCGGTGATCAGGGGGAGGTCGACGTATTCGTCCCTGGTGTGGGCCAGGGTGGGGTGGCCGGGGCCGTAGTTCACGGCCGGGACGCCGAGGGAGTCGAAGCGCGCGACGTCGGTCCAGCCGAGCTTGGCGCGGACGTCGGCGCCGGTCTCGGCGACGAAGGCGCGGGCGGCCGGGCGGTGCAGGCCGGGGCGGGCGCCGGGGGCGGCGTCCACGGGCTTCACCTCGAAGCCATCGAAAAATGCCCGGACGTACTCTTCCGCTTCGTCCACGGACTTGTCGGGGGCGAAGCGGTAGTTCACGGTGACGACGCACTCGTCCGGGATGACGTTGCCCGCGACGCCGCCGCTGATGAACACGGCGTTCAGGCCCTCGTGGTACTCCAGGCCGTCCACGACGGGCTGGGCGGGCTCGTACGCGCGCAGGCGGTCGAGGATCTCGGCGGCGGCGTGGATGGCGTTGGAGCCCATCCAGGCGCGCGCGCTGTGGGCCCGCTCTCCGCACGCGGTGACCTCGACGCGGAGGGTGCCCTGGCAGCCGCCCTCGATGAGGCCGCCGGTCGGCTCCATCAGGACGGCGAAGTCGGCGGCGAGCAGCTCGGGACGGGTCTCGGCGAGGCGCTTCAGGCCGTTGCGGGCCGCCTCGATCTCCTCGCACTCGTAGAAGACGTAGGTGACGTCCCGGGACGGCTCGGTCAGCAGGGCGGCCAGCCGGAGCTGGACGGCGACCCCGGCCTTCATGTCGGTCGTGCCGCAGCCGTAGAGGCGGTCGCCCTCGCGGCGGGACGGCAGGTTCCCGTTCAGCGGGACGGTGTCGAGGTGCCCGGCGAGCAGGACGCGCTCGGCCCGGCCGAGGTCGGTCCGGGCGATGACCGAGTCGCCGTCCCGGACGACCTCCAGGTGCGGCAGGGCCCGCAGCGCCGCCTCGACGGCGTCGGCGAGGGCCTTCTCGTTCCCGCTCACCGACTCGACATCGACGATCGCCGCCGTCAGGTCCGTCACGTCCATCTGGAGATCGAGAGTGGTCATGCCGGAAACCCTATGCAAAGGGGACGGCCGCATGGGCCGTCCCCCCGGGGTGTGCGCGCGGCGTCCGTCAGGTGTTGATGCCGTGGTCGCGCAGGATGTCGTTCAGCTCGGCCTTGTCGTGGCGCCGGCCGGGCTCGAGGCGCTTGAGGATCAGGACGGCGGGCAGGCCGAAGCTTCCGCCCTTGAACTCCTTGATGCGGGTGCCGCCGACGGCGACGCACCAGTCGGGGATGCGGCCGCGGCCGATCTCCTCACCGGTCTCGACGTCGATGACCGGCATGGACGCCGACAGGTTCGTGCCGGAGCCGACGACGGCGCCCGTCCCGACCCGCGCGCCCTCGACGATCATCGAGCGGGAGCCGATCATGGCCTCGTCGCCGATGACGACGGGCTTGGCGTTCGGGGGCTCGAGCACGCCGCCGATGCCGACGCCGCCGGACAGGTGCACGTTCTTGCCGACCTGGGCGCAGGAGCCCACGGTCGCCCAGGTGTCGACCATCGTGCCGGAGTCGACGTAGGCGCCGATGTTGGTGAAGGACGGCATGAGGACGACGCCGGGGGCCAGGTAGGAGCCCCAGCGGGCGATCGCGCCCGGCACGACGCGGACACCGTCCAGGCGGCTCTTCAGCGGGATGCGGTCGTGGTACTGGAAGTCGCCGACCTGGGACCGCACCATCCCGAGCACCTTGAAGCTCAGCAGGATCGCGCGCTTGGCGCGCTCGTCCACGACGACCTCGTCGGTCGCCGGGTCGACGAAGGCGACCCGGGCCTCGCCGGAGTCGATCTGGTCCACGGCGGCGACGATCGCCGCGCGGGCCTCGGTGTCGTCCGGCCCGAGGTCGGCGCGCCGCTCCCAGAGCTCGTCGACGGCGGTGGAGATCGGGCTGGTGAACGTCTCGGTCATGGACATTGAGCTTACCGACGGCCGGAGCCCGGTACGGTCGGGGCGTGGCTGTGTGGGCGAAGCTGGGATCCGGTCCCCGGGAGGGATCCGGCGGCGTGCGGAGTGGACGGCGGCGGCGCTGGTGGATCGTGGCGCTCGTCGCGGTCGTCGCGCTGTCCGCGGGCGGGTGGGCGCTGTACACACGCGCGCGCCCGTACCTGCACGGCTCCGGGTGCGAGGTGCGGACGGCGCTGGGCAAGATGCCGCTCGACCTGGACCAGGCCGCGAACGGCTCGACCATCGCGGCCGTGGCCGTCCGCAAGGCGCTGCCGGAGCGGGCCTCGGTGATCGCGTTCGCGACGGCGATCCAGGAGTCGCACATGCGGAACCTGGCGGGCGGTGACCGCGACTCGGTCGGGATGTTCCAGCAGCGCCCGTCGCAGGGCTGGGGCTCGCCGGACAAGCTGCGCGACCCCGTCCAGTCGACCAGCAAGTTCTTCGACGCGCTGGTCAAGGTCAAGGACTACCTCGACCTCGACCTGCACGACGCCGCGCAGCGCGTCCAGCGCAGCGCCGACGGGAACGCCTACGCGCAGCACGAGCCGGACGCGAAGGTGCTGGCGCAGGCGTTCGGGGGGCGGTCCGCCGCGTCCGTCCGCTGCTGGTACCCGCCGAACAAGCGGACCGATCCGCGCCGGGCGGACGCCGTCCGGGAGATGCGCCGGGCGTTCGGCAGCCGCCTCCAGGTCGTCGCGCCCGCCGCGCCCGACTACGACGCGGTGCGGGCGCCCAACGAGCGGACGGGCTGGGCCGTGGCGGCCTGGGCCGTCACGCACGCCCAGACGTTCGGCCTGAGCGAGGTCCGTTTCGCCGGACGCCACTGGCGCGCATCCGAGGGGCACGACGGCTGGACGCACGACGCCAAGGCCCCCGCCACGACCGTCATCGTCCGCTAGACCCCCCGGCTACAGCGCGACGAACTGGAGGCCGCGCTTCTTGAGCTGGGGCAGGACGGTCTTGAGGGCGTCGATCGTCTGGGTCCGGTCGCCGCCGCCGTCGTGGCAGAGCAGGATGTCGCCGGGCTGGGCGCGCAGCATCGCGCTGGTGATCTTGCTGATGCCGGGGCGGGACCAGTCGCGCGGGTCGATCTTCCAGTCCACGCAGATGAGCCGGTGCTGGTCGGCGACGTCGAAGACGGCCTGCGACCAGTTGCCGCCGGGTGAGCGGAAGAACCGGGGGGCGACCCCGCCGGTCTGCGCGATCTGGTCGTGCGCCTCGCCGATCTCCTTGCTGATCCGCGCGGTGGAGAGCGCGGGCAGGTTGAGCGGGTGGGTGACGGTGTGGTCGGCGATCTGGTGGCCGTCCGCGACGATCCGCTGGACGATCCGGGGCTGCTCCACGACCTGCTCGCCGATCATGTTGAAGGTGGCCTTCACACCGTGGGCGGCGAGCAGGTCGAGCATCATCGGGGTGTACTTGGGGTGCGGGCCGTCGTCGATGGTGAGCGCGACGGCGTTCGGCGGGGCGGCCGGGGCGAGGTCGTAGAGGCTGCGGACGGGCTTGTGCAGCGCCTGCATGGGCTTCCCGTGGGCGTAGCCGGGGTCCGGCGGCGCGGCGGGGGCCTTCCCGTGGCCCCCGCCTCCGCCGCCGCCGTGCCGTCCGTCCGCGCTGGCCGATCGCGCCGGGCCCGCGTGCCACAGCTCCGGGGCCGCGGCGGCGGCGACGCCCGCCGCTCCTGCGGCCAGCAGCCCGAGGGCACGGCGGCGGTCCACGTTCGGCATGAGTACTCCGATGTCTGTCCGGGGGTCGGCTGATCACAACGTTGGACGCCGCCGACGGCGCATGTGTTCGATCGCCGGACAGGGTGACGGACCTCACGCTCGCCCGTCATGCCCTGGTTCGGTGCGCGTCCACCTCCTCGTTCGAAGGCGCGGGGGCCACGTCGTCCTGCGGGGACGCCGGTTCGTCGTCGGTCGCCGCCTCGGGGGCGGGGGTGGTCGCGTCACCGCGCGTGTTGCGGACGCCGAGGCCGACGAACGTCGCCGCGAGCGTGAACATGGCGCCCGCGAACAGCGCGTGCTGGAAACCCGAGGTGCCGGCGTGCCTCGGATCCGTCCCGATCCTGAGGAGGTGGCCGGTGCGGTCGGCGGCGATCACGGCCATGATGGCGAGGCCGAGCGCGGTGCCGAGTTGCTGGGACGACTGGAGCAGCGCCGCGGCGATCCCCGCGCGGTTCGCCGGGACGCCCGCGTTCGCGGCGGTGGTGACCGACACGAACACGACGCCGAGGCCGAGCGAGAAGACGACGAGGCCGGGCAGCAGGTCCGCCACGTAGGTGCCGCCGACCGGGACGCGGGACAGCAGGTACAGCCCGGCGGAGCCGATCAGCCCGCCCGCCATGATGAGCGGGCGCGTCCCGAACCGGGGCAGCAGCTTGGACGCGATGCCCGCCGCGACGCCGACGGCCGCGCACAGCGGCAGGTAGGCCGAGCCGGTCTGGAGCGGCGAGTATCCGAGGATGGTCTCCATGTAGAGGCTGAGGAAGAAGAACATGGCCGCGCCGCCCGCCAGGACCAGGAGCTGGGCGACGTTCGCCGCCGCCAGGCCGCGGATGCGGAAGGTGTCGAGCGGCAGCAGCGGGTGCGCCGACCGCGTCTCGTTGAGGACGAACAGCGCCAGCAGCACGGCCGAACCGGCGAGGCCGCCGATCGTCCGGGTCGTGTTCCAGCCGACGTCCGGGGCCTTGACCAGCGTGAACACCAGGAGCAGCATCGCGCCGGTGACGAGGAACGCGCCGGGGACGTCGAACTCGCGGATCCGCGCCGTCCGGCGGTCGTCGGGGAGCAGCATCGGGACGACGACCAGGATCGCGACGACGACCGGCACGTTGACCAGCATCACCCAGCGCCAGCCGAGGCTCTCGGTGAGGACGCCGCCGAGCAGCACGCCCGCGCCGGACGCGGCCCCCGCCATGCCGCCCCAGACCGCGAGCGCGCGGTTGCGCTCGGGGCCTTCCCGGAAGGACGTGGTGAGCAGCGACAGCGCGGCCGGGAGCATGGTCGCGGCGCCGAGGCCCTGCACCATCCGGGCGGCGACCATGACCGACGCGGTCTGCGCGAGCCCGCCCGCCGCGGACGCCGCGCCGAACAGGACCGTCCCGGACAGCAGGACGCGGCGGCGGCCGAGCTGGTCGGCGACGCGCCCGCCGAGCAGCATGAACCCGCCGTAGGTGAGCAGGTAGCCGCTCGGCACCCACTGGAGGCCCTCGACGGAGAAGCCGAGGGCTCGCTGCATCGCGGGCAGCGCGATGTTGACGATGGACGCGTCGATGAAGTCGAGGAACGCGACGCCGCAGAGCAGCGCGAGCGTGAGCTTGCCCTGGCGCGTGGCCAGGAACGGACTGTCGGACATCGGGGAGTTCGCCTCCGCCTTCCGGTCGGGCTTCCGGTGGGGTTTCCGGTTGGTTTCGCGATCCAGGAGGCCGGGCGTCCGGCGGATGTGACGGGC
Source organism: Actinomadura harenae (assembly GCF_003696215.1). Taxonomy (GTDB): domain Bacteria; phylum Actinomycetota; class Actinomycetes; order Streptosporangiales; family Streptosporangiaceae; genus Spirillospora; species Spirillospora harenae. The sequence continues at coordinate 33,227 of NZ_RFFG01000058.1, read as the reverse complement.
CTGAGAGACGAATCTCAGTTTCGGCCTGGATGTCACACTTCGGGGGTCGTCGCACCTCAGGGTGGCGGCGAACAGGAGGATCCATGTCGCACGACACCCGGCCCCGTGACGGCCGGCACCCGGACGTGCTCACCGCGTCGGACGAGGCCACGGCGGTCTACGCCGAGCATCGCGAGCTGCTGTTCTCGATCGTCTACAACCTGCTGGGCAGCGTCGCCGACACCGAGGACGTCCTCCAGGACACCTGGATGGCGTGGGCCGCCCGGGGCATGGACGGCGTGGAGAGGCCGCGCGCGTACCTGGTGCGGATCGCGGTGAACACGGCGCTGGCGCGGCAGGCGGCGGTCGCGCGGCGGCGCGAGTCGTATCCGGGGCCGTGGCTGCCCGAGCCGCTGGTCGCCCGGTTCGCGGCCGAGGACGACGCGGCCGAGGACGCGGCGCGCGGCGAGGCCGTGTCCCTGGCGATGCTGGTCGTCCTGGAGACGCTGACGCCGCTGAGCCGGGCGGTGTTCATCCTGCACGAGGTGTTCGGCTACCCGCACACCGAGATCGCCGAGATCCTGGGCCGCAGCCCCGCGTCCGTCCGGCAGGTGGCGCACCGCGCGAAGGCGCACGTCCGGTCCCGGCGGACGCGCCGGACCGTCGACCGCCGCACCCAGCGCGAGGCGACGGAGCGGTTCCTGGCGGCGGCGCTGGGCGGCGACCTGGCCGCGCTGATGCGGATCCTCGCGCCGGACGTGACGCTGTGGACGGACGGCGGCGGCGTCCGGCGGGCGGCGCTGCGTCCGGTCGAGGGCCGCGACAAGGTCGCGCGGCTCATCGCGGGGCAGGTCCACCGGAGTGCGGGGGACCTGGACGTCCGCTACCGCACCGTCAACGGCGACCCGTCCGCGGTGCTGTTCGAGGACGGCGCGCCCTACGCCGTCATGGTGCTCGACATGGCCGAGGACGGCGAGCACGTCGAGGGCATCTACGCCGTCAGCAACCCCGACAAGCTCGCCCACCTCGTCGGCGAGGTCACGGACGAGGAGGACGGCCGGGAGGGCCGAGCGCGTCCCGGCGAGGCCCGCTGAGCGCGCTCCCCACGGCCCGGTGCGGGGCCGCGGGGGTGCTCGGACCTGGGTCAGTGGTGCCTTATCGTGAGGAGATGCCCCAGTCAGCCGAGGAACGCGCGGCCCGCCCCGCGCCGCGCCGCCTGCCCCGGGGACGGCACGCGCTCGCGCCGGAGGTGGTCGAGCGCATCCACCGCGACCGGCTGTACGCGGCGATGGCCGAGGCGATGGCCGAGCGCGGCTACGTCCGGACGTCCGTGGAGGACGTGCTCAGGCGCGCGGTCGTGTCCCGGCAGAGCTTCTACCGGCTGTTCGACTCCAAGCTCGACTGCTTCATGGGGGCGTTCGAGCGCGCGGGCGAGATCCTGGTGGCGCACGTCCTGAAGGCCCTCGAACCGGGCCGGGACGCGGAAGTGGCCGAGGGGGGCGGCGGTGTCCCCTCGGATCCGCTGGCCGCGGTCGAGCACGCGCTCACCGCGTACCTGGACGTCCTCGCCCAGGAGATGCCGTACGCGCGGCTGTTCCTCGTCGAGGTGTACGCGGCGGGGGCCGAGGCCGTCCAGCGGCGGACGGCCCTCCAGGGCGACCTGGCCGGGGTGTTCGCCGGCCTCATCGGCGCGGACGACGACGCGGGCCGCTACACCTGCCAGATGATCGTCGCCGCGACCAGCGCGATGGTCACGCCGCACGTCGCGGCGGGCGACGCGGACGCGCTGCGCGCCCTCGGCCCGCCGCTGACCGAGCACATCCGCCGCCTGTGGGACCGGGGCATGTTCTCCGGCGAGTGACCCGGCGCGCGCGGTTCAGTCGTTGAGCCAGCCGGGGCTGACCAGGCCGGACTCGTAGGCCAGGACGACCAGCTGGGCGCGGTCGCGCGCGGCGAGCTTCGTCATGATGCGGCTGATGTGCGTCTTGGCCGTGGTCGGGCTCAGGACGAGGTGGGCGGCGATCTCGTCGTTGCTCAGCCCCGCGGCGGCCAGCCGCAGCACCTCGCGCTCGCGGTCGGTGAGCGCGCCCATCCGCGGTCCCGGGTCGGGCGCGCGGACGCGTCCGGCGAACTCGCCGATCAGGCGCCGCGTGATCCGCGGGGTGATGAGCGCGTCGCCGCGGTGCACGACCCGGACGGCCTGGATCAGCTCCTCCGGCTCGGTGTCCTTCAGCAGGAAGCCGCTCGCCCCGGCGCGCAGCGCGCCGTAGACGTACTCGTCCAGGTCGAAGGTGGTCAGGATGACCACGCGGACGCCGGGCAGGCGCGGGTCGCCGGTGATCGTCCGGGCCGCCTCCAGGCCGTCGGTGCCGGGCATGCGGATGTCCATCAGGACGACGTCGGGGCGCAGCTCGCGGACCCGCTCGACCGCCTGCGCGCCGTCCCCCGCCTCGCCGACGACCTCGATGTCGTCCTCGTCGGACAGGATCGAGCGGAACCCCGCGCGGACCAGCCGCTGGTCGTCGGCCAGCAGAACCTTGATCATGCCGTCCTCTTCTCGTGGGGCAGGCGGGCGCGCACGCGGAACCCGCCGTCCGGGCCGGGGCCCGCCTCGAGCTCGCCGCCGAGCGCGCGGGCGCGTTCGCGCATGCCGCCGATCCCGCTGCCGGACGCGCCGTCCGGCGTCCCCGCGGTCGCGTGGCCGTGGCCGTCGTCGGTGACCTCGATCGTGACGGCGCCCGGGGCGCGGTCGACGCGAACGTCGGCCGTGGAGGCGCGGGCGTGCTTGACGACGTTGGTGAGCGCCTCCTGGACGATCCGGAACGCGGCCAGCTCGACCTCGGCCGGCGGGCGTCCCGGGCCGGACACGTCCGCGCGCACGTCGAGCCCGGCGGAGCGGGCGCGGTCGGCGAGCTCGCCGACGCGGTCGAGGACCCGGGCGGGGGCGGTGGGCGCGTCCTCGCCGTCCTGCCGGAGGACGCCGAGCATCGCGCGCAGTTCGCGCATGGCCTCGGTGCCGGTCGCGCGGATGGCGGCCAGCGACTCCTCGGCCGTCTCCTCGCCGCGCCGCCGGTCCTTGGTGTAGCGGCGCAGCGCGGCCGCCGACTGGACGCTGATGAGCGAGAGGTGGTGGCCGACGACGTCGTGGAGTTCGCGGGCGATGCGCAGGCGTTCCTCGGTCGCGGCGCGCTGCTCGGCCTCGCGCGCGTGCGCGGCGGCGGTGAAGCGCAGCCCTCCGAGCAGGACGACGGCGGCCAGCCAGCCCGCGAGCATGAACAGCCCGATGCCGTTGATCGAGCCGTTGCCCGCGGCCGTCCCGGCGCCGACGAGGGCGATGGCGAGCACGCCGATCGCGGCCGCGACGCGCGGGCGTCCGGCCTCGGCGACCGTGTACAGCGCGAGGATGAACGCGATGAGCAGCGGGCCGTCGTAGGTGCTCATCACGTAGTAGACGACCGTGGTGACCAGCGTGAACAGGGCGACGGCGACCGGATGGACGCGCCGGAGCGCGAGCGCGCCGCACACGGCGAGGATGAGCGCCCAGCCGACGGCGGTGACCGACCAGGGTTCGGTGCGGGGCGCGTAGAGGGACTGGGCGCTGCCCGCCGTGACGGCGGCCAGGACGGCGACGGCGATCGCGACGTCCGCCGTCCGGCCGCGAGGCCACCTGACCACCATGGACCCACCCTAGAGTCGCCCACGTACCGGGTGGAAACCGGCGTTCGCCGCGAAGGGGACGAACGGGTCGGGCGTTGACCCGGCACGCGAACCGGTTCTACTCTCGGCGCGGAACCAAGCTAACGCTTGACCGAGCGCTCCGGAGGTCCCTGATGGCGCCAGCACCCGGCTCGGGCACGGACCCCGGCACGGACGCCGATGAAGGTCCGGGGGCGGCGACCGAGGGGTTCGCGCGGGCGGTCGCGGAGGCGGAGCGGATCATCCGGTCGGCGGCGCACGTCCGGTCGGAGCTCGACCTCGCCGAGGGGCTGGAGTACCTCGCCGGGAGCGTCCGGGCGTCGCTGCACATGGCCTGGGCGTACGACCGCGACTTCCCGTTCTTCGCGCGCTCGACCGGCCCGCACTCCAAGCTCGGCCTCGACAACCCCGACACGCTCTACTTCAACGCCTACCTGCGCGACGACGCCGAGTACGTCGTCACCGGACGCCGCGGCACCACCGCCGACCTGAGCTTCCAGGTCCTGAACGGCGACTACACGCCGTCCTCGTCCCCCGACAGCCTCAACGCGTTCGACGACCGCGCGTTCGACATCGCCCCGGACGGCACCTACGAGCTGCGTTTCGGCCCGGAGGACCCGCGCCGCAAAGGCGACCCGAACTACGTCACGCTCGGCGAGGGCGCGGCGATGCTGCTCGTCCGCGAGGTGTTCTCCGACTGGGCGGACGAGCGTCCCGGCGAGATCCGGATCCACCGCGCCGACCGCCTCGGCGCCGCCCCGGACCCGCCGACCGCGCGCCGCGAGGCCAAACGCTTCGACGTCGCCGGGAAGATGCTGGTCTCGCGGATCCGGACGTTCCTCGCGTTCCCCGAGTGGCACTACCTGAGGCTGCCGGTGAACACGATGACCGAGCCGCGCCTCACACCCGGCGGCCTCACCACGCAGTACTCGTCCGCCGGGCACTTCGACCTCGGACCGGACGAGGCGCTCGTCGTGACCGTCCCGCGCTCGGACGCGCCCTACCAGGGCTTCCAGCTCGGCAGCCTCTGGTACGTCTCGCTCGACTACGTCAACCACCAGACGAGCCTCACCGCCGACCAGGCCGTCCCGGACCCGGACGGCATGATCCGCATGGTCGTCGCCCAACGCGACCCCGGCCTCGCGAACTGGATCGAGCTCACCGGGCACGACCGCGGCTTCCTCCAGATCCGCTGGCAGCGGCTCACGCGCGCGCTCACCGCCGCCGACGGGCCGCGCGCCGAGGTCGTCCGGTTCGCCGACCTCCCGGCGCGCCTGCCGTTCCACGACCGGCAGCGCGTCACCCGTTCCCAGTGGGCGGAGCGCGTCGCCGCCCGCCAGACCTCGACCGCGCGAAGGATGCTGGGCTGATGATGCTGGACGGACGTGTGATCGTCATCTCCGGGGTCGGCCCCGGCCTCGGGCGCGGGCTGGCGCTCCAGTGCGCGAAGGCGGGCGCGGACGTCGTCCTCGCCGCCCGCACCGAGCCGCGGCTGAACGAGGTCGCCAAGGAGGTCCGGGCGCTCGGCCGGCGCGCGACCGTGGTCCGCACCGACATCCGCGACGAGGCGTCGTGCGAGCGCCTGGTCCGCGAGACGCTCGCGGCGCACGGCCACGTCGACGGCCTGGTCAACAACGCGTTCGCGATCCCGCCGCTCCAGGACCTGCTGGACGTCGACGTCGCGTCCGTCCGGCGCGGGTTCGAGACGAACGTGCTCGCCGCACTGTCCCTGACCAGGCGTTTCGTCCCGGCGCTCGTCGCGTCGAAGGGGTCGGTCGTGATGGTGAACTCGGCCGTCCTGCGGCACTCGAAGGCGACCTTCGGGCCGTACAAGATGGCCAAGTCCGCGCTGCTCGCGCTCGCCCAGGGCCTGTCGACCGAGCTCGGGCCGCGCGGCGTCCGGGTGAACACGATCGCGCCCGGCTGGATCTGGGCCGACAACCTGAAGTGGTACTTCGACCTGCTCGCGACCGAGCGCGGGACGACGTCCCGGCAGGTCTACGACGAGACCGCCGCGACCATCGACCTGCGGAAGCTCCCCGAACCCGACGAGATCGCCGACGCGGCCGTGTTCCTGCTGTCCTCGTACGCGCGCGCGATCACGGGACAGTGCCTGGACGTCAACGGCGGCGAGTTCCACCACTGAGGAGATCGCCGCTCTGAAGAGAACGCCACGCTGAAGAGAACGCCATGCTGAGGAGATCGCCATGAGGACGACCGTCGGCACGGTCGAGGATCTGCACGCGTCCGCCACCCGCGCGACCGGCCTGACCGATTTCGGTGAGGACGACTACACCGACGGTCTCGAAGCGCTCCTCGCGTCCTACCGGGAGGACGAGCGGCTGACGCCCCTCGGCAGCAAGACGCAGCGGGCGTTCCTGCGCGGCGCGCTCACCGCCCGCCTGTTCGCGGAGGAGGCGTGGAAGCGGCACCCCGGGCACGCGGAAGTCGCGGTCGAGCGTCCGATCTTCGTGACCGGGCTCCCCCGCACCGGGACGACCGCGCTGCACCGGCTGCTCACCGCCGACCCCGCCCACCAGGGCCTCGAACTGTGGCTGACCGAGGTTCCGCGGCCGCGTCCGCCGCGCGCCTCCTGGGCGGACGATCCGGTCTTCCAGGCCGTCCAGGGCGCGTACGAGCGGCACCACGTCGAGCATCCGGAGTTCATGGGCGTCCACTACATGTCGGCGGACATGGTCGAGGAATGCTGGCAGCTCCTGCGCCAGTCGATGCGGTCGATCTCGTTCGAGTGCCTCGCGCACCTGCCGTCCTACTCCGCGTGGCTCGCCGGACAGGACTGGACGCCCGCGTACCGCCGCCACCGCCGCCTGCTCCAGCTGATCGGCCTCAACGACCCCGGACGCCGCTGGGTGCTGAAGAACCCGAGCCACCTGTTCGCGCTGGACGCCCTGTTCGCCGTGTACCCGGACGCGCTGGTCGTCCAGACGCACCGCGACCCGCGCACGGCCATGGCGTCCATGTGCAGCCTCGCCGCGCACGCCACGGACGGCTGGTCCGAGCTGTTCCGCGGCGAGGTGATCGGACGCGACCAGCTCGACCTGTGGGGACGCGGCCTGGACGCCTTCCAGGCCGAACGCGCGCGGCACGACCCGGGCCGCTTCTTCGACGTCCGGTACGAGGACTTCGTCCGCGACCCGCTCGGGACCGCCGAGGCGATCTACACGCACTTCGGCCTGCCGCTCACCGGCGGCGCGCGCGACGCGATGAAGCGCCTGCACGCCGAGTCGAGCGAGGGACGCGGCCGTCCGTCGCACCGGTACACGCTCGCCGACTTCGGCCTCACCCCGTCGCAGGTCGACGCCCGCTTCGGCTGACCCCGCGTCCGGCTCGGCATCCGCTTGAATCCTCCGCGAGGAGGATTCGCGCTCGTACGACTGGCCGGGCGGACGGTCCACCCGTGGGAGGCGCTCCCCTCCGCGCGCGCACGAGGGTGGAGACCATGACGACGACCAACATCCCTCGGCCGCGATGCCCGCGCTTCCGGATGCCCCGCCGGTCCCCCGAGCGGCTGATCGCCGGGGCGCTCGCGATCGGGACCGCCGTCCTGCTGGTGTGGACGGTCGGCATGGCCTTCTCGATCCCGCCGTCCGAGCCCCGCACCGTGAACTGGGCGGTGCTGTGGTGCGGCTTCGACGCCATCGAGATCGTCGTGATGGCCGCCGCCGCGTGGCTCGTCCGGCGCCGCGACGCGCTCGCCCCCATGGCGCTGTCGGCGCTGGCCACGCTGATGGTCGCGGACGCCTGGTTCGACATCATGACGGCCCGCTCCGGCTACCTCCCGGCGGCGGTGTCCATGGCCGCCTTCCTGGAGCTGCCGCTGGCCGCCGTCCTGACCGCCTTCGCCGTCCGCCTCACCCGCCGCCACGCCCGCGACCATGCCCACGACCGCGCCCGCGGCCGCGCCCGCGACCGTGCCTAGGCGATGAACCCGAGCCGGTAGGCGGCGAAGACGGCCAGGACGACCAGCAGCACCGCCAGGACCAGCGAGGAGATCTTGGCGGCGCTGTACGGACGGCTCCCGTACACCACGCCCGTGACCCCGTTGACCACGATGCTCCAGGGTTTCCCGCCGTACAGGTACGAGCCCATCCACACGGGCAGCAGCACCAGCTTGTACGTCACGTCGCCGTACCTGGTCTCGACCGCGTGGACGCGCTGCTCGTCCCCGCCGATGTCGTTGCGGCAGTCGTGGCCGATGACCACCGCCATCCGCTGCTTGGCCAGCTCGAGGCCGACCTCGGGCTCGACGTCGTAGCGGAGCGACTCGTGCCCGGCGACGTATCCGGCCTGGTAGGGACGCACCTGCGCGAGCGGCCACGTGCCGAGCTTGCCGAGGGTCCTGTCGTCCACGCGACGCGTCCCGGTGACGAGGACGTCGTCGAAGTCGCGCGCGACGGTGCCGGTGACGTGCCGCCACCGCGTCTTCTGGACCTGCCGCGAGCGCCGCACGCTCTTCCCGTCCACCGTCTCGGTGTAGTACTCGGTCTCCCAGTAGTGCGTGCCCTGCTCGCCCCGGTACCGCGAGACGGTGCGCGCGTCGAACGTCCAGTGCGGCAGGTACGTGCTCGCCATCGTCTCCGCCTCGGTGACCTGCTTGAGGCGGGTCGGCGCGAACCAGCGGGACCTCGTCCACCCGCGCAGCGCCTCGCGCGCGGCGCCCCGGTCGAGCGCGAACGGCAGGACGGCCTCGGGCGCGACCTGGTGGTCGGTCCCGGTGTCCACCACGAGCGGCGCGGTGCAGAACTGGCAGCGCTGCGACACGGCGTCCCCCTGGAGCCGGGCGCCGCAGCCCTGGCACACGTACCGCTGCCGCGCGAAGTCCCGGGCGGGCGCGCGCGGCCCGCCGACCAGCGCGTCGAAGGAGTGCTCCATCACCGGACGGTCCGGTGCGGGCAGCGGGCGCTCCGTCCCGCAGTACGGGCACCGCAGGACGTTCGTCCCCGGCGCGTACTCGGTCGCGGCCCCGCAGCCCTCGCAGGCCGCCGTCATGCCGGGGGAAGCGGCGGCGGGGTGCCGCCCAGCAGGCGCGCCAGCTCGGGCACGTCCCGCGCGGGCGTCCACTGCTCCATCCCGGCCTTCCACACCAGCGTGGACGCCGTGACGCCCTGTCCCCCGAGGTCCGCGAGGTCGAACGGCCCCCGCCGCTCGCCGTCCACGCCCAGGTACCACTGATCCCGAGGCGGCAGCGGCGGCGGCCCCGCCGCCTGCGGCTGTTGCGTGGGCTGCGGTTGGGGGTTGAGGGCGTTGGCCATCTGCTGCCCGGCCGCGATCCCCAGGCCGAGCCCGATGCCCTCGCCCCCGCCGCCCGGGTTGTTCGCGGCGTCCTCCAGCGCGTTCGCCGCCTGGAACCGCGCGTAGTTCCCGAGGTCGCCGACGACGCCCATGGACGTGCGCTTGTCGAGCGCCTCCTCCACCTCGGGCGGCAGCGAGATGTTCTCGATGACGAACCGGGGCACGGCGATCCCGACCCCGGAGAGGTCGGTGGTCAGGACGGCGGCGAGCCGGTCCCCGATCGCCTGCTGGTGCGTCGCGAGGTCGAGCACCGGCGTCTCGGACGCGGCCCCCGCGAGCGCCCCGGCGAGCCGTCCGACCACCTGCTGCCGCAGGTACCCGGCGACCTCGTCGGTGCGGAACTTCGGGTCGGTCCCGGCGAGCTCGCGCAGCAGGAGCGGCGCGTCCACGACGCGCACCGCGAACCCGCCGAACGCCCGCACGCGGACGGCGCCGAACTCGGCGTCCCGCACCAGGACCGGGTTCTGCGTCCCCCACTTCAGTTCGGTGAACTGCCGCGAGCTGACGAAGTACACCTCGGCCTTGAACGGCGACTGGAACCCGTGCTTCCACCCCTTCAGCGTGGACAGCACGGGCAGGTTCCTGGTCTCCAGCGTGTACGTGCCCGGCCCGAAGTGGTCCGCGATCACGCCCTCGTTGACGAACACGGCGGTCTGCGACTCCCGGACGACCAGCCGGGCGCCCATCTTGATCTCGTTGTTGCGGCGCGGGAACCGCCACACGAGCGTGTCGCGGCTGTCGTCGAGCCACTCCACGACATCGACCAGTTCGCCTCGGATCCGCTCGAACAACGCCATGCACACCCCTCGGCCGACAAACCGCCCACTCAGGAGGTAGGACGTACCGGACCGCCGGGCGGTTGCGTCACCGCCCGACCTGGCGGAGACCGGCCACCGCGCGCAGGCGCACCCGGACGAGGGTCAGATGCCGAGGCCGCGGCCGATGATCTCCTTCATGATCTCGGTGGTGCCGCCGAAGATGGTCTGGATGCGGACGTCCTGGTAGGCCTTGGCGATCGGGTACTCGTTCATGTAGCCGTAGCCGCCGTGCAGCTGGAGGCAGCGGTCGACGACGGTCTTGAGCATCTCGGTCGTCCAGTACTTGGCCATGGACGCCTCCTCGGCGTCCAGCTCGCCGCGGACCTCCTTGGTGAGGCACTGGTCGAGGAACGCGCGGCTCACGGTGATCTCGGTCTTCATCTCGGCGAGCGTGAACCGGTTGTGCTGGAACCTGCCGATCGGACGCCCGAACGCCTCGCGGTTCCTGCAGTACTCGAGCGTCATGTCGAACGCGGCCTGCGCGCCCGCGACGGCGGACACGGCGATGCAGAGGCGCTCGCGGGCGAGGTTCTGCATGAGGTAGATGAAGCCCAGGCCCTCCTCGCCGAGGAGGTTCGCCTTCGGCACGCGGACGTTGTCGAAGAACAGCTCGGCGGTGTCCTGGGCGTGCATGCCGATCTTGTCGAGGTTGCGGCCGCGCTCGAAGCCGTCCATGCCGCGCTCGACCATGAGCAGCGAGACGCCGTGCGCCCCGGCGGACGGGTCGGTCTTCGCCGCGACGATCACCAGGTCGGACAGGATGCCGTTGGTGATGAAGGTCTTCTGCCCGTTGAGGACGTAGTCGTCGCCGTCGAGGACGGCGGTGGTCCTCATGCCCTGGAGGTCGGACCCGGCGGCGGGCTCGGTCATCGCGATCGCGGTGATCAGCTCGCCGGAGCAGTAGCCGGGCAGCCAGCGCGCCTTCTGCTCGTCGTTCAGCAGCTGCACCAGGTAGCCGCCGACGACGTCGTTGTGCACCGAGAAGCCCGGCCCGGACGCGCCCGCCCGCGCCAGCTCCTCGTTGAGGACGGCGTAGTAGCGGTAGTCGGACTCGCCCCCGCCGCCGTACTCCTCGGGCATCTCGATGCCGAGCAGGCCCTGCCGTCCGGCGGCGAGCCACACCTCCCGGGAGACGATCTCGTCCTTCTCCCACTGCGCGTGGTGCGGCTCGATCTCCTTCGCGATGAAGGACCTCACCATGTCCCGGAAGGACTCGTGCTCCTCGGTGAAGACGTCGCGTGCCATGCGCGGGGACTCCTCGCGTGTAAGTGCGTACTGACCTGCCCTCAATGTAGCGCAGGGCCCGTCCGTCGCCCCAGGCAGGACGCCTGTGACCTACGCCAATGCACCTGGAACGCGAAAGGCCCGCCACCCTGCGGTGGCGGGCCCCGGGAAGGGTCAGAGGCGGGCGGTGGCGGCCTCGACGCGCTCGTCGGTGGCGGTGAACGCCACCCGGATGTGCTTCCCCCCGGCCGGGCCGTAGAAGTCGCCCGGGCCGACGAGGACGCCGAGACCCGCGAGGTGGTCGACGGTGTCCCAGCACGACTCGTCCCGCGTCGCCCACAGGTACAGGGACGCCTCGGAGTGGTCGATGCGGAAGCCGTGCCCCTCGAACGCCGCGCGCAGCGCCGTCCGGCGGCGGGCGTAGCGGGCGTACTGCTCGCGGACGTGCTCGTCGTCGTCGAACGCGGCGCGCATCGCGGCCTGCACCGGCGCCGGGACGATCATCCCCGCGTGCTTGCGGACCTCCAGCAGCCGCCGGACCAGGTCGAGGTCGCCGCTGACGAACCCGGCGCGGTACCCGGCGAGGTTGGACCGCTTGGACAGCGAGTTCACCACGAGCAGCCCCTTGTGGGAGCCCTCGCAGACGTCCGGGTGCAGGATCGAGACCGGCTGCTTCGCCTCGTCCCAGCCGAACTCGACGTAGCACTCGTCGCTGGCGACGACCGCGCCCCGCTCGCGCGCCCACGCGACGACCTTGCGCAGGTGGTCGACGGGCAGCACCTTGCCGGTCGGGTTGGACGGCGAGTTCACCCAGACCAGCTTCGGCGTCTCCGGGCCGAGGGCCAGCAGCGAGTCGGTCGCGACGGAGCCGGCGCCCGCCAGCCGCGCGCCGACGTCGTAGGTCGGGTACGCGAGCTCCGGGAAGGCGACCTTGTCGCCCGGGCCGAGGCCGAGCAGCGTCGGCAGCCAGGCGACCAGTTCCTTGGTGCCGACGACCGGGAGCACGGCGTCGGGGTTGGCGTCGGCCACGCCGAGGCGGCGGCGCATCCAGCCCGCGACGGACTCGCGCAGCTCCGGCGTCCCGTAGGTCTGCGGATAGCCCGGGGCGTCGGCCGCGGCGCGCAGCGCCTCACGGACCGGTTCGGGGGTGGGGTCGACCGGCGTGCCGACCGAGAGGTCCACGATCCCGTCCGGATGCGCGGCCGCGCGCTTCTTGTAGGGGGCCAGGCGATCCCACGGAAAATCCGGCAGCGGCAGCAACTCCCGCCCCTCCTGTCACTCGGTGGCGAAAAAAGGGCCGTGACCTCCTGGGAGGTCACGGCCCGACGACTCAAACCGAACCGGGGACGGCCCCGGCGGCCGTCACTCCTCCGTCGACTGCGGGGGCAGCGCGGCGACGATCGGGTGGTCCTTCTCGATCTTGCCGACCTTCGAGGCGCCGCCCGGGGAGCCGAGGTCGTCGAAGAACTCCACGTTGACCTTGTAGAAGTCCTTCCACTGCTCGGGGGTGTCATCCTCGTAGTAGATGGCCTCCACCGGGCAGACCGGCTCACAGGCGCCGCAGTCAACGCACTCGTCGGGGTGGATGTAGAGCATCCGCTTGCCCTCGTAGATGCAGTCGACCGGGCACTCTTCGATGCATGCCTTGTCGAGCAGGTCCACGCAGGGCTGCGCAATGACGTAGGTCACGTGAGTGACTCCTCTCGGGTTACCGGCCCCGCCGCACGTCACGGCTCACCGCAAGCTCGCTGTGAATAGTATTGCCATCACCGCACGGTCGATTCGACATGGGGGTCGCACATGTCAGGGCGTATCGGCGCGCGGCTGGTGGTCTCCGTCACACCGGCCGACGTCGGCGAGCGAGTCTCGCTGCGCCGCCGTCTGCCAACGGGAGAGTACAGCGACGTGGTCGGGGTGCTCGAATCCTGGTCCGGCGGCGTGCTCGAGGTGCGCCGCCGGAACGGCGAACTGGTGGACGTCCCCGAGGGCATCGTCGTCGCGGGCAAGGTCGTCCCGCCCGCTCCTCCGCCCAAGCGCCGTCCCCGCTCCGACTAGCCTCCCGGGCCGCCCCGGGCAAAGGTTCGGTGAAGATCGCGGCCGTCCCGCCGGTTCGGCGGACCGGGCGCGGCACGCCCTCCGGAAGGTGTCTCCGGGGGGTCGATATGAAAGCTGTGGTCGCGGCCGAGGGGCTCGGCGCGCGGACGCGCCGGGGCCCGGTGTTCTCCGGGGTGACGCTGGAGGCCGGGCCCGGACAGGTCGTCGCGGTCGCCGGTCCCGGCGGCAGCGGGCGGACGTCGCTGCTGCTCACGCTGGCCGGGCGGATGCGCCCGTCGGCGGGCGGGCTGGTGGTCGCGGGCACCTCGGACGCGGCGCGGATCCGGGCCCTGGTCGCCGTCGCGCGGGCGGCGGGCGCGGCCGGGCCCGAACCCGAACTGCGCGTCGGCCAGCACGTCGCCGAACGCCTGCTGACCCTGCGCGGCGCACACGCCCCGGGCGGCACAGACGGCACAGACGGCGCTGACGGCGCTGACGGCGCTGACGGCGCTGACGGCATTGACGGCGCTGACGGCGCGGAGAGCCCGGACGGCGAGCACGGCCCGGACGGTGCGGACGGTGAGCGCGGCGCGGGTGGGGTCCGGGACTTCGGGGACGCCCGTGAGCTCACCGGCCTCCGCGCGGACGACCACGAGCTCGTCCGGGACCTGCCGGACGCCCAGGTGACGCGGCTCGCGCTCGCCCTCGCGCTGCTCGAGAACGCCCCGGTGATCGTCCTGGACGACCTGGACCGGGGCGCGGACGCCGCCGAGCAGGTCGCGCTGTGGGCGGCCGTCCGCCGCGCCGCCGGGACCGGGCCGGCCGTGGTCGCGACGGTCGTCGACGCGTCCCCGGCGCACGGCCTCGCGGACGTGTTCGCCCACCTCGGGGGCGGCGCCTGATGCGCGCGCTCCGCCTCGCGCCCTTCGAGCTGCTGCGCTTCCGGACGGCGCTCCAGCGGCTCGCCCTGGCGTTCGTGGTGATCGTCCCGACGATCTACGGCGGGATCTACCTGTGGTCCAACTGGAACCCCTACAACCGGCTGTCCCGGGTGCCGGTGGCGGTGGTGAACGAGGACCGGGCCGTCCAGGCCGAGGGGCGGACGATCGACGCGGGCGCGGACTTCGTGTCGGAGCTCCGGCGGGACCGGCTGCTCGGCTGGCACTTCGTGGGCGCCCGGAACGCCGCGCACGGCCTGGCGCACGGCCGCTACTACGCCGTGATCACCGTCCCGCCGGACTTCAGCTCCCGGCTGACCAGCGGCGCGACGGGAATGCCGGAGAAGGCCGCGATGTCGATCCGGCTCGACGACGCGAACAACTACCTCGTGGGGGTCATGGCCAAGACCGTCCAGTCCGAGCTGGAGCGGAAGATCTCGGCGGCGGCGATCAGCGCGTACTTCGAGGCGGCGTTCGGGCGGCTGTCGCAGCTGCACAGCGGGATCTCGGACGCGGCGGACGGCGCGGCCCAGCTCGGTTCGGGCCTGACCAGCGCCAAGGACGGGTCGGCGCAGCTCGTGAGCGGCCTGGGCGCGGCCAAGCAGGGCAGCGCCGCGCTCGCCTCCGGGCTCGGCCAGGCGAGCACGGGGACCGCGCAGCTCGCGAACGGCCTGGCGCAGCTCAAGGCCGGGTCCTCGAAGCTCGCGCCGGGAGCGGAGCAGGTCGCCGGGGGCGTCCACGACCTGGCGGCCACGGCCGTCCCGCTGGCCGAGCTCGCCGCCGCCGGGCTGGCGCCCCTGGCGGACAGGGCGACGGCGGTGACCGCGGAGGCGGCGCGGCTGACGTCGACGGCGTCCGTCCTCGGGCAGCGGCTCGCCAAGGACACCAGAGCAATCTCCGAGTGGCTGCGCTCGCTGGCCTCCCGCGACCGCCGGATCGCGCGGAGCCGGCAGTTCCGCGGGCTCCTGGCGTCGTTCAAGGCCGTGGACGGCACGGCCGAGCAGCGTCTGCGCCGCCTGGCGTCCCGCTTCCCGGCCCTCGCCCGCTCCTACGGCTACTGGACCGCCCTGGACATCGCCCGAGGGCTCGACGCGACGCTTCCGGGCAGGCTGCACCGGCTCGC
The DNA here is from genome assembly GCF_003696215.1 of Actinomadura harenae. Taxonomy (GTDB): domain Bacteria; phylum Actinomycetota; class Actinomycetes; order Streptosporangiales; family Streptosporangiaceae; genus Spirillospora; species Spirillospora harenae. The sequence continues at coordinate 18,102 of NZ_RFFG01000058.1, read as the reverse complement.
CGCCCGCTACCGGATCTCCGCGAACGACCCCGTCCTGCGGAAGCTGCTCGGCGAGGCCGACCTCCTCTCGGAACGGACCGCCGACCTCGCCCGGTCGACGGCCCACGTCAACGCCGTCGCCGTGGGCCTCGCCTCGGACGCGCGCGGCCTCCAGCAGGTCGTCCCGGCGCTGCGGTCGAAGCTGCTGGAGGGCGCGTCCGGGCTCCGGACGCTCGACCAGGGCGCGGCGGCCGTCGCGACCGGCGCGCGGCAGCTCGACAACGGCGTGACGCCCCTGCTCGCGGGCGCACGGCAGCTCCGGTCCGGCTCCGGCGCGCTGCTGTCCGGCGCCCGGCGACTGGACGACGGCAACGGCCGCCTGCTGTCCGGGGCGCAGCAGCTGGACGCGGGGAACGCGCAGCTCAAGGAGGGTGCGGCGAAGCTGGCGTCCGGGCTGGCGTCCGCGCGGGACCAGATCCCGGTGATCCAGAACGGCGACCTGCACCGCGCGGCCGAGAACTTCGCGAACCCGGTCGACGTCGGCACGTCCAACGCCCATCCGGCCCGGGTCTACGGGCGCGGGCTCGCGCCGTTCTTCATCGCGATCGGGCTCTGGGTGTTCGGCATCGTCGCGTTCCTGCTGCTCAGGCCGGTGTCGGGACGGCTGCTGGTCTCCCGCCTCGGCGCCGGGACGGTCGCGTTCGCCGCGTTCCTGCCGGTCCTGGCGGTCGGGCTGGTCGCGGCGCTCGTGCTGTTCCTCATCCTGGACGTCGGCCTCGGCCTGGATCCCGTCTCCACGGCCGGGACGCTCGGCCTGATGGCCCTCGGCGTCGCCACGTTCGGCGCGATCGTGCAGGTCCTGCGGGTGGCGCTCGGCGCCGTGGCGGACGCGGTGGCGCTCGTCCTGCTGATCACGCAGCTGGTGTCGTGCGGCGGCCTGTATCCGGTGGAGACGCTCCCGCAGCCGTTCCGGGCGCTCCACGAGGTCATCCCGATGACGTACCTGGTCGAGCCGCTGCGGACGACGATCTCCGGCGGCCTCGCGAGCCGCGCGCTGCGCGACGCGGGCGTCCTGGCGCTCTACCTGGCCGCCGCGCTCGCCCTGCTCGCCGGGGTGGTCGCGCTGCGCCGCCGCTGGCGGATGTCCCAGCTCAAACCGGAACTCGACCTATGACCAGGCGGGGAACGTGTGGCCCGCGGCGAGCGTCCGTCCCGCGGTCAGCTCGCCGACCGTGACGAAGGTGAACCCGCGCTTCTGCAACCCCGCGAGGACGCGCGGGATCGCCTGCACGGTCGTCTTGTGGATGTCGTGGAACAGCACGACGCTGCCCTTCTTCGGCTCCCGCGTCCCGACCCGGACGTTCCGGGCCACGTTGCGGTACCGCCAGTCGAGGCTGTCGACGTCCCAGACGATCTCCGGCATCCCGACGGCCTTGCCTACCCGGGCGTTCGTCGCGCCGTAGGGCGGGCGGAACAGCGTCGGCGCCACCCCGCCGGACGCCTCGGTGATCGCCTTCTGCGTCCGCTGGACCTGCGACCGGACGGCCGCGCTCGACAGCCCCGTGAGCTGCGGGTGCGACCAGCTGTGGTTGCCGATCTGGTGCCCTTCGAGGACCATCCGCCGGACCTCCGCCTGATGCCCGCCGACGTTCTCCCCGAGCAGGAAGAACGTCGCCCGAGCCCCGGCGCCCTTCAGGACGTCCAGCAGGTGGTCCGTGTACGGTCCGGGCCCGTCGTCGAAGGTCAGCGCCACGCACTTCAGGTGGACGCAGTCGACGGTCCGCGGGGGCGGCGCGGTGGGCGTGGGACTCGGCGTGGGCGTGGCCGCGCGTCCCTTCACGGCCGCGGCCTGCTGCCTGAGTTCGCCGGAGTGGACGGACCCGCAGGCCGCGAGCGTCCCGGACAGCACCCCGGCCATGGCGATGCCCGCCATCGGTGTGACCCGCATCGTGCGCACCTCCGCCCTCTGGACCCGCCTACCCTGCTGGCGTGCCCCCGAACGGCCCACGTGTCGCCGAGGATCCCGTCCAGAATCGGCAAAACCCCCAGGTCGCCCGGGACGGCCAGGTCAGCACGGCGGGCAGGTCAGCACGGCGGGCAGGTCAGCGCAGGGGACAGGTCAGCGCGGCGGGACGGTCAGCGCAGCGGCCAGTCGGGGACCTCGGCGGGCAGGTCCGCGCTGACCCGCATCGGGAACGCGGCGGGCCGCTTCTCCAGGAAGGACGTGACGCCCTCGGCAGCGTCCGGGGCGGCGCCGAGCGCGGCCATGAGCCGCGAGTCGTTGACGTGCGCGTCCCACGGGGACGGCGCCGACAGCCCCGACCACATCAGCCGCCGGATCGCCGCGACCGAGACCGCCGAGGTGTTGCCCGCGATCTCGCGGGCGAGGTCGTAGGCGGCGGGCAGCAGCTCGTCCGGCGCGTACAGGCGGGAGACCAGGCCGCCCGCGAGGGCCTCCTGAGCGTCGAACACGCGCCCGGTCGCGGCCCACTCCATGGCCTGCGCGATCCCGACGAGCCGCGGCAGGAACCAGGACGAGGCCGCCTCCGTGACGATCCCGCGCCGCGCGAACACGAACCCGAACTTGGCGTTCTCGCTGGCCAGCCGGATGTCCATGGGCAGCGTCATCGTCACCCCGACGCCGACGGCCGCGCCGTTGAACGCGCCGATCACGGGCTTGAGGCAGCGTGCGATGCGCAGCGCGACCGTGCCGCCGCCGTCGCGCGGAGTGCCGTCCTCCAGGAGGTCGTCCTCGCCCGCGAACATGTCGTGGGACTTGTCCTTGTTGAACGTGTCGCCCCCACCACCGAGGTCGGCCCCGGCGCAGAACGCCCTGCCCGCGCCGGTCACGACGACCACGCGGACGTCGTCGTCGGCGTCGATCCGGTCGAACGCGTCGAGCGTCTCGGCGCGCATCGTGGGCGTGTAGGCGTTCATCCGGTGCGGCCGGTTCAGGGTGATCGTGGCGATCCCGTCCCGCACCTCGTACTCGATCTCGGTGTACGTCACCCGGCCGTCCCTTCACGCGAAATGGAAGCAGATTCTAGAACGCGACTCGCTTCGGGGGACGCGGCGGGGCCTGGCTCCGGCGGCGGACGCGCCCCGGGACGACGCGGGTCAGGACGACACGCGCCAGGAGGACGCGGGTCAGGAGGACGCGGGTCAGGACGACGCCGTGGGGAACAGGCGGTCGACGACGTCCCGCCGCCAGTCGGCCACGCTCAGCGACACCCCGGGCGGCGGGTGCGGGGCGAGGAAGTCGCCGTCCGGCACCAGGTTGATCGTGACGTCCCCCTCCTCGCCGAGGTCGAACGTCGTCGGATGCCCCGGCCCGGCGGCCGCGATCCGCCGCACCAGCTCCCCCAGCACCTGCGACCAGCCGGACCCCAGATACCAGGCGAGGCCCGTGACCCGCAGTTCCGTCATGCCGCGCGCCGCCAGGCCCGCCGTCCGCAGTTCCAGTCCGCCCGGCCGCTCGGCCCCGACGATCCGGACCTCTCCCCGTGTCCGCTGCTGCTCCACCGATCCGTCACCCTCCTCGCTCGTTCTCGTCACGATATGGCCGCGCGGACGGGGGCGAGCGCCCGGACCGAGTGGTAAGTCCGATAAATTGCGAAAGTGAACTGGTCCGTGTCGACGTACGACTCAGCCTTCGGGTACGTCTCCGCACACGGCGCCCCGCTGGTCGACCTGCTCGACCCGCAACCCGGCGAGAAGATCATCGACCTGGGCTGCGGGACCGGCACGTTCAGCGCGGAGATCGCCGAGCGCGGGGCCGAGGTGCTGGGCATCGACGGCGCGCCGGAGATGGTCGCCCGGGCCTCCACGCTCAACCCGGGCCTGTCGTTCACGATCGGCGACGCGCACGACTTCAGCACCAGCGAGCCGTTCGACGCGGTCGCCTCCAACGCGGCCCTGCACTGGATGACCCGCGACCCGGACGCGGTGATCGCCCGCGTCCACGGCGCGCTGCGCCCCGGCGGACGGTTCGTCGGCGAGCTCGGCGGCGCCGGGAACTGCGCCGAGCTGATCGCCGCGATGCAGACCGCGTGGCGCGTGTTCGGCCTCGGCGAGCCCGAGCTGCCCTGGTACTTCCCGACGCCCGCCGAGTACGCGGCGCGCCTGGAGGACGGCGGGTTCACGATCCGGCTGCTCGAGCACGCCGACCGCCCGTCCCGGATGACCGAGTGCCCGGACGGCGCGGCCGACTGGATCCGCATCTACGCCCCGAGCGCGCTCATCGACGTCCCGCCCGAGCTGGTCGAGCCGCTGCTGACCCGGGTGAACGAGCTGGCCGCCCCGGCGCTGCGCCGCGAGTCCGGCTGGGTCGCCGACTACGTCCGGCTGCGCTTCGCGGCCGTCCGCAAGCCGGACGGCTCGACCCCGCTCCCGTAGTACCGCCGCGTGGGGCCTCCGGTGCGTTCCGGATCCGGGGGCATCGCTTAGGCTCCGAAGCATGCTGCGCCTGCACGACCCTCGCACCGGACGGCTCGAAGGTCTGCCTCGCGGGGAGGTGCTGCGCGTCCATCTCCTGGACGGCGCCGACCTCCGCGCGCTGGTCGTCGCCGATCTCCTCCGCCGCGTCGCCGAACGCGGCAGGCGGACCGTCCTGCTGTCGGGCGCCGCGCACGAGAACGCCTCCGACTACGGCGTCGCTCCCCTGTATCCCGAGGTCCCGTCCGACGCCGACGTCTACGTCTCCCCGCGCGCACACGAGGCGAACGCGCTGACGCTCGTGGTGCCGCCCGTATCCGGGTCGTCCGACGCCGATCCCCTGGCCGTGCGCCTGGCGTTCCTGGCGGTCCCTTACCGCGAGCCGCTCGTCTTGAACGCCGACGCCGCAGCGTCCCGCCTGGCGGGATGGCGCGCGGACGTGGCGGGCTGGGCGAACGCCCCGGGCCGTCCGCTGCACCGCCCGTCGGTCACCGAGGCCGAGACCGCGCTGGCCGACGACCTGGACGCCCCCACCGCGCTGGACGTCCTCGACCGGGTCGCGGCGGACGAGGCGATCCCCCCGGGCTCGAAGCTGGAGACCTTCGTCCACCTGGACCTGCTCCTCGGCCTGAACGTCGTCGCGGACATCGGCCGAACCGCCTGATTCCGCCGCGACAGGGGCCCTCCGGGACGTTCTCCGGAGCTCCGGCGCCTCGCCCGATCACGCCGTTAGCCTGCGAGTCCGACACCTGAGGAGGACTCGATGCGAGGCAGGCCGGCCGCCGCGCTCACGCTGTGCCGGTCCGCCGTGTGCCTGACCGCCGTGTGCCTGTCCGCCGCGGCCTGCACGCACACGGCCGAGGTCTCCCAGGGATCCCTGGACCCGTCCGGCGTGTTCCCGAACCGGGCCGCCGCCGCCCCGGCCTCCCTCGCACCGCCCGCCGTCGCCGCCCGGACGGCCGTCCTGCTCCGGTACCGCCGCTTCCATCAAGTCGTCGAGCGGGCGCTGGCGACAGGCGACGCGTCCCAGGTGCCGGACGTCGCGACCGGCGTGGAGGCCGGGCGTCTCCGGGACGAGATCGCCGCCGACGCCCGCGCCGGGATCGTCCGCCGGGGACACGCCGCCCCGCACCCCCGGGCGGCCTCCGTCCGGGCGGGGTCGGCGGTGGTCGTCGACTGCATGGCCGCGGCGGGCCCGTACACGTTCCGCCGCGACACCGGGAAGCGCGTGGGCGGCGTGCCCGCTCCCCGCCGCTACCTGCTGTACGCCACGCTCAGCCGTGCCGGCGGCGTCTGGAAGGTCGCGTCGATCGCCACGCCGAAGGACTCCCGATGCTGACCGCGCCCCTTCTCGCCTGGGCGCTGGTGAGCGGCTGCGCCACTCCGGCGGACTGGGGCTGCTCGATCGGCGCGGTCACGGCCGTCCCGGCGGGCTCTCCCGCGAACGCGACCGCGCACGCCCTCAAGATCAAGCCGATGTGCCAGGTGACCGGCGGCGCCGACCACTGCTTCACGCTCCCCGGCGAACCCGACCGGACGTCGACCGCCGACGTCGCCGCGATGGCGTGGGCCGCGTTCGCGCTCCCGCCGCCCGTCCCGCACACCAACCCGTCGGGGCGCTCGTGGGTGTCGCTGCCGACGTACCTGTGGGTCGACGCGTCCACGTGGCGTCCGCAGCGGGCCCGGGCCGCCCTGGACGGCCAGACCGTCACCGTGGTCGGGACGCCGCAGCGCGTCGAGTGGTCGCTCGGCGACGCGACGATCACGTGCGACGGGCCGGGCACCCCGTACCGCCGGGGCGGCCCGCCGTCCGGCTGCGCCCACGCCTTCCGCCGCTCCGGGTCCTTCACGGTGACCGCCACCGTTTACTACGCGGTGACCTGGTCGTGCGCCGGATCCTGCGACTCCCGAGGCGGCTCCTACGGCACGTTCCCGGCGTCCGGCTCGACGCACCTGACCGTCCAGGAGATCCAGACCCGAACCGGCGGCTAGACCGCCGCCGCGGCCCGAGACGACCTGCCCCGCACCCAGGACACCGCGGCATGCTCCGCGACGACCTCACCGCGGCCGAGACCGGCCACGCCTACCAGGCCACCTCCGAGGGCTTCCTCCGCACCCGGCCCCACCCCCGCCGCCGATCCCCCCACCCAGCAGGCGGCCCTCCTGGCGAGAACCGTCCACCAAGCCTTCGAGAGCCCCCGCGACGTCCCCGAGTCGACGACCGCCCAGGTCGCAGCCACCTTGGCCGCCCTGCTCACCACCCTCATCACCACCGACCGCACGGCGTTCGGCATTCCCCTGTCCTCATCGGGCGAAAGGTAAGCGTCACATTAGCTTCACGGTTATTCATCACGTCTGTCGCACTTAGCGTAATTTGACGCACGCGCCCCAAGTCGCTTGGCTTGGGGCTTTCATCACGGCTGTTACCGAATCCCTCAACGGAAAGGCCAGTTGGTGCGTCTCTCCCAGACCCGACTCCTCATCGCGGGCGGCGCCGCGGGCGCGCTCGTCCTCGGCGGCGGGGTGGTCTACGCCGCCGCCGGCTCCACCACTCACGACGCCGGGAAGGTCTCGGCGCAGTCCCCGGCCGGGCCGGCCATCGTCTCCAAGGACTTCGGCTCCGGCATGTCGGCGCAGGCGAACTTCGACCCGTCCAAGATGAAGCTGAAGCCGATGCCGGAGCCCGCGGCGCAGGCCGGCGGCATGCAGGCGGACGCGGCGGACGCCAAGGCGCTCAGCCTCGACGGCTCGCTCCCCGAGAACACCCCCGACGCGCTCGCGGCGCAGGGCAACGTCACCGCCGCCAGCTCCACCGCCAAGGTCTGGTCGCGGCACGGCAAGGCCCCCGCCCGCACGATCGGGCGCCTCGTCGCCACCGACGACGGCAGGACCGGCTACTACTGCACCGCCACCATCATCACCTCGCACAACAAGTCGACGGTGTGGACGGCCGGGCACTGCGTCCACAAGGGCCAGGGCGGCAACAGCGGGTTCTACCGCTACTACGGCTTCCAGCCCGACTACAACAAGGGCAAGAGCCTCGGCACCTGGTACCTGGACAAGATCCGGGTCATGGCGCCGTGGGCGAACAACCGCGACCTGCGCTACGACTTCGCCGCGTTCACCGTGAAGAAGCACGGCAAGACCGCGATCCAGTCGGTGACGGGCGCGCAGGGCGTGAGCTTCGGTTACAAGCACCGCACGTACAAGTTCACGTCGTTCGGCTACCCGGACCACGCGATGCCCTCCGGCAAGCACCTCGGCATCGAGCAGCTCTGGTACTGCTCCGGGACGAGCTTCGCGTCCAAGTACCCGTCCGGCGCCCTCGGCATGTGGTGCAGCATGGGCCCGGGCGCGAGCGGTGGGCCGTGGCTGTACGGGATGAAGAGCAACGGCATCGGGCGGGTCTCGGGCGTCAACAGCACGCACATGACCAAGACGCTCCAGATGAACTCGCCGTACCTCGGGTCCGCCGCGATCAAGCTCTACAAGGCGATCCAGGGCTGATGTCCCGATGTGGGCCTGGCGTCCGTCCCGATGGGGACTGACGTCCAGGTGACGGAGCCCTCGCCGGGCGCTCGGCCGGCGGGGGCTCCGTGGTTTCGTGGCGGGGGTGAGTCGGTATTCCGCGTTCGGAACATGACCCAATCGTGATCTCCCGCCGAGATCATCTTCGCGTCCCCGCAGACCCCCCATCCACAGGAGTCCCTTTCCGTGACCCTTATGGGCCGCACGGCGGGATTCGCCGCGACGGCCGCCGCCCTGGTGGCGGCGGTTCCGCTGGTGTCCACGCCGGCGCAGGCCGCGTCCCCCGCCAAGATCACCTGGAAGCGCTGTGCGGACGACCACTCCGCGCAGTGCGGCACACTGTCCGTTCCCATCGACAGGGCCCACCCCAAGCTCGGCAAGGTCAAGCTCGCCGTGGCACGGGCGAAGGCCACCGACCCGAAGCACCGCCTCGGGACGATCTTCGTGAACCCGGGCGGTCCGGGCGGGTCGAGCATCGACTTCGTGCTCGACCGCGCCGGGCTGTCCCGTGAGGTGCGCAAGCGCTACGACATCGTCGGGTTCGACCCGCGCGGCGTCGGCGCCAGCCATCCCGTCAAGTGCGGGAAGCTCGGCAAGGCCCCGGCGCTGTACCCGAAGAACCAGGCCGAGTTCGCGAAGCTCAAGTCCTACCAGCGCGCGCTGTACAAGGCGTGCCGCAAGTACACCGGCCCCGTGTACGACCACATGGGCGCCACCGACCACGCGCGCGACATGGACGCCGTCCGCGCGGCGCTCGGCGAGAAGAAGATCACCTACTACGGCGTCTCGTACGGCACCTGGCTCGGGCAGCGGTACGCCGAGCTGTACCCGGGCCGTCTCAAGGCCCTGGTCGTCGACGGCACCATGGACCACACCGTCGCGGGCGCGACGCGGTTCTCCATGGACGAGTCGCGCGGCCTCGAGACGGCGTACGCGCAGTTCGCCAAGTGGTGCCCGACGTCGAAGTTCTGCGCCCTCCGCGGGAAGGACCCGTGGAAGGTGCTGGACGGGCTGATGAAGCGCTCCTCCGCCGGGACGCTGCACGACATCGACTCGTCCAAGATCCGGCTGACCCCGGCCGGGATCGCCCAGATGGTCCGCGTGACGATGTACGACCCGATCGCGTGGAACGAGCTGAGCGAGGAGCTGTCCTACCTGTCCAAGCAGAAGGTCAGGAAGGTGTCGAGCCCGCGGGCCAAGGCGTCCCCGGACGGCCGGTTCGCCGGGATCATGTGCTCGGACTGGACGTTCCCGGTCCGCGACCACAAGGCCCTGGCCGCGGTGTGGGCGGCGAACCGAAAGGCCGCCCCGCACCTCGGGACGAGCCCGCTCGGCTACGAGGCGATCGTCTCGTGCCTGGGCCGTCCGCGCGGGGCCGACCGGCAGCGTCCGGTGCGGATCGCGCCGTCCGTGCCGGTGCTGGTCGTCGGCGGCGTCGCCGACCCGGCGACCGTCTACCCGTGGGCGGAGGGCGTGAACCGGCAGGTCAGGACGTCGTCCCTGGTGACCTACCAGGGCACGGGCCACGGCCTGTACGGGCTGAGCGGCTGCGTCCGCACCTCGGTGGACGCGTTCGTGCTGTCCGGGAAGCGCCCGGCGGCGGGCGCGCGCTGCCCGGCGGTCATGCCCGACTACAGCTCGCAGGGCCAGCGCCGCATCCCGCGTGACTCGCGGGAGCCGCTGCGCTTCTAGTCCTGTCGGCGAGCCCCCCCGGCCGGGATCTCCGGCCGGGGGGCTCGTCTATTCCGATTGCGCCGGCGGCGCGGCCTCCGCCAAGCTCGGGGCGTGACCATGGACGAACTGCTCAATTTGGAGAAGCGCGGCAAACTCCCGAAGTTCGTGCTGTTCTGGGGAGGGAGGCAGCCGAAGGGCTGCCTGAGCCAGTGGTACCCGTCGCCGTTCACCGTGGACGGCGTGCGCTACCCGACCGCCGAGCACTTCATGATGTGCGAGAAGGCGCGGCTCTTCGGGGACGAGGCGTCCGTCCGCGACATCCTCTCCACCGCGCAGCCGGGTCGCGCCAAGGCCCTCGGCCGGAAGGTCCGCGGCTTCGACGAGGCCGCCTGGGTCGAGCACCGGTCCGACATCGTCCGGCGCGGCAGCGTCGCCAAGTTCGCCTCCGACCCCGGCCTGCGCGACTTCCTGCTCTCGACGGGTAGCAAGATCCTCGTCGAGGCCAGCCCCCTGGACCGCGTCTGGGGCATCGGCTACGACGAGAACGCGCCGCAGGCGAAGCGGCCGTCCCAGTGGCGCGGCCTGAACCTCCTGGGCTTCGCCCTCATGGACGCCCGCGACGAACTCCGCCACACCCGGCCCTGACGGGCGGCCGCGTCCGGGTGGCGGACGGAGGACGCAGCATCCGGTGACCTCCGTTAACGTCAGGTGCGTGCCCCTCCGAAGCGTCCTGACCGCCGCCAAGAAGCCCGCCAAACCGGCCCGCAGGCCCCTCAGCCCGGGACGACTCCTGGTGTCCGGCCTGACCGCCGTCCTGCTCCTGGCGTTCGCGGCGTCGGTCGCGATCGGCTGGTACTTTTCGGGCGTCGCCACCCAGGTCGACCACGGACGCACCTATGACCTGCGGGTCCGCGCCGTCGGGGACGGCACGGTCACCCTCCCCCGGACGGACGCCACCACCCGGCCCGGCGTGTTCGGCCTGGAATGGGCGATCGGCCTCCGGGACGGCGGCGGCCGGGCGATCATCGGCGAGGTCGTCCGCAAGAGCGAGTCGATCGCCGGGATGGACACCGGGACGATCGTCCGGAAGGTGCTCTCCGTGCCGTCCGGAAAGCTGGAGCCGGGCCTGACGGTCGGCCTCGACCACTGGGTCTACCACGGCGACCCGAAGAAGGCGCTCGGCCTGGACTTCCAGAATGTCACCTATCCCTCGCAGGTCGGCGCGATGCCCGCGTGGCTGGTCCCCGGCCGGACGAAGAACTCCACGTGGGTGATCGCCGTCCACGGCCACAACGCCGACCGCGCCGAGACGTTCCGCGCGATGAAGACCGTCCACGACAGCGGCATGCCGATGCTGTCGATCTCCTACCGGAACGACCGGGGCGCGCCGCCCGGGGCGAACGGCCGGAACCTGCTCGGCTCGAAGGAGTGGAACGACGTCGCGTCCGCGATCGCCTACGCGCGTTCGCAGGGCGCGACGGGCGTCGTCCTGTACGGATGGTCGATGGGCGGGTGGATGGCGATGTCCGCGCTGCAGCACGCGCCGGACCCGTCGTTCGTCCGCGGCGTCGTCCTGGACTCACCCGTCCTGGACTGGCGGTCCACCCTCCACAAGCAGGGCTCGTCGCGCGGCCTGCCGTCACTCGAGACCGACGTCGCGATGAGGATGCTGACCTGGCGTTACGACGTCGACCTCGGCGCCATGGACCTGCGCCCGTTCGCGCCCCGCCTGAAGACCCCGACCCTGCTGTTCACCGCCGGGCAGGACGGCACGGTCGACAACGGCCCGTCCCTGGAGTTCGCGCGGAAGGCCCCGGCCGGGATGGTCACGCAGGTCGCCGAGCCGAACGCCGACCACACCGAGGCGTGGAACGTCGACTCGTCCGGCTACGAGCAGGCTCTCTCCGGCTTCCTCTCCAAGACCGCCTCCTGACCGTGCCCGTGCCCGCGACCGTGCCTGTGCCCGCGACCGTGTTTGTGCCCGTGCTTGTGCCCGTGCCCGTGACCGGCGCGCGTGGGAAGATCGCGTCGTGAACGTCCTGCGGTCGCTGCTGCTGTTCGTCCTCGCCGCGGTCGCCGAGATCGGCGGAGCGTGGATGGTCTGGCAGGGCGTCCGCGAACACCGCGGCGCCGCCTGGATCGGCGCGGGCATCGTCGCGCTCGGCCTCTACGGCTTCGTCGCCACCCTCCAGCCGGACGCCCACTTCGGCCGGATCCTCGCCGCGTACGGCGGCGTCTTCGTCGCGGGCTCCCTGGCCTGGGGCATGGTCATGGACGGCTTCCGTCCCGACCGCTACGACGTCATCGGCGCCCTGGTCTGCCTCGCCGGCGTCGCCGTCATCATGTACGCGCCGCGCTCCTGACCCGCGCGCGCATGCGCGAGCGCCCTGCCCGGGTGCGCGGGCAGGGCGCTCGCCGCTCGGCCTCACCGACGCTTCGGCGCTTGATGCTTCGGCGTCAGCGGGCGTTCGCCGGGGTGGATCAGCCGCCCGCCCAGACGTGGTAGCCGCCGTTGAAGGAACCCATGACGTCGGCGTACGGACGGTAGTAGCGGCCGTTGCCCGTGTAGTAGAAGGTGTACTGGCTCTTCGCCAGGACGGACGCCCAGGTGCTGTCGTGCGTCAGCGAGTGCTGCCGCCAGCCTTTCAGGCGCCAGGTCCGCTTGTTGTAGGTGTACGCGGATCGGTTGACCCGCGCCGAGTTCACATGCAGCCCGTCGTAGCACCAGGTCAGACGGGTCTTCACGTAGATGATCCAGCGTCCCCTGGACGTCTTGCGTCCCCGCGTCCGCTCGACCCAGCGGCAGGACGTCGCGTGCACCGCCCCGCCCGCCGCCTTCATCGTCTGCGGCAGCACCATCTGTCCCTTGCCCCGCGCCATCTTCTGCGCGGCGGCCCCGGTCACCGAACCCTGCTGGACGGTCGTGGCCTCAACGCCGAAACCGTCCGCCGAGGTGGTCGCGCCGGCCGGGAGGGCCGTCCCGGCGACCCCGGCCACGAGCGCCCCGGACGTGATCACCACTGTTGCGAACCTTCGCATCTGCATCTCTCCTCACACAAGGGGATGAGCGAATCACGCAGACGATAACGTTCTTTTGGCCTCACGTGATCGTGTCGTTTTCCACACGAAGAGTGCCGAACCCGCCCGTCCCCCCACGCGTCTAACCGCCTTGCGCCGAGGATCACACGCGTTGGCGCCCGAACGGCCGCCAACGGCATCCGCACCCCTGTGACGCCCACACCCCACCCTGCGAGGACGGCACCGGGCCACGCGGGAGGACAACGGCCGAAACCGGCCGACACGATCGCCGGCGCAGTTCGTCCAAGGCGCCGGTTCGCCGCTCCCCCATCATGGCGGGCATGGACCGTGAGCGCCTCCGCGCGACCTTCACCGAGGACGCCGAGCTTTACGACAAGGCGCGTCCGACATATCCGGACGCGTTGGTCGACGCTCTTCCGCTGCGTCCCGGATGCCGCGTCCTGGAGATCGGATGCGGGACGGGTCAGGCGACACGCGCCCTCGCCGAACGCGGCTGCTCGGTCACCGCCGTCGAACTGGGCGCGAACCTCGCCGCCGTGACCCGCCGCAACCTGAGCGCGTTTCCGCAGGTAGAGGTCGTCAACACGACCTTCGAAGACTGGACGCTCCCGGCAGCCCCCTTCGACCTCGTCGTCGCCGCGTCGTCCTTCCACTGGCTCGACCCGGCCGTCCGCGCCCGAAAAGCCGCGGAAGCCCTGCGTCATGACGGCGGCTCCCTCGCGATCATCACCACGCACCACGTCGAAGGCGGCACGTCGCCCTTCTTCGCTGAAGTCCAGGAGTGTTACGAGCGCTTCGATCCGGCAACGCGGCCGGGTCTGCGCCTCACCGCCGCCTCGGATGTCCCGTCCACCGACTACAACCTGGACACGCACTTCGAACGTCTGTCCATCCGCCGCGTGACCCGCGACATCGCTTACACGACGTCCGAGTACCTGGACGTCCTCCTCACCTACTCCGGCCACCGCGCGCTCCCGCCGTCCGCGCGTCGTGGTCTCCTGACCTGTATCGAGCGCCTCATCGAAGATCGGCACTCCGGACGTGTCACCAAGCGTTATCTCTTCGAACTTCAGATGGCCGTCAGACGTTAGGACGTGCGATGTATCCCCCCATCGAACCGAACACCCAGGGCATGCTGCCGGTCGGCGACGGCCAGGAGCTCTACTGGGAGGAGTGCGGCAACCCCGCAGGTAAACCGGCGCTCCTCATCCACGGCGGCCCGGGCGGCGGGGTGCTCCCGTCCATGCGCCGCTGGTTCGATCCGGACGCCTACCGGATCATCCTGTTCGACCAGCGGGGATGCGGGCAGAGCCGTCCGCACGCCGGGGACGTCAACGTCGACCTCTCCGTCAACACGACCGCGCACCTCATCGCCGACATCGAGGCGCTCCGCGCGCACCTCGGTGTCGAGAAGTGGCTGCTGTTCGGCGGATCCTGGGGTAGTACGCTCGCGCTCGCCTACGCCCAGCGGTACCCGGACGCGGTCAGCGAGATCGTCCTGCGCGGCATCTGGCTGCCGGACCAGGAAGCCGACATCGCATGGGCCACAGGACCATATGGCGCCGGACGCCTCTTCCCCGAAGACTACGCGCGCCTACGCGACTTCATCCCGGACGCCGAGCGCGACGACCTCACGTCCGCCTACGGCCGCCGCCTGAACGACCCGGACCCGGCCGTCCACGTCCCGGCCGCCCACGCGTGGGGCGCGTGGGAGATCGCCGCGAACACCCTCCTGCCCGTGCCGCCGCCCGAACTGGACGACGCGACGCTCATCGCGTTCGGCCGTATCCTCCAGCACTACTTCAGCCAGCAGTGCTTCCTTGAGAAGGACGAGCTACTCGACGGCATCGACAAGATCCGGCACATCCCCGCGGTCATCGTGAACGGCCGCTACGACATGAAGACCCCGCCGGCCGGCGCGTTCGCGCTGCACCGCGCCTGGCCGGAGGCCGAGTACCACATCGTCGAGAACGCGGGCCACGGCGGATCGGAGCCCGGCACCGCCGAACTGCTCGTCCGAGCGACCGACCGCTTCCGCAAGTGAGACGACGGGCGTGCCGTCCGACCCCGGAACGGCACGCCCGCTCCCGCGCGTCGTGAGTTGATCTCCCCCGTCCGGGCGGCTCGTCGGAACCTTTCGGCAACGGAACTCTTCACTCGCAACATGCACCTCTGTAAGCTTTCGCGCGTACTCCGCCCCGTTGTCGGCAATGCGGCCAGGGATAGCGATGCACAGCCGGTCGGTACGTTCGTCCCCCGCGGGGATCGGTCATGCCGTCCGTAAGCGCGCCGGCCGAGCCCCTCTCGCGGCCCTCCTGATCCTGACGTGCGCGTCCGCATGCGGCGGATCCCACGCCAACGGCGGCTTCAACCCGGACGGCAAGTTCGGCAACGCGAACAACGCCCCGCCCTCGGGTCTCCCGCCGTCCCCCACAGGCCCCGGCCTGCCGAGCACGATGACACCGAAACAAGTCGACGCCGCCGTCATCCAGGCGTACCGCAAGTTCCAGCAGACCTACCAGCAGGTCTACACGAACAACGACCCGTCCCCCCTCGCCCAGGTCGCCGCCGACCCCCTCCTCACCAAGGTCACCAACGACGTCGAGGCGACGAAGGCCAAGGGCGAGATCTGGCGCTTCGTCAACATCTCCAACCCCCGCGTCTACGCCCGCTCCCAAGACGGCGCCAAGGTCTTCGTCATCGACTGCATGCGCACCCTCGTCGGCTACCGCTACTCAGCCAAGACCGGCAAACGCCTGGGCGGACGAACCGGCAGCGCATACGTCTACCGAACGGGCCTGAAGTACGTCGACAGTGTTTGGAAGGTCTACGACAGCGTCCAGGACAACCAATGCTGACCCCGCACGCCGCACCGCGCCGCCCCCGCCGGGCGTTGGGCAGGGAAGGAACCCCCATGCCAGGACCAGCCAGACCGGCCCTCCGCACAGCGAGCCTGTGCGTCGCCGCGCTCACAGCCGCACTCCTCATGCCCGCCCAAGCGAAGGCCGACCCTTGTGGCACCGGTAGCAACGGCGGCTTCGGCTGCAACCGCAACTCCCCTGGCGGAGGCGGAGGCGGGGGCGGTGGCGGGGGCGGAACCGGCGGAGGTGGGGGCGGGGGCGGAGGCGGCGGCACGGGCGACATCCCGGTTGCCCCAGGCACCAATGGCAATCTGGGACCCGGCGCAGGCAACGGTGGCGGAGGCGGCGCCCCGCCACCGGCCCACATCAACACCGCGACCCTCGCCCAGCAGGCCGCAGCCGGAGCGCAGCTCCCCGTGCCGGTCGTCCACACGGCGCCGTCGGGGAAGACCTACGTTCGCGTCAAGACGGCCTTCTGGGTGGGCGGCTTCGTCACCGTCCAGACCCCGCCGGTGACCGTTCCAGGACAGACCGTCCAGGCGACGGCGACTCCGGCCCAGGTCACGTGGCAACTCGGAGACCCGGCCGACCCACAGATGATCTGCAACGACGCGGGCAGCAGCAACGGCACGACGTGCAGTCACACCTACCAGCGTTCCTCCACTGGCGACAGCGGCAGCGGCGCCTACCAGATCACGGCAACGATCAGCTGGAACATCCACTGGACGTGTACAGGCGCCGACTGCGACCAGCCTGGGGGCGACCTCCCTGCCATGACGATGACATCGGTCCAGAACCCACTGATCGTCGCCGAGATCCAGACTGGCAGCCGCCAATGATCGGGGCGACGGGCTTTGGGCATCGTGGCGCGACGATGGCCGCCTGCATGACGGTGGTCACGGCACTCTCCCTCACCGGATGCGGTGGCTCCCACAAAAAGACAGCCCCGACTCCGTCTGCTCCGACCACGCCGCCCACAAGTCCACCCGCGTCCTTTTCCACAGAGCAGGTCAAGGCCGCGCTCCTCGCGCCGACCGACATCAAGAAGGGCATCCACGAGATCAAGGTGGTACTGGACCCACTCAAGCTCGACAAGGTGCCTATCTGCTCATTGACCGGCTTCAAGATGCCGGGGTCACCCCAACTGACGACTCGCCAGTTCGTCAATGACACTCTCGGGGCTGATCAGTTCCAGTACGCCCAGTTGATCGCACGCTACGACGACGCCACCAGCGCGAACTCGGCGTACTCGGCCCTCAGCAACGCGGCGAACAAGTGCGTGAAGCGCCGTCACGTCCCACCGAAGAAGGTGACCGACAACTTCACCATCTTCTCCCACAACGACACGTGGAAGGTCACCGACGCCGCCGTCCAGTCCTGGGCTCACTTGCAGGGAACCGAACAGCAGGTGTACCCACCGGATGCCACGAAGTTCAACGTTTACAACGTCTTCTATGACTACGCGTCGCGCGGCAACGTCGTCATAGCGACCATGTACGCACAGCGCACCGCTCCGAAGGTTTCGGCAGCGCCCATCGCCCAGCAAGCCTCTACGGTGCTCCAGAAGCAGCTCGGCAAGTTCGGATGAACCGGAGCCCATGGCGGCTTCCGGGCTACACCGAGCTCAAGGAGCTGGGCTCGGGGACGCAGGGACGCGTCGTCCTCGCTCAGCATGATGGCAACCGCCGGCCGGTAGCGATCAAGTACCTCACACTCGATCAGCAGGCCGACCCACGCTCAGAGGCGATGTTCCGGCAAGAGGCGGTGCTCCTGCAGCGGGTAGTGAACCCACACGTCGCAAGGTTGCTCGGCTACGTCGAGGGGCCGCAAGGCTCGGCGATCCTCATGGAGGTGGTGCCTGGCCGATCCCTGCGCGCCGTGCTCGACAGCCATGAGGGTCCACTCGCTCCCGAAGCCGCCTTGTTCATGCTCAAGGGATCGTTACTCGGGCTCGCAGCAGCGCATGCCGTGGGCGTCATCCACCGGGACTACAAGCCTGGGAACGTCCTCGTTCAGGACGATGGGACGAGCAAACTCATCGACTTCGGAGTGGCCGTCCTGACAGGCCAAGGCGGAATCGCAGGAACCCCGGCGTACATGGCCCCCGAGCAATGGACCGGCCAGCCGGCATCCCCCGCCACCGACATCTATGCCGCCACGTGCGTCTTCGTCGAATGCACATCCGGCCGCAAGCCGTTCCAAGCCCGGGATCTGGACGGCCTGCGAGCGCTGCACCTTCGTCAGTCACCCCCCTTGGACGGGATTCCCGAGCCGCTTCATCCGCTGGTCATGCACGGACTGACCAAGGACCCGGCGCAACGCTTGTGGGACGCCAACACGTTCGTCGGGGAGCTCGAAACGCGGGCCGTGAGCGCGTACGGGCACGACTGGGAGCGGCGCGGGCTCATCGCGCTTGCCTCAGTCGCCGGTCTCATCGCCGCAGCCGTTCCCGCCACGCTCCTAAGGGTTGTCCCGTAACGGTCGGGTGCTGTGCGCGATGATCTTGGTGTGGAGCGGGTGTTCTGTGCGGATGACCAGGTGTGGGTGCCGACGTTCACGGGGTTGTCGGTTCGGCGGTTCCGTCGTC
>NZ_RFFG01000057.1 GCF_003696215.1 Actinomadura harenae | reverse complement strand
TCGGCCCGGTCGCCACCGCCGCCCTCGCCGACGAGGCGGCCGGCGGCGGGGTCCCGGCGCTGCGGGCGTTCACGCTGGAGGTCGGGCGGCCGGTGCGGCCGATGCTCGCCGCGTCCGCGCCGACGGTCGCCGAGGCGCTCGCCAAGATCGACGGGCCCGCGGCGGTGGAGTGGAAGCTCGACGGCGTCCGCGCCCAGATCCACGTCCGGGAGGGCGAGGTCCGCGTCTTCACCCGCACCCTCGACGAGATCACCGGCCGGCTGCCGGAGATCACCGGGGCGCTGGCGGCGCTGCCCGTCCGCGACGCGGTGTTCGACGGCGAGCTGATCGCGCTCCGCGAGGACGGCCGTCCCCAGCCGTTCCAGATCACCGCCTCGCGCGCCGCCACCCGCACCCGCAAGGACGGCCCGCACGTCCCGCTGTCGCTGTTCCTGTTCGACGTCCTGCGGCTGGACGGCGCCGACCTCCTCGACCGGCCCGACGCCGAACGGCACGCGGCGCTCGCCGGGGCCGTCCCGGCCGGGCTGCTCATGCCGCGCACGGTCACCGCCGACCCGGCCGAGGCCGAGGCGGTCTTCGCGGACGCCGTCGCGCGCGGGCACGAGGGCGTCGTCGTGAAGTCCCCCGCCACGCCCTACGCCGCCGGACGGCGCGGCGCGGGCTGGATCAAGGTCAAACCCCGGCACACGCTCGACCTGGTCGTCCTGGCCGCCGAGTGGGGCCACGGCCGCCGCCGGGGCCTCCTGTCGAACCTGCACCTCGGCGCGCGGGACCCGGAGCGTCCCGGCGAGTTCGTGATGCTCGGCAAGACCTTCAAGGGCCTCACGGACGAGCTGCTCGCCTGGCAGACCGAACGCCTCCGCGAGCTCGCCGTCGACGAGGACGCCTACACCGTCCGCGTCCGGCCCGAGCTCGTCGTCGAGATCGCCTTCGACGGCCTCCAGACGAGCCCCCGCTACCCGGGCGGGCTGGCGCTGCGGTTCGCCCGCGTCCTGCGCTACCGGCCCGACAAGAAGGCCGAGGACGCCGACACCATCGACACCGTCCGGTCCCTGGCCCCGGAGACCCCCTAGTCGACGCGCGAGTGCCGTCCCCGCCGCCGCCCGGACGAGCCGGACTCCCCTGGGTCACCCGTCCGGCCCGGGTCCCCCGTGCGGCTCGGATCGCCCGTCCGGCTCGGATCGCCCGTCCGGCCCGGGTCGCCCGTGCGGCCGGGATCGCCCGTCCGGCCGGGGTCGTCGGTGCGGTTCGGGTCGCCGGGGCGGTGGGAGGAGGATCTGCGGCGCCGGGTCTCGGGCAAGATCAGGTCGTGGCGTCCGGCGATGAACTCCTGGATCCAGATCTTGGCGCGGATCACCGGCCGCCGGTACCGCTCCTCGCGCCGGACGGCCCGCCGGTACTTCCGCGAGCCCGGCGCGTACAGCCAGCGCGACCACGGCGACCCCGGGCGCGCCACCCGGACCGCCCCGAACACCAGCACGGCGGGCACGAACAGCCCGACCAGGCCCGTCCAGATCTTGCCCTTGAGCAGCGCGACCACCGCGAGCCCCAGGTTCGCCGTCACCGACGCCACGTACACCACCAGCAGGACGGGGCGGGTGACCTCCTCGCCCGGCTCGGGCTGCTGGATCCCGGTCAGGCCGAGCGGGTGGACGCCGAGCAGCAGCAGCCCGGTGACGGCGATCGCGACGAACACCGCGTCCACCGACGCGCGGCCCTTCTCCGTCCAGTAGACGTCCTGGAGGTGCAGGATCAGCGCGAACTCGTCCAGCACCAGGGCCGCGCCCATGCCGAACACGCCCGCCGCGAGGACGTTCGGCCAGGAATGCGCCTCCGGGATCGCGAACCCGGCGACGCCGCCCAGCAGCATCAGGACCACGCCGAACACGACGTGGTGGATGTGCAGGTCGCCCGCCTTGACGTTCTGGAACCACCAGCGCACGTTCGCGCGGATCAGCCGCACGTTCACCCGGGTGAACACGAACGTGACGATGAACGCCACGAAGAAGCAGAACAGCGGCAGCCGCCCGGTGTCGACGATCCGCCGTGCGAAGAACTCGGCCATGCACCCCCCGTATCCCCCATCATGCCCCGTGATCTGCGGCGATATCGTGAAGGGCCAGGATGATCAGTGAAGATCACACCCGAGGGAGCCATCGTGAGCCGCAACGTGGACCACGTCGACCCGGTCTGCCGGGCCTGGATCGCCGAGGCGATCCGGAAGGTCGAGGCCGACGCCAACCGCAGTGCGGACACGCACCTGCACGTGTTCCCGCTCCCGCCCGAGTGGGGCATCGACCTCTACCTGAAGGACGAGTCCGTCCACCCGACCGGGTCCCTGAAACACCGGCTCGCCCGGTCGTTGTTCCTGTACGGGCTGGCGAACGGCTGGATCCGGGAGGGAACGACGATCATCGAGGCGTCGTCCGGGTCCACGGCCGTGTCGGAGGCGTACTTCGCGCGGCTGCTCGGGCTGCCGTTCGTCGCGGTGATGCCCGCGTCGACCAGCCCGGAGAAGATCGAGCTGATCGAGTTCTACGGGGGCCGTCCCCACCTGGTGGACGACCCGACCACGATCTACGCCGAGTCGCGCCGGCTCGCGGCCGAGACCGGCGGCCACTTCATGGACCAGTTCACCTACGCCGAGCGGGCCACCGACTGGCGGGCGAACAACAACATCGCCGCGTCGATCTTCGAGCAGCTCGAGCTGGAGCGGTACCCCGAGCCGACGTGGATCGTCGTCGGCGCCGGGACGGGCGGGACGTCCGCGACGATCGGGCGGTACGTCCGGTACCGGCGGTTCCAGACGCGCGTCGCGGTCGTGGACCCCGAGGGCTCGGCGTTCTACGGCGCCTTCCAGGACGGCGACATGACCCGCACCGCGCCCGGCTCGAGGATCGAGGGCATCGGGCGTCCGCGCGTCGAGCCGTCGTTCCTGCCGACCGTGATCGACCGGATGCTCCAGGTCCCGGACGCGGCGTCGGTCGCGGCGATGCGCTGGACGAACGAGGTGACGGGCCGGTACACCGGCGGCTCGACCGGCACCAACATGTGGGGCGTGTGCGAACTGATCGCCGAGATGCTCCGCGCCGGGCAGCGCGGCAGCGTCGTCACGCTGATCTGCGACGGCGCCGAGCGCTACCAGCACACCTACTGCTCGGACGCGTGGCTGACCGAGCAGGGCCTGGACATCGAGCCGTACCTCGCGGCCCTGCGGACCTTCCCCAAGACCGGCGAGATGCCCATCGAGGTCTGACCCCAGAACGCGGACGGCCGCGCGCCCCCGCCAGGGGGACGCGCGGCCGTGGCCGTTCCCGGGGTCAGCCGTTGAGCTTGATCGGGTTGACCAGGTCGGCGTAGATCAGGAGTCCGCCCATCACGACGAGGACGGCGGCCATCACGTACGTGACGGGCAGCGCCTTCGCGACGTCCACGTAGCCGGGGTCGGGGCGGCGGGTGATCCGCGCGAAGCCCTTCTTCAGCGCCTCCAGCAGCGCGCCCGCCATGTGGCCGCCGTCGAGCGGCAGCAGCGGGATGAGGTTGAACAGGCCGACCGCGAGGTTCAGCGAGCCGAGGAGCCCGACGAACACGCTGACCTTCTGGATCGTCGACAGGTCCTTGGAGGCGGCGACCTCGCCGCCCATGCGGCTCACGCCGACGACGCCGACCGGGCCGTTCGGGTCGCGCTTCTCGTTGCCGAACGCGGCCTTCCAGATGCCGACCATCTTCTGCGGCATGTTCACCAGGGCCTCGACGGTGCGCCCGGTCATGTCGCCCATGGTGCTCGCGACCGCGCCCGGCCCCGTCCGGACGAACGGCTGGGTGGGCGTGATGCCGAGGAAGCCGACCTCGACGGTCTTGTCGATGTCCTTGAGGTCGACCATCTTGTTGCGGATGATCGGCGTGCTGGTCGTGATCGTCCGGCCGTCGCGCCGGATCTCCATCGCCACCGTCCGGCCCGCCGAGTCGCGGATCAGGCCCTGGAGCTGCGGATACGAGGTGATCTTGTGACCGTCGAAGCTCGTGATCCGGTCACCGGCCTTCAGCCCGGCCTGCGCGGCGGGGGTGAGCGGCGCGTTCGCCGGGCACTCGGAGACGGTCTGGCCGGCGCTCACCACGCACTTGGACACCGACTCGACGACCGGCTGCGAGGTCTGCCGTCCGATGCCCATCAGCAGGATGGAGAAGAACAGGACCGCCAGGACCAGGTTCATGGCCGGGCCGCCGAACATGATCAGCAGCTTCTGCCACCACTTCTTGGAGTAGAAGACCCGGTCCTCGTCGCCGGGCCGGACCTCCTCCAGCGCCGCGCCGCGGGCGTTCTCGATCAGCCCCTGCCACGGCCCGGTCGACACCTGCCGCACCTGGCCGGGCTCGTCGCCCTTGCGCGGCGGCAGCATCCCGATCATCCGGATGTAGCCGCCGAGCGGGATCCACTTGACGCCGTACTCGGTCTCGCCCCGCCGGAACGACCACATCGTCGGGCCGAACCCCACCATGAACTGCGGCACGCGCACGCCGAACAGCTTGGCGAAGCTCATGTGACCCAGCTCGTGCAAGGCGATCGACGCGAGCAGGCCGAAGAACAGGATGAGCACCCCCGCGAACCAGAACACGCTTCCCCGTCCTCCCGGTGATCTCCAGCAACCCACCCAGGGTACGTCAGATGACCGTGGCCGACCGCGTACAACGCCATACCCCGCCGGGTAGGGACATCCCCGGCCTGCGGCTCCGCGCCGGAGCCCATGGGGAGACCCGTGGCGAGGCCCGTGGCGAGGCCCTGGCGAGGGAGGTCAGGCGAGGAAGCCGCGGAGGAGCGCGGCGGTGCCGTCCAGGTGCTCGGTGACGGCCTGGCGCGCGGCGTCCGGGTCGCCGGACAGGACGGCCCCGGCGATCGCGTCGTGCTGGAACGCCGCGTGCTCGATGTTGGCGTCGAGGACGGGGATCGCGTTCAGCAGGTCGGTGATCCGCATCCGGGCGTCGGCGCAGGCGGCGACCAGTGTGGGCGACCCGGTCAGCTCGGCGACGGTCAGGTGGAACAGGGTGTCGAGGCGGCGGTAGTCGTCCGGCCCGGCGGCGTTGAGGTCGGCGAGCCGGAGCCGGAGCAGGTCGCGCTGCCCGCCGGTCAGGTCCGCGGACGCCGCCAGCTGCGCCGCGCCGGTCTCCACGGCCAGCCGGAAGGTCAGCGTGTCGTGCAGGTCGTCGCCCATCGCGATCAGCGCGCGGCGCAGGTCGGCGCTCCTCGGCCGGGGACGCCGGTAGGTGACGAACGTGCCGCCGGACCGTCCGCGCCGGGACTCGACGTACCCCTCCTGGGCGAGGACGCGGATCGCCTCGCGCAGCGTCACCCGGCTGACGCCGAGGAGCGGCGCCAGCTCGCGCTCGGGCGGCAGCCGGTCGCCCCGGTCGACCAGGCCCAGCTTGATCGCCTGGAGCAGGCGCTCGACGGTCTCCTCGAACGCGTTGCCCGCCCGGACCGGCCGGAACACCGCCTCGCTGAGCGGCGTGCGCTCGGCCACGATCTCCTCAGCCTCCTCCATGGGACGCAACGTTACCGGCGCGTCCCGCGTCCCCGAACCTCTTGACGGGACGCCCCTCAAAACACTTAATGGTCTGACGTTAGCCCGTTAAACGGGCGTCAACCCCCCTGCGAGGAGGCGCCGTGAGCCTCGACGAACACGCCCCCACCCCCGCCCTCTCCGACGACGAACGACGCCTGCACGAACTGGGCTACGCCCAGGAGCTGCGGCGGTCCATGTCCGGTTTCGCCAACTTCGCGGTCTCGTTCACGATCATCTCGGTGCTCACCGGCTGCCTCACCTCGTACACGATCGGCCTCAAGGGCGGCGGCCCGGCCGTCATCACCTGGGGCTGGCTCGGCGTCGGCGTGATGACCCTGCTGGTCGCCCTCGCCATGGCCGAGGTCTGCTCCAGCTACCCGACGGCGGGCGGCCTCTACTACTGGGCCGCCAAGCTCGCCCCGCGCAACGGCGCGGCCTGGTCCTGGTTCACCGGCTGGTTCAACTTCACCGGCCAGGTCGCGGTGACCGCCGGGATCGTCTACGGCTCGGCCGCCTTCCTCAACCCCCTGCTGGACGACCGGTTCGGCTACCACGTCTCCCCCGGCCACACCTTCCTGCTGTTCGCCGTCCTGCTGGTGATCCACGCCCTGCTCAACCAGTTCGGCGTCCGGCTGGTGGCGCTGCTGAACGCCGTCAGCGTGTGGTGGCACGTCGTCGGCGTCGCGGTCGTCATCGGGGTGCTTGCGTTCAAGCCGTCCCACCACCAGAGCGCCACGTTCGTGTTCACCTCGTTCGTGAACCAGACCGGCTGGCACTACGGCCTCTACGCGGCGCTCATCGGCCTGCTGCTGTCGCAGTACACGCTCACGGGGTACGACGCGTCCGCGCACATGACCGAGGAGACCCACGACGCGGCGCGGTCCGGTCCGCGCGGCATCGTGAACTCGGTGCTGATCTCGATCGTCGCGGGCTGGCTGCTGCTGCTCGGCATGACGTTCGCGATCGGCGACTACGACAAGGCCGCCGCCGACGGGCCCGCGCAGATCTTCACATCCGCGACCGGGCGGTCCGTCGGGGACGTCCTCATCCTCATCTCGTTCGGCGCGCAGTTCTTCTGCGGGATGGCCTCGGTCACCGCGAACTCCCGGATGATCTACGCGTTCTCCCGGGACGGCGCGCTGCCCTTCTCCGCCGCCTGGCACCGCATCAACGCGCGCACCCGCACCCCCACCAACGCGATCTGGCTCGCCGCGACCTGCGCGTTCGTCCTGGCGCTGCCCGCGCTGTGGAACATCACCGCCTACCTCGCCGTCACGTCCATCGCGGTGATCGGCCTGTACATCGCCTACGTCATCCCGACGTTCCTGCGGCTGCGGCAGGGCGACGCGTTCGAGCGCGGCCCCTGGCACCTCGGCCGCTGGAGCCGCCCGATCGGGACGCTCGCGGTGATCTGGGTGCTGGTCATCTCCGTCCTGTTCATGCTGCCGCCGTCCAACCCGATCACGACCGACAGCTTCAACTACGCGCCGATCGCGCTGGCCGCCGTCCTCGGGGGCGCCGCCCTCTGGTGGGTGCTGTCCGCCCGCCGCTGGTTCACGGGCCCGAAGGTCCAGGGCAGCGCCGAGGAGCTCGCCGCCATCGAGAACGAGCTCAAGGGGATCGGATGAACCTCGACGGGCTTCGGGACGAGGTCGCGGCCGGACGCGTCGACACCGTGATCATCGCGATCGCGGACATGCAGGGGCGGCTCCAGGGGAAGCGGCTGTCGGCGCGGTTCTTCCTGGACGAGGTCGCCGGGCACGGCTCGGAGGGCTGCAACTACCTGCTCGCCGTGGACGTCGACATGAACACCGTGGACGGCTATGCCATGTCGTCCTGGGAACGCGGGTACGGGGACTTCGTGATGCGGCCCGACCTCGCGACGCTGCGGCGGATCCCCTGGCAGGACGGCGCGGTGCTCGTCCACGCCGACCTCGGCTGGGAGGACGGCTCGGACGTCGCGGCGTCCCCCCGGCAGATCCTGCGCCGCCAGGCGGGCCGGCTCGCCGAGCGCGGCTGGACGGCGTTCGCGGGCACCGAGCTGGAGTTCATCGTCTACGCCGACACCTACGAGGACGCCTGGAACCGCGCCTACCGCGACCTCACCCCGGCGAACCAGTACAACGTGGACTACTCGCTGCTCGGCGGGGCCCGGGTCGAGCCGCTGCTGCGGCGGATCCGGCTCGGCATGGAGGGCGCGGGCATGTACGTCGAGTCCGCCAAGGGCGAGTGCAACCTCGGGCAGCATGAAATCGCGTTCCGCTACAGCGACGCCTTGTCAACGTGTGACAACCACTCGTTGTACAAGACGGGGGCAAAGGAGATAGCCGCGCAGGAGGGCATGGCCATCACGTTCATGGCCAAGCCCAACGAACGCGAAGGGAACTCCTGCCACATCCACCTTTCGCTACGGGACGCCGGCGGACGCCCCGTGCTCGCGTCCCCGGACGGCGAACACGGCCTGTCCGACATCGGGCGGGCGTTCATCGCCGGGCAGCAGGCCCTCATGCGCGACCTCACCCTGCTCTACGCGCCGACGATCAACTCCTACAAGCGGTACCAGCCCGGCTCGTTCGCGCCGACCGCGATCAAGTGGGGCCTGGACAACCGGACCTGCGCGCTGCGGCTCGTCGGGCACGGGCCGTCCCTGCGGATCGAGAACCGGACGCCCGGCGGCGACGTGAACCCCTACCTGGCCGTCGCCGGGATGATCGCGGCCGGGTTGTACGGCATCGACCACGACCTGCCGCTGGAGGAGCCGTACCGGGGCAACGCCTACACCTCCGGCGCGTCCACGGTCGCCCGGTCGCTGCGCGACGCCGCCGCCGACTGGACGGCGAGCGCCCTGGCCGCCGAGGCGTTCGGCAAGGAGGTCGTCGAGCACTACGCCAACAACGCCCGCGTGGAACTGGACGCCTACGACCGGGCCGTCACCGACTGGGAACTGTTCCGCGGCTTCGAGCGCCTGTGAGAGTCCGACTGTGAGAGTCCGACTGTGGGAGTCGACCGTGAGCGTCCGACTGTGAGAGGGAGCGCGTTGGATCTGATCAACCCCGCGACCGAGGAGGTCGTGGCGTCCGTGGCGATGGCCTCGGCCGCCGACACCGACGCGGCCGTCGAACGGGCCCGCCGCGCTTTCGCCCGCTGGCGGGAGGTGTCCCCCGGCGACCGCGCGCGGCTGCTGCGCCGCTTCGCCGAACTGGTCGACGAGCACGTCGAGGAGCTCGCCGACCTGGAGGTGGCCGAGGCCGGGCATCCGGTCACGCAGGCCCGCTGGGAGGCCGGAAACCTCCGTGACGTGCTGCTCTACTACTCGGCCGCGCCCGAACGGCTGACCGGGCACCAGATCCCCGTGCCGGGCGGGCTGGACGTCACCTTCCACGAGCCGCTGGGCGTCGTGGGGCTGATCGTCCCGTGGAACTTCCCGATGCCGATCCTCGGCTGGGGCCTCGCCCCGGCGCTCGCGGCCGGTAACACCGTGATCGTCAAGCCCGCCGAGACGACCCCGCTGACCGCGCTGCGCATCGGTGAGCTGGCCCTCGCGGCCGGGCTTCCGGAGGACGTCCTGACCGTCCTGCCGGGCGAGGGCCCGGTCGCCGGACGGCGGCTCGCCGACCACCCGGACGTCGCGAAGATCGCCTTCACCGGCTCGACCCGCGTCGGACGGGAGCTGATGGCCGCCTGCGCCGCGAACGTCAAGCGGCTCACCCTCGAACTCGGCGGCAAGAGCGCCAACATCGTCTTCGCCGACGCCGACCTGGAGCTCGCCGCCGCCACCGCCCCCGGCGCGGTCTTCGACAACGCCGGGCAGGACTGCTGCTCCCGCTCCCGTGTCCTCGTCCAGCGGACCGTCTACGACCGGTTCATGGAGCTGCTGGAACCGGCCGTCCAGGCCGTCGTGGTGGGCGACCCGCGGGACGAGAAGACGCAGGTCGGGCCACTGATCACCGGCGCGCACCGGGAGCGGGTCGCCTCCTACGTCCCGGACGGCGCCCCCGTTGCCGTCCGGGGCTCGGCCCCGTCCGGGAAGGGGTTCTGGTTCGCCCCGACCGTCCTCGCCGGGGACGGCGTCACCGACCTGCCCGCCTGGCGCGAGGAGGTCTTCGGGCCGGTCGCGGTCGTCGTCCCCTTCGAGGACGAGGCCGACGCCGTCCGCATCGCCAACGACACCCCGTACGGCCTGTCCGGCTCGATCTGGACGCGCGACGTCGGCCGCGCCTTCCGCATGTCGCGGGCGGTCGAGGCCGGGAACCTGTCGGTCAACTCCCACTCGTCCGTCCGCTACTGGACCCCGTTCGGCGGCTTCAAGCAGTCCGGCCTCGGCCGCGAACTCGGCCCGGACGCCCTCGCCGCCTTCACCGACACCAAGAACGTCTTCATCTCCACGGAGGGTTAACGTGCAGCGATTCGAGGACCGTGTCGCCGTCGTCACGGGCGGGGCCAGCGGGATCGGGCTGGCGACCGCCCGCCGCCTCGCCTCCGAGGGCGCGAAGGTCGTCATCGCCGACCTGGACGAGCCTCGCGGCCGGAAGGCGGCCGACGAGGTCGGCGGCCTGTTCGCCCGCACCGACGTCACGTCCGAGGACGACGTGAAGGCCCTGTTCCGGGCCGCCCACGACGCCTACGGGCGGATCGACGTCGCGTTCAACAACGCGGGCATCTCCCCGCCCGACGACGACTCGATCCTGGAGACGGGCCTGGACGCCTGGAGACGCGTCCAGGACGTCAACCTGACCAGCGTCTACCTGTGCTGCAAGCACGTCATCCCCTACATGCGGGAGCAGGGCAAGGGGTCGATCATCAACACGGCGTCGTTCGTGGCCGTGATGGGCGCGGCGACCTCGCAGATCTCCTACACGGCGTCCAAGGGCGGCGTCCTGGCGATGTCGCGCGAGCTCGGCGTCCAGTTCGCCCGGGAGGGCATCCGCGTCAACGCGCTGTGCCCCGGCCCCGTCTCGACGCCGCTGCTCCAGGAGCTGTTCGCGAAGGACCCGGAGAAGGCCGCGCGCCGCCTCGTCCACATCCCCGTCGGGCGCTTCGCCGAGCCCGAGGAGATCGCGGCCGCGGTCGCGTTCCTCGGCTCGGACGACGCGTCGTTCGTCACCGCGTCCGAGTTCCTCGTGGACGGCGGCATCTCGGGCGCCTACGTCACCCCGCTCTAGCTAGGGGGCGTCGGCGTGGGTGAGGGTCTCCCAGCCGAGGAAGTAGGAGGGGCCGTCCGGGCGTTTGGCGGCGACCAGGGCGCCCGTCTTGGGGAGTGAGACGCCGAGGCGGTGGTGGTAGGCGTTGTAGCCGACCTCCAGGACCGGGCCGAGGCCGGTCCTGGGGGCGCCCTTGCAGAGCCAGGACGGCGCCTTGGCGCCCAGGTCGTACCGGGCATGGAACTCCATGGCCTTGGTCAGGCGGGGCCGGGCCTCCTTGTAGAGGTCCAGGCCCTGGAGGCGGGCGGTCTCGGCGACGTGGACGGCGGCGTCCAGGGCCCAGCCGGTGTGCCCGAAGTCGCGGCAGGTCTCCTGGGCGAGGCCGTCCACGAAGGTGTCCTGGCCCTGCCAGTACCTGATCGTGGCGGACTTGCCGGTGATCCCGGCGGGGGTCTTCGGGAGCGCGCCGTCCTGTTTGAGGTAGACGTACTCGGGCAGGCGCCTGCGCCAGCGGGCGACGGCCGTGTCGAAGGCGGCGCGGTCGTCGGTGTGGACGGCGATGGAGAGCGTCGCGTCCGTCATGATCAGTTCCCAGTTGCCGTTCGTGGTCGGCCGGTCCTTGTCGACCACGGGCAGGTACACGGTGCGCAGGAAGGACGCGAACCTCTTCTGGCCCGTCCATGTCGCGCCGTACGGGGAGTACTTGATGATCTCGGCGGCGCGGGCCCAGTCGTCGGCGGCCCAGGCGGACTGGAGCGGCGCGTTGGAGTTCGTGTGCTCCTTGAGGACCTTCGCCCACGCGTCCATGAGCTGGACGGCCTTGGCCGCGTACCGCTGGTCGCGGCCGACCGTGTAGGCGAGGGCGTCGGTGTAGGCGGCCATCGCGTCGTCCCGCTCGTCCGTGCACCCGTGGTTCGGGTTGGACGAGGAGCCGCACTCGACGTTCGCGCGGGGCTTCGGCGTCCGCGTGAGATCGGCGTACTTGCTCGCGATCATCGCGTCGTAGGCCTTCTTCTGCGGCTGCTCGCCCGCCTTGACGCGGCCGCGCATGGCGTCGAGCTGCTGCTTGCCGACCAGCACGCCCGGGTGCTTGAACCCGGCAGCGGACGTCGCCGCGACCGCCCCCGCCTCATGCGTGCCGGACCCGCCGTCCCCCCCAGGCGCCCCTCGCCACGGACGCCGCCACGGACGCCGCCACGGACGCCGCGACCACCGCCGCCCCCGCGCCGGAGGCGAGCCACACGCGGCCCCGGTTGAACGCCATCACGAGATCCTCTCGTCGCCTGAACGATCCCTGAACGCCCGATCATGCAACCGTCGTGGCCCGGCGCCGTCAATCAGAACGCCGAAATCCGCCACAAAGGGCGACAAGTCGGCTGGTAGCGCGGTCGAGGGCGCTGATACATTGCGGGCAGCCGTTGAACCCGCGCGGGAGAGTGCTCCCGCCGCCAGCGGGGGCCGCCGAAGGAGCAACTCCTCCCCGGAACCTCTCAGGCCCCACGGACCGCGCGGACCAGGCGACCTCTGGAAAGCGAGGGCGTTCCCGCCCTCCGCCGAAGGTGAAAGCCCCCTCCGAGGACGGGGTGAAACTCTCAGGCGCCGATGACAGAGGGGGAGGCACCGAGCCGCCCGGTGCGCGAGTGGGACCATTGACGGAGTCCACGCGCGCCCCGCGACCAAGGAGCCAGACCCATGTCCGCCGATCCGACTCCCAAGAAGACGCCGCTCTACGACGTCCATGCCGCTCTGGGCGCGAACCTCGTGGACTTCGCGGGATACCTCATGCCGCTCCGGTACGCGAGCGAGACCGCCGAGCACAAGGCCGTCCGCACCGGCGCCGGGCTCTTCGACCTCTCCCACATGGGCGAGATCTTCCTCACCGGCCCGCAGGCCGCCGCCGCGCTGGACTTCGCGCTGGTCGGCAACATCTCGCCGATGGCCGTCGGCAAGGCCCGCTACACCATGATCGTCGACGGGGACGGCGGCGTCCTGGACGACCTGATCGTCTACCGCCTGGCCGCCGAGACCTACCTGGTCGTCGCGAACGCCTCGAACGTCGCGGTCGTCCGGGAGGCCCTGGTCGAGCGCGCGAAGGACTTCGAGGCCGAGGTCGACGACCGCTCCGACGCCTACGCTCTGATCGCGCTCCAGGGCCCGGACGCGCAGGACATCCTGCTCCGTTTCACCGGCGCCCCGCTGGCCGAGCTGAAGTACTACGCGATCCTCCCCGCGGACGTGGCCGGGAAGGACGCCCTGATCGCCCGCACCGGGTACACCGGCGAGGACGGCTTCGAGCTGTTCGTCACCGCGTCCGACGCGGTGGAGCTGTGGAACACCCTGGCCGCGGTCGAGGGGGTCGTGCCGTCCGGGCTGTCCGCGCGCGACACCCTGCGCCTGGAGGCCGGGATGCCGCTCTACGGCAACGAGCTGACCACGGAGACGACCCCGTTCGACGCGGGCCTCGGCCGGGTGGTCAAGTTCGAGAAGAACGGGGACTTCGTCGGCCGCGCGGCGCTGGCCGCGCGTGCGGAGGCCGCCGCAGGCCGTAGGCTCGTGGGACTGGTGGCCCGCGGACGGAGGGCGCCCCGCAAGGGGTACGCGGTCGTCGGCCCGGACGGCACGCCGTGCGGGGTCGTGACCAGCGGCGCGCCGTCGCCGACGCTGGGCAAGCCGATCGCCATGGCCTACCTGGACGCCTCGGTCCCCGAGGGCACGTCCGAGCTGGCCGTGGACGTCCGCGGCCGGCACGAGCCGGTCGACGTCGTCGCCCTGCCTTTCTACAAGCGTTCCTGAGACCCTGGAGAGAGAACAACCGTGAGCGTTCCGGAGCAGCTCCGCTACAGCGAAGAGCACGAGTGGGTCGCCGGCCTTGAGAACGAGGACCGCATCGTCACCGTCGGCATCACCCAGCACGCCGCCGACGCGCTCGGCGAGATCGTCTTCCTCGAGCTCCAGCCGGGCGAGGGCGACACCGTCGAGGCGGGCGAGACCTGCGGCGAGGTGGAGTCCACCAAGTCGGTCAGCGACCTGTACTCCCCGGTCAGCGGCGAGATCACCGCGATCAACGCGGCCGTGATCGACGAGCCGAAGGTCATCAACGACGACCCGTACGGCGAGGGCTGGATCTTCAAGGTCAAGATCACCGACGAGCCGGGCGACCTGCTGGACGCCGCCGCCTACGACAAGCTGACCGAGGAGTCCTGACGATGACGGCTCCCTCGTCGAACTCGTCGCACGACGCGCCGCTCGCGGAGGTCGACCCCGAGGTCGCCGCCGCGGTCGCCGACGAGCTGCACCGCCAGCAGTCGACCCTCGAGATGATCGCCTCGGAGAACTTCACGCCGGTCGCGGTGCTGGAGGCCCAGGGGACGGTCCTCACCAACAAGTACGCCGAGGGCTACCCGGGCCGCCGCTACTACGGCGGCTGCGAGTACGTGGACGTCACCGAGCAGCTCGCCATCGACCGGGCCAAGGCCCTGTTCGGCGCCGAGTTCGCCAACGTCCAGCCGCACTCGGGCGCGCAGGCCAACACGGCCGTGTACTTCGCGCTGCTGAACCACGGCGACACCATCCTGGGCCTGGACCTGGCGCACGGCGGCCACCTGACCCACGGCATGCGCCTCAACTACTCGGGCAAGGTCCTCAACGTGGTGCCCTACCACGTCCGTGAGGACGACGGCCGGGTGGACATGGACGAGGTCGCGCGCCTCGCCGAGGAGCACCGGCCGAAGATGATCGTGGCCGGCTGGTCGGCGTACCCGCGGCAGCTGGACTTCGCCCGGTTCCGCGAGATCGCGGACGCGGTGGGCGCGCTGCTCATGGTCGACATGGCCCACTTCGCGGGCCTGGTCGCCGCCGGGCTGCACCCGTCGCCCGTCCCGTACGCCGACATCGTCACGACGACCACGCACAAGACCCTCGGCGGTCCGCGCGGCGGCCTGATCCTGGCGCGGGAGGAGTTCGGCAAGAAGATCAACTCGGCCGTGTTCCCCGGCATGCAGGGCGGTCCGCTGGAGCACGTCATCGCCGCCAAGGCCGTCGCGCTCAAGGTCGCGGCGTCGGAGGAGTTCGGCGACCGGCAGCGGCGCACCCTCGAGGGCTCCCGCATCCTGGCCGAGCGCCTGCTCGCCGAGGACGCGGCGAAGGCCGGCGTGAAGGTGCTGACCGGCGGCACGGACGTCCACCTGGTCCTGGTCGACCTGGTCGACTCCGAGCTCACCGGGCGGGACGCCGAGGACCGGCTGCACGACATCGGCATCACCGTGAACCGGAACGCCGTCCCGAACGACCCGCGTCCGCCGATGGTGACCTCCGGGCTGCGGATCGGCACCCCGGCCCTGGCCACCCGCGGCTTCGACGCGGAGGACTTCCGCGAGGTCGCGGACGTCATCGCGCTGGCGCTCCAGCCGGAGTTCGACCAGGCGGCGCTGGCCGCCCGGGTGAAGGCCCTGGCCGACAAGCACCCGCTCTACCCGAACCTGTGATCACCCGTGCCCCCGTCCGTCCTCCGGGCGGCCGGGGGCACGTGTCTTCGCACCGCTACAACGGAGTAGCAAGTCCATGGCTATCAGCGTCTTCGACCTCTTCAAGATCGGCATCGGGCCGTCCTCCTCGCACACCGGGGGACCGATGGCCGCCGCGCACCGCTTCGCCCGCGGCCTCGCCCAGGACGGAGTCCTGGAGAAGACCGCGTCCGTCCAGGCGATCCTGTACGGCTCGCTCGGCCTGACCGGCAAGGGGCACGGCAGCGACAAGGCCGTCATCCTCGGCCTGGAGGGCGACAAGCCCGAACTGGTGGACGTGGACACCGTGGACGAGCGCCTCGCGCGCGTCCGCGATTCCGGGTCCCTCACCCTGTACGGCTCGCACCCCGTGCCGTTCGTCGTGGGCGAGCACCTGGTCTTCGAACGCAAGATCTCCCTTCCCGGGCACCCGAACGGCATGCGCTTCACCGCGTTCGACGCCGACGGCAACGAGCTGCGCTCCCGGGTCTACTACTCGGTCGGCGGCGGCTTCGTCGTGGACGAGAACGCCACCGGCGCCGACCGCATCAAGGCCGACGACACCGTCCTGCCCTACCGCTTCGACACGGCCGCCGAACTGCTCGACCGCTGCCACGAGACGGGCCTGTCGGTCTCCGCGCTGATGCTGGAGAACGAGAAGGCGTTCGGCCGTTCCGAGGCCGAGATCCGGTCCGGCCTGGTCGAGCTGTGGAACGTCATGCGCGCCTGCGTCGACCGCGGCTGCTCCAGCGAGGGCCTGCTGCCCGGCGGCCTGAAGGTCCGCCGCCGCGCCCCCCGCCTGCACCGCACGCTGGTCTCCGAGAAGGCCACCGACCCGCTGCACGCGATGGACTGGGTGACCCTGTTCGCCCTGGCCGTGAACGAGGAGAACGCCGCGGGCGGCCGGATCGTCACGGCCCCCACCAACGGCGCGGCGGGCATCATCCCGGCCGTCCTGCACTACTACGACCGGTTCGTCCCGGGCGCGGACGACGAGGGCGTCGTCCGCTTCCTGCTGACCGCCGGGGCGATCGGCGTCCTGTTCAAGCAGAACGCGAGCATCTCCGGCGCCGAGGTCGGCTGCCAGGGCGAGGTCGGCTCCGCCTGCTCGATGGCGGCGGCCGGGCTCACCGAGGTCCTCGGCGGCACCCCCGAGCAGGTCGAGAACGCCGCCGAGATCGGCATCGAGCACAACCTCGGCCTCACCTGCGACCCGGTCGGCGGCCTCGTCCAGGTCCCGTGCATCGAGCGCAACGCCGTCGGCGCGATCAAGGCGATCAGCGCCACCCGCATCTCCCTGCGCGGCGACGGCAAGCACTTCGTCTCCCTCGACCGCGCCATCAAGACCATGAAGGACACCGGCCGGGACATGCTCGACAAGTACAAGGAGACCTCGCGCGGCGGCCTCGCCGTCAACGTCATCGAGTGCTGATCGGCACCCGGGACTAGACGGGGCGGACGCCGCGGCCGCGGGGGCTGTGGGCGCCCTCGCGGGCGGGCTCGCCGCAGGCGGCGCAGACGACCTCGGGGACGAGGTCGGCGCCGCAGGAGTGGGACCAGACGACGGGCGGATCGTCCTGGTTGATGTGGCGGTCGCCCCATTTGAGCAGGAGCAGCATCGCGTCGCCGAGCTCACGTCCGGCCTCGGTGAGGTGGTACTCGTACCGGGCCGGACGGTCGCTGTACAACTCCCTGCGGAGGACCCCCGCGCTCTCCAGCTTGCGGAGGCGCGTGGTGAGGATGTCGCGGGACGCGCCGGTGTTGCGGGCGATGCCGTCGAAACGCCGGACCCCGTGGAAGAGCTCGCGGACGATCAGGATCGACCAGCGCTCACCGACCAGGTCCAGGGTGCCCGCGATCGAGCAGGGCCTCGGGTCGGCGTCCTTCGGCGGCATGGTCCTCATCGTAGGCGCTCCCGGGCCGGGCTAGAGGCGCTCGATGATCGTCGCGTTGGCCAGGCCGCCCGCCTCGCACATGGTCTGGAGTCCGTAGCGTCCGCCGGTGTCCTCCAGGGCGTGCAGGAGCGTGGTCATGATCCGGGCGCCGCTCGCGCCGAGCGGGTGGCCGAGGGCGATCGCGCCGCCCCGGACGTTCGTCCGGGCCGGGTCGGCGCCGGTCTCGCGGAGCCAGGCGAGGACGACGGGCGAGAACGCCTCGTTCACCTCGAACAGGTCGATGTCGTCCAGGGCGAGGCCGGAGCGGGCGAGGGCCTTGGCGGTGGCCGGGATGATCGCCGTGAGCATGAGCAGCGGGTCGTCGCCCGCGACGGCGAAGGTGTGGAAGCGGGCGCGCGGGCGCAGGCCGAGGCGCTCGGCGGCCTCGCGGCTCATGACCAGGACGGCGGCGGCCCCGTCGTTGATCGGGGACGCGTTGCCCGCCGTGATGTTCCAGCCGATCTCGGGGAAGCGGCGCGCGGCGGCCTCGTCGTGGTAGGCGGGCCTGAGCCCGGCGAGCACCTCGGGGGTCGTGGCCGGGCGGACCGACTCGTCCCGGCCGGGCCAGGCGAGCTCGCGGTCGAAGGCTCCGGCGTCCCACGCGGCGGCGGCCCGGCGGTGGGACTCGGTGGCGAAGGCGTCCAGCTCGGCGCGGGTGAGCTTCCAGCGGGCGGCGATCAGCTCGGCGCTGATGCCCTGGCCGACCAGGCCCTCGGGGTAGCGCGCGCCGAGGAGCGGCCCGAACGGGTCGCTGCCGGGCAGGACGGCCGACCCCATCGGCACGCGGGACATCGACTCGACGCCGCAGGCGATCGCGACGTCGTAGGCGCCGGAGATCACGCCCTGCGCGGCGAAGTGCAGGGCCTGCTGGGACGAGCCGCACTGGCGGTCCACGGTCGTCGCCGGGACGGACTCGGGGAAGCCCGCGGCGAGGACGGCGTTGCGGGTGAGGTTGAGGGCCTGCTCCCCGGCCTGGGTGACCACGCCGCCGATCACGTCGTCCACGGTGGACGGGTCGATGCCCGCGCGCTCGACCAGCGCCTTCAGGGTGCGGGCGAGCAGGTCCACGGGGTGGTCCTCGTGCAGCGCGCCGCCGGGCCTGCCCTTGCCGACGGGGGTCCGGACGGCCTCGACGATCACCGCGTCGCGCATGGCTTCCTCCTTGGTTGGATTTTCCAACTCAAGGGTCGCGCTGTCAGTTGGATTTTCCAACCTACCGGGGACGTGGGGCGCGTCACACAACGACGACGTCCGGGACGACGAGCATCCCGGACGCCTGGACAGTGCGAAATACGGGTCGCGCTCCCGAGGTCGTGGCGATTGGACACGGCCTCCGGAGCGCTCGGGCCGCTCTAGTGGAAGGGGCCCGTTGGGAAGTCGTTCAGGTTGCGCCTCCATCCGTCGAGGGGCTCCTGCGGGGAGCCGTCCGTCCTCTGATGCTCCAGCAAGCGCCGCACCTCCAAACCCCTTCGACGTCAGCGGTCATTTCGAACGCTAGGGCCCGGATGGGTGATTTTGGGGATTAGGAGGACAAAGATGTCGTTACGGTGCCAGGGACATGGCCCCGGCGACCCGAGCGGCCAGCTCCTCGTCCCCGCTGGCCCCCACGGTCACGTCCGCGGACGTGCAGCGCCCCGTCACCAGCCGGACGAAGGTCTCCCAGTCCATCCGCAGGACGGTCGCGCCGTCCCGGGCCTCCTCCGTGAACGCCGCGCGCCCGTCCGGAGCGACCTCGACGTGCCGGGTGAACGCGAACGGGCCGCTGACCTCGAACGTCACGGCCGTCCCCGGGGACGCCCCGGCGCGCTTGCCGACGATCATCGGCAGGCCGCGCTCGACGACCTGGAACATCCGCGCCGCGGCGGGGGCGTCGAGGTTCCCGGGCCGTCCCACGGCGCGCCGGATGTCCTGCTCGTGCGCCCAGCAGTCGAACGCGCGGAACACCATCAGCTCGCCGTAGGTGCCCTCGCGGCCGGTCGGGAGCACCGCCGGCTCGTCGGGCGAGATCTCCGCGAGCCGCTCCATCCGCCGGTCGAGGACGACGCGCAGCTCCGCCAGGACCTCCGGACCGGGCGTCCCGCGCCGGTGGTCGACCGCGGGCTCCACCATCCGGCCGAGCGCGTTGCGGACGTGCGGCAGGTCGTCCGGGAGGACGTGGCCGGGCGCGGGATCCTCGCCCAGCAGCAGCGTCTCCACCCCGACCAGGTGCGCCACGATGTCCTTCACCCTCCAGCCGGGAAGCTCGGTGGGCCGCGTCCAGTCCGCGTCGCCGAAGGTCTCCGCCAGCCCGATCGTCGACCGGACGGTCTGCTCGAACGCCGCGACATGCCCTGCCATGAGTTCGTCCATGGCGGGCATCATCGCGCAAGGCCGTCCCCGCGAACAGAGCGGGGTTCGGAATCGGGCCGTCACATGACGTGAAGGTCACCCGCGTCCTGACGCGCGCGTCACTCGACCGTACGGCGCTCGTCCCCGGTGACCAGACTCAGCCGCACCACCGCGGGCAGCCGCTCCACCTCGAGCGCGCCGCGCAGCCGCACCAGCGCCGACTCCTGGATGCCGCGCCGCAGTTCCAGCAGGTCGGCGCGCCGGTCGTAGGCGACATGCAGGCGCAGCTTCGGCGCCGACGGGCGCCCCGCCAGCCGCGCCCGCGCCGACCGGACGCCGGGCAGCCGCCGGATGTCGTCCTGAAGCGCGCCCGTGAGCGTCCCCGCCGGGACGATCGTCCGGCCCGTGTCGTCACCGTCGTCCAGGACGACCCCGGTGATGCGGTCGGACCGTCCCTGCGCGAGCAGCCACACGATCCCGACGATCGCGGCCACCACGGCGCCCGCCCCGATCGCGGGCCAGTACCAGGGATGCGCCTCCGCGAAGTGCCGCGTCGCCCTGCTGAGAACGGGCTCGCGCGCGCGCGAGAAGCCGAAGGCACGCAACCCGAGGGCCAGCCCGATCCCCCCGGCGCCGACCAGCAGCAACCCGGTCAGGACGAGCAGCACGCGGTTCAGCCGCGCGGCATGCCGGTCCACCGCTCACCCCCTCCGCGTCCGCGCCCGGACGGCGACCCGGTACCCCGCCAGCGGCCGGACCTCGTTCAACTTCTCCTGGACGGACACCCTGACCTGCGCCTTCACCGCGTCCACCTCATGGGACGGGCAGTGCACCGACACCCTCACCTTGTGGCGGCCCAGCACGACGTGCGCCTGCGACGCGCCCTCCACGTCCTCGGCCGCCGCCGCGAGCGCGTTCCGCAGCCCGGCGGGCGTGACCGCCATCGCCAGATCCCGGTTGTCGCCCCGCAGCGGGACGACCCGCGGCCGTCCCGGGACCAGACCGGCCAGCAGGAACCACACCCCGACCAGCGCCACCGCCGCGCAGACCGCGAGCACGCCCCAGCTCCGCCAGGCCGCGTGCTGCGCCCAGTGCTCCGTCCGCCCGTACGGGACGAGCCGCGCGGCGTGCCCGCCCATCGTCGAGAACACCTCGATCGCCACGATCGTCCCGGACGCGGTCAGCACCACGGCCGCGACCAGCGACGTCACGATCCGGCGCGGCCGGAACGCCGAACGCGCCACCCGCGCCGCCCGCGTCCCCCTCCCCACCGGGACCCCCGCGCGCCCGGGCGCGGACGACCGTCCCGCGCGCGTGGTCATGCGATCCGCCTCCTCCCGTCCCGGGCGTCCGCGGCGTCCGGGCGGTCGAAGGCGGCGACCTCGACGTCCACCCGCTCGACGGTCATCCCGGTCATCTCGAACACGCGCGCGGTCACCAGCTCACGGATGCGCCGCGCCACCTGCCGGACCGGCGCCGGATACTCGACCGACGTGGACACGCGCGCGGTCACCCGGTCGCCGTCGACGACGACCCGGGCACGCGCGGCGACACGTCCCCCGACGCGGACGCCGAGGACCGACCGGTCCAGCCCCGCCGTCCCCGCGGCCTCCCCCGCCGCCCGGCCGACCACCCGCGTCAGCACCCGGTCGGTGATCCGGGTCGTCCCGCGCCGCGCCGCGGGCGGGACGACGGGCACCACGGACCCGACGGATCCGGCGGGCACCACGGCGGTCATTCCGCCTGCCGCTTCCGGTTGCCGAGCGAGTCCCACACCCCGGCGACGTCGATCTCCCCCGCGACCACGCGGCCGGCCAGCAGGCCCACCACACCGAGAACCAGGACCAGCAGAAACCCGCTCAGCCCGCCGAACACCCCGGCGAAGCCGAGCGCGGTCCCGTACCCGAGGCCCACCATGGACCAGATCGAGATTCCGTTCATGTTCATGTCATGCTCTCCCCCCTTGAACCGCTACCGCAGCCGTGCCCCTGGGCCGCTACCGCAGCCGTGCCACCTGGGCCGCTACCGCAGCCGTCGCGCCCGGCTACGGCGGTAGCGCCAGCGCTCCACCACCGCGACCGGGCCGAACCGCCTCGGGACACCGACGATCGGCGCGTCCGGGGACGGGCCCCCGCCCGTCCGGACGCGCCGCCTGCGCCGGAGCCCGGCGGCGAACGCCTCCGGGTCGCCGCCGAGGTCCGGATGGTGGTCGCGAACCCAGGCGCGGAACGCCGCGCGCTCCGTCCTGCCCGCTGTGCCCGCCGTGCCCGCTGTGCCTTCCTCCCGCGCCCTCATCCAGCCGCGCCGCCCTCGACGCCATCGGCATCGTCGTCGACGATGTCGGCGATCAGGACGTCCACCCGGCGGGCCCCGGTCAGCGGGCGCGCGGCGGCGCGGACGGCGTCGGCGAGGTCCGCCAGCGGACGCCCGAACCGCGCGACCACACCGATCTCGACGACGTCGTCCTCCACGACCACCCCGATCACTGCGGCCTCGGCGCGGTGCGCGGCGTGCGACGGTGGCGGCCCGGCCGCGAGGCCCGCCACGTGCTCCGCGGGCACGGGGCCCGCCAGGCCCGCCACGTCCGGCAGCGCGGTCACCGCGGCCGCGACGCGCTCCGCCAGCCCGACGGACGGAGGCGCCGCGGCCCCCGTCCGTCCCACCGGAGCGGTCGTCGCGCCGGTCACTGCACCCGCGGCGACGGCCTGTCGGCGTCGTTCGACGCGTCGTCCTGCCTGCTGTCGTCCCCGGGCAGGTGGACGTCGTCGACGGTGATGTTCACCTCGACCACCTCCAGCCCGGTCATCTGCTCGACCTGGTGGATCACGCTCTCCCGGACGGCGCGGGCGAGATCGGGGATGGCGACCCCGTACTCGACGACCAGGTCGATGTCCACGGCGGCCTGCCGCTCCCCGACCTGGACCGCGACGCCCCGGGTCACGCTGACCCCGACGCCCGGGATGCGCTCCCGGACCGAGCCGATCGTCCGGGCCATCCCGGCGCCCATCGCGTGGACGCCGCCGACCTCGCGGGACGCCATGCCGGCGATCTTCGCCACCACGCCGTCCGCGATCCTGGTCCGGCCGGTGTCGCTGACCAGCGCGCCGTTCTGCTTGGGCGCGACCGCGCGGCCGACGCCCGCGGCGACGGACGGCCCCGGCTTGCCCGCGGTCTTGCGGTCCGCGACGGTCCGCACCTGCTGGTTCGGCAGCCCGTCCACGTGATCCCTGGTGGCCTGCTGTCCGCTCTGTGGACTCACGGCGATTCCCCCTGTGGCCTCGTGATTGCCGGTTACATGCTCACGTTCCGTAACAGGAAAACCGCCACACAAGGCAAGAGACCACCAAAGTCGATCAACGACCCAAAAAGGACCGGCGGCGTGATCACGCCACCGGCCCCCAGGTACCAGTCCTAACGCCCGAACGGCCGGGAGACGGTGACACTCCCGACCTTCCAGGCATCTCTACCCGGCATCACGCTCGGTAACCGACCCCGGTCCGCCGTCGCCCACCGGACGCCGCCTCGCGTGCGGCACCAGCGCGGCTTCCACGTCGTCGTCGCTGGGGATGTCGAGCGGGTCCGCCGCGTCCGCCAGCCTGTACCGGACCGCGACCAGCAGCGTCTGCATGCCCAGCGCGTCACGGAACCGCGCGACGGGCCCGCCGCCGAGCACCGCGTGCACGTCCCCGGGACGCGCGTCCGACGCGCACTCGACGGTCACCGCCAGCCGCGGCCGCGACGCCGTCCCGGTCAGCCGCACCCGCACCGACCGGACGCCCGGCAGCCGCGACACGTCGCGCACCAGGTCACCGGACGCGGCGCGGGCGTGCATGCGGGTCGCGCCGTCCATGCCCGGACGGCGGCGGCGCACCCCGTCCCGGACGACGCCGCCCAGCCCGACCAGCCCGGCCAGCGCCACGACCTCGGCGACCGCCCCCACCAGCGGCCAGAACCAGTCGTGGTCCGCGATGTACCGTCCGGCCGCCGGGGACAGCACCGCCGTCCCCGCCGCGGCCGGCCCGAACGCGCCGAACCCGGCGCACAGCGCCAGCGTCCCGCCCCCGAGCAGCAGCAACCCGGTCAGCCCCACCATGATCCGCATGCCCAGCCCCTTCGAGTCACCCGCACCGCGCGCGGTCACCAGTCGCATGGTCGCCAGTCGCACGGTCAGTCGTCGCGCCAGCTCAGGCGGACGACGACGCGGCGGTCGCGCATCAGGTCGAAGCCGTCCAGCCGGGCGCGGACGGCCTGCCGCACCAGGTCGGCGCAGTTGGCCGGGTTGCGGTACCGGGTCGCGGCGCGGACGACGACACGACGCCGGAACCCGCCGCGCAGCCGCACCCGCGCCCGGTCGACCCCGGGCACGTCCAGCGCGGCGTCCGCGAGCACGCGGCGCAGGTCACGCCGGGAGACCCCGCCCGCGAGCCGCCCGTCCGTGCCCCGCAACGGCTCCCGGCGCGGACGCCCGGGAACCAGCCCGAGCAGCAGCAGCGCCCCCGCGACCGCGACGGCGCCCGCGACGGCCAGCACCGGCCCGTCATGCCACGCGGCCCGCCGCAGCGCGTGCGCGACGGGCCCCACCGGGACGATCCGGATCGGCGTCCCGACCATCGTGGACAGCACCTGCACGGCCGTGCCGCCGGCGGCCACGGCCAGCAGCAGGCCCGTCCCGCCGAGCAGCAGGACGCGCCGCGGCCGGAACTCGGCCAGCGCGGTGCGCCGGGACTGCTGCCGGGCGTGCGTCTCTTCGATGAGGTCGTGCACCAGCGTCTCGCCCATCACCACCCCCACCCGGGAACCGGACCGCCCGGAATGCCGTTACCCATGGTGAGGCAGAGGAACGCTCGGTGAAACCCGCCATGCCGAGAAGGCCTCACCTGCCGCGTCCGTCAGACCGAACCGACGGGCGGACGGGCCGACGGGCCGACGGGCGGACGGGTCAGCGGAAGACGACCGTCCGGTCGCCGTTCAGCAGGACGCGGTGCTCGGCGTGCCACCGGACGGCGCGCGCCAGCGCCAGGCACTCGACGTCGCGGCCCACGGCCACCAGTTCGTCGGCGCTGTGCGCGTGGTCGACGCGCGCGACCTCCTGCTCGATGATCGGCCCCTCGTCCAGCGCGGGCGTCACGTAGTGCGCGGTCGCGCCGATGAGCTTCACACCGCGCGCGTGCGCCTGGTGGTAGGGCTTGGCGCCCTTGAAACTCGGCAGGAACGAGTGGTGGATGTTGATGATCCGGCCGGGCAGCTTGGCGCAGAAGTCGTCCGAGAGGATCTGCATGTAGCGGGCGAGAACGACCAGGTCGGCGCGGTAGTGCTCGACCAGCGTGAGGATCTCCGCCTCCTGCGCCGCCTTGCCGCCCGCCCCGGACGGCAGGTGGTGGTAGTCGATCCCGTACGACTGGGTGAGCGGCCGCATGTCCGGGTGGTTCGACGCGACGGCGACGATGTCCACGTCCAGCAGCCCGGACCGCTGCCGGTAGAGCAGGTCGTTCAGGCAGTGCCCGAACCGCGACACCATGATCAGCACGCGCGGCCGCTCGGCGGTGTCGTCCAGCCGCCAGTCCAGGCCGAGCTCGGTGCCGAGCGCGGCGAACGCGGCGTGGAGCCCGTCGGCGTCCACGTCCCCCGGCGCGGCGAACTGGACGCGCATGAAGAACGTCGCGGTGTCGCGGTCGCCGAACTGCTGGCTCTCCAGGATGTTGCATCCGCGCTCGGCCAGCGCTCCGGAGACGGCGGCGACGATGCCGGGACGGTCCGGGCAGGAGAGCGTGAGGACGAACTCGCGCTGATCGTGCTGGGTCATGACTTCACTTTCGCCGCGGTGGGGACGTCCGGAATGAGGTACGAGCTTACGCGCGGCGCCGTCCGGTCGCTGACGTTCCCCCACGTCGGGGCCGCGTTCGGGGCGCTTCGGGGCGAACCGGCCGGTTCTCAGCGCACCGCGCGGAGCGGGGCGGGCGTCTGGGCGGGCGTCCGGGTGGGCCACGCGCGGGTGGTCTTCAGCAGCTCGATGAACGCCTGCTCGGCCGGTCCGAGCAGGCGGTCGCGGCGGTGCGCGACCACGATGGGACGGGGGCTCGGCGCGGGCGTGACGGGCAGGACGGCGAGCCGCCGCTCGGCGACCTCGGCCTCGACGCAGTGCTCGGAGACCAGCGAGATCCCGAGCCCGGACGCGACCGCCTGCTTGATCGTCTCGGGGCCCCAGATCTCGGCGCGCGAGACGCCGGAAAGGCCCCACTCGGCGAGCGCCTCCTCCTGGACGGCCCGGGTGGACGAGCCTGGCTCGCGGAGCAGGAAGCGCTCGCCCGCGAGCCGCTCCGGCTCCACCACCGGCTCGCCCGCCAGCGGATGGTCGGGCGGGGTGATGAGGACGACGCGGTCCTGGAGGATCGGCTCGCCGTCCAGCTGCGGGGCGCGCGGCGTCCCGGCGAGGACGGCGACCCCGATCTCGCCGTCCAGCAGGCGCTTCTCCACCTGCTCGGCGTTCCCGGTGAAGATGCCGACCTCGATGCCGGGGTGCCGCTCGCGGAACGCCGCCAGCAGCGGCGGGAGCAGGTAGGTGCCGACCGTGGTGGAGCCGCCCGCGACGAGCGTGCCGCTCTGCAGGCCGCTGACCTGACGGATCGCGGTGACGGCCTCGTCGGCGAGCAGGAACACGCGCTTGGCGTACTCCAGCAGCACCTCGCCCTCGGGGGTGAGCCGGATGCGCGCGCCGGAACGGTCGATCAGCGTCGTCCGCAGCGACTGCTCCAGCTGCCTGACCTGGTTGGAGACGCTGGGCTGGCTCAGGTAGAGCTTGGTCGCGGCGGCGGAGAACCCGCCCTCCTCCACGACCGTCATGAAGATCCAGAGGCGGTACAGGTTCAGCTGCACGAGGGCTCCTTGCGTGGCGGGGTGTCAGGCCCGGGCCGCGCTGACCGATGCGGCCAGGGCGCCCTCGAGCTCTTCGAGCCGGTGCCAGGGAATCTCGCCCATCGTGCAGATACGGAAGAAGCGCGACGAAAGGGATCCCTGCCCGGCGTATATGACATATCCGCGCCGCTTGAGCTCGTCATGAAGGCGGTCGTACGGCACGGCGTCCGGGAGGTGAAGCATCGTGACGGAGTTCGACCGCAGGTCAGGGCGCACGAGCACGTCCAGGCCGAGGCGCGCGAACCCGGACCGCACCAGCTCGGCGCGCTCCCGGTACAACCTCGTCCGCCCGGCGAAGCCGCCCTGCTCGAAGTACTCCTGGAGCGCCTCGTCCAGCGCGTAGCAGACCTGGACGGCCGGGGTGAACGGCACGTTCCCGCTCCGCTGGCCCTTCAGGTACGACGCCGCGTTCAGGTACAGGCTGCG
Source organism: Actinomadura harenae (assembly GCF_003696215.1). Taxonomy (GTDB): domain Bacteria; phylum Actinomycetota; class Actinomycetes; order Streptosporangiales; family Streptosporangiaceae; genus Spirillospora; species Spirillospora harenae. The sequence goes on along the minus strand of NZ_RFFG01000057.1, from coordinate 23,729 downwards.
CTCGGGCACCTCCTGGACGCGCTCGACGGCCTTCGGCGAGCACAGGACGAACGAGACGCCGGGCTGCCCGTGCAGGCCCTTGTTCGCGGTGCCGCACACGATGTCGGCGCCGATCTCGCCGAGGTCCTGGTCCTCGTTGCCGGTCGCGCTGATCGCGTCCACGACCAGCAGCGCGTCCGTCCCGGCCACGATCTCGCCGATCGCCTTCACCGGGTTGATCAGGCCGGTCGTCGTCTCGTGGTGGACGACCGCGACCGCGTCCACGCCGGGGTGCTCGGCGAGCGCGGCGCGCACCGCCTCCGGGTCGACCGGGGTCGTCCAGCGGGTGAGATCGTCGCCGTCCGGGCGGACGGCGTGCGCGGTGATCCCGTTCGCGCGGGCGATCCGCAGCAGCCGGTCGCCATAGACCCCGTTGTCCACGACCAGGATCTCCCGGCCTTCACGGACCGAGCTGATGACGGCCATCTCCATCGCCGAGGTGCCCGATCCGGTCACCAGCAGCGCCTCATGGGAAGTCAGGCCGAGCGCGCGGGGCAGGTCCGTACGGATTCTGGCGAGCAGCTCGCCGAATTCCGGTTCGCGGTGACAGAGGTCGCCTCGGAGCAGCGCGTCCTTGACGCGCTGGGAGGTACAGGCGGGACCGGGGTTCAGGAGAATGAGTTCGTCGTCCACGTCACCGGACGCTAACCACGCGCCGAACAGGCGGCCAGCCCCCGTTTCCGCATGGCCGCCATAGCCGATCGTGTATTGCCTTTATCCGGCAGGCCGCCGCGTGAATTTCGCACCCCGAGAAATCTCCGGCTGTTCACCTGCCCTTCCCGCGTTCGCCGTCTCGGAGAGCCGGCGCGGCCGATGCCATCATGGACGGCGCGACGAAACGCTGGAACCGAGGGGTTCTCATGGAGACCTATGAACCCGCCGAATGGTCGGCGCGTGCGGCCGTGCGGATCATCTGCCTGGACGGCGCGGACCGCGTCCTGCTGATGAACTGGCACGACCCCCACAACCACCGCGAGTTCTGGGAACCGCCCGGCGGCGGCGTGGACCCGGGCGAGTCCGACATCGAAGCCGCCCGCCGCGAACTGCACGAGGAGACCGGACTGCCGGGTTCGTCCGTCCAGGACGTGTCCGTCCGGGTCGAGCGGGACTTCCTCTGGCTCGGCACCCGCCACCTCAAGACCGAGCCGTTCTTCCTCGCCCGCTTCGCCGGCACCCCGGACGTCCGCCCGGCCGCGCTCACGCCGGAGGAGAACGCCACCTACCTCGGCATGGCCTGGTTCTCCCCCGGCGAGATCGCCGCCCTGGGCGGCTCCGTCGAGCCGTCCAACCTGCTGAGCGCGATCGCCCTGCTCCTCGCACACGACCCGACCGGTTAGCCGGCGAGCGCGTCGAGGCGGGCCGCCTGGTCGGCGGACAGCTCCAGGTCGAGCGCGGCGAGGTTCTCGGCCACGTGCGCCGGCGACGTCGTCCCGGGAATCGGCAGGATCGCCGGGGAACGCCGCAGCAGCCAGGCCAGCGCTGTCTGCGCCGGAGTCGCGCCGAGCTCCGCCGCGACCTCGGCGACCGTCCCGCCGGGCGCCGCGTGCGCGCCCATCGCGACGGGGAAGAACGGCAGGAACGCGATGCCGTTCCGCTCCGCGTAGTCGACGACGGGCTCGTGGTCGCGGGCGGCGAGGTTGTAAAGGTTCTGGACCGCCGCGATCGGCGCGACCGCCCGCGCCGCCTCGAGCTGCTCCACGGTCACCTCCGACAGCCCGATGTGCCGCACCTTGCCCTCGTCCTGGAGCCGCTTCAGCGCGCCGATCTGGTCCTCCAGCGGAACGTCCGGGTCGACGCGGTGCAGCTGGAGCAGGTCGATCCGGTCGGTGCGCAGCCGACGCAGGCTCAGCTCCGCCTGCTGCCGCAGGTAGGCGGGGTGCCCGAGCGGCACCCACTCCCCCGCCGACGGCCGCGCCACCCCGACCTTCGTCGCGACGACGACACCCTCGCGGTACGGGTGCAGCGCCTCCCCGACCAGCTCCTCGCCGCCGCCCAGCGCGTAGGCGTCGGCCGTGTCGATGAACTGGACGCCCAGCTCGACGGCCTCCCTGAGCAGCGCGAGCGCCGCGTCCCGGTCGGCGGGCGGCGTCCAGATCGGCGCCGCGGTCGGGTCGGCCGGACGCCCCGGCCCGTCCGCCAGCCGCATCGTCCCCAGGCCCACCCGCCTCACGACGAGGTCGCCCCCGAGGTCGAGCGTCGTCGCGGTCCTCGTCTTCATGTCCGTGTTCGTCATGCTTCAACGATCGTTCCGCGGTCGTCCGGGAACAACGCCGATCTCCCGAACGATCTATCATGCGGGCTTATCGACGGAGGTGGGAGCATGGAACGGCAGGAGATCGAGGTCTTCCTGACCCTCGCGGACGAACTGCATTTCGGCCGCACCGCCGAACGCCTGCGCCTCTCCCAGGCGGCCGTGTCCCAGACACTGAAGAAGCTGGAACGCCGCGTCGGCGCGCCCCTCTTCGAACGGACGAGCCGCCGCGTCCTCCCCACCCCGGTCGGCAAGCAGCTGCACGACGACCTCGCCCCGGCCTGGGCCGCCGTCGAACGCGCCGAGTCCGACGCGATCGCCATGGCGCGCGGCGTCGCGGGCACCCTCACGATCGGGTTCCTCGGCGCGTCCCAGGGCGAGCACACCCCGCGCGCCATCGCCGCCTTCCGCGCCGCGCACCCGGGCACCGAGGTGCGCATGCGCGAGGTCCACCTCGGCGACCCCTTCGGCCCCCTCCGCGACGGCACCGTGGACCTCCTGCTCACCCGCCTCCCGGTCGCCGAACCCGACCTGACCGTCGGCCCCGTCGTCCTCTCCGAGTCCCAGATGCTGGCCGTCCCCGCCGGCCACCCGTTCGCGCGCCGCCCGTCCGTCCGCATGGACGACCTGTCCCGCGACACCACCTTCGCCGCCCGCGGCCCCGCCCCGTCCTACTGGTGGGACGCCCAGATCCCGCCGGTCACCCCGTCCGGCCACCCCGTCCGCCGCGACCAGGGCGCCGAGACCCTCCAGGAGATGATGACGCTCGTCGCGTCCGGCGCGGGCATAGCCCCGGTCCCCCGGTCCGTCTGCTGCGCCTTCTCCTACTCCGCCGTCACCTACGTCCCCATCGAGGACGCCCCGCCCAGCGACGTCGCCCTCGTCTGGCGCACCGCCACCGAAACCGCCCGAACCCGAGCCTTCCTAGACGCCACCCTGGAAACCCTCCGAACCACCGGCGGCCCCGCAACCTCCTGACCCCGCCCCTCCCCCAACAACCACCACCCACCCGGCGCACATCTCGCCAAAGCGCGCGCCTCCCCCGAACCCACAGCCCACCCAAGCGCGCAGCCCACCCAGGCGCGCGGCCCACCCAGGCGCGCGGCCCATCCGGGTGCGCGGCCCACTCAGCGCGCGGCCCCCGGCGCATGGCCCACACGGTGCGCGGCTCACCCGGTGCGCGGCTCACCCGGTGCGCGGCTCATCTGAGGGCGCGGAACGCCAGGGCGGTGAGTGTCGCGGTGATCTCGTCGGTCGTGCGGCCGCCAGCGCGCAATCGCTCGAACAGCTCCGATGCGAGCGGAGCCAGCAGGACGTCCGCCAACACGTCCACGTCAGCGCCCCCCTCTCCGGGAGTCGCGCCCTTCTCTCCGTCTCCGGGGCCGCGTGGCCCCGGCCCAGCGCCAGAAGCGGGGGCGGAGGCGGAGGAGGCGGCGTGTTCGGCGGCGAGGGCTCGGACGTGGGCGCGCCAGAACCCGTAGGCGCCGGTCTCGAAGCGGCGGGGACCGGTTTCGGCGCCGAGCACGAGCGCGATGTGCGCGTCCAGGAGTTCGACCATGGCGGCGTAGAAGGCGGCGAGGCGTTCGGCCGGGGGCGCGCCGGGGCCGAGCGGGGGCTCACCGCGCAGGAGCTTCTCCTGGAGCTCGCGTTCGTGCTCGTCGAGAAGCGCACGGGCGATGGACGCGACGTCGGGGAAGCGCCGGTAGAGGGTGCCGCGTCCGACGCCGGCGGCCTTGGCGACATCGTCCATGGTCACCGTGCGCGGGTCGCGGGAGGCGAACAGCACGGCGGCCGCTTCGAGAACACGCACCCGGTTACGGGCCGCGTCCGCACGCTCGCGGGGGCGTTCCGGCTGGTCGGCGAGCAGGTTCATGGCCGTGACCCTAACCCACGCCGAAATAACTGGACAAGCTGTCCGCTTATTGACTACGGTCACAACCGGACGCAGTGTCCACTTTTCGAAGGAGCCCTCCCATGCCCTCGTTGCTGCACCTCACCGCCAGCGCCCGCCGCGACTCGTTCAGCCGCCGCGTCGGCGGCGCCTTCGCCGACGCCTGGCGCGAGGCCCACCCGGACGGCTCGTACGTCCTGCGCGATGTCGCCGCCGACCCCGTCCCCCACATCACCGAGGCGTGGACGGAGCTGTGCGACCACGCGCTCGCACACCAGATCTCCGACCCGGCGCGCCTCCACGAGGGCGCACGCACACCCTCGCAGCGCGAGGCCTGGGCGGTCGTCGAACCGCTGCTGGACGAGCTGCTCGCCGCCGACGTCGTCCTCATCGCGACGCCGATGTACAACTACTCGGTTCCCTCCTCCCTCAAGGCCTGGCTCGACCAGGTGACCTTCCCGCGCGTCTCCCTCGCCCCGCGCCGTTTCGTCGTGGCGTCCGCGCGCGGCGGCGCCTACGGCCCCGGCGCCCCCAAGGAGCGCTTCGACTACCAGGAACGCTTCCTGCGCGACTTCTTCCACGGTCACTTCGGCGTGGAGGACACCACGTTCGTCCACGCCGAGCTCGTCAACTCCCGCATCGACCCGTCCCTCGCGTCCCTGCGTCCCAAGCACGACGCGTCGCTCGCCGCCGCCCTCGAAACCGCCCGCACGCTCGCCAAGGACTACTGACATGAACTGGCTGTTCCTCGGGCTGGCCGGGCTGGTGGAGATCGCGTTCTCGCAGAGCATCCGGCCCACCGAGAACTTCACCCGGCCGCTGCCCACGCTCGTCTGCTTTCTCCTGGGCGCGGCGTCGATCTTCCTGCTGTCGCTGGCCATGCGCGGCCTCCCGGTCGGCACCGCCTACGCCGTCTTCACCGGCATCGGCGCCGTCGGCGCGATCGGCCTCGGCATCGCCGTCCAACGCGACCCCGTCACCGCCGGCCGCCTGGCCGCCCTGGCCCTGATCATCGGCGGAGTCGTCCTGGCCCGCATCACCAACCCCGAGTGACCACCCCGACCCCACGCCTTGGGCGCGCGGGCGCCGGGGCTCGCAGCGGCAGGGCGCGAGTGCATGCAGGGGCAGGCACGCGAGCATGCAGAGCCAGACACGCGGCATGCGGGGCCGGGTGCGCGGCATGCGGGGCCGGGTGCGCGGCATGCGGGGCCGGGTGCGGGAAGGTGCCCTCCGGATGTCCACACCCCCCAGACGGTGGGGCCGTGGGGGCTGGTCAGGCGGTTTTGATGGCGCCGCCGTCGATGCGGTGGTCGGAGCCGGTGATGCTGGACGCGGCGGCGTCGGAGAGTAGGAAGGTGATGAGGGTGGCGACCTCCTCGGGTTCGGCGAGACGGCCGGTGACCATGCCCATGACCCCGGGAACCTGGGCGAGGAACTCCTCGTGGGGGACGCCGAAGGACTCGGCGAGGCGGGCGCCGAAGTTGTCCGGGGCCTCCCAGATGGCGGTGCGGACGGGGCCGGGCGAGACGGTGTTCACCCGGACGCCGCGTGGGCCGTACTCCTCGGCGAGGGCCTTGCCGAACGCGGTGAGGCCCGCCTTGGCGACGTTGTAGGCGACCGGACCTGCGGCGGGCAGCCGCGCGCCCATGGACGAGACGTTGACGATGTTGCCGCGCCGCTCGGCGAGGCCGGGCAGGATCGCGCGGGTCACCCGGACGGCGCTGAGCAGCGTGAGGTCGAGGTTGGCCCGCCACTCGTCCTCGGACACGTCGAGGAAGCCGTGCACCTCGACGGTGTCGCCGCCGCCGAGGTTGTTGACGAGCAGGTCGACGCCGCCGAGTTCGGCGGCGGCACGGTCGGCGAGCTCGCGCGCGCCCTCGTCGGTGGACAGGTCGACGGAGATGGCGATCGCGCCGCTCTCCTTCAGCTCGGGGGTCACGGTGCGGGCGGCCCCGGCGACGGTGACGCCCTCGGCGAGCAGGGCGCGGACGGTGGCGAGGCCGATGCCGCGGCTGGCTCCGGTGACGACGGCGGTCTTGCCGGACAGTGCGAGGTCCATGAGGGACACCTTTCTTGACCTAAGGGTACAGAATATGGCCGCAAGAGGGGCCGGCGCGCGGGGCGCCGGCCTCCGGGGGGTTTCGCTACAGGGAGTCGAGCAGGCCGTCGACCACCTGGTTCAGTCGTTCTCGCTCCTCACCCGCGCGGGCGAGGACCTGCAGCCCCAGCAGCGTGCTGAGGATCATGCTCGAGACCGCGTCCGGGTCACGCGCGCGGTCGATCTCCCCGGCGCGCTGCGCCTCCTCGACCGCGCCGCGGAACGCGGTCCGGGTGCGTCCGAACTGGTTCCGGACGGTCTCGCTCATCGCCGGATCGCCGCCACCGCCCAGCTCGGCCGCGGTGTTGACCACCATGCAGCCGCGCGGGTCGACGACGTTGACCTCGACGAGGAACTCCAGGGCGCGCCGCAGCCGTTCCTTCACCGGACCGGGACTCTCCAGGAGCTCGATCAGCCCGGCCGCCTGGTCGTCGCGGTAGCGCTCGAGCGCCTTCTCGAACAGCGCGCGCTTGCTTCCGAACGCGTGGTACAGGCTGCCCTTGCCGATGCCGAGCGCGACGACGAGGTCCTGCGGCGTCGTCGCGCCGTATCCCTTGCTCCAGAAGACGTCCATCGCCTGCACGACGGCCGCCTCCGGATCGAACTGCTTCGGTCTGCCCACGACCTCACTCCATCAGTTCTTGACCTCGAAGTCAAATACACCGGACGCCGCAGCGCCAGGAATGTCCCGGCCCGCCGCGCGTTGTCCTGAAAGTGAGCGATCCGCTGCGCACCATCCGCTGGTCGGTCCTGGACCGGTCCCGCACCCGCGAGGGCGAGGAGCCGTCGCGGGCTCTGCGCGACACCGTCGCGTTCGCCCGCCAGGCCGATGAGCTGGGCTTCCACCGGTTCTGGGTGGCCGAGCACCACAGCGTTCCGGGGGTGGCCGGGTCGGCGCCGACCGTCCTGGCCGCGGCGGTCGCGGCGGCGACCTCGCGCGTGCGCGTGGGGACGGGCGGAGTGATGCTCCCGAACCACCGTCCGCTCATCGTCGCCGAGCAGTTCGGCGTGCTCGCCTCCCTCTACCCGGATCGCATCGACATGGGTCTCGGACGTTCCGTCGGCTTCACCGGCGGGGTGCGTCGCGCGCTCGGGCATGACCGCGAGGACGCCGCCGACTTCGCCGCGCAGGTGCACGAGCTCCTCGGCTACATCAGCGGAGAGCAGGACGTCCATCCGGGCGTTCACGCGTGGCCCGCCGAAGGGCTGAACGTGCCCGCGTTCGTCCTGGCCACCGGCCAGGGCGCCGATCTCGCCGCCCAGCTCGGCCTGCCGCTCGTCATCGCGCCCGCGCGAGGCGAGGACGCCATGGTCGCCGCGATCGAGCGTTACCGCGACGCGTTCCGTCCGTCCGCGCAGGAGGACGAGCCGTACGTCATCGTCTCCGGGACGGTCGCCATAGCCGACACCACCGAAGAGGCCCGCCGCATGCTCATCCCTGAGGCGTGGGCCAACGCCTACTCGCGGACGCATGGCGAGTTCCCCCCGCTCATCCCCGCGTCGCGCGTCGAGTCCCTCACCATGACCGACCGGCAGCGCCGCATCTTCGACGACTCCATGCGCGGCCATGTCCACGGCACCGAAGAGCAGGTCGCGGACGAGCTGAACCGTCTCCTCACGCGCACGCGCGCAGACGAGTTCCTCGTCCACACCAGCACCTATGACCGCGCCGCGCGTTTGGACTCCCACCGGCGGCTCGCCGAGCTCGCCGGCCTACGCGCCACCTGCTGACCGACGAGGACGACCAGCGCCAGCGAACTCGCGCCGAACGCCAGCGAACGCGCGCCCGCGTGCGCGAGGACGACCGTCGAAAGCAACGACGCGATAGCCGCCAACGACCAAACGGTCGCGTCCACAGCGCCTTCCAAGCGAGCGCTCTCCGCAGACGGCAGCCCAACGGCAAGCAAGGCGCTCCCACCGACGAAACACAGGTTCCATCCGTAGCCGAGCAGGAACAGCGTCAGCATGCGCGCGTCCGGGAACACTCCTGCGAGCCCTGTCGAGAGCACCAGGACAAGAAGTCCGGCACGGGTGACGGGCCATGCGCCAAAGCGGTCCACCGCGCGCCCGGTCAGCGGCGACAAGGCGAACATCCCCAGGGTGTGGGCGGCCAGGGTCTCGCCCACCATGCCGAGCCCGTCCCCATGCATGTGCATGTCGACCGGTGCCGCGGTCATCACTCCGAACATGACGACCTGAGCCGTCACCAGCACCGGCAGGGCCCTCCGCGCGGACGGCATGGCGAACAGCGTCCGCAGCGGGACGCCCGGCTCCGAGTCCTCCGCGCCGAGGCGCCGCCCCGACATCGCGGCCGCGCCGATCAGGGCCGTGACCATGGCGAACACGAACGGTCCGGCGAGCACGGTCAGGCCGAGCGTCCCCGCGAGGCGGCCGGACGGCTCGAGCAGCAGGGGCCCGCCGACCGCCCCGGCAGCCGCCGACCACACCACCAGCCCGATCGCGAACCCGCGCCGTCCCGGCGGGTACAGCTCGGCCGCCGCGTAGCGCGAGAGCTGCGCGGCCGCGTTCCCCAGGCCGAGCAGCAGCATCGCCAGGGTCAGCACCGGAACGTTCCCATGGACGGCCGCGACCGCTCCCAGCGCCCCGCTGAACGCCGCGACGCCGTAGCCGAGGGCCAGCACCGTCCGCCGGTCGTACCGCCGGAACAGGCGTGTCAGCAGGATCGCGCCCGCGCCCGTCCCGATCACGTCCGCCGTGGGCGGGACCGCGCCCCAGCCCGCCCCGAGGTGGTCACCCGCGACCAGCGAACTCGCCGTGCTCGCCACCGCCATCGTCGCGCTCATCAGCGCCACGCCCGCGCACAACCCGATCATCCGCGTCATGCCTCAGAACGGTAGGAAAGCGGAGCGATCCGATGAAGGGGCGTTCGATGGTGTTCGCCCTGATACGCCGTTAGGTTGAAAGGTCTTCGCCGCGAAGGACCTTGCACATGGACCAGACCGACCAGCGGATCATCGACGAGCTCCAGCGGGACGGACGCCTGTCCTTCAACCGCCTCGCCGCGCGCGTCAACCTGTCCCCGCCCGCCGTCGCCGAACGCGTCCGGCGCCTCGAGGAGTCCGGCGTGATCACCGGCTACCGCGCCGAGGTGGACGCGGCTGCCGTCGGCCTCCCGCTCACCACGTTCGTCCAGATGCGCTGCACGCCGGGGCGGTGCCTGCTCAAGACGACCAGCGCCGAGGACCTGCCCGAGGTCGTCGAGATCCACAAGCTGAGCGGCGCGTGGTGCACGATGCTGAAGGTGCGCGTCGCGTCGTTTCCGCACCTCGAGGGCCTGTTCGAACGCCTGGGTGAGCATGGCGAGATGAACAGCCACATTGTTCTGTCCACCCCGTACGAGGCCGCGATCGTGGACCCGCGGCCCGCCGAGTCACGTCCCGTCACCCCGCCTCAAGGCTGGCCAGGAAGGCGTCCAGCAGGCGAAGCTGCCGCTCGGGCGGAAACGCGTCCGCGTCGAACAGCACCTGAACGATGAGCCCCAACGCGAACGACTGGATGGACGCGGCCAAGTCGTCCGGATCGGATTCCGGAATCTCGCCCTGCCGCTGGGCCACCTGAACGTGGTGCCGGATCCGCTCGCGCGCGCCCGCGTAGCGGACGCCATGCCCGGCCGCCAGTTCCGGTACGCCGAGTGCCGCGTCCCATGAGCCGACCCAGATCCGGTTACCGGCCGCGCCCTCCGGCGTGAGCGGAAGGATGTCGGCCAGGGCCGCCCGCAGCCCGGCCATCCCGTCGGGCGCCTCCGGCCGGGGACGGCTCTGGCGCCGCTCGTCCAGCAGGGCCAGCGCGTGCTCGACCAACTCCTGCTTGCTGCCGAAATAGTGTGTGACGAGCCCGGTCGTCGCGCCCATCTCGGCGGCGACCGCACGCATCGTCAGCCCGCCGAAGCCCTGCGTGGACAGGACCCGCCAGACCGCGGCGGACACGTCCCGGCGGCGGGCGTCGTGGTCTCCCTTGTGGCGCGGCATCCCGACAGAGTACGTTCACAAAACACCCGTTATGCGAATGGAGCCGAATTGCTCGTCCAGCCCCTGCGCCTCGACGCCGAACTCCGCCTGCTCGAGCCGTTCTACGCCGCCGAGTTCCTGGCCCACCAGGACCGCGCCCGCGCGCACATCAAGCCGTGGGTCGGCCCCACGTTCGTCATCGACGACCTGGACGGCGCCCGCGGCGTGCTCGAGCGCTACGCCAGGGACGGACGCCGCATCTTCGGCATCTGGCTGGACGGCGTGCTCGTCGGCGGCACCATGTTCGTGTCCTTCGACACCGAATCGGGCGTGTGCGAGCTCGGCTGCTGGCTCGAACCCTCCGCCGAGGGACGCGGCCTGATCTCCCCGGTCATCCGGCGGATGATCGACTGGGCCTTCCGCGAGCGCGGCCTCACCCGCGCCGAGTGGCGCTCCCTCCCGGACAACGCCCGCAGCATCCGCGTCGCCGAGCGCCTCGGCATGACCCGGGAGACGGAGGAGCTCTGGGCCCTGTCGTCCGACGACTGGAACCCGCCCGCCCCCGAGACCGCCGACCTGGACCGCGTCATGGACGCCATGCTCGCCGCGTTCGACAACACCGGCGACCGCACGCCCGACCTGGCCTCCCTCCGCGACCTGTTCCTCCCGCAGGCCGTGATCGTCAACAACACCGGCCCCGAACCCGCCGTCTACGACCTGGACGCGTTCATCACCCCACGCCAGAAGATCCTCACCGACGGGACACTGACCTCTTTCTCCGAATGGGAGGTCGCCCACCGCACCGAGGTCACCGGCTCCATCGCCCACCGCTTCAGCGACTACCGCAAGTCCGGCATCCGCGACGGCGTCCCCTTCGAAGGCTCGGGCCGCAAGTCCACCCAGTTCGTCCAAACCCCCACCGGCTGGCGAATCACCTCCCTCACCTGGACCGACGACCCGAGCTGAGCTCCCCTGCGGGGGTGACCACCAGCGATCACGGAACAGCGCCGCGTCGGGATTCCTCACGAGCCGCGAACGTGATCGCCGCGGCCCTGTCCGGCGCGTCCGTGATGATCGTTACTGCGTCGCATGACCACCACGCGCACCCGCCGACTCGGCCTCGCCGCCGTCGCCCTCACCGCCGGGCTCCCGATCCTCGTCGCGCCGCCCGCGCACGCCGACACCACCCCGCGGTTCGCCTCGACCAGCGTCCCCCGTCCACGATCACCGGCGGCGACCAGGCCGTCCAGACCGTCCGGCTGGACGCGCCCGCCCCGGCGGGCGGCCTGGCCGTCGAGGTGATCAGCGTCGACCGCAGCGACCGCAACTATCCCTACTCGGTGCCGAACGACGTGTTCAGGATCCCGGCGGGGCAGACGAGCGTCAGCTTCCCGGTCCGGTTGGAGGCGTACTCGGAGACGACGACCGTCCCCCTGGTCGCCCGCACGACCGGCTCCAGCGCCACCACCGACGTCACCGTCGTCCCGCCGGACTGGCGCGACCAGACGGTGACGCGCATCGACATGAACGTCCCGGACGATGCCCGCGCGATCGGCGGGCACCAAGGCGACCGGCACCGTCCGCCTCAGCGCGCCCGCCAAGGTCGGCGGAACCTCGGTCGACCTCCGCCTCACCCACGTCTCCGGCCTGCCGAACAGCCCGGAACCGAAGATCCCGCCCTACGTCGTCGTCCCGGCGGGCAGCAGGGAGGCCACCTTCACCGTCGACCACCCGGCCATCCCGATCTGGCCGATCGGCATCACCGACATCGGCGCCGACCTGGGCCACCCGGCGATGATCACGGCCCCGCTCTTCGTCCCGAAGAAGTACACGGTCGGCGTCACCCGCGAACTCCGGCGCGGCGCCTGGAACAACATCGGCTCCATCGGCCTCGGCGACAACCGGCACCCGTTCGGCGCGGTCATCGAGCTCACCAGCGACACCCCCGGCGTGCAGGTCCCGGCCAAGGTCGAGATCCGCGCCGAGTCGGCGGGCGCCAACTTCCCCATCAAGGTGGACGACTCCGTCCCGCTCGGCACAGAGATCAAGATCTCCGCCAAGTGGCTCCTCTCCCTGGCCGGCACCGTCACCACCACAACCACCGTGGACCACTGACCTCGAACGACGCTTCGCCCCGGCCCGTCCGGCGGGCCACCCCTGCGACACCCGACCCGCCAGCCCCCCACCGAAAGCAGACGGACGCAGCCGACACCGACTCTCGGCCTCACTCAAACCAAGGCCACCGCACGAGCCGCCCGCGGACGTCCACCGGCCAGCACCACTCGGCGGCCACCTGGAGATATCGCTGACGCTCCCCCGACGGCGGCCGCTTGTCCCTGCTCAACGTCCGCGAGTTGTCCCTGACCGGCTAGCGCCCGGCCCGTTCGGCGGTCAGCCGAGGACGCGGTCGAGGTTGCCTTCGGCCATCGTGTGGATGGTCTTCACCGTGCCGGGGAGCATGCCATAGGTGCCCATGGCCTCGGTGAACGCGGCGGACGCGACGTTGAGCGCGAGCCGCAACAGCACGCGTTCCTCGTGGTCCGCGCTTTCGGACACCGTCCCCGGCAGCTCGAACCAGACCACCCAGCGAGGGCCGTTCCGTCCTGGCACGGGGTAGGCCCCGGCCTTGTCCGCGAGGGCTCCCACCATCGCCAGGCCGCGTCCCGACTCGCCCAGCCAGCCCTCGTCGTCGACCGCGTCCGGAACGAGCGGATGCGTGTCCGCTCCACCGTCGTCGGTGACCTCCACCCGGACGCGCCCGTTCATCGCCCGGACGACGATGCCGACGCCCCCGTCCACCCAGCCGGACGCCGTGTGGAGTGCGGCGTTGGTGACCAACTCGGTGACCGCGAGTTCCAGGTCCTCCAGGTCGATTCCGAGGGACAGCGTGCCCACGACGTCCCGGACGTGGTGACGGGCCACGCGGACGTCGAGCCGCCCGTCCCTGCGCGCATCCATGCGCCGGTTCATCACCTCGCGCCAGGTCACCGCTCGACCTCCGCGATCCGCGCCGCCGCCGTGGACGAGCCGTCCGCGAACGCCCACCGGTCCCCGCACCACTCGAACCGCCAGACCCCACGCGCGTCGGCGACCGCGAGCACCGCGAACCACCGTCCCGTCCGAGGCGCGAGCACATGCAAAACGGGCTCCCCCAGCACGGGCAACTCCAACCGAGTCGCCCGCCCGGCCCGCTGAAGGTCGGACATCAGCCGCCCCAGCAACACCATCCGCTCCACCGTCACCGGCCTTCCCCTCCTCCGAAGCACGGACGGACAGGCGTCTGCGCGAGCACGAGCGTCTCGACCTGGTACCCGTCGCCGCGACACGCTGTCCAGAAGGTCAGACCCTGCTTGCCTCCCGCCGACTCCCGGCTATTCGTCCGGACACCGCGCCCGATCTCGAACACCCACCGGTTCGCACACTCGAGAACGGCGACACCATTCACGCTGAGCAGGAGTTTTGCGAGTTCGCCACCCCAAGACAACAGTTCCCGGACGAGCCGGACGACACGATCTCGTTTGTTCTTTGACACACAGAAGGAGTCGGACATTGCCGTCACGTCCTTTCTGGAGCTGTCATGACCACCGTGACTCTGGTCATAGAATCCTTGTAAAAGCTCTCCCCCGCGAGAAGTATCCGCGCTTTTACAACCCCGGAGCGTGATCCATGTCGGCCGCCGAATCCCTCAACCCCGACGCGTCCCTGTGGGACTACATGTCCGTTCACCTGCGCAAAGAGCGCCAGCGCCGGAACCTCTCCCAGTCCGACGTCGCCCAGATCATCGGCGCCGACAAAGCGCGGGTTGCAAACTACGAGGCCGGACGACTCAGGCTCACCGACCATCACGCGGACGCCCTCGATCAGGCGTGGGGCACCATGTACGCCGTCCTCCGCCGTTTCGCCGTGAAGGTCGGTATCGAGGAGAACTGGGCCAAGAAGCTGGGCGATTTCGAGCAGAAGTCCCTGAGTGTCAAGATTTACTCGACGGGGCTGATCCCCGTCCCCTTTCAGACCGAGAGCTATGCGCGCGAGATGCTCAATCACGTCCGCGTCGTCCGCGACGTGGAAGCTTCGCTGCGCAAGCGCATGGCGCGAACCGAGCTCCTGCTGAGCCAGCTCGACCGCATGTCCCTCTGGGTCCTGATCGACGAGCGCGCACTCGACCCGCCGATCAGCGATGAGCTCAAGCGGGAGCAACTGGAAGCACTACTCGCGCTCTGCGAGCGAGCCAGCGTCCGCGTCATCCCGGACGGCGAATGGCATGCCGGACAGGCCGGCACCTTCGAGATGATCACCACACCATCCGGCGAACAGGTCGCGTACATGTGGGCCCAGCTCGGGGGCAAACTGGTACACGAAGCCTCGGAAGTTCAAAATCTCGCGCTACGGTATGACCGAATGGGCGCGGTTGCACTCACCGAAGAGGCGACGCGTCAGCTGATCAGGAAGAAGCTGGAGAGCCTTCAGTGAATGACTGGCGCAAAAGTAGCCATTCGACGGGCGGCGGCAGTGACGGCACCGACTGCGTCGAGCTGGCCAACCTCGGAACCACGATCGGCATCCGCGACAGCAAAGCTCCCATGCATGGAAACCTCTCCGTCCCCCACGCAAGTTTCGTACAACTCGCCGAGCACATCAGGCAGCTGCCCTGATGATCGCTAGGTGGCGCAAGAGCAGCTATTCAACAGGCGGCGACAGCGGCGGTACCGACTGCGTCGAGGTGGCTGGCCTCGGGGCCATCGTGGGAATCCGTGACAGCAAGGCTGCGGATCGCGGCCATCTCACGGTCACCCGAGAGAGCCTGGCAAGTCTCATCTCCTGCATCAACCGACAGGGCATATAGCCGTCGAGCGCCATCGGCCAGGCCTGATTCTGGCGTTGAGGCGGCGAGCACGGGCGTCCACCTGAGTGGCTGTACCGCCTCATCGCGATCGTTGTCGCCTGCTTGGCAGACGGCGACCCATGCACTCGGCGCCGGGTCAGGCGCGGGCCTTGAGATTCGGACGGTCTGGGGCGCGCCGAACCAGGGATCCGGTGTGGGGGTTCGGGGTCAGCCAGGTGAGGAGGGCAATGGCGGTGGCTGTTCCGGCGGCTTCTCCTAGGAGGAGGGCGGGGATGTCTTGTGGACGGATGCCTGTGGGGGTGTCCGTGAGTGTTCTTGCCAGGGCGACGGCCGGGTTGGCGTAGCCCGTTGGGGTGAACCAGAAGATTCCGACGACGTAGGCGGCCACGATGGCCGGGAGTGCTGCAGAGCGCGTTCGCGAGCACGTCCAGATGATTCCGAGCAGGCCGAACGTGGCGACGAACTCGGCGAGCGTTCGCGTCGACCCGGACGATTCGTGTGTGGCCTGGGCGAACACCGGTGCTCCGAACATGGCGTCCGCGAGGCCGACCCCGGCGAAGCCTCCCAGCAACTGGGCGGGAACGTACGCGGCCGCCACTCCGAGCTTGATGTCGCCGCGGAACGCCATGGCGAGACTGACCAGCGGGTTGAAGTGGGCGCCGGAGATCGGGGCGAGCCACTCGATGAGCGCGAACAGCACCGCGCCCGTCGCCAGGGCGTTCGCCAGGAGGGCCACCCCGGTGTTCCCTGCGGAGAGCCGGGCGCCAAGAATTCCGGAGCCCACGATCGCGGCCAGGAGGAGCCCGGTCCCCAGAGCTTCGGCCACGCACCGCCGCAGCGGCGACGGGCCGTCGAGCGCAGCATCCAACTACCTCACACCACCTGGAAGACCTTGTAGGCGATGCCGCCTTCGATCAGGTAACCGGAGCCCACGCAGACGGTGTCGTTCAGCCAGGCGTAGGTCTCGGCGCCCGTTTCGAAGAGGCAGTTGGTCCTGAAGTAGTAGCGGGACGGGTCGACCAGGTGCCGCTCCCTGGTGTCGGCCATCGCCGCGCGCAGTTCCGGCGGGGTCGTGTAGCGGCCGCCGTAGGTCATGTACAGCAGGGCTCCGTCGTCCGTCCGCAGGGTGAGGCGGACGTCCAGGAGCATCGTTCCGTCGGGGCGGAACAGGGCCCAGTCGCCGCCGCCCGGCAGTACCTCTCCGCGGATTCGGGGGCCTTCGAAGGTTCCGCCGGCGGCGCCGAACAGGACGCGGCGTCCGATCGGGCCGGCGCCGAAATCGAGGCGAGGGTCGAGGTCGATCGCGATGTCGAACAGGAACTCCGTCCTGATCTCGCCGACGTCCTTCACGCGTGGGTCCATCACGCTTCACCTCCGAAGAGCGTGTGCCGGACGGTGTCGGTCGAGACGCCCGACTGGGCGCACAAATCCGACAGGTCGAAGAAGAACCGTTCGCCGGCGATCAGGTCGTCCTCGAAGGCGAACCGGATGGACACCGGGAGTTCGGCGCGCGTGCCGTTCGGCACGACGCCGAAGCGGTCGCCGGTCATGGTCATCCGGACCGTCCCCCAGCAGACCAGGGTGTCGTCGTTCGCGGCGTGTCCTTGCAGGTCGACCTCGTAGTCGGGGAACGCGGCGAAGAACCGGCGCAGCGCCTTCGCGTTCTCCTCGTGTCCCCGGGCCGTGGTTCCGAAGGCCGGGTTCTCCAGCATCATTCGCGGGTGGAGGAGCTTCAGGGCGACGGGGACGTCCTGGCGGCTCTTGGCCTCGGCGAGCGCCTGCGCCAGCTCGAACATGCGGTCAGCGTTCATGGCCGAAACAATACGTACGACCGTACGCATACACAAGAGGGTGTGGGACGATGGAGGGGATGAACGACGACCAGCCCTCCCCCGACCCCGCCGTGACCGACGGACGGCTGCTGCGCGGTGCCCGGTCGCGTCAGGCCGTCACCCGGCACGCCGTCGACGTCGCGTCCGCCGAGGGCCTCAACGGGCTCAGCCTCGGCCGCCTGGCCACCGACCTCGACCTGAGCAAGAGCGGCATCCAGACCCTGTTCCGAACGAAGGAGAACCTGCACCTGGCCACGGTCGAAGCGGCACGCGAGCTGTTCGTGGACGTGGTCGTCCGCCCGGCTCAGGACACGCCCCCAGGCGTCGCGCGGCTGCGCGCGCTCATCGAGAACTGGATCGACTACGCCGAAAGGCCGCTGTTCACCGGCGGCTGCTTCTGGTCGGCCAATCTGCCGGACTTCGACAGCCGCCCCGGCCCCGTCCGGGACGCCCTGGCACGCCAGCGCCGGGACTGGCTGGCCCTCATCTCCGCCCAGCTCAGCGACGCGGTGGACGCCGGTGAGATCGCGCCCCTGGACGCCGGCCTGACCGCCTTCCAGATCGACGCGATCCTCAACGCGACGAACATCGCCCTGCGCCTGGACGACAAGGACGCCGCCGGCAAGGCCCGGCGCGCCATCGACGCCTTCCTCACCCGGCCCTACTGACCGCCCAGGTAGACCTTCGCGTAGTACTCGCGGCGCGCGGCGACGAACGCGGCGGCCTCCTCGCCGGTCATCTCCTCGCTCTCCCTCAGGTGTTCCAGCAGGCCGTCCCGCGCGTCATGGTCGGAGGCCGCGACGTAAGCGATGGCGCTCGCCTTCCCACCTCCGGCCAGAAGCAGGTCATGCGGCAGCCCGCACCAGGTGTCGAAGCTGGTTCCGATGGCCTCCCACAGGATCCAGACGTCCTCCGGCCGCTGGTGTTCGGCGACCAGGAGCGCGGCGATCTCGGCCCCGTAGTTGAAGCCCCAGGCGTGATCGTGGAACAGGATCTCCTGCTCCAGCAGGAACCGCGCGAAGGCGTGGTCCACCGGCCCCGGGACGGCGACGAGGGCGTCCAGGACCTCGCCGCGATCACGCCACCGCCGATCGAAGGGCACGTCCTCCTCGTCGTGGGCGGCCTCGAACCGCAGCGTCTCCCACCGCTCGGGATCTTCGAGCCACCAGCCGACGCCGGGGAAGCCCTCGCCAGGTCGGGCCACGCCCACACCTTCCCTTCACGGAGATCGAACCCACGAGGGTACTGCCGCGCCGCCCCGGCCCGCCGCCCATGCCAAAGGCGCGGCGCACACGCGCCGCGCCCTTGAAACGCCAGTCAGAGGTGGCGGTCAGCGGGGCCGTCGTAGTGGTCGGGGCCCTGCATCTCCAGGGAGAGCGGCTGGATCATGTCGCTGTTGGCGGACGCGCGCCAGCCCTTCTCGCGCGTGGACTCCTCGATCGAGTGCGCGCACAGCGAGAGCGAGCGGCAGACGATGAACAGGGCCTTGAGCTGTAGGGGCTCATAGCCCATGTCGAGGCCGACGCAGCCCATGGAGCCGGGGCCGTTGAGCCAGACGCGACGGCCGAAGACGTCCTCGGTGGCGTCCTCCATGGCGCGGGCGATGGCGACGTAGCGGCCCGAGATGCCGAGTTCGTCCGAGAGGCCGAGGAGGCGTTCGGTGCGGGGGTCGCGGATGTGCTGGGCGTGGTGGAATCCGGGCATCCGCTCGCGGCGCGCGCGCATCTCGGCGACGATCGCCGCGGCGGCCTCGGCGTCCGGGATCCCGTCGCGGTCGGCGCGGTCCGCGACGCCGCGGAACATCTCGGCGGGACGGTCCGCCGTGCCGTGCAGGCGGCCGATCGTGGCGACGCCCGCGGCGACGGCGGCGTTGAGGTCGGCTCCGCCGGACGTGGCGAACCGGACGGTGGCCGAGGACGGCGACATGGCGTGCTCCGCCATGTTCACCATGATCGCGTCCGTCATCCGCGCGACCTCGGGCGTCGGGAGCTCGCCCTTCAGCACCAGGTGGAAGTGGTCGGCGAAGGAGACGTTGCCGGTCAGCTCGTTGACGTCGTAACCGCGGATGACGATGCGGTCCTTGTTCTTCCAGGCGATCGCCGTCTCCCACGCGAACGGCTTCTTCGCGTCCCCGGGCTTCACGTCCCTGGGCTTCTCGTCCCCGGGCTTCTCGTTCGAAAGCGTCTCGTTCATCGTTTCCTCTCAGGGAAGTACACGCAGTCGGGGTCGAGGACCTCGCGCAGGAGGGTGAGTTCCTCGGGGGTCGGCGGGGCCACGGCGTCGAGTTCCGGGGCGAAGTCCACGTCGAAGCCCGTTTCGGCGCGGACGGCGTCGGGCGACGCGTCCGGCATGAGGGCGGTGACGATGAGCGGGGAGTCGGCGGCCTCCATGACGCAGAGGTCGGTGACGACCTTGACCTCCAGCTCCGGCAAGCCCGCCTTGGCGCGCGCGCCGGGACCGGACAGGAAGCCCGGGGACGTCACGTGGTCGCAGCGTTCGGGGAAGCGGCGACGTTCGTGGTCGGTGAGGATCACGACCTTGCGGCAGTGCGAGGCGATGTCGTTGGCGCCGCCGGATCCCGGCAGGCGCTTGCCCGCGACCCACGTCGAGTTGATGTTGGCGTACCGGTCGATCTGGGCGCCGCCCAGGAAGCCGGTGTGGACGAGGCCGCGCTGGACGAGTCCGCCGAGCGCCTCGAACAGGGACCCGTGCCGGGACGCGCCGTGCATGAGCCGCGGGTCGACGACCGACACGGGCGTCGGGACGACCCGGGGGAACACCACGCCGGACTCGATGACCAGCTTGGCGTTCGGGGCGTGGGTACGCTGCGCCAGGGTCGCGGCCAGCAGCGGCAGGCCGGTCCCGACGATCACGACGTCCCCGTCGGCGATCTGCCGCGCGCCCTCGACCGCCAGGATCTCTCGGGGCAGGGCCTTCACACGTGGCTCCTCATGGACTCGGTGAGCGCGGCCCGCCGGGCTCCGCCCGGGTCGGCGCGGCGCAGGTACCCGTCGAAGTCGGCGGGGTTCAGGACGTGGTCGGCGAGCCAGGACGCGTAGGTGCCATCGCCGTGCCGGGCGAGCGCCTGGTACGCCTTGATCTCGTCCTCGGCGAAGTCGTACCTCCGGTACACCGAGGTCGGGAACGCGCCGAACGGCTGGGCGACGACGGCCGACACGTACGCGCCGGAGATCGTGACCTCCTCCGGACGGGCGTTCAGCTCGCCCTCCGGGACGATCTCCTCGACCGTCACGACCGTCGCCGCGGACGCCCGGACCATGTCCACCTCGTGGCTGGTCACGCCCTCGATGACGACGTTCCCGAACGGGTCGGCGCGGTGCGCGTGGATGAGCGACACGTCCGGACGAAGCGCCCGGACGAGCACGACCGGCCCGTCTCCCCACGGATCGTCCATGACCTGGGCGATTCCCTCGGCGACCAGGGCGGCGAGGACGTCCGAGCCGAGCAGGCTGCGCGTCGGCAGGAACGGGACACCGTTCGCGCCCGCCGTGAACCGGCTCGCCATGGTCAGGTGGCTGTGGTCGGCGACGGCGACTCGCCCGGCCTCGACGGCGCGCCGCCACGCGAACAGCGTCCCGTAGCGTTCGAGGTTGCCGGATCCCTGCTCGGTGCGGACGACAAGCCCGGCCGCGACGAGGAGGTCGAGCGGCAGCGACAGGTTGCAGCCGACGACGGTCAGATCACCGACGCCCTGCCGGGCGACCTCGTGGACGAGCGCCATCGGGCAGCGGTTGATGTTCTGCCCGCCCATCCCGACGACCGCGCCCGGCCGGACGAACCGTCCGACCGCCTCCTCCGCCGTCATCACCTTCCCCGTGGCCTGGCCGGGGTCGCCGCCGGTCAGTAGGTGATGCACGCCGACCGCCATTCGGTGTAGAAGTCCCAGACCTCGGGCGAGCACTCGGGCGGGCCGAACTGGGACAGCTTCGCGCCCATGTGCGGCAGGTGCGCGTACGCGCCGACGCCGGGCCGGTTGACGTGCAGCATCCCGGCCTCGAACCGGTCGAGCGCCTCGAACGCGCGCCCCATGTCGCGGGTGAAGATCGTCCCGGACATGCCGTACTTCACAGAGTTGGAGATCCGCATGGCGTCGTCGAAGCCGTCGCAGTCGATCACCGACAGGACCGGGCCGAAGACCTCCTCCTGGGCGATCTCGGAGTCCCACGGGACGTCGCGCAGCACGGTCGGCCGGACGTAGTAACCGTCGGGCAGGCCGTCCACGGCACGCGAACCGCCGATGGCGACGGACGCGCCGCTCTTCACGGCGCCCTCGATCGCCGACAGGCACGCGTCCATCCGCTGCTCATTCACTACCGGGCAGACATCCACACCCGGCTCCAGGGCGGACACCGCCGTGACGAGCTTCGCGAGGAACTCCTCCTTCACCCGCCGGTCGACGATCACCCGGGAGGTCGCCGAGCAGCGCTGCCCTGCCTGCCCGAACGCGCCGTGCACGACGGCCTTCACGGCCTTGTCGAGGTCGGCGTCGTCCAGCACGAGGACGGCGTTCTTGCCGCCGAGTTCGAGCTGGGTGCGCAGCAGCCGCCCGGCGCCCGCCTTCTGGATGGCGAGGCCGACCGGCAGCGACCCGGTGAAGCTGATCCCGGCGACGTCCGGATGGTCGACAAGGCGCTCACCTGCGGCGATGTCGCCCTGGACGAGGTTCAGCACGCCTGCCGGGACCCCGGCGTCCGCGAACGCCCGGACGAGGAGCGCCGACGACAGCGGCGTGAACGGCGACGGCTTGAGCACCGCCGTGCACCCGGCCAGCAGCGCGGGCGCGACCTTCCACATCGGGATCGCCAGCGGGAAGTTCCACGGCGTGATCAGCCCGACGACCCCCAGCGGCACGCGGAAGGTGTACGCCAGCGTCCGCGGCTCCTCGGCCGGGGTCGTCACGCCGTTGAGCCGGCGCGCCTCGCCCGCCGTGAAGTCGATGATCGCCAGCGCGCGCTTCACCTCGCCGCGCGCCTCCGCCAGGAGCTTGCCCTGCTCGCGGGAGATCGCGGCGGCGAAGTCCTCGGCGCGCTCCTCGATCAGCCGCTCGGCGGTGCGCAGGTACTCGGCGCGCTTCAGCGGGCCGAGCGCCTTCCACGCCGGGAACGCGGCGGACGCGGCGTCCACCGCGTTGTCGACGTCCGTGCCGCCGGACTCCGCGAAGTCGCCGATCACGTCGGACACGTCGGCGGGATTCACATTGGGCCGGGTACGCCCGCTCTCGGGCGGTACCCATTCGCCGCCGACGTAATTGTTCGTCTCCTGGTGCTGCGCCATGCGGCCAGCGTTCCGGTCCGCCGCGACCCTCACAATGGGCACTTCACGATGGCCCTCATAGAACACGGCTATCACCCCCCGCGACCTGCGGAGAGACGACCCTGATCCGACGTTAATCCTTGGCGTCCGCGAGGTTAATCCGATGTGGCGCGCCTTGGGTTCGCGCAGGTCAGGGGATATTCGATCGGCCTTGCCTATAGGGCTCATAGCCATAAGCGGATGGCGCCCCCGAAACACGCGGGTTAGACATGCCACCACGGCGGGGATCCGTGCCCGCCCCTTCCCCGTGTGACGAAACGAGGCTTGACGATGAGAACTCCCCGCGCGTTCGTCGCCGTGGTGGCGGCTGCCGGGCTGGTCGGTCTGGCGGGCTGCGGCGGGTCCGGCGGCTCCGGCGACGGCTACGACTGGGCCAAGGCCCCCGACACCGCGAAGATCTCCGAGCAGGGGAAGAGCCTGCCGACCTACGGTCTCGCGTCCGACTGGGCGAACTACGAGGGCGTCATCAAGGCGTTCTGCGCGAAGTACAACACCACGTGCGACCACAAGGACACCGACATGTCCTCGGCGGACGAGATCCAGAAGTTCGACGCCGAGCAGAAGAACCCGGTCGGCACGGCCAGCGACATCGGGCTGATGTGGGGGCCGGTCGCCGAGGCGAAGGGCGTCGTCCCGCGGTACACGCCGCCGTCGGCCGCCAAGCTGAAGGACTGGCAGAAGGCCAAGGACGGCGGCTGGGTCGCCACGTTCTACGGCGTCCCCGCGTTCGTCGTGAACACCGACAAGGTGAAGAGCCCGCCCCTGAGGTGGGACGACCTGCTCAAGCCCGACTACAAGGGCCAGATCGCGATCAAGACCCCGACGTCGTCCGGGACCGGGCAGGCCATGCTCGTCGCGGCGGCCGTCGCGCACGGCGGGAGCATCTCCGACCTGGGGCCCGGCTTCGACTTCTTCGCGAAGCTGAAGAAGTCCGGCAACCTGTCCGACGCGAAGATGAGCGAGGACACGCTGGAGAAGGGCGAGGCCCCGATCCAGATCAACTACGACTTCAACGGCGTCACGCAGAAGGCCGAGCTCGGCAAGAAGGGCGTGCACCTGACCGTCCAGGTGCCGCAGGACGGCTCGATCTGGGCCCCGTCCGGGCTCATGGTCAACAAGTACAACACCGCCAAGGGCGACTTCCTCAAGGCGTTCATGGACTTCGTCCTCGGCGACCAGGCGCAGATCGAGTTCGCCAGGTCCGGCGCGCACCCGGTGCGCGCGGTGAACGGCGACCTGACCGTCCCGGCGGACGCGAAGGCCAACTGGCTGCCCGAGCAGCAGTACTCGGTGGTCAAGGAGGTCGAGTACTCCAAGATCAGCCCGGAGGACATCGTGCGGCAGTGGGAAGCGAAGGTCGTGGCTTGACCTCCCCCGGCGTGTCCGCGCCGGTGGCCGGCGACACCCGCGCGAGCGGCGCGTCCCGGCCTCCGGCCGCGCCCGGCGAGGGCCGCCCGGCCACGCCCGCCCGCC
>NZ_RFFG01000056.1 GCF_003696215.1 Actinomadura harenae | reverse complement strand
GCGCGCGGGCACTGCGGGCCCTCGCCGGGTCGCCCGCGTCCACCAGCGAGCTGGCGCGCCGCCTCGGGGTGTCGGCGCCGACCGCGTCCGTCCACGCGGCGACGCTGCGCGAGGCCGGGCTGACCGCGTCGATGCGCGAGGGGCGCAGCGTCCTGCACTGCGTCACGCCGCTCGGCACCGACCTGCTCGCGGCCAACCCGGGCCCGCAGTTCGCGCGCGGCTGACGCGCGAACCGCGAACCACGGGCCGCGAGCCACGGGCCGCGAACCACGGGCCACGGGCCGCGGAGCAGGGCCGAGCTAGCGCGCGGCGATGATCATCCCGGCGGCGACCGTGTTGTTGGTGGCCTCGTCGATGAGGACGAAACCGCCGGTCAGCCGGTTGCGGGCGTAGTCGTCCACGAACAGCGGCTGGGTGACGCGCAGGCTGATCCGGCCGATCTCGTTCAGGCCGAGCCCGGTCGCCTCCTCGTCACGGTGCAGGGTGTTGACGTCCAGCCGGTAGTTCAGGTCCTTGACCATCGCGCGCGCGGTGCGGGTGGTGTGCTTGATGGTGAGCTTGGTCCGGGGGGTGAGCTGCCGGTCCGGGGTCATCCAGCAGACCATCGCGTCCAGGTCCTGCGCCACGTCCGGACGGTTGTTCGGACGCGCGATCATGTCGCCGCGGCTGATGTCGATGTCGTCGGCGAGCCGGAGCGTCACCGACATCGGCGCGTACGCCTCGTCCACCGGGCCGTTCGGGCCGTCGATGTGCGTGATCGTCGTGGTCAGCCCGGACGGCAGGTGCACGACCTCGTCGCCCGGCTTCAGCACGCCGCCCGCGACCTGCCCCGCGTAGCCGCGGTAGTCGTGCAGCTCGGGGTCGGTGCTCTTGTGCGGGCGGATCACGTACTGCACCGGGAACCGCACGTCGATGAGGTTCCGGTCGGACGCGATGTGGACGTGCTCCAGGTGGTGCAGCAGCGAGGCGCCCTCGTACCAGGGCGTGTTCACCGACCGCTCCACCACGTTGTCGCCGTGCAGCGCCGAGATCGGCACGAACGTCAGGTCGGTGATGTCGAGCTTGGCCGCGAACGCGGTGAACTCGGCGACGATCCGCTCGTAGACGGCCCGGTCGTAGTCGACCAGGTCCATCTTGTTCACCGCGACGACCAGGTGCGGGACCCGGAGCAGCGTCGCCAGGAACGCGTGCCGCCGGGACTGCTCCAGGATGCCCTTGCGCGCGTCCACCAGGATGATCGCCAGGTCGGCGGTGGACGCCCCGGTCACCATGTTCCGGGTGTACTGGATGTGCCCCGGGGTGTCGGCGATGATGAACTTGCGGCGCGGCGTCGCGAAGTACCGGTACGCCACGTCGATGGTGATGCCCTGCTCCCGCTCGGCCCGCAGGCCGTCGGTGAGCAGCGCGAGGTTGGTGTACTCCTCGCCGCGGTCCGCGGAGGTCCGCTCGACCGCCTCCAGCTGGTCCTCGAAGATCGACTTGGAGTCGTAGAGCAGCCGGCCGATGAGGGTGGACTTGCCGTCGTCCACCGAGCCCGCCGTCGCGAACCGCAGGATGTCCATGGGCTGGCCCGCCGGCCCCGCCTCAGCGCTCATCAGAAGTACCCCTCCTTCTTGCGGTCCTCCATGGCGGCCTCGGAGGCCCGGTCGTCGGCGCGGGTCTGGCCGCGCTCGGTGATCCGGGTGGCCGCGATCTCCTCGATGACCCGCTCCAGCGTCGACGCCGACGACTTCACCGCGCCCGTGCAGGACGCGTCGCCGACCGTGCGGTACCGGACGGTCGCGTCGAACTCCGGCTCGTCGTCGCCGCGGTTGGCGAACCCGGTCTGCGCGTCCAGCAGCATGCCGTCGCGCTCGAACACCCGGCGGGTGTGCGCGAAGTAGATGGACGGCAGTTCCAGTTCCTCGCGCCGGACGTAGTCCCAGATGTCCAGCTCTGTCCAGTTCGAGAGCGGGAACACCCGGACGTGCTCGCCCTGCCGGATGCGCGTGTTGTACAGGTTCCAGAGCTCGGGACGCTGGTTCTTCGGGTCCCATTGCCCGAACTCGTCGCGGAACGACACGACGCGCTCCTTGGCGCGGGCCTTCTCCTCGTCGCGGCGGGCCCCGCCGAACGCGGCGTCGAACCGGTGCTCCTCGATCGCGTCGAGCAGCGTCGTCGTCTGGAGCCGGTTGCGGGACGCGCGGCGCCCGGTCTCCTCCGCGACGCGCCCGGCGTCGATGGACTCCTGGACGGACGCGACGACCAGGCGCAGGCCCAGCTCGTCCGCGCGCCGGTCACGGAACTCGATGACCTCGGGGAAGTTGTGCCCGGTGTCGACGTGCATGACGGGGAACGGGATCGGCGCGGGCCAGAACGCCTTCTGCGCCAGGCGCAGCATCACGATGCTGTCCTTGCCGCCGGAGAACAGGAGGACGGGCCGCTCGAACTCGGCGGCGACCTCGCGGATGATGTGGATCGACTCGGCTTCCAGCACGTCCAGTTGGGACAGCAGGTAATCGGAACGCTGCATGGGTGAGGACTTCCTGACGTCGGGGCGGCTCAGGTCGGGGCTAGTCATTCGGCACGGTGTCGGCCATTCGGGACGGTGTCAGCTATTCGGCACGATGTCCGACAGATCCCGGATGCCGGTCAGCAGCGTCGACGTCGATCCGGGATGGCACACCAGGATATCCGGCAGCCACGGGTCGGCCCTGTTGTAGACCAGGGGCGATCCGTCCAGGCGGGACGCGGTCGCGCCCGCCGCGAGCGCGACCGCGGCCGGGGCGGCCGAGTCCCACTCGTACTGGCCGCCCGCGTGGACGTAGCCGTCCACCTCGCCGAGCAGGACGGCCGAGATCTTCGCGCCCGCCGACCCGATCGGCACGAGGTCGAGCTCGACGGGCACGCGCTTCGCCAGGTCCTCGAGGAACGCGGGCGGACGCGTCCGGCTCACCGCGATCCGCAGCCGTCCGGGCTCGGCGGGCTCCGGCACTGCCAGTTCCCTCGCCTCGGCGCACGCGGTGCCGACCGTCTCGGCCGTCCACCCCGACGCCGCGAGCCCCGTCGGCACCACCGCCGCCGCGACCCCACCAGTGCGCCCACCCTCGCCGGTGTGCGCGGGCGCGTTCGGGGGGTGGGGTGTCGTGGTGGTGAGGGTGATGCCGCGCGCGGGGAGGGCGACGGCTCCCGCGGCGAGGCGGTCGCCGGTCCACAGCGCGACGTGGACGGCCCAGTCGAGCCGTCCCTCCTCGCTGAACTCGCGGGTGCCGTCGAGCGGGTCGATGATCCAGACGCGGGGGGCCGCCAGGCGGTCCCCGGCGGCGGTGTTGGCGGTCGGCGCGGCGGACGACCCGGCGGACCGCTTGCCCGCGACCGACGCCCGTCCCTCCTCGGAGAGCACCGCGTCGCCTGGACGGCGCTCGGCCAGCGCCGCCATCAGGTACTCGTGCGCCCGCAGGTCACCGGTGTCCTTGAGCGTGCGCGCGTCGTCGAAGCCCAGTTCGTCGCGGACGCCCAGGAGCAGCCGGCCCGCCTCCGTGGCCAGCTCGGCCGCCAGTTCGTGGTCCGCCGTCCGGTCCGTCCCGAGGTCGGTCATCCCGCCGTCACCCGCCATTCCCGACTCAGCCGATCAGTTGGGTTAAGAATGCCATGGTTCCCGGCACGGGCCCCACACCGGGGCCCGGCCCCGACGCCCGGGACGCCCGCCTCAGTAGGCGCCCGAACCCCGGAACACCGCCGACCACGTCTTCCACATGATCTGAAGATCCATCGCCAGTGACCAGTTCTCCACGTACCGCAGATCGAGCCGCACCGACTCCTCCCAGCCGAGGTCGGACCGGCCGCTCACCTGCCACAGCCCGGTCAGCCCCGGCCGGACGACGAGCCGCCGGTACACGTCGCCACCGTACCTGGCGACCTCCTCCGGCAGCGGCGGACGCGGTCCCACCAGGGACATCTCACCTCGCAGCACGTTGATCAGCTGGGGCAGCTCGTCCAGCGAGTAGCGCCGCAGCATCCGGCCCACCCGCGTCACCCGCGGATCCGAGCGGATCTTGAACAGGACGCCGCCGCCCTCGTTGTCGTCCATGAGGTCGGCCTTGCGGCGCTCGGCGTCGACGACCATCGTGCGGAACTTCAGCACGGTGAACTCGCGTCCGCCGCGTCCGACCCGGACCTGCCGGAACAGCACCGGACCACGGTCGGTCACCTTGATCATCACGGCGACGGTCAGCAGCAGCGGGCTCAGCAGGAGCAGCGCCAGCGCCGCGCCGACCCGGTCGAGCAGCGTCTTGAGCGCCTTGCGGACGCCGTCCAGTTCCGGGTGCTCGACGTGCAGCAGCGGCAGCCCGGACACGGGACGGATCGAGATGCGCGGGCCCGCGACGTCCATGAGCGCGGGGGCGACGGCCAGCTCCACGTCGTCCCGCTCGATCTGCCAGGCGAGCCGGCGCAGGGCCACGCCGTCCATCTCCGGGCAGGCCAGCACGGCGACCGAGTCGGCGCCGACCCGGTCCACGACCTGGGCGACCTGGGCGAAATCACCACCGACCGGAACCTTCCGGACCGGTCCGCCCTCGTCGTCGGGCGGCAGGCACACCGCCACGACGTCCATGCCGTGGTACCGCTTCTGCCGCAGCAGGCGGATCAGGTCCGACAGGGCGGCGCGGTGCCCGACCGCGACGACCCGGCGCATGCAGGCGCCCTTCCAGCGCCGCCGGTGCAGCCGCTTGCGCAGCCGGTACCGCGCGACCAGGGTCAGGAGGACGCCGAGCGGCAGCGCGACCGCCACGTACCCGCGGGCGATCTCGATCTTGAACGCGTAGGACAGCATCGCGACGGCCGCGACGAGCAGGAACCCCGCGCGCAGGACACGGTGGAACTCCTCGTAGCCGACACCGGTGTAGCGCGGGCGATAGGCCCGGCACAGCGCCAGCCCGACCAGCCAGAACAGCGGCAGGCTCGCACTGAACACCACATAGGGAACATCATCGTCACTGGGAACGCCGGGGAATCTCACCTCGAAGGCCACCCCGGCTCCGGCCAGCATCGCGACCGCGTCGAGCGCCACCGCGGCCCGCTGATAGGCCCGCATCCACTGCTGGACGCCCGCCCGCGCGCGGGCGGCGCCGGAGGACTCGGCTTCCGACGATCGAAGCCCGTCCACCACGGTCATGCCGACACCACCGCTCTGCCCGTCTGCCCCGGAACGTGGTTCACACCCCGGTGACGGCCGAATACCGCACGAGGTTCACATGCGCCCACATGCACCACGTTGTGATGCATCTTACGGGCGTCAGGAGGCGTGGAAGACGTTCTGCGCCGCGTCCAGCCCGTCGGTGAGCAACGCCTCCACGGCGTCACCTGCGCGTTCGGCGTTCAGATCGAGCTCCTTGCGCTCGGTCGACGAGAAGTCCTTGAGGACGAAGGCGGCGGCGTCCATCCGGCCCGGCGGACGGCCCACGCCGAAGCGGACCCGCAGGTAGTCCTTGTCGCCGAGCGACTTGGTGATGGACCGCAGCCCGTTGTGCCCGTTGTCCCCGCCGCCCTTCTTGAGGCGGATCGCCCCATAGGGGATGTCGAGCTCGTCGTGCACGACGATCGTCCGCTCGAGCGGGACCTTGTAGAAGTCGCGCAGCGCCTTCACCGGCCCGCCCGACTCGTTCATGTACGAGCGCGGCTTGGCCAGGACGACGCGGGCGCCCGCGAGCCGCCCCTCCAGGACGTCCGCGCGCCCCTTGTGCGACTTGAACCTCCCGCCGACGCGCCCGCCCAGGACGTCCAGCACCATGAACCCGGCGTTGTGCCGGTTGCCCGCGTAGGACGGCCCCGGGTTGCCCAGCCCCACGACCAGCCACAGATCAGTGCTCACCACGTGTCCTCGGAGAAAACGGGCACGGCCCCTTCCGGTGCGGACGCACCGGAAGGGGCCGTGCTCAAAGAACTTGCCGAACGAGCGTCAGGCCGAACCGGCCGTCACTCGGCGGCGGCCTCGGCGGCCTCGGCCTCGGTCGGGACCTCGGTCTCGGCCGCGGCGGCCTCGCCCTCGGTGTCGCCGGCGGACGCGGACGCGTCGTTGATCTGCAGGATCAGCGCCTCGGCGTCGGTGACCAGGATGACCCCGGCCGGCAGCTTCACGGAGGAGGCGTGCACCTGGGTGCCGACCTCGAGGCCGTCGATGGCGACGTCCACGGCGGTCGGGATGTGGGTGGCCTCGGCCTCGACCGACAGCTGGACGGTCTCCTGGGCCACGACGCCACCGGCGACGACGTCACCGACGACGTTCACCGGGATCTCGACGGTGACCTTCTCGCCGCGCTTCACCGCGAGGAGGTCGACGTGCTCGATGGAGCCCTTGATCGGGTCGCGCTGGACGTCCTTCGGCAGGGCCAGCTCGGCGCCCTTGCCGTCGACCTCGATGGAGAGCAGCACGTTCGCGGTCTTGAGCGCGAGCATGAGCTCGTGGCCCGGCAGCGCGATGTGCACGGGGTCGGTGCCGTGGCCGTAGAGGACGGCGGGCACCTTGCCGGCCCGGCGGGTGCGCCGCGCGGCACCCTTACCGAACTCGGTGCGCGGCTCGGCGGCGATGCGTACCTCGGACACGGCGAAAACTCCTCGTTGTTGCGATCCACGGCCGACCGGCACGGTCGTCCGCTACGGACAGTGCGAAATCAGGCGTTGCTCGATGCGTCATGCGATGCGTCATGCGCGTCGAAGACTCGATTCGCGTTCCTCCGGGGAGTGCGGAACCTGCCCAGGTTCCACTGCCAGGGCCGCACTGAACCGACCCGGGGGCATACGCGGATTCACAGAGTCTAGCCGATGGCCGGAACGCCTCAGTCCATCGACCGCCGCATTGCGTGAGCCCCGGCCGGACCATCGGGACGATACGCCCATGATCAGCGGCCTGACGGCCCCTGGACGCGCGAACGCCCGGCCCGCCGAGCGGACCGGGCGTTCACCGGGGTCGATCAGCTGTGACCGCCGAACAGGCTGGTCACCGAGCCGTCGGAGAACACCTCGTGGATCGCGCGGGCGACCAGCGGGGCGATCGACAGCACGGTCAGCTTGTCGAACTGCTTGTCCTCCGGGATGGGCAGCGTGTTGGTCAGCACCACCTCGGAGATCTTCGAGTTCTTGAGCCGGTCCACCGCCGGGCCGGACAGCACGCCGTGGGTGGCGGCGACGACGACCTTGGTCGCGCCCTGCTCGAACAGCGCGTCGGCGGCCTTCACGATCGTCCCGGCAGTGTCGATCATGTCGTCGACGACCACGCAGGTGCGGCCCTCGACGTTGCCGACCACGTCGAACACCTTGACCTCGTTGGCCACGTCCGGGTCGCGCTTCTTGTGGATGATCGCCATCGGCACGCCGCCGAGCCGGTCCGACCAGCGCTCGGTGACCCGGACCCGGCCGGCGTCCGGCGCGACCACGGTGACCTTGGACAGGTCGAGCTTGTCCTCGAAGTGGTCGGCCAGCAGGTCCAGCGCGAACAGATGGTCGACCGGGCCGTCGAAGAAGCCCTGGATCTGCGCGGTGTGCAGGTCGACCGTGATCAGCCGGTCCGCGCCCGCGGTCTTGAACAGGTCGGCCATCAGCCGGGCCGAGATCGGCTCACGGCCGCGGTGCTTCTTGTCCTGCCGCGCGTAGCCGAAGAACGGCGCGACCACGGTGATCCGCTTGGCGGAGGCGCGCTTCAGCGCGTCCACCATGATCAGCTGCTCCATGATCCACTGGTTGATCGGCGCGGTGTGGCTCTGGATCACGAACGCGTCGCTGCCCCGGACCGACTCCAGGAACCGGACGAAGGTCTCGCCGTTGGCGAAGTCGTAGGCGGAGGTCGGCGTCAGCTCGACGTCGAGGTTCGCCGCGACCTCTTTGGCCAGTTCCGGGTGGGCGCGGCCGGTGAAGAGCATCAGCTTCTTCACACCGCTGGTCTCGATCCCACTCACTTGGACGACTCCCCCTCAGAAATCGGTGCGCCGCTCACTCGCCGGCCTTGCTCTCGTCCCGCTCGGGGATCTCTTCCCGCTCCGGGCCCTCGTTCTCGCGGGCCCGGCGCGCCGCCTCGGCGTAGGGGGTGCCGGCGCGCCTGCGCTCGACCCACCCCTCGATGTTGCGCTGCCGCCCGCGGGCGACGGCGATGGCGCCGTGCGGCACGTCATTGGTGATCGCCGACCCGGCGGCGGTGGTCGCGCCGTCCCCGACGGCGACCGGCGCGATCAGCACCGTGTTGCTGCCGACGAACGCGCGGGTCCCGATCACGGTCCGGGACTTGGTGACGCCGTCGTAGTTGGCGAAGATCGTCCCGGCGCCGATGTTGGCGCCCGGGCCGATCTCGGCGTCCCCGGCGTAGGTCAGGTGCGGGACCTTGGCCCCCTCGCCGACGTGCGAGTTCTTCACCTCGACGTACGTGCCCGCCTTGGCCTTGCGGTCGAGCCGGGCGCCGGGACGCAGGTAGGCGTAGGGCCCCACGCTCGCCTCCGGGCCGATCTCGGCGCCGACGCAGACCGCGTTCACCACGCGGGCGTCCTCGCCGACGATCGTGTCGGTGAGGGTGCAGCCGGGCCCGACCTCGGCGCCGGCGTCGAGCCGGGTGGTGCCGTGGAGCTGGGTGTTCGGGTGGACGACCGCGTCCGGTCCGGCGGTGACCTGGACGTCGACCCAGACGGACGCGGGGTCGACGATGGTGACCCCCGCGCGCATGAGGGCCTCGAGGAGGCGGTCGTTGAGCTGGCGGCGGGCCTGGGCGAGCTGGACCCGGTCGTTCACGCCCTGGGTCTCCACCCAGTCCGGGACGAGGTGGGCCCCGGCGCGGTGGCCGTCCCCGCGCAGGATCGCGACGACGTCGGTGAGGTACTCCTCGCCGCTGGCGTTGTCGGTGCTGACCCGCTTGAGCGCGTCGGCGAGCAGGGTGCCGTCGAAGGCGTACATGCCGACGTTGATCTCGCGGATCGCGCGCTGGGCGTCGGTGGCGTCCTTGTGCTCGACGATGCCGGCGACCGCGCCGTCCCCCTCGCGGAGGATGCGGCCGTATCCGGTCGCGTCGGGCATCTCGGTGGTCAGGACGGTCACGGCGTTGCCCTCGTCCTCGTGCGTGCGCACGAGCTCGGCGAGGGTCTCGCCGCGCAGCAGCGGGTGGTCGCCGTTGGTGACGACCACGGTCCCGCGCAGCTCCCCGGCCTGCTCCAGGGCGGTGCGGACGGCGTGTCCGGTGCCCCCCTGGCGCTCCTGGACGACCGGGACGGCGTGCGGCGCGGCCCCCTTCAGGTGCTCGACGACCTGCTCGCGCCGGTGGCCCACGACCACCAGCGTCCGCTCGGGGTCCAGGGCGCCCGCCGCGGCCAGCACGTGGCCCAGCATCGAACGCCCGCACAACTCGTGCAGGACCTTGGAGGTACGGGACTTCATCCGGGAGCCCTCACCTGCGGCGAGGACGATGACGGCAGCCGGGCGGCTGGCACTCACTAGGAGGCTCCTCGGCATCGCGGACGGAATGGTGACGGTGCGCGCCCGCGGTCGTTCACCTGCCGTCCACCGAGGTGCGGAGGACGGCGGAGCAGGTCAGAGCGCACCCGACACCCGAAGGATACCGTCCGGTCCGGATCCGTCGGCCAGCACCCGACGGGGGGAGGAAGCAGGTCAGCTCCGGCGCAAGGATTCGAACCTTGTCTAAGGGCACCAAAAACCCTTGTGCTGCCAGTTACACCACGCCGGAACGCCCGGCGGGACGATCGCCCCGCCGATCACCGCAAGGATACCGAAGCCGGACCCCGCCTCCGGAACCCCTTTTCCTCACGCGCCGAGCCAGTCGGGCAACGGTTCCCGGGCCTGCAGCCACTGCTCGGGCGGAGCCGTCCGGACGCCCAGGATCCCGCCCACGATGGCCGCCGTGGTGTCCATGTCGCCTCCGACGGCCGCGCACGCGCGGACGGCCCGCTCGTATTCGTCCAGGTGGGTGGCGACGAGCCAGAGGCAGAACGGGACGGTGTCCTGGGCGGAGATCCGGGAGCCGTTCCCGAGCTCGTGCGCGGCCTCCTTGGGCGTCTGCCGCAGCAGGTTCAGCGCGCGGCGCAGCCCCCGCCGGACGTACTCCCCCGAGCCCGGCGTGTGGTCGAGGGCGATTTCGATCACATCGCGCGGGGTCGGCTCGTCCGCGCGCGCGACGTAGGACGCCGCGACCGCGACCGCCACGGCCCCCGCGACGCCCTCCGGGTGGACGTGGGTGACCTCGGCGGACAGCTCGGCCTCCTGCGCCGCGCGGTCCGGGTCGTCCGCGAAGTAGGCGCCGAGGGGAGCGACGCGCATCGCCGCGCCGTTGCCGTAGGAGCCCTTGCCCTCGAAGGAGTCGCAGGCGGCGACGCGCCAGTCGTGGCCCGTCCGGACACGGGTGAGCAGCTCGGCCGCGCCGACGCCGTAGGCGCGGGCGACGTCCATGCGCTCGGCGAAGCGGGTGGCGAGGTCGTCCTGCTCGATCCGGTCGTGCCGGGCAAGGACGTCCACGACCGTGCAGGCCATCTCGGTGTCGTCCGTCCAGGCCCAGGGCGACGGCGGCAGGTCGCGGTCGGGCGCGAGGCCCCGGTTGGCGGCTTCGAAGAACCGGTCGCCGAAGGCGTCGCCGACCGAGAGTCCGTCCAGCGAGGCCAGGGCGCGGGTGAGGGGTGCCATGCGTGCTCCGTCCGGTGAGGTGCGGGTGTGGAGTGCGGGCGGGGTGCGAGGGGTGGTCGCGAAGTACGGGCTGGGTGCGAGGAGTGGACGCGATGTACGGGCGGGGTAACCGCATGGTGACCGTAACGCGACTTTCGGGCGCTGTGCGCGATTTTACCTTCGGGCGCTGTTTACTTACGGGAGCGTAGGTTACGTTGACGTAGGTAAGGGCGCATCGCCTGATCAGCAGGAAGAAGTGGTGACGCATGTCAACAGCCCCCGTCGTCGACGCAGCAGAGCGGCGTAAGGCACAACCGGAGTTCGACGCCGAGCCCCAGGGCACGGCGGAGAAGGTTCTGGTCGCGGTGTTCACCGGCGTCCCCTTCCTCGCGCTCCTCGCCGCCGTCCCGATGCTGTGGGGCTCGTTCCTGGGCTGGACGGACGTCATCCTCGCCGCGGTCTTCTACGTGCTCTCCGCGGGCGGGATCACGGTCGGCTACCACCGCTACTTCACGCACGGCTCGTTCAAGGCCAACCGCGGACTGAAGATCTTCCTGGCGCTCGCGGGCAGCCTCGCGATGGAGGGCCCGGTCATCACCTGGGTCGCCGACCACCGGCGCCACCACAAGCACTCCGACATGGAGCTCGACCCGCACTCGCCGTGGCGCTTCGGCTCGGACTGGAAGGCCCTCACCAAGGGCCTCGCCTGGGCCCACTACGGCTGGCTGTTCGACGGCAACCGCACCAACAAGCGCCGCTACACCCCGGACCTGCTCAAGGACCGCGACATCGCGGCCGTCCACCGCTGGTTCCCCGGCCTGGTCGCGGTGACCCTGATCCTCCCGGGCGTCCTCGGCGGCCTGATCACCTGGTCCTTCTCGGGCGCGCTCACCGCGTTCTTCTGGGCCGGCCTCGTCCGCGTCACCCTCGTCCACCACGTGACCTGGTCGATCAACTCGATCTGCCACACCTTCGGCGCCGAGCACTTCGAGGCGCGCGACAAGTCCCGCAACGTGTGGTGGCTCGCGATCCCGTCGCTGGGCGAGTCCTGGCACAACCTGCACCACTCCGACCCGACCTGCGCGCGGCACGGCGTCCTCAAGGGCCAGATCGACATCAGCGCGCGGTTCATCTGGGCGTTCGAGAAGCTGGGCTGGGCGACCAACGTCCGCTGGCCGAACGCCGAGCGCCTCGCCGCCCGTCGCCTGGGCGCCTCCGCGGACACCGAAACGGCCGCGACCGCCGCCTCTGGCGGCGAGAGGGCCGCGTGACCGTCACAATTGACGACGTGACTGAACCCGCCCCAAGGTCGCGCAGGAAGCGCATGACCGGCAAGGAACGACGCGAGCAGCTCCTCACGATCGGACGGACGCTGTTCGCCGAGCGGGGCCTGGACGGCACCTCGGTGGAGGAGATCGCCAGCGCGGCGGGGGTCTCCAAGCCGGTGGTGTACGAGCACTTCGGCGGCAAGGAGGGCCTGTACGCGGTGGTCGTGGACCGCGAGTTCGAACGGCTGCTCTCCCTGGTGGCCGAGGCTCTGAACTCGGCGATCCACTACCGCTCCAAACTGGAGAAGGCCGCCCTCGGGCTGCTCGAGTACATCGAGGAGAGCCCCGACGGGTTCCGCATCCTGGTGCGGGACTCGCACGGCGGCACCGGCACCGGCTCCTACGCGAGCCTCCTGAGCGAGATCGCCGGGGAGGTCGAGCACATCCTCGCGCAGGAGTTCAAGCGCCACGGCTACGACGACAAGGCCGCGCCCATGTACGCGCAGTCGCTCGTCGGGATGGTCGCGCTGACCGGCCAGTGGTGGCTGGACGTGCGCAAGCCCGGCCGCGAGGAGGTCGCCGCCCACATCGTCAACCTCGCCTGGAACGGCCTGTCCGGCCTCGAACCCCGCCCCTACCTCGACCCGAAACGGCGCCGCAAGGAGCTGGAGCGGATGGAGAAGCAGCGGGAGAAGGCCCAGGCCAAGGCCGAGAAGGCCGAGGCGAAGGCCGGACGCGCCGAGGAGAAGGCCGCCGCGAAGGCCGAGAAGGCCCAGCGCAAGGCCCGCCGCGACGACGACGACACGGAGGACGGCCCGTCCGACCTGGACCCGGCCGACCTGGACGCGACCGACCGCGACGCGACCGACCTGGACGCGGCCGACCTGGACGCGGCCGAACACGAGACCGGGGAGCCGGCCGAGCCCGAGAGCGGGGACGAGAGCGAGACCGAGACGGTCCGCGACCCCGCCGAGGCCGCGACGCGCTGAGAAGCCTCCTCGGACGCTTCACGCCTCGAGGGCGGTCCCGCATCACGCGGGACCGCCCTCGGCCGTTCTCGGCGTCCTGACGCCCGCCACCGCGCCCCTGTCGCCCGCTCAGGCGGGCTGGAGGAACTCCAGGCGGTTGCCGGCGGGGTCGGTGGCGTAGAAGCGCCGGTAGCCCGGGAAGAGGCCGTCCGGGGTCACCTCGTGTCCTGCCGCGCGAAGCTCGGCGGCGAGCGCGTCCAGGTCGTCCACCAGGAAGGCCGGGTGGGCCTTCTTAGGCGCGCGGAACTCCGGATCGATACCGACGTGCAGTTCGAGCCCGGGGCCACGGAACCAGGCGCCGCCGCGCTTGGCCAGCTCCTCGGGCTTCGGGATCTCGGCGAAGCCCAGGACCCCCGTGTAGAAGGCCCGCAGGGAGTCCTCGGATCCGGCGGGCGCGGCGATCTGGACATGGTGGTAGCCCGTGATGGCCATGGGGTTCTCCCCGAAAGCTAGGGGACGAGAAGCGTGGACGCGGAACATATGGGACGCCGTCCGCCGGTCGGGGTGACGCACCGCAGGGGAACGGAATCGCCCCCGTCCGGCGGACGGCATCCTGCTCTAGGGATCGGCGCGCTTCGTGGCGACCACGAAGATGCGCCGGAAGGGGAACACCGTTCCGTAGGAGGTCCGCGGGTACGCCTCGCGGAGGCGCTCCCGGTAGACGCCGACGAACTCGTCCGCGTCGGACGGGCCGAGCGCGGTCAGGACGGGCCGCAGCGCCGTCCCCTTGACCCACTCCAGCACCGGGTCCTCGCCGTGGAGCACCTGCGCGTACGTGGTCTCCCACGCGTCCACGCGGCAGCCGAGCCGGGCGAGGACGTCGAGGTAGCCCGCCGGGCCGAGGACCGGGTCGGGCCGGACGATCCCGCCGAGCCGGTCGCGCCAGCGCGGCGACTCGCACAGCTCGCGCAGCAGGACGTGGCTCGGCGCGCCGAAGTTGCCGGGCACCTGGAAGGCGAGCACGCCGTCGTCCGCCAGGGCGTCCAGCCAGCGCGGGAACAGCTCCTCGTGCCCGGGGACCCAGTGCAGGACGGCGTTGGCCACGATCAGGTCGACCGGACGCTCCGGACGCCAGTCGGCGACGTCCCAGACGCCGAAGGCGAGCCGTCCGGGGATCTCGTGCGCGCGGGCGGCCTGGATCATCTCCAGGGAGCTGTCGTAGCCGTCGATCACGGCGTCCGGCCAGCGGGCCGCCAGCGCGGCGGTCAGCTCGCCCGGACCGCAGCCGAGGTCGACCACGTAGCCGGGGCTCTGAGGCCGGTCACGGGGCCCGACACGGGCGATCAGCTCGAAGTACGCCCTGCCGCGCTCGCCGCCGAAGGCCCCGTACTGCGCGGGGTCCCAGACGGCCGCGGGCGGACGTCGCACGTCTCTTGACATCAAGACAGATGATGCCCCGGCCGCTATCTTGATGTCAAGAAAGTCGTCTCGATATCAAGACAGGTAGGGTGACCTCATGCACGACGAGGTCGATCGGCTCGTCGAGTCCTGGCACACCGAGCGCCCGGACCTCGACGTCTCTCCCCTGCTGGTCCTGAGCCGGGTCTCCCGCCTCGCCCGCCACCTGGACCGGGCCCGCCGCGCCACGTTCGCCGAACACGACCTGGAGTCGTGGGAGTTCGACGTCCTGACCGCCCTGCGGCGGGCCGGAGCGCCCTACGAGCTCTCCCCGGGACGCCTGCTCCGCGCCACCCTGGTCACCTCCGGCACGATGACCAACCGCATCGACCGCCTCACGGCCGCCGGACTCGTCGAACGCCATCCGGACCCCGGCGACAAGCGCGGCGTCCTCGTCCGGCTGACCGACGCGGGCCGCACCCGCGTCGACGCCGCCTTCTCGGCCCTCCTGGAACGCGAGCACGCCCTCCTCGACGCGCTCACCCCCGGCGACCGCGAGACCCTCGGCGGCCTCCTCCGCACCCTCCTGGTCCCCTTCGACACAGACCAGGACTGACCCCGGGCCCCGCCTAGGCCCGCTCGATCTCGTAAAGGTAGACGTCGAGGTCGTCGCTGACGGTGAAGCCGATCACGTGGTCGCCGACCCTGAGGTGCCAGGATCCCTCGCCGTCCGGCGTCGCGGACTCGGGGATGCCCTCGCGCATGATGACGACGACGGCGCGGGCCACGTCGGCCTGCGCCGCCTTCGAGAGCTGCTCATAGGCCTGGTAGGCCAGCCGCTCCCACTCGATGTAGAAGGACACTAGGAGCCCGCCTCGCCTCGGGCCGCCCGCCTGTCGGCGATCTCCGCGAGCAGTTCCTCGCGGACTCCGTCGGGAAGGTTCGACGCCTCGACGAACTCCTCCGCGGTCATGCGGATGGTCTCGCCGCGGTCCCGCCGCCGCTCGGTCTGGATCGCCTCCTTACGGAGGTTCCGGTACTCGTCCAGGGGGACGATGACGGCGGACTCGCCGCCGAGGTGGATCACCTGGTGGTCGTCGCCCTCGGGCAGCACACGCTCAGCCATGAGCCCCATGCTAGGTGTCATGGGGCCCACGCTAGAAGAGGTGGCCCTGTTGCGGCGTGGGAATGCCGCGATGTCCGGTTATTCGACGTCCTCGGCGAGCATCAGCCACTCTTCCTCGACTTCGGCGGCTTCGGCCTGGAGGGCCTTGAGCTCGGCGTCCAGTTCCTGGAGCCGGCCGTAGTCGGTGGCGTGGGCGGCGAGCTGCTCGTGCAGGGCGGCCTGCTGCTTGGCCAGCTTCTCCAGGCGGCGTTCCAGGCGGTCGAGCTCCTTGCGGGCCTTCCAGTCCTGGCCGCTGCTCTTGGGCTTGGCGGCGGCGGCCTGGGGCGCCTGCGCGGCCGCGCGGACGGCCTCGGCGGTCTTCGTCGTCGCCTGCCCGGACGCGCGGCGCCCGAGGTACTCGTCGACGCCGCCCGGCAGGAACGACACCTTGCCGTTGCCCAGGAGCGCGACCACGCGGTCGGTGACGCGCTCCAGGAAGTACCGGTCGTGGCTGACGACGACGAGGGTGCCCGGCCAGCCGTCGAGGATGTCCTCGAGCTCGGTGAGGGTCTCGATGTCGAGGTCGTTGGTCGGCTCGTCCAGCAGCAGGACGTTCGGCTCGCCCATCAGCAGGCGCAGCACCTGGAGGCGGCGGCGCTCGCCGCCGGACAGGTCGCCGACCGGGGTCCACTGCCGGTCGCCGCGGAAGCCGAGCCGCTCCAGGAGCTGGGACGCGGTCCACTCGCGCTTGCCGACGGTGATCCGCCGCTTGATCTCCTCGACCGACTCCAGGACGCGCCGGTCCGGGTCGAGCTCGTCCAGGTTCTGCGAGAGGTGGGCCAGCTGGACGGTCTTGCCGCGGACCATCCTGCCGGACGTCGGGTGGACCTCGCCGTCCAGCAGGCGCAGGAGCGTCGACTTGCCGCTGCCGTTCACGCCGACCAGGCCGAGCCGGTCGCCGGGGCCGAGCTGCCAGGTCAGCCGCTCGAAGATGTCGTTGCCGCCGATCGTGACCGTCACGTCCTCGAGGTCGAAGACGGTCTTGCCGAGGCGGGCGGTCGCGAACTGGGTCAGCTCGACGCTGTCGCGCAGCGGCGGCTCGTCGGCGATCAGCGCCTGCGCGGCGTCCACCCGGAACTTGGGCTTGGACGTGCGGGCCTGCGGGCCGCGGCGCAGCCAGGCGAGCTCCTTGCGCAGCAGGTTCTGCCGCTTGGCCTCGGTCGCGGCGGAGATCCGGGACCGCTCGGCCTTCGCCAGGACGAACGCCGAGTAGCCGCCCTCGTACCGCTCGACCTTGCCGTCCACGACCTCCCAGGTGCGGTCGGTGACCTCGTCGAGGAACCAGCGGTCGTGGGTGACGACCAGCAGCGCGACCCGGCGGGCCTTCAGGTGCCGGGCGAGCCAGTCGATCGCCTCGATGTCCAGGTGGTTGGTCGGCTCGTCCAGGACGAGCAGGTCGGACTCGGGGACGAGCAGCCGCGCGAGGGCCGTCCGGCGGCGCTCACCGCCGGACATCCCCGCGATCGGGGAGTCGAGCGAGAGGTCCGACAGCAGGCCGGAGAGGACCTCCCGGACCCGGGTGTCGCCCGCCCACTCGTGCTCGGGGCGGTCGCCGAGCACGACCGAGCGGACGGTCGCGCCGTCCGGGAAGTCGTCGCGCTGGGTGAGGTAGCCCATGCGGAGGCCGCCGGTGTGGGTGACGCGGCCGTCGTCCGGGCCCAGGCGGCGGGCGA
The DNA here is from genome assembly GCF_003696215.1 of Actinomadura harenae. Lineage (GTDB taxonomy): Bacteria > Actinomycetota > Actinomycetes > Streptosporangiales > Streptosporangiaceae > Spirillospora > Spirillospora harenae. Next base: position 34,491 of record NZ_RFFG01000056.1, on the reverse strand, counting down.
GGATCGCGACCAGGGTGGACTTGCCGCCCCCGTTGCGTCCGACGACGCCGATGCGGTCGCCCTCGTCCAGCCCCAGGGACACCCCGCTCAGCAGCGGGGACGGTCCGTACGACTTGCTGATGTTCTCAACATTGATCAGATTCACGGCGGACTCAGACTACCGTCGCGCCGGGGACGGGTCCGTCCGCGCGGACGACCTGGCGGGCCACGCCCGTCTGGCCGAGCGCCGCGGCGAGGTCGGCCGCGTGCTCGGGCGACGCGGCCAGGAACGCCGTCGTCGGCCCCGATCCGGAGACCAGGGCCCCGATCGCGCCCAGCTCACGGCCGGTGTCCAGGGTGCGGCGCAGCGACGGGCGCAGCATCACCGCGGCGGGCTGGAGGTCGTTGGTCAGGGCAGCGCCGAGCGCGTGGGCGTCCCCGGCGGCCAGGGCCTTCATCAGCGCCTCGGACGGCCGCGGCCAGGGCACGTCCTCCCCCTGGGCCTCGCGCAGCCGGTCGCACTCTCCGTACACGGCCGGGGTGGACAGGCCGCCGTCCGCCGTCGCGAACACCCAGTGGAAGGTGCCGGACGTCTCGACCGGCGTGAGCCGCTCGCCCCGGCCCAGGCCGATCGCGGTGTCGCCGAGCAACGCGAACGGGACGTCGCTGCCGATCTCGGCGGCCAGTTCGGGCAGGGCCGGGAGGATCCGGTCGGCCTTCCAGAGGCGCGCGCAGGCGAGCAGGGCCCCGGCGGCGTCGGCGCTGCCGCCGGCCATGCCGCCCGCGACCGGGATCGCCTTGCGGATCCGCAGCTCGACGTTCGGCTCGACACCGAGGCGCTCGGCCAGCAGCCGGGCGGCGCGCAGGGCCAGGTTGTCGCCGTCGACCGGGACGTCCTCGATCGCGACCTGCGCGTCCGGGGCGGCCTCGACCGTCACGACCGGCTCGTCCGCCGGGAGGGCCGTCACCTCGTCGAAGAGCGACACGGCGTGGAACACGTTGACCAGGTCGTGGTAGCCGTCGTCACGGAGGGGCCCGACGCCGAGCTGGAGGTTCACCTTCGCGGGGACGCGTACCGTCACTGGAGTCACGCTCAAGGAGCGTACGGTAAGCGCGACCCGCCCCGGGCCGTCAGGGCCCAGGGCGGAGGCGCCGTTCAGGAGCCGGGGGTGACGGGGAGGTTGCGGGGGTTGAAGAACGGCGTGGTCGCCAGCTCGCGCAGCGCCGAGACGGCCTTCTTGTCGCCGGACACCGAGAACCGGTGCGACTGGTCGCGCGGCTCGGTCGCGTCCTCGTCGGAGTCGTAGTACGCGACGGCCTTCACCTGCGGGTGCTCCTGGAGGTACTGGCTGGCGTTGCGGAGCCACTCGGCCCGCCGCGAACCGAAGGACGCCGGGACGCCGAACTCGCCGATCATGACCGGGCGCGGGTGGTCCTTCGCCCACTCCAGGAACTTGCGGGCCACCTCGGACAGGTCGCGGTAGTCGTAGTCGGCGCCGGGGTACACGTCGGCGCAGACCCAGTCGACCTCGTCGTCGCCGGGGTAGTAGTCGGGCGCGCCGTCGGGGAAGCCCTTCGCGGACGGGCACCAGACCCACGCGACGTTGTCGACCTTCTCCTCGTTGAAGATCAGCCGCAGGTGCTTCCACGCCGCGACGTAGTCGACCGGCTCGTGGATCTTCGCCGCGGCGGCCCGGTCCATGTCCGGCTGCCAGCGCAGGAACACCGGCTTGCGCGTCGCCTTCAGGGCCCGCGCGCGCTGCCGGACCATGTCGTCGAACTTGCCCCCGAGGATCAGTTTGGTGTCGCCCGCCGACCAGCTGAGCAGCAGGTACCGGTCACCGGCGAGGACGGCCTTGTCGGCGTCGTCCGGGAAGTCGGCCTTCCAGCCGTGGTAGCTCTGCGCGATGTCCAGCTTGCGGCCGAGCTGCCGCTCGAAGCCCTCCAGGGCGGTGATCGACGCCGGGGACGAGGACGACTCGTCCGCGCCCGCCGACTTCGTCGGGCTCGGGGAGCCGCTCGGCAGCGCCGTCCGCTCGTCCGGGGAGACCCAGGCGCCGAAGTAGGCCCCGCGCTGCGGCGGGGTCGGCGCGACCCCCTGCTTGACCGTGGTGGTGATCCTCGGCGTGGCGCGCGCGCCGTCCGAGCAGCCCGTCACCGCCAGCGCGAGCGCCGCCGCGACCGCCGTCCCCGTCAGGACGCGTTCACGTGCCCGCACCGCCCGGTAGGCCCCCGTCACCCGCGCGCTCAGCATGGCCCTCCGCCTCTTCCGGTTCCGGCGACCGCCCCTGGCCGCGGATCTCGCCCACAGGACGATACTGGGCGATGCGGGCGAACGCGGCCACGTCGAGCTGCTCGCCCCGGGTCTTCGGGTCGACTCCGGCCGCGCGCAGGGCCTCCTCGGCGGCGGGGGCGGAGCCCGCCCAGCCCGCCAGCGCGGCCCGCAGCGTCTTGCGGCGCTGCGCGAAAGCGGCGTCCACCACGGCGAACACCTCCTTGCGTGAGGCGGTGGTCTCCGGCGGCTCGCCCCGGGTGAAGGCGACCAGGCCCGAGTCCACGTTCGGCACCGGCCAGAAGACGGCGCGGCCGACCGGACCGGCCCGGCGGGCGTCCCCGTACCAGGCCAGCTTCACCGACGGGACGCCGTAGATCTTGCCGCCGGGCGAGGCGGTCATCCGGTCGGCGACCTCGGCCTGCACCATGACCAGCACTCTCGCCAGCGACGGCAGCCGCTCCAGCAGGTGCAGGACGACCGGGACGGCCACGTTGTAGGGCAGGTTCGCGACCAGCGCGGTCGGCGCCGGGCCCGGAAGCTCTGTGATCTTCAACGCGTCCGCGTGGACGACCTCCAGCCGGTCCGCGAGGTCCGGCTCGCGCGCGCCCACCGTGATCGGCAGCGCGCGGGCGAGGGCCGGGTCGATCTCGACGGCCGTCACCCGCCGGACCTCCGGCAGCAGCGCGAGCGTCAGCGAGCCGAGGCCCGGCCCGACCTCGAGCACCACGTCGTCCGGCGTCAGCTCCGCGGCCCGGACGATCCGCCGGACGGTGTTGGCGTCGATGACGAAGTTCTGCCCGAGCGTCTTGGTCGGCCGGATGCCGAGCGCCCCGGCCAGCTCGCGGATGTCGGCCGGGCCGAGAAGTCCCTGAGAGTCCCCCACGTCCCCAAGTCTTCCAGGTGCCCGGGGGTGCTCCGATCCCGGCCGAGCCCGGGACCGGGGAGAAACCCGCGCTCAGGACGGCGGGGAGCCTAGGAGAACAGGAAGTGGCCGCAGTTCGGCCACTGGCCCTGCCAGCGTCCGCCGACGCGCTTGTAGAGGAGCTGCGCGCGGTAGGTCTGCTCGGCCGCCGGGGCGTCGCTCGGCCTGCCCGAGCCGCCCACCGACGCCCAGGACGGGAGGGAGAACTGGTAGAGCCCGTAGTATCCGGCCGGGTTCACCGAGTGCGGGTTGCCGCCGGACTCGCACTTGGCCAGCGCCGCCCAGTTCAGCCGGGCCGCGTCGCCGCCCGCCCCGGCCTCCGGGCCGATGCCGAGGATCCGCGGGACGGCCTTCTGCTTCAGCTTCTGCGAGATCACGGCCTTGACCTTCTTGCCGTGCCGCTTCACCCACGCCGTCTGGACGATCTTGATCTCCGGCCTGCCCTTCCGCAGCTCCTTCTGGCTGAACGGCGGCAGCGAGGACATCTTCTTCTTCACCGTCGGCGGGTCGGTCGTCACGGTTCTGGTCTGCGGCTTCGACAGCAGCCGCGTCACCTTGATCGTGTTCTCCGGTGCGGCCGTCTTCTCCGGGGCGACCAGGTCGAACCTGCCGAGCGTGATGTGCGCCTGGTCCAGTACCTGCTGGACGGTCTGCCCCGTCGTCATGACCTCGGTGCGGGCCGTGTCGACGAGGATCACGATCTTCTTCGGCGGCGGGCCGGACGGCGACGCGGCGTTGTCCCCGGCCGCGCCCTTCCCACCGGACGGCGGGGTCGCCTTCGATCCGCCTCCGCCGCACGCGGCGGCGAGCAGCGTGACGGCGGCCAGGGGCACCACGAGACTCGAGGAACGGCGCACGAGGATCTCCTCCGGGGGGCGGGACGGCGTTCGAGGGATCGCCGGGCCCGGACGGCTCTGGAGCGACGTCCGGCACGGTCATGGGGGGTGCCGTCCCGATGGGCGAGAACCTAGCGCCACCGCAGCCCCGCACGCCACCACTAGCCCGGAACATCCATCTACAATCCCGACCGAAATCACTGAAACCACCCCGCGCTCACCCACCTCTCACCACCGACGGGCATCGCGGTAGCCTTCGCACCCATCCGGTAGTGGACGTCCTGAGGAGCACCCATTGGGCGCGTTGCGTTCCCGAACCGCGGTGATCCTCTACGTGGCCGCGCTGGCGTTCTCGGTCCTGCCCGCCCTGATCGCCTACACCGTGGTGGCGGGCGACAAGGCCGAGGCACGCGTCCTGTCCTGCCACCACTCGCACACCGGACGCCGGCACACGAGGACCTGCACCGGGACGTGGATCACGTCCGGGGGATCGACCGGCGACGGGAAGATCTACAACGTGGACGAGCGCGACTACGGCCGCGACGTCGCCCTCCGCATCGGCCCGCTCGGCCCCTACGGGCACGGCTTCGGACGCCACGTGCCGACCGTCCTCGGAAGCTGCGGCATCGGCGTCGGCGCCTGCCTCACCGTCCTGGTCATGCTCGTCCTGAACCGCCGCAAGAAGGACGCCGCCGCCACCTGGCGCGCCTCCCGGAAACGCTGAACCCGCCGGCCGCAGGACACCGTGACCGCAGGAGACGGCGAGCCCCGGCGGCCGGGTCGGCGGGCGCCGGGGCTCGGTGTTCCGTCAGGTCACCAGGGGCCGAAGACGCGCTCGCCGTTGGCGGCGATGGCGCGACACAGCTCCTCCAGGCCGACCCCCTTGTAGTCGGCCATGAAGCGGACCGTGTGCGGGATCAGGTAGGACGCGTTGGGCTTGCCCCGGTTCGGGACCGGGGTGAGGAACGGCGCGTCGGTCTCGACGAGGATCAGGTCGAGGGGCGCGACCGCCAGGGCCTCCCGCAGAGGCTGGGCGTTCTTGAAGGTGACGTTGCCCGCGAAGCTCATCACGTAGCCGCGCTCGGCGCAGACCTCGGCCATCGCGGCGTCGCCGGAGAAGCAGTGGAACACCGTGCGCTCGGGCGCGCCCTCCTCCTCCAGGACGCGGAGCACGTCGTCGTGCGCGTCGCGGTCGTGGATCACCAGGGCCTTGCCGCTGCGCTTGGCGATCTCGATGTGCGCGCGGAACGAGCGGTGCTGGTCCTCCTTGGGGGCCCAGTCGCGGTAGTAGTCGAGCCCGGTCTCGCCGATCGCGCGGACCTTCGGACGGCGCGCCAGGTCGGCGATGTCGTCCAGGACGGCGTCGGTGATGCCGGTCGTGTCGTTGGGGTGGATCGCCACGCCCGCGTACACGTCGTCGAACTCGTCCGCGGTGTCGGCGCACAGCCGCGAGGACGGCAGGTCGACCCCGATCGTGACGATCCGGGCGATGCCCGCCGCCTTCGCGGACGCGAGCTGCTCCTGGACGGGCAGCCCGACCAGGTCGAGATGGCAGTGGCTGTCGAAGACGTCCACCGGCAGCCGGTCGGGCAGCGGCGGGAACGGGCGGGCGGCCTCGCCGTTGCCGCCCGCGCCCCCGGAGGCTCCCCCGCTCACTTGCCCTCCAGGCGGGCCAGCTCCTCCTCGACGACCGAGTCGTCCAGCTTGGTGAACAGCGGGGTCGGCTTGGACAGCGGCACGCCCGGGGTGATCGGACGCGACTCCCAGACGGCCTTCTCGACGGTGTAGTCGCCGGTCAGGATCGGGTAGTCGGGGCCGCCCTCCTCGGACACGGTCTCCAGCCGGGGCTGCGCGGCCCAGACGCCCTCGCCGCCGAGCAGCTCGTGCACCTTCTGCGACGAGGACGGCAGGAACGGGGTGAGCAGCGACTTGGCGTCGTCGACGACCTGCAGCGCGGTGTACAGGATCGACTGGACGCGGGCCGGGTCGTCCTTGAGCTTCCAGGGGGCCTGGTCGGACAGGTACCGGTTGGCGTCGCGGACGACCTCGAGCGCCTCGGTGATGCCGTTCTTGAACCGGGACCGCTCGAGCTCGGCGCCGACCTTGCCGAACGCCTCGCGGCTGCGCGCGAGCAGCGCCCGGTCGGTGTCGTTCAGGTCGCCCGCCTCGGGGATGGCGCCGTAGTTCTTGGCGGCCATGTTCACCGACCGGTTGACCAGGTTGCCCCAGGCCGCGACCAGCTCGTCGTTGTTGCGGCGGACGAACCCCGACCAGGTGAAGTCGGTGTCGTTGTTCTCCGGGCCGGCGACCGCGATGTAGTACCGCAGCGCGTCGACGTCGTACCGCTCGAGGAAGTCCTTCACGTAGATGACGACCTGGCGGGACGAGGAGAACTTGCGGCCCTCCATCGTCAGGAACTCCGACGACACGACCTCGGTGGGCACGTTCAGCGCGCCGAGCGAGCCGGGCGTGCCGCCCTTGTCGCCCTGGCCGTCGTAGCCGAGCAGCATCGCCGGCCAGATCTCGGCGTGGAAGACGATGTTGTCCTTGCCCATGAAGTAGTAGGACAGGGCGTCCGGGTCCTGCCACCAGGCGCGCCACGCCTCGGGGTCGCCGGAGCGGCGGGCCCACTCGACCGAGGCCGAGAAGTAGCCGACGACGGCGTCGAACCAGACGTACAGCTTCTTGGCCTGGTTCTCGCGCCAGCCGTCCAGCGGGATGGGCACGCCCCAGTCGAGGTCACGGGAGATCGCGCGCGGCTGGAGGTCGTCCAGCAGGTTGAGGGCGAACTTCAGCACGTTCGGGCGCCACTGGCCCTGCTTGCCCTTCAGGTACCGGGAGAGGACCTCGGTGAAGGCCGGGAGGTCGAGCATGAAGTGCTCGGTCTCGACGAACTTCGGCTTCTCGCCGTTGATCCGCGACACCGGGTTGATCAGGTCGATCGGGTCGAGCTGGTTGCCGCAGTTGTCGCACTGGTCGCCGCGCGCGCCGTCGTAGCCGCAGATCGGGCAGGTGCCCTCGATGTAGCGGTCGGGCAGCGTGCGGCCGGTGGACGGCGAGATCGCGCCCATCGTGGTCTTGGGGAAGATGTAGCCGTTGTCGTACAGGCCCTTGAAGATCTCCTGGACGACCGCGTAGTGGTTGCGCGTCGTGGTCCGGGTGAACAGGTCGTAGCTCATGCCGAGGCCGCGCAGGTCCTCGGCGATGGCGAGGTTGTAGCGGTCCGCGAGCTCGCGGGCGGACACGCCCTCCTTGTCGGCCTGGACCTGGATCGGCGTGCCGTGCTCGTCGGTGCCGCTCACCATGAGGACCTGGTTGCCCGCCATCCGCTGGTAGCGGCTGAACATGTCGGCGGGCAGCGCGAAACCGGAGACGTGCCCGAGGTGGCGGGGCCCGTTGGCGTACGGCCAGGCGGGCGCGGTGAGGATGTGTCGGCTCGACGAGGACATGGTTCAAGGGTAGAGGGCCCGTCCGGGCCGTCCGAACCGATATCCCGCCTGTGGATAACCGATTCCGAACGTCCGGTCACGGAACGAGGGACGGTTCCTGAAAGCTCACTGACGGTTCGGCGTCGTCACGGGTCCTTCCCGCGAGCCTCCGGATACCCTGCGGAACTGCCGATGACGTGCGGAGACGTGGGAGCGGAGCAGGGTTTTGGTTGACGCGGACACGGCCCCCACGGCCGTCTCTGGAGCCTCGGCGGACGGGCCCGGTCCCGGCGCGCGGGGCCGGCTCCGGTGGCTCCGGCGGCACCGGCTGGCGCTGGCCCTCAGCGTCCTGGTCGCCGCCTGCGGGGTGGGCCTCCAGTACGTCCTCATGGTGCCCCCGCTGTACTTCGACCCGTACTACGTGTGGCTCGCGGCCCGCGACTGGCCGCACGTCCCGCTGGAGCAGTGGCCGTTCTCCGAGGTCCCGCACCAGGTGACACGGGTCGGCCTGGTGCTGCCCGCCCGGCTGGCGCAGGACGTGCTCGGACCGGGACAGATCGCCTACTTCACGGTCACGGCGCTCGGCGTGACGCTGTTCTTCGTCGGCTGCTTCCTGGCCGTCCGGTCGCTGTTCGGGAACGTCGCCGGGCTGCTGTCCGTGCTGGTCGTCCTGGTCAACCCGCTGTTCACGATGACCAACCCGTTCGGGCACGAGCTCGGCTGGTCCACCGGCGTGATGCTGCCGGACATGCCCGGAGCGGGCCTCTTCTCACTCGGCATGGCGGCGCTGGTCACCGCGTCCCGCCGGACGGGACGCGACCAGACCCGCTGGCTCGTCGCCGCCGGAACCTGCTACGGCCTGGCCTTCCTGAGCCGCGAGTTCGTCGCGTTCATGTTCGTGGCCATCCCGATCTTCCTCGTCCTGCTGCGGATCCCGTGGCGGCGCAACGTCACGGTCGGGATCCCGATGGCCGTGATCCTGGTGGCCGACCTCGTCCACAACCAGATCGTCTGGGGCAACCCGCTCGCCGGGCTGATCTCGGCCGCCGAGCACGGCGGGCTGTCCCGCGACCACGTGACGCGGAAGCTGGCCGCCGAGTCGTTCACCCGCGCCTTCCACGACTGGAACTCGCTGGGGTCGGTCTTCATCGTGGCGGTCGCGGCCGGCGTCGTCGGATGGCTGGTCACGCGGGACCGGCGGCTGCTGCTCGCGCTGGTCTGGTTCCTGGCCCTCGCCATCCCGATCACGCTGCTCTCCGGGGTGCTGGACCCGAAGTCGATCTCGCTGCGCGCCTGGCTGCCCCGCTACTGGGACGCCGTGCTCCCCGCGATCCTGGCGGCCGGTTTCGGCACGGTCGCCCTGCTGTGGCAGCGCGTCCCGGACCGTTCCAGGCTTTGGCTCAGGGTTCCGGCCGCGGTGCTCGCGGCCGCGGTGGCCGTGTCGTACGTGGCCGTCTGCGTCCGGGCCGTCCCGGACCTGGCCCGCGACACCGCCTGGAACGAGCTGCGGACCTGGCTGCGCGGACGGAACGACATCACGACGATCTACTCCGACCGGCGGCTCGCGCAGACGCTGACCTTCTACACCCGCGACCCGTGGGGGAACACGACCTGGCACGGGCGGATCCAGTCGTGGCCGCACGACCACCGCACCCTGCCGGTCGAGGCGTACAGCGCGCCCGTCCTGTGGACGCGCTGGCGGGGCCAGGAGTCGCAGATCCTGGGCGGATGGCGGCCCACGCAGGAGAAGGGCTGGCAGCGGCTCTGGAAGTCGTCCGACGGCATCCTGCAGATCTGGGACCACCCGTCCACGCTGGGCCAGACCCTGCCGCCCGCCACCTCGCCGGACCGCTCCGACCTCCACTGACCCTCATGGCCGCCGAGGGACGGGCGGTCAGGAGTGGCGCCAGGCCACCCAGCCGCCCTCGGGGCTGGTCCGGGTCCCGACGATGTGCCAGCCCTGCGGCGGCTTGCCGTGCCGCCAGGTCCTCTCCGGCGGGACGCCCTTGCGCCAGTTCAGGATGATCAGGTCGGCGCGGCTCGCCGGGGGCCTGCGCCGGTTCCCGTCGAACTCGACGTTCTTGTGCCACCAGACGTTGTAGAGCATCGGCAGCCGCAACTTCCACGGGACCTGCCAGTCCACCGCGACCCGGTCGTGCGGCGCGGCCAGGCCGTCCAGGTCCGTGATCGGGGTGAACCGCCGGACGAGCGGCCGGGAGATCTCCGCCGTGGCCGTCCCGGTCATGCCGACCTCGACCACGGCCAGCGCCCCGGCGAGGACGATCATGGCCTTGCGGCCGCGCAGCGCCCAGACCACCAGGACGGCGAGCCCGAGCAGCGCCAGCCCGGCGGCCGTGGCCCGCCACAGGTGGAACCGCTGCCAGTCCATCGTCAGGAAGGACGACTCGGGGAAGTCGAACGGCGTGAAGACGTACTTGGTCAGGCGGTCGCCCGCGTACAGGAACACCGCCGCGCCGGACGCCGCGGCGAGTGCGACCGTCCCGGCCGCCGCCAGCGCCAGCGTCCGCCGGGACGCCCGGACGAGCACCGCGATCCCCGCCCCGACCAGCAGCGGCGTGAAGCAGGCCAGGTAGCGCCCGTACACGTAGTTCCCGACGCGGATCTCGTCCGGGAGCGCCGCGGACGTCGCGAGCGCGATCCCCGCGATGGACGCCAGGACGGCCAGCGCCACCATCCGCAGCCGCGCCTCGGTCCCGCGCCGGAAGGCCAGGGAGCCGCAGCCGAGCAGCCCGACCCCGGCGAGGCCGCCCGTCCCGATGATCAGGTACCAGAGCTGGCCGACGGCCAGCGAGAACGTCCAGCCGAGCCCGTCGGAGGTGGTCAGCCTGCGCCGCAGGTTGCCCTCGAGGTCGTTGTCGCCCATCGGGTAGAGCACCTGGAACAGGTGGTCGTTCAGCTTCGTCCCGGCGAGGAAGAGGGCGCCCAGCGCCGCCGCCGCGAGGGCCGTCTGCCAGAACGGGCGCCACCGCCGCACGGCCGCCACCAGGAGCAGCACGGCGTGCACCGCGATGATCACGGCTCCACGCGAGTGCGTGACACACGCGTACCCGGCCAGCAGCGACGCCCCGACCGCGCTCGCGGCCTGGACGCGCGGACTCGCGCTCGTGAACCACGTGTGCGCGAGGAGCAGCCAGCCCAGCACCACGGCGGGCAGGATCGCGTCGGTCAGCACGAACTCGCTGTAGAACACGGTCGCGGGCAGCAGCGCGACCACGTTCGCGAAGAGGAGGGCCCGCCCGCGGGTGAGCCCGAAGCGCCGCAGCAGGACGTACCCCAGCGGCAGCACGAGCGCCCCGACCAGCGCGTTGACCGCCAGGCACAGGCGGTAGACCGTCTCGGGGTCGTGCACGAGCGCGAACACGGGCGCGAGGAGCATCGGATAGCCGCCCCGGTACACCGTGCCGTAGGACATGTCGGCGGGCGGCCCGCCCGCGAGGACCCGCGCGGCGAACAGGTAGCCCGTCTCGTCGGGTGTCGCGACCGGCATCGACTGCCCGCTCGCGAACGCCAGCCGGACCACGACCTGGACGACCCAGGCGGCCACCAGGAGCGGTCCCCAGCGCCGTCCTCCGGGAAGCCCGGCATCCGCGTCGGCGGACGTCCCCGACGCCCCCGGCCGCGCGGCCTCGGTGGTGGTTCCGGCCGAGGCGGCGGGGTCGGTCAGCACGGGACCCGCGTCCGGGCGCGGACGGTCGCAAACGGTTGATCCATTGCCCCCTCAGGCTGCCACAACACCGCGAATGCGACGTCTTCGCTCTGGAAACACTCAGCAACTTCTCGGCATAAGCGACGTTCGGCCATCCGCCCGTCACCCACCCGTCATCTCCGGCGCCGTCCACCCCCGCGCACGGGGGCCCGGACACTCGTCCCACCAGGGAGGACGTCCGGGAACACGAACGAGCCCCGGGCGCTGGGCCCGAGGCTCGTCAGGGGTGTGAGATCGCCGGCGTCGAGAGCGCCGCGCGTGGTGCCGTGGTGCCGGAGGTCAGGCCTCGGACGTCTCCGAGTCGTCCTTCGCCTCGGCGGCCTTGGCGCCCTCGGCGGCCTTGGACTTGGGCTTGCCGCCCGGCTTGGCCTTGCCGCCCGGCTTCGCCGCGACGGCGACCTTCTCGGGGGCCTTCTCCGCAGCCTTCTCCGCGGCCTGCTCGGTCGCCTTCTCGGCGGCCTTGCGCTCGACGGCGACCTTCTCGACCGCGGCGTCGACGACGCCCGCGGCCTCGTCGGCGGCGTCCACCAGCGGCGGGTACTGACGGCGGCGGATGCCGAGGATGGAGACGAACATCGCGCCGAAGATCGTCTGGAAGCTCATCACCAGCGCGGTCGCGGACGGCACGACGATGCGCAGGGAGTGCCGGGGGTCGAGCTCACCGAAGTTGTTGACCCGCCAGTGCATGACCGAGGCGACCAGTCCGGCGAGGCCCGCGACGGCGAGCAGGCCGCCGATCACCAGGCCCTTCTCCATGCTGAGCCAGGAGGTCAGCTTGCGCACCCGGGTGTCGGTCGGCAGGAAGCCCTCCTGCGACGCGTACACCTTGGTGAGGATGGCAAAGATCACCGCCTGGAAGCCGATGACCATCGCCGCGCCCGCGCCCACGAGGGTGTCGACGTCGAACGCGATGTCGCCGATCCGGACGGGACCGAACGCCAGTGCGATCCCGGCGACCAGTCCGAGCGTCATGAAGACGAGACCCGGGATCAGGAACAGCCAGCGCGGGCTGTAGAGCAGGAGGAAGCGAAGATGACGCCACCCGTCCCGCCAGGTGTTCAGGTGCGGCGGTCGCGACCGGCCGTCCTGCGACAGCGTGGTCGGCCGCTCGCGGATGTCGAGCTTGGCGAGGGTCGCCTTGACGACCATCTCGCTCGCGAACTCCATGCCGCCGGTCTGGAGGCCGAGGCGCAGGATCGACTGCCGGTTGAACGCCCGCAGCCCGCAGTGGAAGTCGCCGATCTTGCTGCCGAAGAAGAGCCGGCCGACGAAGCTCAGCACCGGGTTGCCCAGGTAGCGGTGCAGCGGCGGCATGGCGCCCTCGGCGACCCCGCCCTGGAACCGGTTGCCCATGACCAGGTCGGCGCCGGCGCGGAGGTCCTCGAGGAACGGTCCGAGAGTCGCGAAGTCGTAGGAGTCGTCGGCGTCGCCCATGGCGACGTAGGTGCCGCGCGCGGCGCGGATGCCGCCCATCAGGGCGTTGCCGTAGCCCTTGTCGGCGACCGGGACCACGCGGGCCCCCGCCTCGCGGGCGATCTGCTGGCTGCCGTCGGTGCTGCCGTTGTCCGCGATGACGACCTCGCCATCGATGCCCTGCTCGTCGAAGAACGCCAGCGTCTTGCGGATGCAGGTTTCGAGCGTCTCTGCCTCGTTCAGACATGGCATCACTACGGAGAGTTCCACGCGATCTCCTTCGTTACCCCTGGTAACCGTCCGCGGCGCTTCCACATACTCTCGACGTGTTCCGCCGGACGGCCCGTCATCGTTCATGATGCCCGCCGGACACGGATGAAGCGGGCCGCAAGGCCCGAGAGCGCCCGTATCGTGTTGCGTGTTCGCAACACGAAGACCCTCTCCGCCGCGGCCGCCGGCGGCACGCTAGGGGCACAAGCATACGGGCACCACGGCCCGGGAGGGGTGGGGCCGCTGTGACGCAGGCGGGAGAACGGGGATCCGCCGGGTCCGGTCCGGGAGCGCAGGCAGGAGACGCCGCGATGGCGAAACCCCCGGTCGACGGGGTGCCCGAGGGACCGGTCGCGACGACCGGCGACGCGCCGGCGACGGGCACGGGCGAGGACGTCGGCGCGGACGTCAGCGACACCGAGATCCAGGCGGTGATCGACGCCGCCGAGCAGGAGACCGCCAACGCGGGGACTCCGGACGCAGGCAGGTGGGCCTCCGCCGCGGGCCGGGCGCGCCGCGCGACGGCGCGTCTCGGCACTCTCGTCCGCCGAAACCCATTGTTCACTGTGATCCTGGTCATAGCGGCGGCGCTGCGCGGGATCGCGATGGTCGGCTACCGGCCGGCGATGTTCTTCAACGACAGCTTCGACTACCTGCACGTCGCGATGAGCCCGTATCCGCACCAGCTGCGGCCCGACGGCTACTCCTTCTATCTGTGGATCCTCAAGCCGTTCCACAGCTTCGCCCTGGTCGTCGGCGTCCAGCACCTCATGGGCCTCGGCATGGGCGTCATGGTCTACGCGGTGTTGCGGCACCGGTTCTCGCTCCCGGGCTGGGGCGCGACGCTCGCCGCCGCCCCGGTGCTGCTGGACGCCTACCAGATCCAGCTCGAGCAGCTCGTCCTGTCGGACGTCCAGTTCACCTTCCTGACGATGGCCGCGGTCACGCTGCTGCTCTGGAAGGACCGTCCGTCCTGGCGGGTCGGGGCGCTGATCGGCCTGGTCATCGGGGTGTCGTGGCTGACCCGCTCGGTCGGCCTGCCGGTGCTGCTGGGCGTGCTCGGCTACATGGTCGTCCGCTGGACGAACTGGCGCGTGCTGGCCGCGACGGTCGTCGCGTGCGCGCTCCCGGTCGTGGCGTACATGTCCTGGTACAAGGTCGAGGAGGGCAAGTTCGCGATCACCGAGAGCAACGGGTTCTTCCTGTTCGCCCGGGTGTACAAGTTCGCCGACTGCCACAAGATCAAGAACCTGCCGGTGGAGGAGATGATCCTCTGCACCGAGAAGAACGGCACCCGCCTGCCGAACTCCCAGGACGGCATCTGGAACGCCGCGTCCCCGCTCAACCGCTACACCGGCACCCGCTGGGACCCGGAGAAGAACCGCCTGGGCAACGACTACGCCAAGCGCGTGATCCTGGCCCAGCCCGGCGACTACGCGGCGACCGTCGCGCACGACTTCTTCCGCGTCTTCGCCTGGAACCGGACGGTCTTCCCCGACAAGGCGACCTACGCGCAGTACGAGTTCGGCACCAAGGCCGGCGCCCTGCCGACCTGGCCGATGGGCAGCGGCGCCACCGCCGCCGAGGAGGCCAACGCCTACGAGCACGGCTCGGCGGGCACCCGCCTCACGCACCCGTTCGCCGACGTCATCCGCGTCTACCAAGACCATGTCTACCTCCGCGGCACCATGCTGGGCGTCCTGCTGGTGATCGGTCTCGGCGCCATGGCCCCCCTCTGGCGCCGCTTCGGCGGCCCGGCGCTCCTCCCCTGGGTCCTCGCGATCGGCCTGCTGCTGGCCCCCGCCGCGACGGCCGAGTTCGACTACCGGTACGTCCTGCCCGCCGTCCCCCTGGCCTGCCTGGCCGCAGGCATGGCCTTCACCGCGGAGGTCCGGGCGAAATACGCGAGACTGCTCTTCTGGCGCAAGAACAAGACCACCACGCCGGCCGCCGAGCCGGCCTCCGCCTGAATTCCTGCCCCCATATCAACGCCGCCTAAATATTAAAGAACGCAAAAATAACCCGGCGAAAACCTGGTCGGCCGAAAACCCGGGCGGCCGGGGAACCTGGGCGGCGGGGGAACCTGGGCGGCGGGGAGCCAGGCGATGACGTCGACCGGCGCGAGCGCGTTACCGACAGTGCGTGGGCGATGCGGAAGGCGAGCCTCCGCACTGTCGGCCGCGAAGCGTTGCCGCGCTCGCACGAGTCACCGGGCCGCGTCCGAGCCGCCGGGCGAGGGGCGCGGAGCCGGGGGCTCTTCTTAATACGCGTGCAGGCGGCGGAGCCGGAAGACCAGCTCCAGGTCGTCGCCCCTGCGCGTCGGGGGGACGGCACGGTGGCGGCGCCACGGGGCCGGCCAGGCCCGGACGCGGGCACGCTGGCAGTCGGGACACAGATGTTCGGTCCAGGGTGTGGTGCAGGAGTGGCCGTCGTGCTCGTAGGCGACCGCCTCACCGCCGTGCCCGTCCGCCACGTGCCGGACCTCGAACTCCTCGTCCCAGGTGCGACCGCAGTTCTGGCACTCGTACACCCAGACCTCGTGGTTCGACCATGCGTCGTGCACGATCCCCACCCCCTCGGTGAACGCTGTTCTCAGGCGGGTTCCATCCTTCTCCCGATCCGGAGCCCGAGGTGTTTATTACCCATAATTCTACTGTTGGATCGGTCCGGGGGCCGTGGACTATTCGGCGGCCGTGATGACCGCTTCGTAAACGAGGCGCTTGGGAACGCCGTTCTCTTTGGCGATCTCCGCGATCGCCTCTTTGCGGGTGAGGCCCGCGGCCTCGGTGCGGGCGGCGACGGCGGCGGCCAGGTCGGCGGGTTCGGTGAGGCCCGCGCGTTCGGGGGCGCCGCCGACGACGAGGGTGATCTCGCCGAGGACGCCGTCCTGGGCCCAGGCCGCGAGTTCGGCGAGGGTGCCGCGGCGCACCTCTTCATAGGTCTTGGTCAGTTCGCGGCACACGGCGGCCGGACGGTCCGTGCCGAAGGCCTCCGCCATGGCGGTGAGGGTGTCGGCGAGGCGGCGGGGCGACTCGAAGAAGACCATGGTGCGCTGCTCGCCCGCGAGGGAGGCGAGGCGGCGGGAGCGCTCGCCCTGCTTGCGCGGCGGGAAGCCCTCGAAGCAGAACCGGTCGGTGGGCAGGCCGCTGACGACCAGGGCGGTCGTGACGGCGGACGGCCCGGGGAGCACGGTCACCGGGACGCCCTCGGCGACGGCGGCGCGGACGAGCCGGTAGCCCGGGTCCGACACGCCCGGCATCCCGGCGTCGGTGATCACCAGGACGTCGCGTCCGGCGAGGAGCTCGGCGAGCAGGCCGTCCACGCTGGCGCGCTCGTTGTGCTCGTGGTGCGCGAGGACCCGGCCGGTGATCTCCACGCCGAGGTCGGCGGCGAGCCGGCGCAGCCGCCGGGTGTCCTCGGCGGCGACGACCGGGACGTCCGCGAGCGCGCCGAGCAGGCGGCGCGAGGCGTCCTCGGGGCGGCCGATGGGCGCCGCCGCCAGCAGGAGGGTTCCGGTGTTCGTCTGGGCCTCGGTGGTCATGTCCCCATTCTCGCGGGTCGGCGGCGCGCCGACGCCGGTGCCCGTTCCCCGGACCGCCCGAGCCCGTTCGAGGGGGGCGCCCCGGGCCGTTCCCCGGGCGTGTCCGGCGGGTGGGCGACGGCCGGGTGAACTCTCGTCTCGGCCCGGAAGGTCCACGTTTGGGCTCGGGGGCTCACCTACGATGGTCGGATGGCGATGACGGACCTGACGCCCGCCGAGACCTCAGCGGCGCCGCAGCCTACGTACCCGTCCAGGCTGCGCGACTGGCTGGCCCCGCCGATCCCGGGCGGCGCCCTGGCCGGCTGGCTGGGCCCGCTGCTGGTGACCGCGCTCGCCGGGCTGCTCCGGTTCTACCGGCTCGGCTCGCCCAAGGCGGTGGTCTTCGACGAGACCTACTACGCCAAGGACGCGCTGTCGCTGCTGAAGTTCGGCTACGAGCACACGACGGTCAAGGACGCCGACAAGATGCTCATCGCCGATCCGCACGCCAACATCTGGTCGGACGGCGGGAGCTTCGTCGTCCACCCTCCGGCGGGCAAGTGGATGATCGCCATCGGCGAGTGGCTGTTCGGCGCGACGCCGTTCGGCTGGCGGTTCATGCCCGCGCTGTGCGGGACGCTCGCGGTGCTGATCCTGGCCCGGGTCGTCCGGCGGATGACGGGGTCGACGCTGCTCGGCTGCGCGGCGGGCCTGCTGCTCGCGCTGGACGGCCTGTCGTTCGTGACGGGCCGGGCCGCGCTGCTCGACGTTTTCGTCATGTTCTGGATCCTCGCCGGGTTCGGCTGCCTGGTCGTCGACCGGGACAAGTCGCGGCAGCGCCTGGCCGACCTGATCGAGCGCGGCGACACGTCGGTGTACGGGCCGTTCGTCCTGCACGGCTGGCGGATCGCCGCGGGCGTCTGCCTCGGCATGGCCGTCGCGACCAAGTGGACGGGCGTCTTCTACATCGCGGCGTTCGGGATCATGGTCGTCCTGTGGGACTACGGCGCGCGGCGCGCGGCGGGCGTGCGGGCCCCGGTGGCCGGCACCCTGATGCTGGACGCCGTCCCGGCGTTCTTCCAGATCGTGGGGGTCTCGCTGGTCACCTACCTGGTGACCTGGTCCGGGTGGATCTTCAACGCGGGCGGCTGGGACCGGGGGACGCCGTCGTCGAACCCGCTGTGGCGGCCGTTCGAGGCGCTGCCGAAGCTGTGGAAGTACCACAAGGAGATGCTGCACTTCCACAACGGCCTGCACGACCACCATCCGTACCAGTCGTGGCCGTGGGACTGGCCGGTGCTGCGGCGTCCGGTGGCGTTCTACTACACCGAGCCGTCGGGCTGCGGGTCGTCCAAGTGCTCCAGCGAGATCCTGGGCATCGGGACCCCGGCGCTGTGGTGGGGCGCGATCGCGGCGCTGATCATCGTGCTGGGGATCTGGCTGGTGACCCGCGACTGGCGGGCGGGGGCGGCCGTCCTGGGCTTCACGGCGGGCTGGCTGACCTGGTTCCCGTCGGCGTTCGCCGACCGGACGATGTTCCTCTTCTACGCCACCCCGATGGTCCCGTTCATGATCATCGCGGTGGTGCTGGTGCTCGGGTACCTCATCGGGCCGGAGCGGCCGCCGGGGCCGCGCCGGGTGCTCGGCGCGGCCGCGGCGGGCGCGTTCCTGCTGGTGGTGCTGGCGAACTTCGCCTACTTCTACCCGATCCTGTCGGCGCAGGTGATCTCGTTCGACGCCTGGCACGACCGGATCTGGTTCAAGTCCTGGATCTAGCCGCAGATCCGGCCGCCACCGGCCGTCAGGACTTCAGCAGGCCGCGCATCTCGGTGATCTCGGCCTGCTGCGCCTTGATGATCGCGTCGGCGAGGGCCTTGGCCTCGGGCGCCGAACCGGTCTTCTGCTCCTGCTGGGCCATGGTGACGGCGCCCTTGTGGTGCTCGATCATCATGGTCAGGAACATCCGGTCGAGCTCCTTGCCCGACGCCTTGTCGTAGTCGGCCATCTGCTTCTCGGTCATCATCCCGGCCATGTCGTGCCCCATGCCCGCCATCGAGTGACCGCCCGGGGCCGGGACGGACTCGCCCCACCCCTTCAGCCAGCCGGACATCTTCTCGATCTCCGGGGCCTGGGCCTTCTCGACGCGCTCGGCGAGGTTCTTCACCTTCGGGTCGACGCCCTTGGCGAGGACGGTCTTGGCCATGTCCACGGCCTGCCGGTGGTGCGGGATCATCATCTGCGCGAACATCACGTCCTGCGCGTTGTGGCCGCCCTGTGAGGCAGGCGCGGACGCGGACGCGGACGAGCTCGGCATCGACATGCCGTCGTGGCCGGACATCGTGTCGTCCTTCTTGTCACTCCCGCCGCAGGCGGCGGTGCCGAGGCCGATCAGGACCGCCATGCCGACGGCCGCGATGCTCTGCTTCTTCATTTGTCGATCTCCTGTGCTTCTGGGTGCTCCGGCTGAGTCACGAGGTCGGGCGGACCTCTTACAGCCGCATCACGCAGAGCCGGTGGAGATCGGGCGGACGGGCGGACGGCGGGCCGCGGCGGCGCGTCCAGCGGACGCCGGACGGGAGCCGCGCGGGCAGCAGGGCGACGGACCGTCCGGTGAGGGCGATGGCGATGACGCCGAAGACCAGGAGCGCCAGGCAGACCGTCCCGCCGAGGCATCCGCCCATGTCATGGAGCATGCCCGCGTGAGCGGAGACGGCGCGGGCGGGGGTCGTCGCGTCCGGCGCGTGATGGCCCGCCCCACCGGGGGCCGCCATACCGGAGGACGCCGTGCCCCGAGCGGTCATGCCCGGAGCCGTCATGCCCGGAGCCGTCATGCCCGGAGCCGTCATGCCGGGGGCCGACACCTGGACGGGGTCGGAGAAGTGGATCGGGGACGGGCTCGCGGACAGTCCGTGCATCAGGAACAGTCCCGCGAGCAGGGTGCCCAGGAGCAGCGTCAGCGCCGCGTTCCTGGATACCCCCCGCCCGTTCATGCCGCGATCCTACCGGCCCGCGCCGGGGGCCACGCCTCCGCTCTCCTGTGGCCCCGGCCACCCCGGATCGGAGGAGAGAAGGGCGCGGCGCGCCGGTCCTGAGGGGTGGCTCAGGAGACCGGCGCGCCGCGGGTCAGGGATTCCGACGTGACGGGCCGCGGACGGAGGGTCCGGTGGCCCGCGAGGCAGGCCAGGAGGGCGAGGACGCCGCCGAGGCCCGCCCCGGCGAAGGCGCCGGACACGCCCGCGAGGTGCTCGCCGTACCCGGCGACGAACGAGCCGAGGGCGCTGCCCGCGCCGATCGCGGCGACGATCCAGGCGAACGCCTCGGTGACCGTCCCGGCGGGGGCGAGCCGGTCCACCAGGGAGAAGGAGCAGGCCAGCACGGGGGCGAGGAACACGCCGCTGACGAACGCCAGGACCGTCATGAGCGGCAGGCCCGGCGCGAGCGCGAGCGGCGCGTACCCGGCGGCGAGCAGGACGAGCAGCCACGGCAGCCGGACGTGCAGCTCACCCGGCCAGCTCCGGGCGCCGTAGACGAGGCCGCCGGTGAGGGCGCCCGCCGACATCGCGGCCAGCAGCACCCCGGACGCGGTCTCGGAGTGGAGCCGTTCGGCGTAGGCGACGACGGCGACCGCGTACACGCCGAGCGCGATGCCCGCCATGCTCAGCGAGGCGAGCAGGACGCGCAGCCCGGACGAGCGCAGCGGCCCGGCCCAGTCGCCCGTGCGCGGCTCCCCGCGCCACCGGCGTGACGGCTGCGCGGTGACGACGACGATCGTCCCGATGATGCCGAGGGCGCCGGTGAGCAGCAGCGCGGCCGGGGTGCTGATCGCGGCGGCGGCCACGACCAGCAGCGGGCCGACGGTGAAGAGGATCTCCTGCGCGGCGGCGTCCAGCGCGTACGCGGCGTGCACCTGGCCCGGGTCGGACAGGACGGACGGCCAGAGCGCGCGCAGCCCGGCCTCCAGCGGCGGCGTCGAGAACCCGGCGAGGACGACGGCGAGGACGGTCACCGCGAGCGGGTCGGCGCCGAACGCGGCGAGCAGCGTGAACCCGGCGGCGGACGCGACCGACGCCGGGAGCAGCACGGGCGCCTGCCCGAACCGGTCCATCGCGCGGCCGAGGACGGGCTGGCCGACGGCCGTGGAGAGCCCGAGCACCGCGCCGAGCGTCCCGGCGAGCGGGTAGCCGCCGCCCGCCGCGCGCACGTGGAGGACCACGGCGAGCATCGCCATCCCGTTGGGCAGCCGTCCGAGCAGGGTTCCGCCGAGCAGCCGCGCCGCGAACGGGGCACGAAGGAACTCCACGTAGCCGCGCATCACACTCCGAGGGGTTTAGTCATACGTATTACTGAGGGGCTGCATCATACGTATCACGTAAACTGCCGCTGGAAAAACCCATGGCGGCCGCGACCGGCGCGAGCGCGTCACCCGAGTCCCGGAGCCGGATGTCCAGTCAACACAGCCGCCCGACGAGCAGGGACGTGGCGAAGGCGGCCGGGGTGTCGCAGTCCACGGTCTCGCTGGTGCTGGGCGGGAAGTGGCCGGGGCGGGTGTCGCCCGCGACCGCGGCGGCCGTCCACCAGGCCGCCGAGCGGCTCGGATACCGGCCGAACCGCGCGGCGCGCAGCCTGCGGCTCGGGTCCACGCGGACGGTGATGCTGGTCGTGCCGACCCTGACGGCGACGTTCTTCGGCGCGGTGTACGAGGGCGCGGCGCGGGCCGCGGCCCGGCACGGGTTCGGGGTCGTGGCCTACCCGTGGCCGGACGACGCGGGCCCCGCCGACAGCCCGTTCGCGGCGGCGCACGAGGCGATCGACGGGATCCTGGCGTCCTCGCTGGCCGAGGACGTGCTGAGCGGGTTCGCCGGGGTGCCGGTCGTGATGCTCGACTCCGACCCGTCGGCCGAGGCCCCGACCGTGGTGTTCGACGTCCAGGACGCGATGCGCGCGATCGTGGCGCACCTGGCCGGGCTCGGCCACCGGCGGTTCGGGCACGTCGCGACGTCCATCGACCAGTGGACGTTCCACGCGCGCGGGCGGGCCCTCGCGGACGCCGTGGCGGACGTCCCGGGCGCGACCCTCGTCCGCGAGGACGCGGCGCTCGACGTCGCGGCGGCCAAGGACGCGGCGGCGCGGCTGCTCGGCGGCCCGGACCGTCCGACCGCGCTGGTCTGCGACGACGACGTGATGGCGGCCGGGGCGTACAAGGCGGCGCGGGCGCGCGGCCTGGAGATCCCGCGCGACCTGTCGGTGACCGGGTTCGACGACGTCCTGCTGGCGGCGGCGCTGGAACCGGAACTGACGACCGTCCGGCTGCCCGCGGGCGAGCTGGGCGCGGCGGGCATGGACGCGCTGCTGCGGCTGCTGGAGGGCGGGCGTCCCGGGTCGCTGTCGCTGCCGGGCGAGCTGGTCGTCCGCGGCTCGACCGGGCCCGCGCCGGAGGCGCCCGCGCCGGCGACGAAGGCGGTGTCGACGGTGGCGACCGGGCAGGGTAGGAAGAAGGCGTGATCGCGCAGCCGCCCGAGGACGACGAGGACGACGAGTACGCCGAGCCTCCGCGCACCCGCGCGTGGCACGACGGCGTCCTCGTGGCGGAGGGCTTCCCGGTCGACGACGTCAGCGAGTACCTGAAACAGGACGAGACGGTCGTCTGGCTCGACCTGTGCGGGCCGCAGCGCACCGCGATGCGCGTGATCAGCCGCGAGCTGAACCTCGACCCCGTCGCCGTGGAGGACGCCGTCTCCCGGCATGAGCGCACCAAGCTCGACCGCTACACCGACTACCTCTTCCTCAACCTCTACCTGCCGGTCGTCGACGGCGCGGACATGCGGATGTTCGAGGTGTCGGCGTTCGTGACGGACTCGGCGGTCGTCACCGTCCGGCCGGAGCCGGGGTTCCCGGTCGAGGAACTGGTGCGGCGCTGGGACCGCAGCCCCGACATCACCCGCGGCGACTCGGCGTCCACCACGGTCGGGCTGCTGCTGTACGCGCTGCTCGACCTGGTCGTCGACCACCAGCTCGGCGCGGCGCAGGCGTTCGACGACGAGGCGGACGCGCTGGAGGAGCTGATCTTCGACGACGCGTTCCCGGTGCGGGAGATCCAGGAGCGCAGCTTCAGGCTGCGCAAGAACCTGTTCATGCTGCGCCGGGTGTCGCTGCCGATGCGCGAGATCCTCAACACGCTGCTCCGCCGGGACGTCCGGCTCGTGCCGCAACCGCTGATCCCCTACTACCAGGACGTCTACGACCACGCCCTGCGGGTCGGCGAGTTCACCGACGGCCTGCGCGACCTGATCGCGAACCTGCTCGACACCCGGATCGCGTTGCAGGGCAACCGGCTGAACGAGGTGATGAAGAAGGTCACCAGCTGGGCCGCGATCATCGCCGTCCCGACCGCGATCACCGGGTTCTACGGGCAGAACGTCCCGTACCCGGGGTTCGGGCACGCGTGGGGGTTCTGGTTCAGCAGCCTGGCGATCGCCGCGCTGAGCGTGGGGCTGTACGTCCTGTTCAAGCGGCGCGACTGGCTCTGAGCGGCCGGTCCTAGGGTTCGCGCTGGGCGCGGAGGCCGGACAGGAGGGCACGGACCTCGTCGGCCTCGGCGACCTCCAGGCGGGTGAAGACGTCCAGGGCCTCGGTCCAGCGGGCGCGGGCGGCGGCCGTGTCGCCGAGCGCGGCGTGCGCCCGGCCGAGCGCGACGCGGGCGCGGCCGACCTGGAACTCCTCGCCGATCTCGCGGCCGATCGCGAGGGACTGACCGGCGGTCGCGAGCGCCTCCTCCGGACGGTCGCGCCGCAGCTGCGTCTCGGCCAGCCGCAGCAGGACGTAGGACTCGCGGGCGCGCAGCCCCTGCGACCAGCAGATCGCGAGCGCGTCGTCGTAGCGGGCGACGGCCTCGTCGAGCCATCCGGCGCGGTCGAGGGCCATGCCGAGGGTGTAGAGCGCGTACGCCTCGCCCGCGCCGTACCCGAGGTCGCGGGCGAGGTCGCGGGCGGCCTCGGCCCAGTCGATCGCCCGCTCGGGCTCGTCCAGCTCGACGTGCGTGTAGGCGAGGCTCGCCAGGCGCTCCATCTCCCCGGCGCGGTCGCCGAGCTCCCGGCCGAGGGCGAGGGCGCGCTCCAGGTGCCCGGCGGCCTCGCGCGGGCGCAGCCGGTAGAACGCGACGTGCGCGAGCAGGTCGTGGGACGCGACGCGCAGCGCGGTGTCACCGACGAACGCGGCGAGCTCGGCGGCGCGCCCGGCGGACTCCCCCGCCTCGTCCAGGCGGCTGGTGTGGACGGCGACCCGGCCGAGGACGTAGCGGGCCCGGCCCTGCGCGTACGGCCCGGACGCGTCGCCCGCGAGGGCGCGCGCGGCGGACTCGACCTCGCACCAGCGGTAGCCCTCCTCGATCAGCGGATCGAGGGCGAACAGCAGGTCGGCGGCCATCGCGGGCGCGGTACCCTCGCGGGCGATCTGCCGGACGATCGTGAGCATCATGTCGAGGTGGCCGAACGTCCAGTCGCGGGCGCGGGCCGCGGAGTCGAACCCGGGCGCGGAGTCGATCCCGGGTGCGGGCGCGGATGCGGTCTCGGACGTCCCGGACGTGAACAGGCCGGGGCGGACGAGCCCGGTCACCGCGCGCTGGACGGTCAGCAGGTGGGTCAGCAGCCGGACGGGCACGACGACCCGCGCGTCCGCGTCGTCCAGGCGTTCGGCGGTCTGCCGCGCGAACAGCCAGAGCAGGTCGTGGTAGCGGTAGCGGCCGGGCGCGGTCGAGTCGAGCAGGCCGAGGTCGACCAGGGACTCCAGGAGGTCCTCGACCGCGAGCACGTCGGTCTCGCCGAGCGCGGCGGCCGCGGCCTCCGCCGACAGGCCGTTCGCGTCGGGCAGGGCGAGCAGGCGGAACGCGCGGGCCTGCGCCGGGGTCAGCTGGTCGTGGCCGAGCCGGAAGGTCGCCTCGACGGCGAGCGAGCCGATCCGCATCTCGGCGAGGCGGCGGCGGCCGTCGGCGAGGCGCGCGGCGAGGGTCGCGACCGTCCAGGACGGGCGGGCGGCGAGGCGCGCGGCGACGATCCGGACGGCGAGCGGCAGCAGCCCGCAGAGGCCGACGATGTCGACGACGGCGGCACGTTCGGCGGCGACGCGGTCCCGGCCCGCGATCGCGGCGAACAGCTCGATCGCCTCGACGGGGTCGAGGACGTCCAGGTCGACGTGCCGGGCGCCGGGCAGGCCGCCCTGGCGGGCGCGGGCGGTGACCAGGACGGCGCACCCCCGGTCGCCGGGCAGCAGCGGGCGGATCTGCGCGGCGTCGCGCGCGTTGTCGAGCAGGATCAGGACGCGCCGGTCGGCGAGGCGGGAGCGCAGGAGCGCCGCCCGCTCGGCCTCGCCGTCGGGGACGGCGTCCTTCGGGACGCCGAGCGCCCGCAGGAACCCGGCGAGGACGACGCAGGGGTCGAGCGGGTTCTCCCCCACTCCCTGGAGGTCGATGTAGAGCTGGCCGTCGGGGTAGGCGGCTCGGACGGCGTGCGCGACGTGCACGGCGAGCGCGGTCTTCCCGACGCCGCCGACGCCGCACAGGCCCACGACCAGGGGCGCGGCGCGCTCCTCGGCGGGGACGGTCAGGGCGCGGGCGAGCTCGGCGGCGAGGGCGGCCCGCCCGGTGAAGTCGGGGAGGTCGGCGGGGAGCGCGGCGGGCCTCGGCAGGACGGGCCGCTCCGGCTCGGGCCGGGGCTCGGGGGCGGGGAGGGGGTCGGGGAAGGAAACGGCCTCGTGGTCCCCGGCGTCCAGGGACGGGTCGTTGCGCAGGATCCGCTGGTGCAGGCCGGTGAGCCCGGGGCCGGGCCGGACGCCGAGTTCGGCCTCCAGGACGCGCCGGGCCTCGGCGAACGCGGCCAGCGCCTCGGCCTGGCGTCCGCAGCGGTAGAGGCCCGTCATCAGGAGGCCGTGGACGCGTTCGTCCAGCGGGTGCTCCTTGGCGAGCAGGCCGAGCTCGGCGACCGCGGCGGCGTGCCGTCCGAGGGAGAGGTCGAGGTCGAGGCGGGTCAGCAGGACGTCGAGCCTGCGTTCGGCGAGGCGGGTGCGCCAGGCGTCGGCGTCCGGGCCGGGGACGCCGGTCAGCGGGACGCCGGTGAACCCGCCGAGCGCGCCGTCGAGCAGGTCGCGGCGGGCGGCCGGGTGCGGGGCCTCGCCGGCGCGGGCGACGGCCGCCTCGAAGGCCCGCGCGTCGACGGCGTCGTCCGGGACGACCAGGGCGTACCCGTCGCCCTCGGACAGGAGGATCTCGGGCCTCGACCGGTCGTGTTCGAGCGCCCGGCGGAGCCGGGACGCGTAGGTGCGGACGGTCCCGACGGCGCGGGCGGGCGGCTCGTCGCCCCAGAGCGCGGCGACGAGCCGGTCCATCGGCAGTCCGCGGCCTCCGGCGGCGAGCAGGGCGGCGACGAACGCGCGCTGCTGCGGGCCGCCGAGCGGCAGCTCCGTGCCGTCCCGGAAGGCGCGCACCGGGCCCAGCACGGCGAACCGGAGCCCCCGATCGCTGTCCATAAACGCCCATTCTGGCCTAAATCAGGTGATCGATAGGCCATGTCCCTCGGGCCGCGCCCCGGACCGGGCCCCGGCCGCTCCGAGCGGGCGGGGTTCGGTCATGAGCTGCGGCGATCTACCCTTTCCCCGATGGAGACGCGGATCCCGCCCCTGCGGTTCGGCCTTCTCGGCCCGCCGCGCGGCTGGCGCGGGGACACCGAGCTCGATCTCGGCTCGCCCCAGCAGCGCGCCCTGCTCACCGTCCTGCTGCTCCGCGAGGGCGCGCCGGTGTCCGCGCCGGAGCTCGTCTCCGCCGTCTGGGACGGCGATCCCCCGCCGCGCGCGCTCGGCACGCTGCGCACCTACGCGTCCCGGCTGCGTCGCCTTTTCGAGCCCGACCGAATCGCGGGCGGAGCGCCCGAAGTGCTCGTGACGGTCGGCAGCGGGTACGCGCTGCGCGTCCCGTACGAGGCGACCGACACGCTCCGGTTCGCGCGGCTCGTCACCGAGGCCGAGCGGGCGGACGCGGACGGCGCCCGCGCGCGCGCACGAGACCTGCTCATCGAAGCGCTCGGACTGTGGCGAGGCGAGGTCCTCGCGGGCGTCCCCGGGCCCTTCGCCGAAGCCCAGCGCGTGCGACTGACCGAGCGGCTGGTGGCGGCGCAGGTGGCCCGGCTCGACCTGGACGTCCGGCTCGGGCATCACGCCGAGGCCGTCGACGAGCTGAAACTCCTGATCAGCGCCTATCCGCTGCGTGAGCGACCGCGCGAACTGCTCATGCTCGCCCTGTACCGGTCGGGCCGTCCCGCCGAGGCGCTCGACGTCTACCTCGACGCGCGCCGGGTCCTGGTGGACGAGCTGGGCATCGAACCCGGAGCCGCGTTGACCGCCCTCCACCGGCGGGTTCTCGCCGCGTCCTCGCCCACGCCCGCGACGAGCGCGCGGCCCGCGCAGCTCCCCGGCGCGGTCGCCGACTTCACCGGGCGGACCGCCCAGGTCGACGAGCTGCGCCGCGTCCTCGCCGAGACCGGCGTCGCGGCCGTCACCGGCGTCGCGGGCGTCGGGAAGTCGGCGCTCGCCCTGCGCGTCGCGCACCTCCTGCGCGCCGACCACCCGGACGGCCAGCTCTTCGCCGACCTGCACGGCGCCCACGAACGGCCCGCCGACCCGCACCTGGTCCTCGGCGCGTTCCTCAAGGCCCTCGGCGTCGCGCCCGACGCCGTCCCGAACGACCTCGGCGACCGGACGGCGCTGCTCCGCCGCGTCCTCGCCGGACGGCGCGTCCTCATGGTGCTGGACGACGCGCGCGACGCCGCCCAGATCCGCCCGCTGCTCCCGGACGCCCCCGGGACCACCGTGATCGTCACCGGCCGGGCCCGCCTTCCCGCGCCCGTGCCCGGCGTGGACCTGGACGTCTTCGCCCCGGACGAGTCCCGCGAGCTGCTCGTCCGGATCGCCGGACCCGACCGGGTCGACACCGAACCGGGCGCCGTCCGCGACCTGCTCGAGGCGTGCGGGCACCTCCCGCTCGCCGTCCGCGTCGCCGCCGCGCGCCTCGCCGCCCGGCCGTCCTGGACCGTCCGGTCCCTGGTGGACCGGCTCGCCGACCGGCGCCGCCGCCTCTCCGAGCTGCGCGTCGCCGACCTCGCCGTCGAGGCCGTGTTCCAGCTCGGGTACAACCAGCTCACCCCGGAGCTGCGGCGCGCGTTCCGGCTGCTCGCCCTCCCGGACGGGCCGTCCTTCTCGGTGCCCGCGGCCGCGGCCGTCCTCGCCGTCCCGCCCGGCCGGGCCGCCGAGCTGTGCGGCGCGCTCGAGCGGGTCAGCCTGCTCCGCTCCGCCGTCCCCGGCCAGTACCGCTACCACGACCTGCTCCGCCTGTACGCCCGCCAGCGCGCCGAGGCGGACGAGCCCGCCCCCGAACGCGCCGCCGCGCTCGCCCGCCTCGTGGACTTCTGGCTGACCACCACCCGCGCCGCCCACCTGGCGATCAACCCGGGCGACGGGCGGGCCCGCCCGCGCCCGTCCGGCGCGGTCTTCGCGGACCAGGCCGCCGCGCGGGACTGGATGTTCGCCGAGGCCCCGGGCCTGCTCGCGGTGATCGGCCAGGCCGCGCGCACCGGGCTGCCCGGCCCCGCCGCCGACCTGCTGCTGCTCACCGACACGCTGGTCAACTCGGGTTTCCACGCGCGCGCGTGCGCGCAGGCCGCGCAGGCGGTCATCGACGGCGCGGCCGAGTACGGCGACCGGCGCGCCGAAGGCCGCGCCCACCTGCTCCTCGGACGGCTGCACTACCACGCCACCCGGTTCGCCGACACGGAGGCCGCCTGCCGGACCGCCCTGGAGAGGGCCCGTGAGACCGGCGACACCTGGACCGCCGCCGACGCCCTCGGACGCCTCGGGAACTCCGCCTACCTGCGAGGACACCACGACGAGGCCCTCGAACTCGGCCGCGAGGCGCTCGCCGCGTTCCGCGAGCACGGCGACCGGCACGGCGAGGGCCTCACGCTGGCCGCGATGGGCCGCGCCCTGCTCGACGCCGGACATCCCCGCGAGGCGGCCGAGGCCGCGACCGCCGGACTCGCGCTGCACCGCGACCTCGGCGGCGCGTTCGGCATCGGGTGGGCCCTCTACCAGGCGGCGATCGTCCTGCGGGACGTCCGGGACCCCGGCGAGATCCTGGATCTGTGGGTCGAGGCGCTGGAGCACTTCCGCTCCGGCGGCTACCGCGTGTGGGAGGGCCTGTCGCTGTTCCGGGTCGCGCACGCCCGCCTGGATCTCGGCGACGCCGGGGCCGCCGAGGCCGCGGAGGCCGACGCGCGGGGCGCGCTGGCCGTCCTGAGCGAGATGGGCGACGCGTGGGGGCGGGCGATGGCGCTGGACGCGCTCGCCCGGTCGCTCGCCGCGCGAGGCGACGACGCCGACGCCCGGACGCACTGGACCGAGGCGCTGCGGATCCTCGACGGGCAGGGCCGCCCGGAGGCCGCGGCCGTCCGCGCCCGCCTGGCGCCCTGACCTGGTCCGGCCCCGTCGTGGCGGGTGCCGGCGGGTCGTCCGCAACGCCAGGAGGACGTACCCGCCGACACCCGGCACTGGGGGGTCGGGCCGGGCGCGCCCGTAGCCGACGGAGATCCAGACCCCGCCCCCGCCAAGAAACGAGGTCGACCGTCATTCGCACCCGGCCCGTCTGGGTCCAGACTGCCGAATCCCGATCAACAACCGTTCAACGCCGTCGATCCGGTCTCAGGAGACCGCCTTGAGGAACGTCGCGGCGATCGGCGCGGCCGCCTCGGCGCCGGTCCCGCCGCCCTCGACGATCACGGCGAACGCCAGGTCGCCCCGGTATCCGATGAACCAGGCGTGCGTGGGCGGATCGTCGCCGCCGCCGAACTCGGCCGTGCCGGTCTTGCCCGCCGTCCCGGACGGGAAGTCCACGCCGTTCGCGGTGCCCTCGGTGACGACGGCGGGCATCAGCGAGTGCAGCGCCGTCTTGATCGCCGGGTCCAGCCGGTGCGGCGGTTCGGGCCGACGCCCGCCGGCGTCGGCCGCCTGCGAGGCGAGGTCGGCCGGGACGATCCGGGGCGTCCGCCACGTGCCGTCCGCCGCCGCGCCCGCGACGCTCGCCATGTTCAGCGGGCTGGTCAGCACCTCGCCCTGGCCGAATGCCTCGGCGGCGAACGCGGTGTCGTCCTTGGCGCCCGGGAACGCCGCCCGGACGGCGGGCAGCCCGCCCACGATCGGCGCGTCGAACCCGAACTGCCGCGCGACCTCCGTCAGCCTCTTCCGCCCGAGCCTCTCCACCGCGAGCTGCGCGAACGTGGTGTTGCAGGAGTGCGCGAAGGCGTCCCGCAGCGGGACCGTCCCGAAGCTCTCGTGCTGGTAGTTCTTGAACGTCCGGCCACCGACGTTGATCGTCGCCGGGCACGGGACGGGGGTGCCGGCGTCCATCCCGCCCGCGACGAGCGCGGCGGCCGTGACGACCTTGAACGTCGAGCCCGGCGGGTAGCGGCCGAGGAGCGCCCGGTTCAGGCCGCCCGGCTTGTTCGCGATCGCGAGGATCTCCCCCGTGGACGGACGCAGCGCGACCAACGACGCGGGCTTGTCCGCACTCGACAGCGCCTGCCCGGCCGCCTTCTGCGTCCTCGCGTCGATCGTCGTGCGCAGCGGCCGCCCGTCCTGGCCCCCGAACCGCTTGATCGTCGAGACCGGCTTCCCGCTCGCGTCGACGATCTGGACGGTCAGTGCGGGCGTCCCCGCGAGACGCTTCTCGTACTGCTTGTTCAGGCCGTCCACACCGACCGGGTCACCCTTGCGGTACGGCGCTCCGAGCCCCTTCGCCACCTCGTCGGCCGCCGGGCCGACCGGCCCGACGATCTGCTGAACGGACCCCGACGGCGAACCCTCCATGGACGAGCCGTCCGCGTAGCCGATCGTCCCGCGGCTCGGCCAGGCGCGGGCGGCGGAGAGCCGCTGGCCCTCCTTGAGCGCCGGGTAGAGAAGGCCCGGTGCCCAGTCCACCTTCCATGTGCCGCCGGACTTGGTGAAGCCGAGCGTCCCGTCGTAGCTCCAGGTGCGGCCTCCGGCGAGCGTGAGCCGCGCCGAGTACGCGCCGCCCGCCTCGCCGCCCTTCGGCTTGCCGACCGACGCGACCGTGTACTCCTGCGCGGTCGCGCCGAGGTCGCCGCGCTGCCTGGCGAGCCGCGTGGTGAAGTCGGCGGGCGCGTTCGCGGTGAGGTCGCGCATCGCGGCGTAGTCCCCCTTGCTCCACGCCGCGGTGAACCGGCCGGCGGTGCCCTCCGGCCCGTCGCCGCCTCCCCCCAGCAGCCAGAATCCCCCGGCTCCCACGAGCACGACGGCCGTCACGGCGGCGGCTACGGCCGCCCACCGGGATCGGGTCATGACATCCCCCTCTGGTTCGGTGAGCTGGTGCGGTGAGCTGACAGAACACCAGGTCAACGGGGTTGTGTCCAAGAGTCATATCGATTCCGCAGCATGACGGGAATTGATATCGTTCCTGCTCATGGACATCGTTGGGCATCTCGCCCACTTCGTCGCCGTCGCCGAGGAACTCCACTTCGGCCGCGCGGCGGAGCGCCTCGGCATGGCCCAGCCGCCGCTGAGCCAGCGCATCCGCAGGCTGGAGGGCGAACTCGGGGTGAGACTCTTCGACCGGACGAGCCGGCGGGTCGAGCTGACCGCCGCCGGACGGCTGCTCCTGCCGGAGGCGCGCGACGTCCTCGGACGGGTCGACCGGATCCGCGAGGTCGCGGCCCGCGCCCGCAGCGGCGAGGTCGGGCTCGTCCGCGCGGGGCTGCCGTCCGACCTCGGCGGGGACGTCGTCGCGGCGCTGGTGTCGGCGTTCCGCGACCGGCGTCCCGACCTGCGGCTCACGCTGCGCGAGGCGAGCACGTCCGAGCAGCTCGGGGCCCTCGCGGACGGCTCGCTCGACATCGCCGTCCTGCGCCATCCGTGCGACACCCGCGACCTCTCCCTCGGCCCCATGCTCGCCCAGCCCCTCGGCGTCCTGCTCGCGGCCGACGACCCGCTCGCCGCCGCACCCGAACCCCCGGTGGACGCGCTCGCGGGCCGTGACCTGGTGCTCTTCCCGCGCGACGAGGCGCCCGGCGTCCACGACGACCTCATGGCGTCCTGCCGCCGCAACGGCTTCGTCCCGGCCGCCGTCCATGAGGCCCGGCACCCGCAGTTCGCGCTCGGGCTCGTCCTGTCCGGTTCGGCCGTCGCCCTCGTCCCGCGCCCGGCCGACGTGAACGGCACGAACGACCCGGGCGGCGGGGCGGTGTGGCGGCCGCTGGCCGGGGCGCCGCTGGCCCTGCGCACCTCGTGCGCCTGGCGGCGCAACAGGACCGCTGGACCTGCGGGAGACACCTCGACCGGGCCGGTGGCAGACTTCGCGGCCGTGACCACCGACGTCCTGCGCGAGGTCGCCGCGATGCGGCCGCTCGACGCCGTCCCGCCGCGGCGGGTCGTCCTGCGCCCGTCCTCCGGGTTCCTGGCATGACCGCCCGGCTGCGCAAGACCACGCCCGCGCCCGGCTCCGCGGCCGCGCGGGAGGCCGTCGCCGCGATCGAGCGGGCGTTCGCCGACGCGGGCGTCGCCGGGCACCTCCACGCGGTGGACGTCGACACCGGGCGCGAGCTCGGCGTCGGCGCGGACGAGCCGGTCGTCCTCGCGTCGGTCTACAAGGTGCCGCTGCTCGTCGCGTTCTTCCGGCTGGCCGCGCGCGGGGCCCTGGACCCGGCCGAGCGGATCACGCTGTGCCCGGCCGAGCGGACCGAGGGCGGCACCGGCCTGTCGGTCATGCTGGACGACGTCACGATGTCGCTGCGCGACCTGGCCTGCCTGATGATCACGGTCAGTGACAACGCGGCGGCGGACGCCGTCTACGCGCGCGTCGGCCGGGACGAGATCGGCGCGGCGCTCGGGGCGCTCGGGCTGACCCGCGTCCACGTGACCGGCGACGGCCGGGACCTGTTCGCCGCCCTGCTCGCCGACTCCGGCGCCGCCGACCTGGGCGAGCTCTGGCAGCGCGTCGACGAGCCGGGCATGCTCGACCGGCTGGGCTCGCTCGACCCGTCCCGGACCAGCGACGGGACGCCGCGCGAGCTCACCCGGCTGCTGTCGATGATCTGGCGGGACGAGGCCGCCCCCGCGCCCGAGTGCGCGCAGATGCGCCGCCTGCTCGGCCTCCAGGTGTGGCCGCACCGGCTGTCCTCGGGGTTCCCGCGCGACGACGTCCGGGTCAGCGGCAAGACCGGGACGCTGCTCACCGTGCGTAACGAGATCGGGGTCGTCGAGTACCCGGACGGCGGACGCTACGCCGTGGCCGTCTTCACCCGCGCGGCCGAGCCCGTGGCGGTCGCGCCGCGCGCGGACGCGGTGATCGGCACCGCCGCCCGCCTCGCCGTCGAGGCCCTGCGCCGGACCGTCTGAGCGACCCCCGGAATCGGCGGGATCCCGGACGGCGAACCGTCCGGGATCCGCGCTGAGGGAGTGCCTGACCAGAACGCAGCGGTCGTCAAAAGGCCAGGCCAACGCTCGGCACGCCTTCCAACCCCCTGGAGGCGCGCCGACGGGACCGACCCTGACACGAGTCGATCAACGCTGGATTACCGCGCAGGTCAGAGGGGGTTCCGGACAGCTCCGGGCGGGTCGGCACGTCCGGGTCCGGCGTTTCCGGGCGGCCGGTACCCGCCAACCGAGAATCCCACTCTCGACGGAACGGGCGGGGAGGCGGAGACTGGCGAGGTCCGGCGGAACCTGGGAGACGCCGGGCGGACCGGAGCACGCGGCCGGTTCCGGGTGGAAGCGCCCGGAACCGGGACGCGGGATCCGGGCGCCGGGTCGCGAGGCCCGGATCCCGGACGGGCGACACGTCCGGAAACGTAGGCTGTACCCCTGTTTTGGACGTCCCTGGGGAGAATGCGTTGCGGCTGCCGGAGCACCTGGAACTGCTGCTCACCGACGAGCCGGTCCTGGACGTGTACGCGCACGGCCCGTGGCGCGTCCCGGACGGCCTGTTCGAGGAGGTCGCCGCCCGGATCGACGCGCTCGCCGCGGACCCGCGCGCGGCCGGCCTGACCACCGACGAGCACAAGCTGCTCACGCTGCCCGCGTCCCTGGTCACCGCCGAGATCTTCGCGATCCTGGCGTTCCTGCCCGGCGGCGGCGCGATCAAGGCCGGGTCCTGGTCGCAGCTCCCCGAGCGCCTGCTCTACCGGCACCTGGCGAACCCCGCCCCGCTGAGCACCCGGATGACCCGCTGCGACGCGCCGGGCGGCCGGTGGCGACCGCCGCTGGACTGGCTGGTCGAGGCCCCCGACCGGGAGCTCGCGATCGAGCTGGCCCGCGACTGCCTGGTCGCCCTGGAGGGCATCGAGCCGCTGGAGAACCGCCGCCGCGCGCTGATCGAGCTGTACGACGCGCCGCCGTCCGGCGAGGTCAACCTGCCGAAGATGGAGCTGCGCGAGCAGTGGCACGCGCACGCGCCGGAACGCGTCCTGACGGCCGTCCCGGAGCTGCTCGGCCCGGTCGGCTACCTGGAGTGGGTGTGCGAGGGGCTGCTCGCGGCGCGCGACCACCTGATGGCCGTCGCGCCCCGCGAGGAGTCCGTCGAGACCCATCTCGTCCACCTGCTGCTCCAGGGCAGCATGGAGCACGTCCCGCCCGAGCTGGCGGTCGCGGTCGGTGAGGACCGGTACCGCGAGGTCCGCGCCCGGTTCCCCGTCGAGCGGCGCGGGTTCAAGGCGGCGGCGTGGCAGGAGCAGACCCGGTCGTGGCTGGTCGCGGCCCTGGTGTCGGGGGCGGCGGACGCCTGCCGCGCCTGGCTTGACATGGCGATGCGGTTCGTCGCGATCGTCCAGGGACTGCCCGGCGACCCGTGGTTCCCGCGCCCGGAGTGGATTCCGGTCGTGCAGTTCCAGACCGATCTCCGGCGCCTGTTCGCGCCGCGCCGCCGGGTGCCGAACCCGCTCGCCGACCGGCTGAAGCCCGCCCCGGGCGAGCCCGCGGCCGTCCCCGCCGCGCCGTCCACGGGCCTGGTGGACCAGCCGGAGCTGACCGCGGCGCTCGACCGCGTCCTCGCGGGCGCGAGCACGACGGTGGGCACGGC